>VGXM01000004.1 GCA_016873295.1 Phycisphaerae bacterium
GCTGACCGCCCGCCCCGAGCCCGCCAAGCCCGCGCCGTCTCCCGCGGCCGCGGGCACTCCGCCCGCTCCGCCGCCCCGCAGGCCGATCTTCGCCACGACCGGCACGCTCGCGATCGCGCCGGGGGAGCGGGCGACGTTCGTCGCGGGCGAGACGGAGAACGCGCTGATCCTGACCGGCGGCGTGGCGCTGCAGTACGCCGACCACTCGGGCGCCCAGACCCTCGACCTGACGGCCCAGCGGGTCGTGGTGTTTCTGACCGGCTCCGGGCTGGACCAGGTGGGGAGCATCGGAATCGACCAGGTGGAGGGCATCTATCTCGAAGGCGACGTGATCGCCAGCGACGGGCAGTACACGCTCCGCGGGCAGCGGGTCTTCTACGACGTCAAGCGCAACAAGGCGGTGGTGCTCGACGCGGTGTTCTGGACCTACGACCGCCTGCGGCGCCTGCCGCTGTACGCAAGGGCCGAGGCCATCCGGCAGGTGTCGCAGGACGAGTTCCACGCGACGCAGGCGCGGCTGTCGGCCAGCGCCTTCTTCCGCCCCGGGTTCTCGATCGGGGCCCGCGAGGTGACGATCCGGCGTGACGCGTCGGCGCCGCCGCCGGCGCCGGCGATCACCGCCCTCCCGCCGACCAGCGACACCGCCGACCCGGCCCGCCCCGAGCCGTCGCGCCTGTCCGTCGAGGCCAAGGGGGTCACGCTGCGGGCGGGGGACGTGCCGTTCGCCTGGCTGCCCTCCTACTCGGGCAGCCCCGAGACGTTCCCGCTCCGCGACGTGTCGCTCTCCAACAGCAACGCGACCGGCCCGGGCATCAAGACGCAGTGGGATCTCTTCCACCTGCTGGGCATCAAGAAGCGCGGCGACGTCCGGACCGACCTGCTCGCCGACTGGTACCTCGACCGCGGGCCGGCCCTGGGGACGGAGCTGGAGTGGGATCGCCCCTCCGCGGCGGGGGGCCTGTTCGCCTACTCGGTCATCGACGACCGCGGCACCGACCTCTTCAAGCCCGGCACCAAGCTCGACCGCGGGGGCACGACCCGCGGCATGGTCCTGGGCGAGCACCGGCACAAGATCGACGAGCGCTGGTCCGCGTACTTCGAAGCCTCGTACCTCGGCGACCCCGCCTTTGTCGACGCATTCCTGGAGCGCCTCGGCGAGACCCGCCGCGAGTTCGCGACCCAGGCCATGGTCACGCGCCGGCACGAGAACGAGTTGGTCTGGTTCCGGGCCAAGGGCGACCTCAACGATTTCGTCGCCAACGAGCACCTCCTGCAGAGCCAGGGTTACAGCATCACGCGCCTTCCCGAGATCGGGTACGTCCTCCATGCCCAGGACCTGCTGCCCGGGCTGGCCCCGGGCGCCGTCCAGAGCTGGACCGACGCGCGGCTGGGCCGCCTGGGGATGAACTTCGACAAGCCCGCGGCCCGCGAGCGCGGATTCACCTTCCCGTCGCTCTCGCGCCGGGCCTTCGGGATCGACCCCGACGAGACGATCGCCCAGCGCCTGCGGCGCGAGGGCCTCTTCGAGGCCGACGTCTCGCGCTTCGACGTCCGCCAGGAGTTCACGGCCCCCTTCGCCCTGGGCCCGGTGCGCTTCACGCCCTTCGTGGTCGGGCGGTTCACGGCGTACGACGACGACTTCGCCGAGTTCTCGCCCGACGAGGACGACAACAACAGGGTGTGGGCCGGCGCGGGCGTGCGAGCCGCGACGACGTTGCAGCGCGTCGACGACTCGGTTTCGTCGCGCCTCCTCGACCTGCGCCGGATCCGGCACGTCGTCGAGCCGAGCGTGACGGTGTGGCACGCGGGCTCGACCGTCGACCGCGTCGACCTGCCCGTGTACGACGAGGAGGTCGAGTCGATCGCCGAGGGCTCGGCGGTGCGGGTGGGCCTGGACCAGACGTGGCAGACCCAGCGCGGCGGGGCGGGGCGCTGGAGCACGGTGGACGTGCTGAGGCTCGACGCCGCCGTGGTCCTCTTCTCGGGCGACGCCGACCGCGACTCGCCCATCGGGCGCTGGACGCCCGCGCGCCCGGAGCAGTCGCAGCCCGGCGAGTACGTGACCGCCGACCTGGTGTGGCAGACGACCGACGCGGTGGCCGTCGCGTCCAGCGCCGTCTTCGACCTGGAGCTCAACCAGCAGGCCCGCACCAGCGCCGGGGCCCTGGTCCAGCACGCCCCGACCTTCTCCAGCTTCGCCGAGGGGCGGTTCATCAACAGCCAGGACTCGACGTACCTGGACGCGGGCGTGCAGTACGCCATGAGCCGTCGCTACAACCTGCTCCTGGTCGGCAGCTACGACCTCAAGAACGACGACCTGCACAGCGTGACCGCCGAGGTGCGGCGCTTCTCCGCCGGCATCCTGGTCGCCGTGTCCGTCGGGTACAACACGATCACCAGCGAGACGACGCTCGGGCTGACGCTCCGCCCGCTGGGGACCGGTGGGGACGCGGGGCTGCGCTTCCCCGGGTTCGGGGCCCAGCCCGGCAGGACGCCGAGCGACCTGCGGGGGACGGGGGCGCCCTGGTAGGGTCTACCGGGGGCCGGGGGCCTTGCTCCGGTCCTCGAGCAACCTCGTGTAGGCGTAGAACGCCATCGCCATGGGGATGAAGGCCTTCTCGCCCGCGTTGCGCGACAGGCCGTCGAGGTTCGAGACGCGCCGCGTGCGCACGTCCGCGGTCAGGTCGATCACCACCTGGTCGAAGACCTTGACGACGCTGCCGATGACCGAGTACTCCTCGCGGCTGCGGGGAAGGAACTTGTCCGCGCCGGGCATGCCCGTGGGCAGCTCGATGTACCACAGCCCCCGGCGCTGGCGCATGAGCAGCCCGATCACCGGGATGACCGGCTTGTCGTCGTACAGGATCGCGACCGTGGAGTCGTCGACGAACGCCGTCGACAGCCGACCCTCCTGGTCCGCCAGCCATCCGAAGGGGTCGGCGAAGACATTGCGGATCAGCAGGGCGAACTGGTTCTGCTGGGCCCGGGCGGCGTTGCGGTCCCGCGGGGGGCGTCCGCCGGTGAACGCCTGGAGCAACCCTTGGGCCCGCGCCGACCCGGACCCCTTCTCGACGTCGCCCTTGAGCTTCTCGACCTCCTGAGGAAAGGCCTTGGCGATCTCCCCGGCCAGGTCCTGCATGTTTCCCAGCAGCGACCCCAGTCGCTTGAGCACCGCCGCCATCTCGCGCGAGTCGGCGTGGATGAGGGTAACGATCTTCTTCGCCTCGCCCCTTTCGACCATCTTGCGGGCGGTGCGGAGGGTGGCGTCGGGGGTCTCCTGGCTGTACCCGTCGCCGTCGCCGCAGGCGGGCACCCCCGCCGCGAGCAGGCAGCCCAGGGCGACCAGGAGCACCCTGCGCACCCACGGCGCGCCCGCCATCGCTTCCTTGCCGACCGCCATCGTCGGGGCCTCCTGTGCCAGCCGTGAAGCGTATCGCCCGACGGGGTGGCGGGCCGCTCGATCGCGGCGCGCCCCCGGCCCCCGAACTAGAGTTCCGCGCATGGAGGTGATCGTCAACGGCAAGGCCGAGCAGGTGCCCGAGGGCACCACGCTCCGCGAGTTGATCGAGCGGGTTGGCCTGGCGCGGGCCGCGTGCGCCGCCGAGGTCAACACCCGCCTGGTCCCGCGCCGCGAGCACGAATCCACGCCCCTCGCCGGGGGGGACCGGGTCGAACTGGTCACCCTGGTCGGCGGCGGTTGAGCACGGAGAGCCCGGAGTGAGCCACGCGGCGTCCATCCCGATGAACCAGCCCCGCGACACCCCCGAGCCGGGCGTCGAGCCCCTCGTGCTGGGCGGACGCCGGCTCGCCAGCCGCCTGATCGTCGGCACGGGCAAGTACCGCGACGCGGGCGTCATGCGGGCGGCGCTCGACGCCAGCGGCGCCGAGGTGGTGACGGTCGCGGTGCGGCGCGAGCGCCTCTACAACGACAAGGGCCAGTCGCTGCTGGACCACCTCGACCTGTCGCGGTACACGGTGCTGCCCAACACCGCCGGGTGCTTCTCGGCGCCCGACGCCGTGCGCGTCGCCCGCCTCGGGCGCGAGCTGCTCGAGCAGCTCCGCAACCCGGGGGCGTCGTGGGTGAAGGTCGAGGTGCTGGGGGACCGCAAGACGCTCCTGCCCGACCCCGCCGGCACCGTGGAGGCCACGCGCGAACTGGTCAAGGATGGGTTCCAGGTCCTGGCGTACACGAGCGACGACCCGATCGCGGCGGTGCGGATCAAGGAGGCCGGGGCGGCCAGCGTCATGCCCGCGGGCAGCCCTATCGGGTCGGGCCAGGGCGTCCTGAACCGCAACAACGTCGTCCTGTGCCTGGAGCTGCTCAAGGAGGGGGACGCGGCGTACCCGGTCATCGTCGACGCGGGGGTCGGCTCGGCCAGCGACGTGTCGATCGCCATGGAGCTGGGGGCCGACGGCGTGCTGCTCAACACCGCCGTCGCCCACGCCAAGGACCCGGTCCTGATGGCACACGCCATGCGTCACGCGGTGCTCGCCGGTCGGCACAGCCGCCTGGCGGGCCGGATCCCCAGGCGCCTGTACGCCAGCGCCAGCAGCCCCTGGGAGGGCGTGATCTCGCACATCCCGGGCGAGTGAGCCCGAAACGGGCTTGAAATCCGCGGGCCTTCGCGTCACACTACGCCCATGCGATCGAGCCGCCTGACCGCGTGGATCCTCACGCTGCTCCTGACCGCCGCGGCCTGGGCCCAGCCCCTGACCCCCGAGCAGCGCGACGAGGTCCTCGCCGGCGTCACCCGCATCGTGACCGAGCGGGCGTACGTCCCGGGGATCGACCTGAGCCAGTGGCCCGAGAAGCTCGAAGCCCAGCGCGGCGAGATCGACAAGGCCGCCGACCACGCCGCCTTCGTCAGGGCCACCAACCGGGCCCTCCGCCAGTTCGGCATCAGCCACATCCGCCTGCGCACGCCCCAGGCCCGCGAGGCCCGCGTCACGAACACCACGGTGGGCATCGGCGTCCAGGCCCGCCCCGAGGGCGACGGGCTGCTGCTCACCGACGTCGTCCCCGAGTCCCCCGCCGAGACCGCCGGGCTCCAGGCCGGCGACCGCATCGTCCAGGTGGACGGGCAGGCGGCCGACGGCGTGACGGACCTGCAGGGTGCCGAGGGCTCCACGCTCACGATCAAGGTGATGTCCGCCACGGGCGAGGTCCGCGACCTCACGCTCATGCGGCAGCGCCTCTCCAACAGGAGGCCCGAGACGCTCACCTGGGCCGACGATGACACCGCCGTGCTCAAGGTCTGGACCTTCTCCACCGGCTACGACCGCAAGAACATCGAGAAGCTCATGGAGGAGGCCCGCAAGGCGAACCGCCTGATCCTCGACCTGCGCTCCAACGGCGGGGGCCAGCTCCGCAACCTCATGCACCTGCTCGGGATGCTCCTGCCGCCCGAGACCGTCGTGGGCACGCCCCTCTCCAAGGTCGTCGCCGTCAAGACCCGGACCGACGACGATGGCAAGGAGTCGGTCGACCTGGAGGCCATGGCCGAGTCGGCGGCCCGGCGCATGTCGACCAGCGCCCGCGACGGCAAGCCCTTCGCCGGCCGGATCGCCGTGCTCGTCAACCGCGGGTCGGCCAGTTGCTCGGAGATCGCCGCGGCGGCGCTGAAGGAGTCGCTCGACTCGCCGATCGTCGGCTCCCCCACCGCCGGGGCCGTGCTCTTCTCCAGCTTCGCCCGCCTGCCGCACGGGTTCGAGATCCAGTACCCGGGCGCCGACTTCCTCACCGCCAGGGGGCGCCGCCTGGAGGGCAACCCCCTCCGACCCGACGCCTTCGCCCCGACGCCCCGGCGCGGCGAGCAGGACCAGGGCATCGCCAAGGCGCTCGAGCTGCTCAGGGCCGCGGGCCTGCCGGCGGCGGAAGACGCGCCCGCCCCGCCCATCGAAGAGCCCGTGCCCGCGGGGGTCTGAAGGGCGTCACGCGCCGTTCCGCACGGACGTCGCACGCTTCCCGGGATCGATCCGGGGATCCGTCGCGGACTCCTCATCCCCGGCGTGACGGAGGCGCCTGCGTCAGCCCGCGGCCCTGGCCAGCCCCTTCTCCAGGCACGCGAAGACCTTGGGCCAGTGCTCGTCCCTCATCGCGGGCAGGGGCGGCAGCATGCGCAGGTGGTACGGGCCGTGCCCGCAGTAGAAGACGATCACGCCCTCCTCGAAGCACGCCTTGCACGCGGCCTGGACCTTGTCCTTCCGCCCGCCGAAGGGGGTCAGGCGCATCATGCCTCCCAACCCGTCGACCAGGCGGTCGCCGCCGCCGTTGAGGGCGTCGACCGGCGGGAACCACTCGGGGTGCTTCTGGATCAGGGCCCGGGCGTGCGAGCGGAAGAGGGCGTGGTGGCGCGCGAAGTGCCCGCGCTCGCCGAAGTACCCGTTGGCGGGGTCGGCCAGCCGCTCGATGACGCGCTGCCCGACGCGGAAGGAGACGCCCTCCCCGGTGAAGGTACCGGAGAGGAGGGCCGACCTGGGGTTGAACTCCTCGGTCCACAGCGTCGCGCAGGCCTGCGTCATCTTGCCGACGCAGAGCACGTCGACGTAGTCGCCCAGGTCGAAGTGCTCGTAGGCGAACATCCGGGGCGTGCGCCCGAAGGTCTGGATCTCGTCGTCCCAGATGGCGATGCGGTGGGCCCGGCACGCGTCCATCAGCGCCTTGAAGAAGTCGCGGTCCCCTACGTTGAACCCGCCCTCGCCCTGGGCCAGCTCGAAGATGAAGCACGCGTGCCCGCCCGGGTAGCGCCGGGCGTACTGCTCCACCTGCTTCACCGCGGCGTCAATGAAACGGGCCTTGCCCTGTGGGCCCGGGCCGAGGCGCTCCGCGGCCCAGGGGTCCCAGAAGGGCACGTAGTCGACGAACACGCCGTTGGGAAGCCCCTCGCGCCCCTGGTGGCTGTCGCCGATCTGGGCCATGACCAGCGACCGCCCCATGAAGCAGTCCTGGAACGCCAGCACGCGCATGCTGGGCGTGGTGTTGGCGAGCAGCACCTCGGGCTTGACGGCCGCGCCGCCCGCCGGGCCCTGGACCTGGTCCAGGTACTTCTTCTGGAAGCACACCTTCAGCGCGTTCTCGTTGGCCATCGCGCCGCCCGTCGCCAGGTACGAGTACTTGAGCCGGCTGCTCTTGCGGGCCTGTTCGAGCAGCACCTCGGCGAAGCGGTAGGGCTCGAAGTTGGACTGCAGGTTGCCGTGCTTGAGCGTGTCGTCGAGGCCCGAGACGAGGGCCCGCTCGGCCAGGTCGGCGTCGGAGTGCCCGAAGAAGTGCACGCCGATCCCGCAGATCATGTCCCACTTCACGCTGCCGTCGGCCAGCTCCACCAGCGGCCCGTTCCCCACGCCCGAGCCCAGCATGGGGTAGAGCAGCGGGCGCCCCCGAGCCGCGGCGGCCCGGGCCATCAGGTCCTCGTACCCCTGCTTCCGCCCGGGCAGGGGGGGGCGGGCCTCGGTGATCTGGGCCGACGCGGCCCGCAGTTCCTTCAGCGCGGCGTCGACCGCCTCCCGCACCCTGGGGTTGGCGGCGAGGCGCTCGCCCGCCGTCAACTCGGTCGCTGCGGAGGTGGGCGTCGGTGTCTGCGTCGTCGTCATTGTGTTCCCTGAAGGCCCGTGTCAGCCCGCCGGCACGGGCGGCGGCGCCCCGCCCTCGGTCAGCCGGTGGATCACGAGCGCCGCCAACTGGCAGCGCTCGACGAGGCTGGGAAGCTCGATCCACTCGTCGGTCGTGTGGAGCCCCCCGCCCCGCACGCCAAGCGTATCGACCGTGGGCAGCCCATGCGCCTGGAGGTTGTTCCCGTCGCACACGCCGCCCGTCGAGCCCCACGGCAGCTCGCGCCCCAGGTCCTCGCTGGCCCGACGGACCAGCGCCGCCAGCCCCCGCACGCCGTCGGTCAAGGGCTTGGCGGGGCGGGCGAAGCTGCGGCGCACCCGGACGCGCGGCAGCGAGTCGCCCGGCGTCGACAACGCGTCCAGCTCCCGCCCGAGGCGCTCCGACTGCTCGGCCGTCTTGAAGCGCACGTTCCCGAGCGCCCGGGCCCGGTCGGGAACCACGTTGGGCGCCACGCCCCCCGAGATCGGTGCAAGGTTGACCACGACGCCTCCCGGCACGTCCACCAGCCCGTCGCACCGCACGATGCACCGGGCCAGCCCGACCACGGCGGAGGCCCCGGACGCAAAGTCGCGCCCCACGTGCGCCGATCGCCCCTCCACGTCGATCACGAACTGCCCGCTCCCCGAGCGCTCCACCACGAGCCCGCCGTTGCCCATCGCCGGCTCGAACACCAGCCCGACGTCGTGCCGCCGGGCCTGGTCGCCCAGCGCCGCCGACGAGTGGTACGACCCCGTCTCCTCGTCGCTGTTGAACACGAAGGTCCAGGAGACCTCGAGCCCGGCCTCGTCGAGGGCTTCGAGCGCGGCGACGGCGATCACGAGCCCGCCCTTCATGTCCACGCACCCGGGCCCGGTCGCCCGCGACCCGTCGCCGGACACCACCAGCTCGCGGAACGGCCCCGCCGGGTCGTGCACCGTGTCGAGGTGCCCCGAGAGGAGCACTCGGCACCGGGCGCCGGGGCGGAGCCGCGAGCACACCGCGGTCGGGGGCGGGGCGCGTCCCGCCCCGGTCAGCCACTCCTCCGCCGGTTCGCCCGGCACGAGCCGGACGTCCGCACCCAGCCGCCCGAGGCGCTCGCAGAAGATCCCGCGCTCCCGGTCCAGGGCCTCGGCGTTGAACCCGCCCGTGGGCAGCCCGACGTGCAGGCGCAGGTCGTCGAGCAGCGCCGAGCGGCGCGACTCGATCCGCTGGCACAACCCGGACTCGATGGAGGTCAATCCCAATCGCACCTCATCACAAGGGCAGCAGGAACATGGCCCCGACGCCCGCCGCCAGCGCCACCGCCGTGGCCCCCTTGATCCGCCGGACACGCCGATCGATGGGCAGTTCATCGACCGGAACGCCCACGAGCTTCCACAGCTTCTGCTGGCGCAGGGCGATCGACCCGTGGCGCCAGCTCGGGCGGCCCACGGGCACGCCGTTCCATTCCGCGACGTTCCGCAGCGCCGCCGTCATGATCGTCGCGGCGTGCTCGGTCATCGCCGGCGCCCGCCCGGGCAGGGGCGCCGGCAGGGTCAGGCTCAGGTGCCTGACGGCGAAGGCGTCGGCCTGCCACTCGAAGACCCGGCTCACGCACGTGAAGACGCCCGCGGCGGCGGCGAGCGAGAGCACCAGCGTCGCGCCGGCCGCCGCGCTCGCTTCGTCCCCCCGGACCCCAAGCCAATGGGCCCCCACGCCGACGGCCTGGAGCGTGGCGATCACCGCGGCCCCCAGCCAGAGCAGGTGCCGAAGGCGGGCGTGCCCGATCTCGTGGGCCGCCACCGCCTCGATCTGCTCCGCGGAGAGGTGTTCGAGCAGCGCGTCGGTGAGCAGCAGGTAGCGGGCGGGCCAGAAGGCCCCCAGGATCGCGCCGTTGACCATCAGCCCATGCGTGCGCCACACCAGCGGCCGCCCCAGCCGCACGCCGTAGCGCCGGGCCATGCCCACCAGCGTGTCCCGCAGGGGGCCGGCGAGGGGCGAGGTGCTCCAGAGACGTCGCAGGAGCAGCGGCGAGAGCACGACGATCGCCGCGATGCCCGCGAGCTGCGCCAGCGCCGCCGCCGCGCTCGCCGATTCCATCGATCCCAGCCAGGCGGGCAGCCCCCCGCCGCGCTCCAACCTGGAGCCGATGGCGCCCAGCCCGCGATCGACCAGCTCCGTCCACGCCATCACCATCGCGACGGGCACCAGCACCAGGAGCAGGTGGTGCCGCGTCGACATGAGCACGAACGCCGCGGCCCCCAGCGGGGGCACGGGCTCGGCCCCGTCGTCCAGGTGCTTGAGCATCGTCGCCTCGCGCAGCCGCCGATCCACGCCCCAGATGGACACCCAGCCCACCACCAGGAACGCCAGGAACGGGGCCGCGATCACCAGCTCGTCGAGCAGGATCGTGTTGCCCATGGCGCCGCGCACGACGTCGGGCCACCCCAGGATCAGCACGCCCCCCGCGTAGCAGGCCCCGCCCACCAGCCGCGCCGCCCCCAGCGCCCCCTCGGCCGTGTTCGCCGCACGGAACGGCGCGCCGCGGTCCAGCCGCCGCGCCGTGTGGATCGAGACCGCGTGCACCGCCGCCGCGAGCAGCGCCAGCGGGGCGAGCGTCGCCGCGACGACCCAGGCGCCCCTCGGCGACCCCGCGAGCAGCGCGCCGCCGAACAGGTCGTGCACCAGGATCAGCAGGAACGCGGCCAGGGCCAGGATCTGCGTCATACCGGGGCGCGCCCTCCATGCCCGCGCCGCACCAAGATTATCCGGCTCACCTCGCCGCCCCCACGCCCGCGGGCTTGGCCTCGACCTGCGACCTCGCCCGCCGCGGCAGCCCGCCCCGCAGCCGCCAGCGGATCCGCGCCGCTCCGACCAGCATCCGCACCCCGTCGCGGATCGGCCTCACCGTGCTCCCCCCCTGCTCGTGCCATTGGACGCCCACCTCGGCGATCCCCAGCCCCGCGGCCCGCGCCAGGGACAGATGCTCCACGTCGAAAACGAACCCGTCCTCGCGGGCGTACTCCCCGACGACCCGCGCCAGCTCGGCGCTGTAGAGCTTGAAGCCGCACTGCGTGTCGCCGAGCAACGCCAATCCCATCAGGCGCAGCGTGCCCCGGAACACCGTCGAGAACAGGCGACGGTCACGCGACACGGTCACCCGCGCGTCCGCCGCTCGACGCGACCCCGCCACCATCCCCACGCCGGGCCTCGCCCTCGCCAGCAGCCGCTCGACCTCGCTCACGCGGCAGGCGTTGTCGGCGTCCATCACCAGCCTCCAAGCCCCGGTCGAGTGCGCCAGGCCCGTGCGCACCGCCGCGCCCTTCCCCAGGTTCACCCCGTGCCGGAGGACGACAATGCGCACCAGGGCGCCGCTCGCGCGGTCCCGGCGCCAGGCGTCGATCGCGCCCTGGGTGCCGTCGTCGGACCCGTCGTTGACCAGCACAAGCTCGCTGGTCCGGGGCCCGCCCTCCAGCGTCGGCACGAGGTCCGATAGCGTGCGCTCGATCCGCCCGCCCTCGCGGTACGCGGGCACGATCACCGACAACTCGACCGCCTGGGTCGAGTCGGCGTTCGCGACGCTGTCCGCGGGTGCGTGCGGCATGGACGATCGCGGCGCCCGCGACCGGGCAAGCTTACGCAACGCCCGACCGCCCGCCCTCGGCGCCGAGCCGACGGGCCCAGCCCAGCCCGGCCCACAGCAACGCGAAGAAGAAGACCAACTGGCACCACGTCGCCCCGCCGACCGCGCGCCACCACGCCACCGCGCCCTCAAACCCGCCCCCGCCAGGGGGCAGCCTCAGCCCCGCCGCCAGCACGAGCATCGCCGCGAGCAACGGCCATCGCGCGGGCGCCCCCTCCGCCCACGGGCGACGCCCGACCAGGAGCACGCTCGCCGCCAGCACGGGCAGCAGCAGGGCGTACAGGTGCCGCGAGGTCGTCTGGGGGGAAAAGGCCAGCACGCCCGCGATCAGCCCGCACCACTCCAGCCCCACCACCGCCGGGGCCTGACCGCTGCCCCAGAGCCCGAATCCGTGCCGGCGGTAGATGGCCCAGCCGATCGAGACCGCGCCCGCCCCGAGCACCAGCGTGCCGAGCCAGACGAGGGCCGCGGGCGCGCCGAGGGCCCCGGCGGCCCTTGCCAGCACGCTCGGGATCGAGACGCTGCGCTCCCACTCGAGCGGGAAGAGCGTGGGGCGCCCCTCGCCCGAGCGCACGGACCCGAAGACGCCTTCCGCCAGCCCGGCGAACGCCGATCGCAGGTACCCCAGGTTCCGCTCCCAGCCGAAGACCAGCGACGTGGAGAGCGCGAACGCGGCGGACCACGCGGCCGACCACGCCGCCTCGCGCCACCGGCGCCGGACGAGCAGGTAGGGCAGGAACACCAGCCCCTGGTACTTGATGTTGATGACGAACCCGATCGCCAGCCCGCAAAGGGCCGCGCGCCTGCCGACCCAGACGAGCCCCAGCGTCATGGCGAGCAGGATGAGGGCGTCGGTCTGGCCCAGGCGCAGGTCGGCCCTGATCTTGTCCGACATGACGAGGGCCGCCACGAGCAGGGCCACGGGCAGGAGCGCCTCGTCGACGCGCGGCCCGAAGCGCCGGACACACTCGCGGGCGCCGACGACCAGCGTCGCCACGATCAGCGCGGCGTTGAGGGCCGTCCACGACGCCGCCGCGGCGCCGAAGGGCAGCACCGCCAGGGGCGCCAGCAGCACCGCGAACAGGGGCGGGTAGATGTACCAGCGGATGCCCGCGGCGTAGAGGTCGGCGCCGTCGAGCACCGCCTGGGCCGCGTGATAGTAGTGCACGAAGTCGCCCGACGAGCCCGTCTCCAACTCCCCCATCGGGGCTTCGACCCGCAGGAACCGCAGGGCGGCCTGGGCCGCAAGCACGAGCACCAGCCCGATCGCCCCGCACCAGGCTGCGGGCGCCAGCAGGCGGCGGAGGCCGCGCACGGGCTGGTCGGGCATGCCGCCCATCAGCCCCGCGCCCTGACGACTTGGCGGCAGCGGTCAGCGTCGATCGCCCCGGACCACACGCCGCCCGCCTTGATGGACGACCCCACGATCAACGCGTCGGCGTGGGCCAGGAGCGCCGGCACGTCGGCGGGGGCCACGCCCGACCCGACCAGCACCGGCAGCCCACACCCGCCCTTGGCCTCCCTCACGTCGTCGGGGCGGGTCGCCTCGCCGGTGTGCGCGCCGCTGACGATCACGCCGTCGGCGCCGAAGAACTCCGCGGCGGCGGCGGCCCGGGCGAGCGGCACGTCCGCGGTGATCGCGTGGGCCGCGTGCTTCTTCTTCAGGTCGCACAGCAGGCGCACGCCCTCGGCCCCGATCGCCCGCCGGAACCGCAGCAGCGGCCCGGCGCAGGCCCGCTCCATGAGCCCCTCGTCGGCGACGTGCGCGAAGACGAAGTTCTCGCAGCGCACGAACGACGCCCCCACCGCGTGCGCCACGCCGACCGCCTCGCGCTCCCCCGCCGCCAGGATCTGCACGCCCAGCACCAGCCCCGGCGCCGCCCAGCGCACCGCCCCCGCCACGCGCGTCATCGCCGCCACAATCTCCGGGCCGTGCGGCCCGACCACGTACGGGCGGTCGTGCATGTTCTCGACGATGACCCCCTCGAACCCGGCGTCGGCGAGCACGCGGGCCTCGTCGGCCGCCCGCTCGGCGAGGTCGGCGACGCCCAGGCGCGCGCCCGGCGTCCCGGGGAGGGCCCCGACATGCACCATGCCGATCAGCGCTCTCTGTGGCAGGCCCAAGCCGCTTGTCCCCATCGCGCCTCCGATCAGAGGTCCACCATCCCCGCCGGCCCGCACGCCCCGCTCACGAACACCTCCGCCCGACGCCCGTGCCGACGCCGGTACTCGCACGCTACGGCCCCCGCCAGCGCCGCGACCGCCTCGGGCCGAGCCAGCGCGATGGCGCACCCGCCGAACCCGGCGCCGGTCATCCGGGCCCCGTACACGCCCGGCACGCCCCGAGCGGCCTCGACCAGCGTGTCCAGCTCCGCGCAGGATACCCGGAAGTCGTCACGCAGCGAGTCGTGCGACAGGTTCATCAACGAGCCGACAAGCCCCAGGTCGCCCTCGCCCAGGGCCCGGGCGGCTCGGCGCGCCCGCGCGTTCTCGCCGACCACGTGCCTGACGCACCGGGCCAGGTCTTCGCTCAGCCCCCCGGCACGCCCCGCCAGCCCTTCCTCGTCGATGTCGCGGAGCGACTCGACACCGAGCGCCGCGGCCGCAGCGGCGCTCGCCCGCCGCCGCCGGGCGTACTCCCCCGACGCAAGGTCGTGCCGCACGCCCGTGTTCATCACCACGACCGCGGCGTCATCGGGGATCGGCACGGGGCTCATCGATGCGTCGCGGCAGTCGATCAGGAGCGCGTGCCCCGCGACCGCCGAGCACACGATCGCCTGGTCCATGATCCCGCAGGGCACGCCCGCGTACTCGTGCTCGCCACGGCGGCACAGCGCCGCTCGCTCCGCCGGGCTCAGCTCCACCCCCATGACGCGCCCCGCGGCCAGGCTCACCGCGCCTTCGAGGGCCGCGGAACTCGACAGCCCGGCCCCGATGGGCAGGTCGCCGCCGAAGGCCACCTCGAGGGCGCCGGGCCGCCCCGATCGCCGCGCCAGCAGGACGAGCACGCCCCCGGCGTACCCGAGCCAACCCCCCACCGGCGCGAACGCCAAGGGGTCGAGCGGCCTGGTCTCCCCGGTGTCGACCGCCAGCACGCGCGACTCGCCGACCGCCGACCGCGCCACCGCGGCGATCCCGCGCTCGATCGCCATGGGCAGCACGAAGCCCCCGCTGTAGTCGGTGTGCTCGCCGATGAGGTTGACGCGCCCCGGCGCCCACGCCGCCGCCGTCGGCTCTCCGCCGAACCGCTCGGCGAAGCCCCGCGTCACGCGCTCCAGCGTCGCCGGGTTCACCGCACGCCCCGCCCAGACTTGACCGAGGCCAGCCCGCTCCTGAGGAAGTGCTCCATCAGCTCGTGCCCGGACTCGATGTGCAGGTCGCTCTGGGCCGCCTCCGCCTCGGTGAACCGGCGCGGCACCACGCTCCGCACCCACGACCCGGCCATGAGGAAGGGCGGGGGCGTCGCGTCGTGCTTGCGCGTGCCCACCAGCGTGTAATGGTCGGGCAGCACGAGCAGGCGCCATCCCTCCGCCGACGGGTCGGTCGCCGGGTCGCCGAACGCCTCCAGCCGACGCGCGACGGGCCCCACCACGTACCGGTCGATGGCCTCGATGCTCGCCACCTTGGTCTGCCAGTCGCCCTGGTGGCTCGCCTCGTCCGGCGCCTCGACGTGGCAGCACACGATGTCGTACTCGTCCAGCGCCGTGATCGTCGCCCTTCCCTGGCCCTCGTAGTCGTTGTCGTGGTAGCCCGTGATGCCCGGCACCTTCAGACGCTCCCACCCGATGTACGTGGCGATCCCCGCCAGCAGGTCCACCGCCGTGATCATCGCCCCCCGCAGCCCGTACCTCTCCTTGAAGCTCGGCACGCTGGGCTTGACGCCCTGCCCCCAGATCCACGCCATCGTCGCCGGGCGCAGCCCCGCCTCCACCCGGGCCCGGTTGATCGGGTGGTCGGCGAGCATCTGCGCCGACAGGCGCATGAGCGTCCGCAGCACCTCCGCTTCCTTCCCCGCGCCGCCGCCCTTGGGCAGGTGCGGCGCCCAGGGCTCGTTGGGGATCGCGTGGGGCGGCGTGGTCTTGACCAGCGCGAAGTCCCGCCCGGAGCGGTCGATCAGGATGTTGCGGTAGCTCACGCCCGGCGTTAGCACCATCCCGCCCGCCAACTCCGGCGCGTGCTGCTTCCAGTACGCCGAAAGGTCCGACACCAGCGACCGCGCCTCGCCGTCGGTGATGTGCCCGGCGGAGTGGTCGAGCATCAGCCCGCCCTGCTCCGTCCCCGCCAGCCCCGTGGTCACCAGGTTGAGGCGGAAGATCCAGTCCTTGGGCCCGGCCTCCAGCCCCAGGGCCGCCGCCTCCAGCGGGGCCCGCCCCGTGTGCCACCTGACCGGGTCGTACCCCAGCAGGCACATCGAGCACACGTCCGACCCGGCCTCCATCCCCGGCGGCGTGGTCCGGACGGTGCCGACGCGGCCCGCCTGCGCCAGCCGATCGAGGTTTGGGGTCGACGCCGCCTCCATCGCCGTCAGCCCGTTCAGGTCCGGGATGGGCCGGTCCGCCGCGCCGTCCGGGATGATCACGCCGTACTTCACGCCCCGAGCGTACGCCCCGCTACCCTCTGCCCTCTCACCCTCAGGAGGGCGCATGTCCACCTTCAACCCAGACGACGCCGCCGCCCCGGGCTCCGGGATCTTCGGCCTCCCCTTCACCCGCGCGCAGGCGTCGATCGTGCTCGTCCCCGTGCCCTTCGACGCCACGACCTCGTACCGCCCGGGCACCGCCGACGGGCCCAGCGCCATCCTCCAGGCCTCCGCACAGGTCGACCTCCTCGACCGGCGCTTCGGGCCCGTCTACGAGCGCGGGATCTTCATGGAGGAGGAGGACCGCCAGGTCCGCAAGCTGTCCGCCCAGGCCGGCGCCCTGGCCCGCCCGCTCATCGAGGCCGGCGGCGGAGAGGCCGACCCCGAGTCCCTCGCCCGCGTCAACGCCGCCTCCGAGGCGCTCAACGACTTCGTCCACGACCGCGTGGCCCGCATCCTGGCGGAGGGCAAGACGCCGGGCGTGGTCGGCGGCGAGCACGCCGTCCCCTTCGGCGCCATCCGCGCCGTCGCCGAGAAGTTCGGGCCGATCGGCGTCCTTCACGTCGACGCGCACATGGACCTGCGCCAGGCCTACGAGGGCTTCTCCTTCTCCCACGCCTCGATCATGCACAACGTGCTCACGCACCTGCAGCGCGTCACGCGCCTGGTGCAGGTCGGCCTCCGTGATTGCTGCCGCGCCGAGGTCGACTTCGCCAAGGCACAGGGCGACCGCGTGCACGCCCACTACGACGACGTCTGGGCCCAGCGACTGCTCGACGGCGAACGCTTCTCCGACCTCGCCGCCCACGCCATCGGCGCCCTCCCCGACACCGTCTACGTCTCCTT
Source organism: Phycisphaerae bacterium (assembly GCA_016873295.1). Taxonomy (GTDB): domain Bacteria; phylum Planctomycetota; class Phycisphaerae; order Phycisphaerales; family UBA1924; genus VGXM01. Next base: position 16,636 of record VGXM01000004.1, read on the forward strand.
CGACGTCGACGGGCTCGACCCGTCGCTCTGCCCGCACACCGGCACGCCCGTGCCCGGAGGGCTGTCCTTCAACCAGGCCGCCCTGCTCCTCGACGCCCTCCGCGCCAGCGGCAAACGCGTCGTCGGCTTCGACCTGGTCGAGGTGGCCCCGGGCCCCGTGGGCGAGCCGGAATGGGACGCCAACGTCGGCGCCCGCGTCCTCTACAAGCTCTGCGCCTTGGCGGGCCCGGGCTGAGCCAGTGCTGCGAGTCGGAAAGCCGTCCACCAAGGCGCCGGCGGGCGCTCCGGGTGCCACGGGCGATCCGCCTTGCGGATCGCCCGTGCCGCCTTGCTCCCGACACCCGACCCGCACGGGTCATCGGGCGAAGCGCCCGATGACCCGTGGCACCCGGAGCGCATCCGTCCACGGACTTCCGACACACACCACTCGTGGCGTGCCTCGGAAGAACGCGCACCAAGGCGCGGGCGGACGCCGCGGGTGCCACGGGCGATCCGCCCGGCGGATCGCCCGTGCCGGTGTCCGGACCGGCGTCGAACAGCCGCACGGGTCACGGGCGAAGCGCCCGATGACCCGTGGCACCCGGAGTGCATCCCTCCACGGACTTCCGACACACACCACTCGTGGCGTGCGTCGGAAGAACGCGCACCAAGGCGCGGGCGGACGCCGCGGGTGCCACGGGCGATCCGCCCGGCGGATCGCCCGTGCCGCCTTGCTCCCGACACCCGACCCGCACGGGTCACGGGCGAAGCGCCCGATGACCCGTGGCACCCGGCGCGCATCCGTCCACGGACTCCCGACTCGCGCCACTAGGCGGAGCTCCCCCATCGCACGCCGAGCAGGTCCATGCCGGCCCGCGCCGCCGCACGCGTCACGTCGAATCCGAATCCGAAGATCTCGCCCCCGCCCCACATGAACAGCACGACGAAGGCGATCAGCGACACCACCGCCCCCTGCTCCGTCGCCGCGAAACGCCGGTACCCCTCGGAGAACGACGCCGCGATCCGCGAACCGTCGAGCGGCGGCACGGGCACGAGGTTGAAGAGCATCAGCGTGAGGTTGAGCGCGCCCCCGACGAGCCACAGCGTCATCAGGTTCCGCCCCAGGTTGGTGCCGCTGTCCACGACCGCCGCCGTCACCGGCATCATGACGACGCACAGCCCGAACAGCGCCAGGTTCACCGCGGGGCCCGCCGCCGACATCACCGCGTCGCCGTGACGCCCCCGGAGGCGCGACGGATCCACGGGCATCATGCCCCACGCGATCCCGATCACCGCCAGCATGACCAGGCTCATCCACCCCATGTGCACGATGGGGTTCCACGTCATGTGCCCGAGGCGCCGCGGCGTGTCGTCCCCCAGCCGGATCGCCGCCCACCCGTGCCCAAGCTCGTGCAGCACGATCGACACCACCACCCAGACGATCCATGCGACCGCCACCATCGGGTCCGATGACCAGAAGTTGGCGAACCACCATCCCACGCGTCGGCCTCCAGGATCCAAGCCTACCACGCCCCCAGAAAGCACACGCGGCCCGGGGCGCCGGGCCGCGCGGAATCCTGGCTCACCCTCCGCTCAGGCCTTGGCGGTCAGGGCCCTGGCGTTCTTGTTGGCCGTCTCCACCAGCCCGTCGAACAGCTTGGGATCGTCGATGGCGATCTGGCTGAGCATCTTGCGGTTGAGCAGCACGCCCGCGAGCTTCAGCCCGTTCATGAAGCGGCTGTAGCGCGTGCCCCGCATGCGGCACGCCGCCGTGATCCGCGTGATCCACAGGGCCCGAAAGTCGCGCTTGCGCTGACGCCGGTCGCGAAAGGCGTACACGCCCGACCGCACCAGCTGGTTCTCGGCCTGGTACTTGTGCTTGTGCTTGACGCCGAAGTATCCGCGGGCCGCCCGCAGGATCTTCTTGCGCCCCTGGGCGCGAGCCGCGCCCTTCCTCACCCTGGGCATCGATCAACCTCCCGGCGTCCGGGTCGGGGCGGGATGAACTCCCGGCTTGGATCCCGGCGGACAGCCCACCCCGGGGCACACGCCCCTACTTCGTCGCCTCGGCCTTCCTCTTCGCCACCAGCGCACGACGCTGCGCCGGCGACGGACTCCGCTTGATCGCCGCACGCGGCTGCGTCCGCCCCCGCAGGCGACGGAAGAGCAACCGCTCCAGACGCTTGGCGTCCGCGTCCGCCATCACCCCGCCCTGACGCATCTGGCGGAGCTTGGCCCCCCCCTTGCCCGAACGCAAGTGCTTGTGACCCGCCGTCTTGTGCCGTACCTTCCCCGTCTTGGTGATCCGGATCCGCTTCAGCAGCCCTTTGTGGGTCTTGTTCTTCATCGAAAACTCCGCACCCGACCGGCCGCCTGACCCGGAGCAGGGCCAAGACTATAGACGCCGGCCCTCGCCGAAGCCAATCACCACAGCGTCGCGGCGGCCTTCCTGGTGGAGACCGCCGGTGCCAGGGGCCCCAAGCCATGCCAGGCGCTTCCAAACAACCCAACTCACGGCCCGACGAAGACGTCGTGCCCCTGGGGAAGCTCGATCCCCCGCAGCGGCTGTTCACGCACCCACTCGTCCGACTCCAGCGCCCGCCGGATCGCCGCCTCGATGAACGCCGGGAGCCAGATGTTGTCCTGTCCGACCACCGGCCTGTCGTACCACCCCGCCGACCCGTCCGTGAACAGGATGTTCTGGCCCCGCCCGGCGTGGTTGGGCGAGTTCTCCAGCGGGTACACCCACTCGCCCCGCACCGCACGCAGCACCACCGGCGAGCGGTCCGTCAGCACCGCCATGCGACCGGCCTTGCCCCCCTCCCCCTCCCACCCGGGGCGATCGCTCGTGAACATGATCTGGTAGCTGTACGACACCTCGTCCAGCGAGCCCCAATCCCACGCGTTGGGCGGGGTTTCCTTCTTGCGGCACGCGGTGCTGTTCCCGCCGCAGGCCAGGTCCTGGAGCTTGGCGTAACCGGTCCGCGGCAGGGTGAAGAGGTTGGCGGAGTTGGCGACCGGCTTGCCCGGCTGCACGGCCCACCAGGGCAGCCCGGCCATCTCGGTGACCGCGACGGGCATCGAGCCCCGCCAGTCACCGGCGTAGGCCCCCATCGCCGATGCCACCGTGTTGAAATGACCGAGGCACGCCGTGCGCTGCGCCGCGTGCCGCACGGCCGACACCATGGGCCACACCACCGACGTGCCCACCATGACCATCGCCGCGACCGTGGCCAGTTCCCGCCAGCGGATCCGCCGGTACGCCGGCACCGGCTCGATGGGCAGGCGCCGCCCCTCGTTCCGACGCCACGCGTCCACCCGCGCCACCGTCCGGTCCACGAGCACCGCCCGTTCGTTCGAGGGCGGCACGGCGGTCAGGGCCTGCATCAGCGCCTGGTGCGCCTCCAGCCGACCCCGCAGCGACCCGGGCGCCCGCGACAGGTCGTACCCCCCGAGCACCCACGCGTCGAGCGCTTCCTGGTCGTCCGGCACCAACGCCGCCTCGATGGCCCGCTCGCCGTCCACCACACCGGCCCGCAGCACGCGCGCCATCGTCACGTCAATCAGCGTCCCCCGATCGCCCGCGTCCGCCCAAGGCGTGCCGCCCAGCAGCCCCAGGAGGTCCGCCATGCGGGCCCCGCGCTCGTTCGACGCGGGAGCCCAGCCGCCGCTCAGGATCTCGTCGAGCGCCGCCCGGTCGGCCGGGCTCAGGCCCGCCCGCCCTTCCCCGAGCATGCCGTGATCGTGCGCCTTCCCGTCCATTGACACTCGGACCCCCAGGACACGCTTATCGCGATTGTGATTCGTTGACCGACTTCCAGTTGCGGGCGAACGCCGCCACCGCCGCGTGCAGCCTCGACTTCACCGTCCCGAGCGGGATCTCCAGGTCCTCGGCGATCTGGGCATAACTCAGCCGCTGGAAGTACGCCAAGAGCAGGATCTCCTTCAGCGACCAGGGGAGCATGTCCACCGCCCGCTGCACCTGGGCGTCGCGTTCCCGGTCCTCGACCACCTGCTCGGGACGGGGGACGTCGATCGCCAGCAGGTCGACGAACGTCTCCCCGCCCTCGGCATTCCCCTGCACCGGGGCGGAGAGGTCGAGCGTCGACCGCCTGCCCCTCTTACGCAGGAAGTCCCGCCCCTTGTTCGCCGCGATCGTGAAGAGCCAGGGTTTGAACCGCCGGGAGGTGTCGAAGGTCTCCGCCGACTGGTGGACCTGGAGGAACGCGTCCTGAAACACGTCCTCGGCACCCGCACGGTCCCCGACCAGCCGCGTCAGGAACCGGAGGAGGTCGTCGTGATGCCGCTCCACCAGCGACCGGAAACACCCCATGTCGCCCCCGAGGTACCTGCGGAACAGGTCCTCGTCCGACAACTCGCGGGCGGGTCGGGCATGGTCGTCGCGGCGGGAGGTCATGGGCTGGGGCAGGCGAGTGTACGGGAACGGACGAACGGACGTTCGGACTCCTACAGCACCACCCCGGCCCGGCGCTCGAACGTGATGCCGCGCGACGGGGGGAAGCGCTTCAGCCCATCGGCCCTGAGGGCGGGCGCGGCGGTGCGCACGTAGTCGTCGAAGCGGGCCCGGGTTGAGAAGATGTAGCGGGTCTCGACGCGGATGGGCGCCGCGGGATCGACGACCCGGACGATCATGCCGCTGTGGGCCCCACCCTCGATCACCCGATCGATGTGCCCGTCCTCCAGCCACTCGATGTATTCGCGGGCCGTGGCCTCGTCCGGGAGCGTCGCGGTGACGGAATAGGCGATGGCGGACATCCTGACTCCGGTGGGGGTTTGCCGCCCATGACGTCTGAACGGGTCCTGTTCGAATCCCGACCGGATAACCCTATCCTTGGGCAATACCGCCGGCCCAACGGGCGTTCTGCACGGGGAATGGAGTTCGCGTCGGTGAAGCGGTCCGAGGACGGACAGGTCGACGCGAACCGGGTGGCCACGCTGCTGCGGGCGGCGTCCAAGGGCGACGAGTCCGCGTGGCGGCGGGTGATTGACCTGTACGGGCGACGCGTGTACGCCCTGGCCAAGAGTCGGTGCGGCGGGCACGAGCAAGCCGAGGAGATCACCCAGTCCGTGTTCGTCACCATCGCGACCAAGCTCGGCTCGGGCCAGTACACGGAGCAGGGACGCTTCGAGTCGTGGCTGTTCCGCGTCGCGATGAACCGCGTGCGGGACCACGCCCGTCGCGTGAAGCGCCAGGCGGCCCCCACCGACCCGGACGTCATCGCCGCGCTCCCGCTCGCCGATCCGCGGAGCCATTCCAGCCCGGCGCCGGACCTCGCGGCCCTGCGGGCGGCGCTCCACCGCCTCGGCGACGCCGACCGCGAGGTCGTCGAGTTGAGGCACCACGGCGGGCTGAGTTTCAAGCAGATCGCGGCCCTGCTCGAAGAGCCCGTGGGCACGCTGCTGGCCCGGCACCACCGGGCCCTCCGCAAGCTGCGGGAGCTGATCGAATCCGACGAGGCGGGCCGCCCGCGCCTCGGCCGAGGAGGTGTCCAGTGACCGAGACCGTCCACCCACCGCTCCCCGCCTGGGACGAGTCCGATCGCCGCCTCGCGACGGACCTGGATCGCCTCGCCCACGCGGAGGCCTCGTCGGCCCCGGCGGGCATGGAGTCGCGGGTCGCCGACCGGAGTGCGCCGGCCCTGCGCGAGGCGCCGATCCCGTTCGCACGGGTGCTGGCCCGGTCGCCGATGCGGATCGCGGCGGCGGCGGCGCTGCTCGCGGGCGGCGCCATCGCGCTGGTCTGGCTCAACCGGCAGGCGACGACGCCCGCGGCCCCGGAGGCCCCGGTCATCGCGACGACGGACTCCGACCTGGACGGCGCCGTCGCCGCGTGGTTGACGGTGGCGGCCCTGGACGACCAGGACCCGATCGCCGCCGAGCTGGACCTGCTCTACGCCGAGACGGCCCGCCTGGGCGAAGGATTCGAGTGGCAGACCGGCCCGGACCTGACCAACGGTCGCGGGTCGATGTAAGGGAGCACGCACGTGAACCATGCACACGCCCGCAGGCCGTCGTCCACCGCCGCCCGAACCGGGCGCGTGCTGGCGTTGCTCGCGCTCGCCGGGGTGGCCTGGGCGTCGTGGGCCCAGCCGCCGCGGCCGCCGCGGGACGAGCCTGCGGAGGCGCGGCGTGCCGCGCCGCTCGACCGCGAGGCGGTCAAGAGCCGGCTGACGAGGCGCCTGAACGACACCCGCTCGATGCTGTCGCGGCTCGAGGCCGCCGTCGAGAAGCTCGACGCCGGGGTCCCGCTCGCCGACGTGATGGGCGAGCTGGCGATGGACGCCCCGCCCTTCGGGCGCCCCGAGGGACAGGGGCCCGGCGCTCGGCGCCCGCGGATGGGCGATCCCGAGCACGAAGCACGCCCGCCCGGGCCCGGCGGGCAGGACCCGGCGTCCCGCGCCGCGCGCGTCCGCGAGTTCGTCAAGCGGCACCTGCCGATGCTCGCCGCCGAGTTCGATCCCGGCGGCGAACCGGCGGGCGAGCGCCTGGTCGGGTGGTTGGCCCCGCAGATCGCGGAACTGGACTCGGCCCGCCAGCGCGACGAGGACCTCTTCCAGGCCCGCCTGGACGAGATCCGCGGCGCGGTGGCGGTGGGGCGCGACCTGCGCGAGCTGCGCCACGCGGCCGCGCGCCCGGGCGCGACGCCCGAATCGCTCCGAGAGCACCTGGACGCCATCCGCGCATCGCTCGGGGCCCAGTTCGACGCCAGGCTCCGGGCCCAGCGCCGCGAGATCGAACTGCTGCTGGGCCGCGTGGAGCGGCTCAAGGCCGACGCCGATCGGCTCGAATCGGAACGCGAGACGCACCTGGACGATCGGATGGCGGAGCTCGAGACGATGACGCGCCGCCGCCGCGACGAGCCCCGCCCTCAGGATCGCCCGTAGCCCCGCCTAGTGGCGCGTGTCGGAAGAACGTGTACCAAGGCGCCGGCGGACGCCGCGGGTGCCACGGGCGAGCCGCCCGGCGGTCGCCCGTGCCGCCCTCCGGACGGGCCTCGAACAGCCGCACGGGTCACGGGCGAAGCGCCCGATGACCCGTGGCACCCGGGACGTATCCGTCCACGGACTTCCGACTCTCGCCACTAGGACACGATGGATCCCGGCGCGATGTCGGCGCTGGGGCTGAGGACGATGACGCGCCGGGGCGTCGTGGCGTCCTTGGGCGCGTCGCTGGCCGCAAGCAGCATGCCGCGCGACTCCTCGCCGCGGATCACGCGCGGCGCGAGGTTGGCGACGATGACGATGAGCCGACCGACGAGCTGGTCGGGCGTGTAGTGTTCGCGGACGCCGGCGCAGATCTGGCGGGGCGTGCCCGACCCATCGTCGACCCGCAGTTTCCAGAGCCGGTCCGCCGAGGGGTGCGGCTCGCACGTGATCACGCGCGCGATCCGCAGGTCGACCCTGGCGAACTCGTCGAAGGTGATCTGCGGCTTGGGCGAAGCCCCGGCGGGCGTCGGGGGCGGGGGCTGGGCCGGCGTGGCGGTCATAAGGGCTCCTTCGGTCCGTGGCGGGGAGTCTACGGTCGGCGCGGCGTCAGGGCTGGTCGGTCCATTCGCCGCTCCGCCAGTATCGCTTCGCGGGATCGACGCGGAAGGTCGGCGCCAGTTGCTCGGGGTCGAGGTCGCGGAGGGGCACGCCCGTGTCGGCGATGATCTGGGCCGACCACGAGCGGTGGATGCCGCGCAGAAGCAGGGATTCAAAGCGGAGGTGGGCGGCCCGCTGCTCGGGCGTGAGCGTCGGGCCGGGGTTGCCCCCGCACGTGCCGCACAGGCGGGCGGTGGTCTGCCCGCCCGAGGCCTTCTTGACGAAGCGCTGGTTGCCGCACTCTCGGCAGGGCCAGTCGCGGAGCCGGGCTTCGAGCGCCGTAAGACCCCCGGCGTAGCCCAGGGGGGAGAGCAGTCGCTCGTAGGAGCCGAGCAGGCCGCGGACGTCGTCGCGGGCCAGGAGCCGGCGGGCCTGGTCGCCCTCGCCCGACCGCGCCAGCCCCAACGCGGTCGCCGCAAGGAACGACGTCTGGAGGGGCGGCTGCGGCTCGATGGCGGCCGGCGCCGTCCCGCCCGAGCGGTCCATCGCCCGAGCCACCGCCAGCAGCCATTGCCGGTCGCGGGAGAGCGATTCGAGGTCGGCCAGGGCCAGGCACGCGGAGGCCGCCCAGCCCTGGCTCTGGCGCGCCGTGCGGTCGAGCTCGAAGGCGAGCACGAAGAGCGTGCGGGCCGTCTGGGTGTGGAGCGGGTGATCCGCGCGGTCGGCGATCCTCTCGCCCAGTTCGAAGTACGCCCCGGGCTTGGCGGGGTCGAGCGCCGCGAGCGCCTCGCTCCAGCGCGCCAGCGGGTCCGGCGCGGGGGCCTCGTGCGGCTCGGGCTGGGTCGCGCCCCCGAGCGCCGCCGCGACCATCGCCAGTAGCAACACGACGGCACGCCTCACTGCTCCGGCCCTCCGATGCGGATGAGCCACAGGTCGAGCATGGCCCGCTCGGCGGCCCGGATCTGGGTGAGAACGTGGTCGGCGGCCCGGCGCTCCGACGCCAGCCGCTCCAGCACCTCCGAGGCGCGGGGCGCTTCCTCGGGCCTCTCCGCCGCGAGCGTGAAGGCCATCAGTTCGCACACCGCCAGTTGCTCCGCCGCGAACGTCCGCACCTGGCCCTCCGCCAGCCGAAGCCGCGACGCCAGCCGGCGCTCGATCTGCTCGATCGAGAGGGGCTCGCGCCCCACGGCCACCACGCCGTCGGCAATCCGTCGCCAGCGGGCCCGGGCCTGGGCGACCGCCAGGTGCGCCGGGGGCGGGTCGGACGGCGCCCGGTCGCTCGTGGGGGTCGGCGGGGCCGTGGTCGCCCGCCCCAGGTAGGACGACGAGAGCTCCCGCGACAGTTCGTCGATCCGCCCCGCGTCCCCCTCGGACGCGAGCAGTTCCAGGAGCCGCTCGACCAGCAGTCGTCTGGCGACGATGCGTCGGGCGGGGTCGTCGGACGCCGGCAGGGCGCCGAAGCCCACCCGCGACACGAGCGCGGCGTTCTCGCCGGTCCATGGCATCGTGGGGAGCTGTTCGAGCATGGCGTTGACGACGGCGGCGTTGCGGAGCTGCTTCTGCACGATCTCGGAGGCCAGACGGCGCACCTGCACGGGGCTCCCGCGCAGCGCCTCCTTGACCAGGACCTCCGCCTGGAGAGGGCCCACGTTGTGCGGCAGCGCGTTCATCTCCGTGAGGAGCTGCATGCGCGTGGTCGGGGCGTTCTGCGCGGCGAGGTAACGTTCGACCCACCCGCCGTCGCCCCCCGGATCCGGGAGCGGCTTGGGCCCGGGCTGGGGCGCGGCGACCTGGGCCTCGAGGCGCTCCGCCTGGGCCAGGGCCGCGGCGGATGCGTCGGCGTGCCCCAGCCAGGCCCACCAGGCGCTCTCCGACAGGCGCGAGTAGAGCACCGCGCGCTCCAACTGGCTGGCGACCTGGTCCGTCGCGGGATCGGCCAGGGCCGCGACGCGACGCGACGCCTTCACCCAGGCCTCCGAGGCGGCCTGCGCCGACGCGACCTGGGCCATCCCCCACAGCGTGGCGTAGCGCTGGCGCAGCTGCGACCGGTCCCGCGTCGAAGCCGTCGTCGCGAGCACCAGCGACGCGTCTCGCCCGCCCCCCATCTCCGGGAGCTGGGACAGGCGCCGCGTCAGGGCGAACAGGTCGCCGGTCGAGATCGCGGACGAGTCGAACAGGCGCAGGGCCCACGCCCGGGACTCGTCGCCGCGCGAGAACCGCACGCGCCCGCCCAGCCACGTCAGCACGTCGAAAGTGGTCCGGTCGGCGTGCGGCTCGGGCCCGTCGAGCATGAGGGCGTCGAGCGCCGCCAGGAGCATGCGGTCGGCGCCCGCCTCGTCCGGCGCCGCGGCCGCGACGCACGCGCCCCACTCCGTCCACGCCTTCACCCGGTCTTCGTCGACGTTGACGGCGACGGTCCGCGGGACCAGCGTCGGCACCATGCGCGCCAGCGCCAGCATGGCGCCGCGCTCGAAGGCGCCGGGGGCGCTCGACGCCGAGGGGGCTTCCGCCGAGGCCCGCTGCAGCAACTGCACGATGCGGGCCGGCCAATCCCGCTCCTGCGCCAGGCGCGCCACCATCCCCGACCCCCACGCCCAGCGCAACACGTCACCGGGGGCGGGCGGGCGCGGCGGCTCGCCGGGCGAGACGGGCGGGGGCGTGCGCGCCACGACCGAGCGCGCCGCCGACGCGGCCAGGTCCGGTTCGCCGCGCAGGCGGTGCACGAACTCGACCACGGCGTGGTGGGTCGCGGCACGCTGATCCGGGGCCAGCCCGGCCCACGCGGCACTCAACCGCCCCAGCGCCTCGTCGAAGCGGGCCACGGCTTCGCCCGGGTCCACCGCCAGCCCGTCCAGGCAGGCGCGGACGTCGTCCAGCACGGTGGCGCTCGCGGGGGGCGACGCCGCCGGGCGCGGCGTCGCCTGGCCCGGCGCGGCGAAGAGCTGCTCGGGGATCTGCGTCTCGGCCCGCGCGATGGGGGCCTCCGCCTGGCGCGGCCCGCCACGGGACGCCCGAACCGAGACCGTCACCGCCGCCCCGACGACCGCCAGCACCGCCACCACGATGACAAACCCGATCACGATGCGCCGGAGGATGCTCATCCCAGGATCGGTGGACGGCTCCCGGCGCCTCTCGGCCGCGGGGGCCGCCGGTACCGGAGCCGCCTCGGCGCCGGCGTTCGATCGCCTCGTCAGGCGGGAGAGCGTGGCGTACACCTGCGACGACGGCAGCCCGCGGGCGTGCGCCAGGAGCGTCAGGCGATGGAGCGCCTTGCGATTCCAGCCGCCGAACATCGCCAGCGTCAGGATCGCGTCGTGCTCGAGGGCGGCCGCGGCGTCGAGCCCGCCCTCGCCCCTGGCGCGCCCCCGCGTCCTGGGGTCGAGCAGGAGCGCCGCCGCCGCGTGCAGGGCCAGGCGCACCTCGTCGGCCTCGGGCGACGCCGCCTCCGCGTGCCGGTTCACCCGGTCCAGGCCCAGGTTGAGCGCCGCCAGCACGTCGGCGTCGGTGTACCCGGGCTGGAGCCACAGGAGCGTGGTGGGGCCGCCGGCGCGACCCGGGCCGAGGAACCGCTCGATCGGCGTGGCCCTGGCGCTGGAAAGGGCTGGTTCGATCACCCGCCCCCCTTCCCGCCCGGGTCCTGCTCCAGCCCCCGGATCCTGTCACCCCACGGCTCGGGGCCCAGGCTGGGGTACAGCACCTTGTGCTGCGCCAGCGCCTCGTCGAAGCGCGCTCGGTCCAGGCGCGCCAGCAGGCGCAGCGACTGGTACCGGGCCTCGAACCACTGCGAGCCCCCCGGCGCCGACGCCGAGAGAAGCAGGCGCCAGGCGTCGAGCGCCCCCGCCTCGTCCGCCGCCGATTCCCTGTTCTCCGCGAGCCGGCGCAGCGTCTCGCCCGAGGCCCGCGACTTGGCCACGGCACGACCGTCCAGCTCGAGCGCCAGGTCGAGCATCGAGCGGTCCTGCTCGCCCGACCACAGCCGGCTGGCGGCGGCGGCGACCTGCGAGGCCACCATCGGCGTGGTCACGCCCGACCACGCGTCCTCCGAGCGCTCCAGCTCGACGAGCACGCGGGCCCCGTGCGACACCACCGCCCGCGCCGCCGACGCGTCCTCCGGGCGGGCACGCAACGCCTCCTGCGCCCGCGACAGCATGAAGCGCTCCGCGGCCAGGGCGTAGCGCCCGCCCGCGGCCCGCAGCAGGTCCAGCGCGCGGACCGCCGACTCCTCCTCGCCGCGCAGCAGCGCGATCCGCATCCGCCGGTAGGTCAGTTCGTCCTGGAACCCGCCGAGGTCGACCGCGTGCCGGGCGGCGATCGACTCCATCAGCTCCAGGGCTCGCTCCGCCCGCCGGACGTCGGGCGAGGGCATGTCGAGCAGCACCATGACCAGCTGCCGCCCGCGGAGCACCGCGGTCGGGGCCGCGCCCTCGGCCAGGGCCTGCCCCGGCTGGGCGTCCAGTTCGAGCGTCTCCTGGGCCACGTCGGCGAATCGGACGCCCGCGAACTCCCGCCCCTTGCCGCCGGACCGCACGTAGACCTGGTACAGGCGCCGGGCAGCCTCGCGCCGCGCCGACGCGTACACCGGCGACGACGCCTCGACGCGCAGCAGCACCTCGACGGCCTGCTCGTCGCTCAGCCCCTCGCCCGCGCGCCGGAGCAGAAGCCGGGCCGCCTGCTCCGTGTGCGGGAACCGCTCCAGGAAGAGCGTCGCCAGGCGGTCGCGCGACTCGACGAGCGACAGCCGCCCGCCCTCGACCGCCCGGTCGAGCGCCACGATGGCGTACCACAGCGCCTCGCGCTCGTCGTCGCGGGCCTGCTCGCCGCCCCCCGCCTGGGCCGCCAGCGTCGCCGCCCGCTGGAAGAGATCCGCCGCCCGCTCCTGCCGGTCCGCGAGGTAGTGGGCCATCCCGGCGCGGACGGCGGCCTTGGCGCGATCTCCCGGAAACTTCTCGGCGTCGTGGGCCCGGACCGCCTGCTCCAGGAGCTGGGCCGCCTCGGCGTACCGGTTGACCAGCCCCGGGTCGGAGGTCGGCTCCTCGACGCCGGCGCCCGCGGCCCGGTGCTCCTCGCGGGCGACGTCGAAGGCGTGGAGCCCGCGCACGTACGCGACCACGAACCCCGACTCCCCCATGGGCGCCGTGCCGTAGCGCTTGACCAGGTCGAGCACGTGCCCGACCTCGCCCCGGGCGATGAGGTCGCCCAGACTGGTCTGGGCCAGGGCCATGACCAGGTCCCCGCCCCGGCGCCGGCCCTCCGCGCCGCTGAACTCCGGCAGCGCCTCAAGCGTCAGCACCGCGAGCAGGCGGGCGTCCCGGACCTCCAGGGGCTTGGGCGTGGACGTCTCCACGCTCCGGCGCTCCAGCATGACCAGCGTCTCCACCTCCGCCCAGCGTCCCCCGGCGGCGAGCACGACCAGCCGCCGCGCCAGCATCTGGGCCCGCACGGCCGGGGACAACTGCTCGGCCTGCTCCAGGAGCTGCATCCAGCGCAGGGCCTCCGAGGCCTCGCCCCGCAGCGCCAGCGACAGCGCCACGCCGATCACCGCCCGCGAGACGTGCTCGAAACGGACGGTGTTCCGCGGCACGCGATCGAGCGCGGGGGCCCGCCCAGGCTGGGCGTTGAGGAGCACGCCGAAGTCGACCAGGGCCTGGCGGGCCAGGTCCTTGTTGCCCGTGGTCAGCGCCAGGTAGTAGCGGGCCCACCCCGAGTAGTAGCGCGACATGGAGCGCACGCGCCGCGCCTCGGCGACCCGCTGCTGCAAGTCCATCGCCTCCCCGGCCCTCACGTCGGACACGCGCCGCTCCAGCCGCTGCAGCGACGCGTCGGCCCGCACCGCGATCTCCTCGAACACCGGCTGCACCGTCCGCAGCACGCGCTGGGCCTCCCCCAGGTCCGCCCCCTCCGCCAGCCTCATGCGGTGCCGCTCCACCACCTCCTCGGCCTGGATGAACGTCACCTTCGCCAGGTCCAGCCGCAGCGCCAGCGACTCGGCGTCGGGCACCGAGCGGATGAGCTCCCGCGCCTCGCCCTCGATCCGCTGGCGCGTCGCCGCGTCCGTCGTGGACGACAGCAGCGCGACGTAGATCGCCCCCAGGCGTTCGGCGACCCGCAGCCGGTCCGCCCCGCGGGCCGCCGCCAACTGCCGGCGCAGGTGGGCCGCGTGCAGCCCATCGAGACGCCGCTCGGACAGGAACCGCTCCAGCCCCGCGTCGGGCGAGGTCGGGTCGGCCGGCTCGGTCGATGCCGGCGCCCACACGGGCCTGGCCTCGGGCAACTGGTCGGGCGGGTCCGTCTGCGCCGCCGCGATCGCCGCCGGCGAGAGGGCCCCAAGCAGGGCGAGGATGGCGCTACCGGGCCGGGACATAACTGACCTTCGCGAACCCCGAGTCCTTGCACGCCTGGAGGGCGGCCGCCACCGCCGACACCGGCACGTCGCTCCGCACGCGCACGAAGACGCCCGACTCCTTCCGCAGGCGCGACACCACGTCGCGCAGGTCCGCCTGCCGGCGCACGACCCGCTCGCCCACGCGGAACCCCGGCTCGCCCTCGATCATCTCGACGTGCACCACCTGGGGCGAAAAGTCCGCCTGCTGGCCCGGGCCCTGGCGCTCCGCCTGCAGCGCCGAGCTCAGGCGCGACTCCGGAGCCGTGAACGTGTTCGTGATGATGAAGTAGATCAGCAGCAGGAACACCACGTCGATCATGCTCGTAAGCGGCAGGCGGTACTCACGGTGCTCGTCGGCGTGCCGGATGAACCTCATGGGGCCCGCCCCCCAGGCGTGGCGTCCGTCGCCAGCTTCCAGCCGCGCACCCCCATCTGCGTCAGCCGCGCCGCCAGGTCGTTGACCGACGCCGCCCGCGCCGCTCGGTCGGCCCGCACGATGAACTCGGGCGGGCGGCCCGGCGGCGCCGTCCGCACCCGCCGCGACACCACCTGCGCCAGCCGCTCCAGCCCCACGGGTCGGCCCTCGAGGTGATAGGCCCCGTCCTTCGTGATGTCGATGAAGATCGGCGCGTCCGGAGGCCTGGCCTGGCTCTCACCAGCCTGCACCGGAAGGTCCACCTCCGTCCGCGACGCCTGCGTGAACTGCGACGTGAGCAGGAAGAAGATGATCAGCTGCAGCGTCACGTCGATCATCGGCGTGAGGTCGAAGGCGAGCAGGCGCCGTCGGCGTGCCGGCAGGAAGTTCATCGGGCCCCGACCTCGCGCGCGGGTTCGGCTCGCGGCGCCGGGCGGGCCGGCTTCCCCTCGCCCCCCGACTCGAGCGTAAGGGCCAGGTCCTCCGTGACCTGCGCCACCTCGCCCGCCAGACGCTCGACGCGCCCGCGGAAGTGGCTCTGCACCGCCGTGCACGGGATCGCCACCACCAGCCCCTGCACCGTCGTGATCAGCGCCAGCGAGATCGACCCGGCGAGCTGGTAGGGCTTGGCGGCGCCCTCCGTGTCGGCGATGGTCTCGAAGGCCCCCACCATCCCCACCACCGTCCCCAGCAGCCCCAGCATGGGCGCCACCGCCGCGATCAGCCCGATCACGTCGTTGGCCCGCTGAAGCCGGTCCAGCTCCGTCCGGCCCGACTCCTCGAGGGCCGACCGGATCTCGAGCATGCCGAACGGCGAACGCTGGCAGCGGGCCAGGGCCGCCCCGAACACGCGCGTGAGGAACGACTCGTTCTCCTCCGACCGGCAGAACTCGCCCGCTCGGGCCACCTGGTTCTCGCGCACCAGGCGCCGAAGCGACTCGACCGACTCGGGCGGCGCCAGACGCTCCAGCCGCAGCCGGATCAGGTTCACCAGCGCCAACGCCACCGCGACGATCGAGAGCAGGATGATCACGTAGCCGATGTACCCCCCGCCGTGGATGTACTGCAGCAGCGAACGCCCCGCGGGCCCCGCCGGCGCGGCGGGGGGGGCCTGCGCGAGCGTCCAGGCCTGGGTCAGAACGGCGAATACGGGTGAGGTCGTCACGGCGGCGGGACTCCGGGTTCGGTCGGGGTTGCGGCGGGATCGGTCGTTCCGTTGCTCGCGGCGGGCCGCGCGGGAGCCGCACGGCCCCACCCGCGGATCGGGGCCCACTGCCACGCCGGGTGCGTGTCCCCCAGGGCCGCGAACTCCTGGTAGAGCCGCTCGCCGGCGGCGGCGTCGCCCAACTCGCGCATCGCCACCGCCGACTCCGCGAGCACCAACCCCGTCAGGTAGGGGCTGGCCTCGGGCAACCGGGCGGGGACGTGCAGCATCTCCAGCACGCCCTCCAGGCGCCGTTCACGCTCCGGCTCTCGCAGCAGCGAGCGCCCGATCGCCGCCCGGCGCCACGCCTCCACCCACGGGCGCTCGTCCAGCGCCGACAGCGAGAGCAGCACGCCCCGGGCCTGGTCGCGCTGCCGCGCATCGCCCGCGCGCGACAGCACCACCGCGGCCACCAGCCGCACACCCTGCGACCGAAGGTCGGCGGTCGCCGGGCCCGTGACCGCCGCCAGCAGAGGCGCCAGGTCCGGCGTCGACCCGCCCTCCGTCGCCGCCGACGCCTTGTACGCCTGCGCCAGCACACCCCACGAGGCCGACGTCTCCGGCGACGCCGCCTCGCCCAGGGCCCGCACCGCTGGCGTGTCGAGCCACATCGGCGGCAGCTCGGGCACGAGCCCAAGCCCCGCGTCGGGCACCACCGCCGGGTCCTCGGACCGCGACGCGACGGGCCGACCCGAGTCAAGATGCAGCGCCGGCGACCCGTCGCCCGCGGCCAGCCAGGTCAGCCACGCGTCGATCGCCGACGTCCGCGCCCCGCGCCGCAACCGGCACCGCAGCAGGCCGTCCCCCACCAGCATCGCGGTCGGGCCACGCCTCCCCCGCACCTTGGGCAGCCAAGGTTCCAGCGTGCGCTCCGCGAGGGCGAAGTCGCCCCGTTCCAGGCGCACCCGGGCCCGCCACAGGGCATCCGCCAGTTCCGCCCACTCCCGCCCCGGCTCCCGCCACTCCTCGGGCAGTTCCGCCACGATGTCCCAGCCCACGAGCACCGGCGCGTCAGACCCCGCCGACACGCCGTCCACCCCCACCGCCGAGACGGCCCCGGGCGGCGCCTCGCGGTGTCCGCGCAGCGCCAGCTCGGGCTGGGTCGCAAGGGCCACGAGGGCGATCGGCAGCGCGAGCATCACGGGCCCCCCGCCCCGGGCACAAACCCGTACGACCCGCCCGAATCCTTGGCGATCTTCCGCATCAGCGGCTCCGACGCCTGGCTCACGAAGCAGATGCAGTGGATCGGCACCCGCAGGTCGCGGTTCAGCCGGGCGACGACGTCGGCCACGCCCGGCTCGAACTCGCCGTCGGTCATGAAGAAGATCGCGTCGGGCTTGGGACGCAGCCCCAGCGCGATCTGGAACCCGCCATCCGGCTTGGTGCCCGCCATCGGCTCCAGCCGCGCGATCGCTCGCGCCGACCAGCGCTTGCCTCCCTCGGTCGCCTCATGCCAGCCCTGTCGCCCGTCCAGCTCGAACGCCACGTCGGAGAAGGGAATCACCAGGAACGACGCGTTGGCGTCGAGCTCGCGCACGGAGTTGGTCAGCTCGCGCCGCAGCGCGTCGATCTTGCCCCCCACGCCCATCGAGCCCGACACGTCGACGATGTACGCGAACCGTTGCCCCTGGGCCTCGAGGCCGAAGAACGAGGCGCCCCCCGACGCTCCCCCGATCCCCGACCCGATCGACGTGCCGATGTCACCCGCCCCGCCCAGCCCCTCCGCCCCAAGCTCCTCGACGCCCCCCAGCGCCTCACCCGCCTCGGGGGCCGTCGACTGCTCCAGCGGCTCCGGGCTGGTCTCCGCGCTGGCCTCGGGGACCATGGGCTGCGCGTCCTCCGCCGCGGCCTGCAACTCGGCCAACTCCGCCTCCGACACCACCGCCAGCTCGAAGGTCGTGCCGCCGGCGACCGACCCCGCCGAGCGACCGAAGAACAGGAACCCGGACAGCACCAGGAACAGCAGGTGCGACACGATCGAGACCACGGCCCCCGCGACCGTCGCACGCCACAACCACTTGCGAACCCGATGCCACAGCGTCGCCGGCAGGTCCACGCCCCGGGCGTCGGGCGAAACTCCGGGTTGGGCCGGGGTCGGGGTCATGCTGCTCGGAGGGCCCTCTGCCAGCGTCTGTCGGCGGTCCCCGGCCGCGGGCACCACCGGGCGAACAGGACGGTAGGAGGTCGGCGTTCGGTCCCGGGACCCTCGGGGTCCGCTCGGGAGGCCGCGGCTCGCCCCACGAGCCGCCCGCCGCCGCCGACCCCCGCCTGTTCGTGCCTCTCCCGCCGCCGGTTCGCCGACAATCGCGAGCCGGCGCCGTTCCGTGGGTCTACCCGCCCCCACCCCTCCGGGTTGCACCGGGCACCCCGGATCGCCTTTACTACCGCCCATGACCCCCACCCTCGACCGCCCCACGGGCCCCTACCGCCGAGTCCTGGTCAAGATCACCGGGGAGTCGTTCTGCAAACCCGGGGGCTTCGGCATCGACGCCGACGAGCTCACCTCCATCGCCGGGGAACTCGCCGGCGCCACCAGGGCGGGGGCCCAGCTCGCCGTCGTGGTCGGAGGCGGCAATCTCATCCGCGGCGCCGAACTGGCCAGGGCCGGCGCCATCCGACAGGCCACCGCAGACCAGATGGGCATGCTCGGCACCGTCATCAACGCCCTGGCCCTCAGGGAGCGACTCGCCGCGCTGGGCACGCCGACCGAGGTGATGTCCGCGGCCCCGGTGCGCGGCGTGGTCGATCCCTTCGACCGCACGCGGGGCCTCGCTTTGCTGGACCGCGGCACCGTCCTGGTCCTCGCGGGCGGGACCGGGCACCCCTTCTTCACCACCGACACCACCGCCGCCCTCAGGGCCGCCGAGCTCGAGTGCCAGGTCCTCCTCAAGGCCACCAAGGTCGACGGCGTCTATTCCGCCGACCCCAGGAAGGACCCGAAGGCCACCCGCTTCGACAGGCTCACCTTCGCCGACGCCCTCGCCAAGGGACTGAAGGTCATGGACGCCACGGCGTTCGCCCTCTGCCAGGAGCGGGGCGTGCCGATCCTCGTCTTCGAGTTCTCCAAGCCCGGCAACATCCGCCGCGCGGCCGCGGGCGAACCCATCGGCACGCTCGTCCACCCCTGAAACCGCCTCCCCCGGGGGTTTGCCCCCGCCCCGCCTATCTTCATGCGGGCCCCGGACCATCCCCGCGGAGCCCGAAGGAGCCTCCATGTCCACCGACCCTGACACGATCCTGCTCGAGGCCGAGGAATCCATGGAGAAGGCGGTCGAATACCTCAATCACGAGCTGCGGGGGCTGCGGACCGGGCGCGCCTCGCCCGCCATGGTCGACTCGCTCAAGGTCGACTACTACGGCTCGCCCACCGAGCTCAAGGGACTGGCGAGCATCTCCTGCCCCGAAGCCAACCAGATCCTGATCAAGCCCTTCGACGCCGGCTCCGTGGGCGCGATCAAGGAGGCCATCCAGGCCTCCGGCCTCGGGCTCAATCCGATCGTCGAGAGCAAGCAGATCCGTCTGGTGATCCCCGCGTTGACCTCCGAGACCCGCGCCAAGCTCGTCGCCCGCGCCAAGAAGGTCGCCGAGGAGCAGAAGGTCGCCCTCCGCAACGTCCGCCGAGACGCCAACAAGCACGCCGACGCGCTCAAGAACAGCGCGGCCAAGCACTACCCCGAGGACGAGATCGAGACGCTCAAGAAGGAGATCCAGGACCTCCTCAAGAAGTGCGAGGACGACGTCGACAAGCGCACCGACGAGAAGTGCAAGGAAATCACGACCGTCTGATACCCGGCGTGAGCGCATCCACCCACGGACTTCCAACACGCCCCACTCGTCGTGCGAGTCGCAAGAACGCGCACCAAGGCGCCGGCGGACGCCGCGGGTGCCACGGGCGAGCCGCCCGGCGGCTCGCCCGTGCCGGCCTCCGGACCGGCCTCGAACCGCCGCACGGGTCACGGGCGAAGCGCCCGATGACCCGTGGCACCCGGAGCGCATCCACCCACGGACTTCCAACACGCCTCACTCGTGGCGTGAGTCGGAAGAACGCGCACCAAGGCACCGGCGGGTGCCCCGGGTGCCACGGGCGATCCGCCTTGCGGATCGCCCGTGCCGGCCTCCGGACCGGCCTCGAACCGCCGCACGGGTCACGGGCGAAGCGCCCGATGACCCGTGGCACCCGGAGCGCATCCACCCACGGACTTCCAACACGCCTCACTCGTGGCGTGAGTCGGAAGAACGCGCACCAAGGCACCGGCGGGTGCCCCGGGTGCCACGGGCGATCCGCCTTGCGGATCGCCCGTGCCGGCCTCCGGACGGGCCTCGAACCGCCGCACGGGTCATCGGGCGAAGCGCCCGATGACCCGTGGCACCCGGAGTGGCCCGTCCACGGACTTCCGACACACACCACTCGTGGCGCGAGCCGGAAGAACGTGCACCAAGGTGCAGGCGGGCGCCGCGGGTGCCACGGGCGATCCGCCTTGCGGATCGCCCGTGCCAGCGCCGGACCGGCCTCGAACAGCCGCACGGGTCACGGGCGAAGCGCCCGATGACCCGTGGCACCCGGAGCCCTCCGTCCACGGACTTCCGACTCGCGCCACTGACCCAGCGCCGCGTGGCATGCCCCCCGCTCCGAGGGGGGCATGCTCGTGGGGTCCGAGGCCCGCGGCTTCACATGCCCTGCTCGCGGATGAACCGGTCGATGTTCTCGCGGGCCCGGGCCTCGAACCGCTCGCGGTAGAGCGCCGTCTGGTAGATCGACGCCCGCGAGAGGAACGAGCGCAGCATCGCCGCCCGTTCGAACTGGCTCGCCGCCCGCGGCATGGGGGCGCACTCGCGCCGGATCAGGTCCATGCCCGCGACGAACTGCTCCCAGGGCAGCCCGAGCAGCACCAGGTCGATGTCGCACATGAGCCGGGCCGCGAACGTCGTCGCCGGTGCCCGGTGCGCCGACTGAAGCACGAGGTCCTTGATCCGGTCGACCTGCGCCTCGGAGAACCCCATGGCCCGCGCCGCACCCGCCGCCAGGTCCGCGCTCCGCACCTCATTGTCCTCGGCCCCCACCTCGTACACCGCGTCGTGGAACCACACCGCCAGCTCGAGCAGGTCGAAATCCACGCTCCGCAGGTCGGCCTCGGGCAGCGTGCCCAGCTGCACGCTGCCCCGCAGCTCGCGCACCTGCCGCACCATCCCCACCACGTGGTCGAGCGTGTGGTAGAACCGGCCGGGGCTCGTGTAGTGCTCGATGAGCAGCCCCCACACCTCGCCCTCCAGCAGCGGGCCCGTGGGGCGCAGCGAGCGACGCGACTGCCAGTCACGCCAGAACCGCGACCACAGCGCCCTGTACTCCGCCAATCGTCGATCGCCGGGCATCCTTGCCTCCGAGAGGAACGCATCGGCGTTCCGCGAGTCGATACGCACGCCCACGACGGGCGTTCCCCGCCGATCGACGCCGCCGCACCCACCCGCCCGCCGCTCGCCGGCTTATCGGCCCGCCTCAGCGGAACACGAGAGCCCGCGGGCTGACGAGCACCACGGGCGTCCGCCGGAGCAGCGCCAGGGCCTCGGCCTGCGACCGCACCTGCCGCCACGCCCGGGGCCCCAGCACCTCGCGGGCCGCCGCCGCCAGCGGCACCCCCCACTCGACGCGCGGCGCCGACAGGAACGGCATGCCCCTCACCGCCTCCTCGATCACCTCGTCCAGGCTCCGGGGTGCCGGAAAGTCCATCACGTCGTACTGGTCCAGCCCCAGTGACGCCGCAAGGTCCGCGATCGCCGCGTGCAGCCCCCCCACCCGGTCCGCCATCCGCAGATCCACCGCGCGCCCCCCCTCGAACAGCCGACCCTCCGCCGTCCGCGACAGGTCGATCCCCGGCCGCCCCGCGCTTACGCGGCTCGTGAACAGCTCGTACGTCTCGGTCATCTTCGCGCGGACCAGGGCCCGCTCGGCGTCGGTCCACCCCCCGACCGTCGACAACATCGAGGCCCGAGGCCCGCGGGCCCGCGCCACCACCCCCACCTTCGCCCAATCGTACAGCCCGCCCATCCCGATCTTCCCGCCCACCACCCCGATCGACCCCACGATGCTCGACGGGTTCACGTAGATCCGGTCGCACGCCACCGCGACGTAGTACCCCCCGCTCGCCGCCATCGACCCCACGCTCGCCCACACCGGCTTGTGCTCCGCCACGCGCCGCAGCCCCTGCCAGATCACCTCGCTCGCCGTCGCCGACCCGCCCGGCGAGTCGATCCGAACGATCAATCCCTTCACGTTCTCGTCGCCGAGGATCGCCTCCAGCTCGCGGCGCACGCCGCGGCTGCCGATGGTCTCCCCGCCCAGCAGCCCGCCGACGCTCGACTCGCCGTCCACGATCGTCCCCGACAGGTGCAGCACCGCGATCGTGGGCCCCGTGGCCCCGCGCTCGGGGCGCTTGCTCAGCACCTGGAAGATCGCCAGCGGGTTGCTCATGTCCAGCTTCGCCTCGCCCGTCCGGACCAGGTCGTGCCGCCACTCCACCTCGGCCCCCAGGCCCGCCGCCAGGTGCGCGTCGAGCACCGCCAGGTCGACCTCCTCGTCGATCAGCCGCGCCTCCCTCGCCCCGCCGGCGTCGGCGAGCCATGCGGATTCCATCGCGGCGTCCAGCCCCGCCGCGTCCAGCCCGCGCCCCTCGCGCAGACGCCGGGTCATCTGCCCGTACAGCCCGTCCAGCAGCCCGTTGATGTTCTCGTCCCACTCCTTGCTCGGCGCGTTCCGCGCCAACGCCTCGCTCGCCCCCTTGTAGTCCCCCACCTGCACGAAATCGGGCCTCAGCCCCACCCACGCCAGCGTGTCCGCCAGGAACATCTCCTCCATGTACAGCCCAGGCAGCGACACCGGCGCCCCCGGCTGGGCCAGCACGCGATCCGCGTACGACCCCAGCAGCAACTCCGTCGCCCCGAACAGGTCCGCGTACACCACCACCTGCTTGCCCGAACGCCGCAGCGCCGCGATCGCCTCCCCCAGCTCCTCGGTCTGCGTGGCGCCCAGCTCGGCGTCCTTGAGGCGCACCACGACCGACCGCAGCGACGGGTCCTTCGATGCCGCGTGCAGACCGCCCAGGATGTGCCGGAACGTCGGCTCGCCCCCCGACAGCCAGTCCAGCGCCCCGGGCGCCCCCGCCGGCGCGCCCTCGATCTCCACCAGCCCCACCTGCACCCGCTGAGCCCACGCCGAACCCGCGATGCACCACCACGCCAACGCCGCCATCCATCGACGCATGTGCCTGCTCCTGTGCCGGGCAAGCCTACGTCAGGCGTAGCCCAGACGCTCCAGGTCGTCCTCGTCCAGCCCGAACTGGTGCCCGATCTCGTGCAGCAGCGTAACCCAGATCTGCTCGAACACCAGGTCGTCCGCGTCAGGGCGCCCCCACCACCGCCCACCCTGGAACGCCTCGTTGATGATCCCCACCCGGAACAGGTGGATGTTGGGCGGCGCCTCCCCCGAGTGCTCCACCGACCGCTCCAGGTTCGAACGCCCCGAGTGCAGCCCGCACAGAGCCGTCGCCTCCTCCTCGAACCGCTCCGGCGGCACCCCCATCTCCGCCAGCAACGCCGGCGTCGGCGCGTCGATCGCGATCACCGGCACGTGCT
This sequence comes from Phycisphaerae bacterium, assembly GCA_016873295.1. Classification (GTDB taxonomy): domain Bacteria; phylum Planctomycetota; class Phycisphaerae; order Phycisphaerales; family UBA1924; genus VGXM01. Next base: position 39,786 of record VGXM01000004.1, read on the forward strand.
CCATCAGCGACCGCAGCGCCTCGGGCAACTCCTCGATCGCCTCCTCCAGGAGCGCGTCGAACCGCGCCCGCTCCGCATCGCTCAACCGGGACCGGTCCGCCATGCACCATTGTTGCGGCCTCACCGCCTCGGTTCGCCCGTGATCCCGCCCAGCGACAGCGGCGGCCTCGCAATCGCCCCCCGCGCCTGCACGCAATCGAGCAGCACGCCCACCAGCCCGATCGTGAACAGCATCGCCCCCACCGCCACCAGCACCGTGCCCCCGATCGTCAGCAGGCTCCACGACTCGCCCGTGCCCGCCCCCGCCAGCCGCGCCAGCGACCCCCCCCCCATCACCGCCAGCGACGCCAGCAGCGCCTGGGGCGCCTGCCGCTCCACGCGCCCGGTCCGGATCACCAGCGATCGCGCCACGAGCATCCGCAGGTTCCGCTGCAGCGCCAGCACGACGAACCCCGCCACCGCGATCCACATCAGCCGCAGCATCTCACGCAGCGACGCCAGGTGCCCCGCGTCGACGTAGGGCGTGGGCGTGTTGCCGTCGATGCGGACGTGAATCGCATAGGCCAGGTACCCCAGCGCGAGGTAGGCCACCACCCCCGCCAGCGACGCCGCCGACCGCAGCCCCGCCAGCCCCGCGTGCGGACGCACCAGCCCCAAGGCCCCGACCCCGGCCAGCACGATCAGCCACGGCGCCACCGCGCCCGACCGCCCGAGCACCGCCGGCACAGCCCCCGCCAGCGACGCCACCTCCGCCAGGCGCGCCACCCACACCACCAGCGCCGCCAGCGCCTGGGCCCCCGCCCACAGCAGCAGCCCCCACGCCGTCAGCCGCGGGAACCGGATGGGCCGCAGCTCGTCCGCCTGCGGGTCGACCAGCGCCAGGAGCGTCGCCCGCACCGCCGCCCCGCACTCCGGGCACACCGCTCGGATCGACAGCCCCCGGAGGTTGTACTTGCACACGACGCACGGCAGGTCGCCGGTCAGCTCCCGGGCCAGCAGCCGCGCCGACCGATCCGCGCTGGACGCGCCATCGCCCGGGGCCTCGCCACCCCCGCCCGCGCCGACTTGATCCGTGGGCTCCTGCATCCGCTCCAGCGAGAAACCGCTCCGACCCCGCACAGCGTATCGGATGGCGTGATCCACCGCACGCCCGCCCAACGGACCCCTACGATCGATGCAGTGAGCCCCCGACCCGAAACCGTCCCCCAGGCCGCCGCCGACGCCCCCCACGTCCGCGACCAGCTGGCCCGACTCAAGGCCAACATCGAGCGCGTCTTCCTCGGGCACGCCGGCACCGTCGACCGGGCCATCTGCTGCCTCCTGGCCCGCGGGCACCTCCTCATCGAAGACGTCCCGGGCGTCGGCAAGACCGTCCTGGCCACCGCCCTGGCCCGGTCCATCGACTGCTCCTTCAGCCGGATCCAACTCACCCCCGACCTCCTCCCCTCCGACGTCACCGGCGTCAGCGTCTTCGACCGCGCCACCGGAGACTTCACCTTCAAGCGCGGCCCCATCTTCGCCAACATCGTCCTCGCCGACGAGATCAACCGCGCCACCCCGCGCACACAGACCGCCCTCCTCGAAGCCATGAACGAGGCCTCCGTCTCCGTCGACGGAAAGGTCATGACCCTCGAACAGCCCTTCATGGTCGTCGCCACCCAGAACCCCTACGAGTTCGAGGGCACCTACCTCCTCCCCGAGAACCAGCTCGACCGCTTCCTCATGCGGATCAGCATCGGCTACCCCAGCCCCGCCGACGAGGCACGCATCCTCGACCTCCGACCCTTCCTCACCTCCCTCCCCGACCTCGCCCCGGTCCTCCACCGCGACGACGTCATCGCCCTCCAGCAGGAAGTCGACCGCGTCCGCCTCGACCGCTCACTCCTCGACTACGTCGTCGCCTTCGCCACCGCCACACGACGCCACGAGCAGGTCGAGGTCGGGCTCTCCCCACGCGGCTCCCTCGCCCTCGCCCAGGCCGCTCGCGCCACCGCCCTCTACCAGGGACGCCACTACGTCATCCCCGAGGACATCCTCGCCAACGTCGTCGCCGTCTGCGCCCACCGCGTCATCACACGCTCGGCCCTGTCGAGCCGCAACGGCAGCCACACCGAGAACGTCCTCAACACCATCCTCCGCTCCGTCCCCAGCCCCATCTGAGAACGCCCATGGCACGACTCGTCCGCCACGAACAGACCGCGCCCTACCGCATCGACCCCGCCGACTTCCCCAAGGACGGCAAGTCTCTCTTCATCTGCGCCTGCGGCCTCACCTCCACTCCCCCGCGCTGCGACGCCTCCCACAAGGCCTGCAAGCCCGAAGTGCCCGGAATGATCTACATCTACGACCCCGCGACCAAGGGTGTCACAGACTCCCGCCCCGATGCACGCTGAGCCTTGGGTGGGACACGCGTCCCGCCTCTCCGCCGGGGCCGCCGCCTCGCACACCTTCGGGGTCGTCAATCGGCCAACGCCGCGGCCAGGATCTCGATCGGGTGCCGCGCGCGCACGCCCGTGCCATCCAGCACCTGGTGCCGGCACGACGCGCCCGGAGCCGCCACGGCCGCATCCCGCGCCGCGCGGATCGCCGGGAACAGACCGAGCCCGCCGATCTTCATCGACAGATCGAAGCGGCGTTTGAGGAGCCCGAAGCTCCCCGCCATCCCGCAGCACCCCGAGTCCAGCACCGTCAGGCCCTCGCCGACCAGCCGTCGCAGCAGGGCCGCGCTGCTCTCGACGCCCCACAGCGCCTTCTGGTGGCAGTGCCCGTGGAGCACGATGCGCCCCGGCACCCTGTCGCGATCAACGATCGATTCCACCGCCCTCGGATGCTCTCCGGCGAATCGCTCGATGAACTCCTCCGGAAGGAAGGCCTTGTCGGCCAGCGCCCGGCGCGTGCCGATCGAGGCGCCAATCCGCAGCGACAGCCAGTCGTCCTTCAACGCCGAAAGGCACGACGGCTCGCAGACGACGATCGCTCGCACCCCAGCGTCGGCGACCACCGACTCCAGCCGCTCCAGCGTGCGCCCGGCCTCCTCGACCGCCCCGTCGAGAACGCCCATCGAGATCGCCGGTCGCTGGCAGCACCCCGCGTCGACCAGCCGCACGCCGTACCCCAGGGCCCGCAGCACCCGCGCCGTCGCCACCCCGATCGAGGGCTCCGAGTACGTCGTGAAGCAGTCGCCGAAGATCGCGACCTCGGGCGACCCCGCGGGCCCGCCCGGCAGCCCCTCGCGCCCGAGCAGCACGGGAAGGGGCGTCGCCGCCAGCGGCAACGATCGCCTCCGGTCGATCCCCGTCAGCCGCTCCATCAGCGCGCGCACCGGCCCGAACCTGTTGATCGCGTTCACCAGCCCGGGCGCCCACGACCCCGCCCTCGCCACCCCGCGAACCCGCGAGAAGAGCACCGCTTCGAGGGTCGGGCGCCCCCGCGACCGGTGCCCCTGGGCCAGGTACTCCGCCTTCAGGCGCGCGATGTCGACGTTGCTCGGGCACTCGCTCTTGCACGCCTTGCACGACAGGCACAGGTCCAGCGTCGCGAGTGTCTCCGCGTCGTTCCAGGGGGCTGGGGCGCTCGGATCCCGCGATCCGCGGGCATTCGGGCCGGAGCCCGGCGCCCCGGGACCCGTGAACTGCCCCGTGATCGCCAGGCGCAGGGCGTTGCCCCGACCCCGCGCCGAGTGCCGCTCGTCGAGCGTCGCCATGTAGCTGGGGCACATGGTGCCGCCCGACTTCTTGCGGCACACCCCCGCCCCGTTGCACATCTCCGCCGCGCCCCGCAGCCCGTGCTGGTCGCCGAAGTCGAAGGCGGTGTCCACGCCCGGAGCGTCCACCGCGGGGCGGGCCGGGTCCGGCCTGACCCGCACCCGCTCCGTGATCGACCCGATCGGCCCGGGCCGCACGATGTTCCCCGGGTTGAACAGGTTGTGCGGGTCGAACAGCGCTTTGATGCGCCGGAACGCGTCCATGAGCTCGGGCCCGTAGAACCGCTCCAGCAGGGGCCCGCGCACGCGCCCGTCGCCGTGCTCGCCCGACATCACGCCGCCCAGCTCGCGGGCCAGGTCCGCCACCTCCACGGCGATCTCGCGCATCCGCCGCCGGTCGTCCTCGTCGCGCAGGTTCAGCAGCGGGCGCACGTGCAGCACGCCGACGGAGGCGTGCGCCCAGAACGAGGCCCGGGTTCCGTGCCGTTCGACGATCGCCCGGAATCGGCGCACGAACTCGCCCAGTCGCTCCACGGGCACCGCGTTGTCCTCCACGAAGGTGACCGGCTTGCGGTCCCCCGGCACGCCGTGGAGCAGCGGCTCGCCCGCCTTGCGCAGCTTCCACGCCGCCAGCATCGCCTCGGCGCCGGTGTATTCGCGCACCGGCGCGCTCCCGGCCGCCCCCCGCAGGGCCGCGAACCCCTCTGCGAGCGGGAGCCCCCCGGCGACCTCCGAGTACTCGACGTACAGCACCGCCGCGGGCGTCCGCCCCGCGCTCGCGGGCAGCAGGTCGACGTAGCGCCGGTACTCGGCGTTGGCGCGGGCCAACCCGATGATCATGTCGTCGAGCAGTTCCACCGCCGAAGGGCCCGTGCCCAGGATGGGCCCGACCATCCCGATCGCGTCGTCCAGGGACCCGAACCCGATCACCGCCAGCCCGCGCGCGCGCGGGCGCGGATGCAGCCTCAGCGTCGCCCCCAGCGTCAGGGCCAGCGTCCCCTCGCTCCCGCACACCAGGTGGGCCAGGTTCAGGTTGTCCAGCGGCCCACGCTCGAACGGCGCGCGCGCCTGCGCGAGCATGAGGTCGAGGTTGTACCCGGCGTTGCGCCGGATGGTCCTGGGGAACCGCCGGTCGATCAGCCCGGCGTGCTCGCGCACCACCCGGGCCACGCCCTCGCCGAGCGCGCCGACCCGCGGATCCCGCCCCGCCGCCCCGCGCTCGAGCATCACGCGCGATCCGTCGCCCAGGCACGCGTCCACGCCGATCAGGCTCTCGGACGTGCGCCCGTACACGATCGAGCGCCCGCCCGCGGCGTTGTTGCCGATGCACCCCCCCACCGTCGCGTGCCGGCTGGTCGCCGGGTCGGGCGCGAAGAACAGGCCCGTGCGCGCCAGTTCGTCGTTGAGGTCGTCGACCGTGATCCCGGGCTCGACGCGGCACCACCCCTCGCCGACCTCCAGCAGGCGCCGGCAGTTGGGGGAGAGGTCGAGCACGACGGCCGAACCGGTGCACTGCCCGGCGAGGCTGGTCCCCCCGCCCCGCGGCAGGATGGGCACCCCCCGCGCCAGGCAGAACCTCGCGGCCTCGGCGGCGTCGTCGACGTCCGCCGGGATGACCACGCCCACGGGCTCGACCTGGTAGAGCGACGCATCGGTCGCGTAGAGCATGCGGTTGTGCGCATCGAAACGCACCTCGCCGCGCACGGCGTTGGCAAGGTCGCGGGCCAGGGCGCGGCGGAGTTGGTCGCCCATGACGCCCGTCGCCGCGGGCCCCTCGATGACCGGTACGCGCATCGCGCAACTCTAGCCGCGGGCGGGATTGTCACGGCTCGGTCACGCCGCGCACGGGCCCGGCGGATGTGGGATGATTGGGCGGAACCCGCGGCCCGCGGCGTCCGTCCAAGACGGTCGCGGCCCGCTGAGCCGCCAATCCCGGAGGTCGACCATGAGCCGCTTACCCGTCCGCACGCGCCTCGCCGCCCTTGTCCTCCTCGCCGGCGTCCCCGTCGCCGCGCTGGCCCAGGCCCCCGGCGCCACGCCCCGCGCCGCCGGCGCCGACGCCGCCGACGCCGCCGACGAGCTCCCCATCCGCAGGATCACGCTCTACCGCTCCGGCGTCGGCGGCTTCGAGCGTCGCGGCGTCGTCGGCGCCGACGCCCGCATCCAGCTCCGCGTGCGCACCGAGCAGGTCAACGACATCCTCAAGTCCATGGTCGTCCTCGACCTCTCGGGCCAGGGACGCATCGACAACGTCGCCTACGGCTCCAAGGAGCCCCTCGCCCGCCGGCTCGCGAGTTTCGGCATCGACCTCTCCGACGAGCCCGCCCTGGGCACCATCCTCGCGCGCCTCCGCGGCACGCCCGTCACCATGACCATGCAGGGCGGCATCACCATCACCGGGCAGATCATCGGCGGCGAAGTCCGCATGCAGGCCCAGGGCACCGCCCAGCAACTCGTCGGCGTCCCCTACCTCTCCCTCCTCACGCCCACCGGCATCCAGACCCTCAACCTCCTCGACGCCCGCGCCATCCGAATCGACGACCCCGCCCTCAAGACCGAACTCGAGATGGCCCTGGCCGCACTCGCCGAGCACCGCGCCGACCGCACCAAGGCCGTCGAGATCGTCACCAGCGGGCCCCCAGGACGCGAGATCCACGTCGGCTACATCCACGAGATGCCCGTCTGGAAGGTCAGTTACCGCCTCGTCCTTCCCGACACCGGACCCTCCCCGCGCGGCGCGGCGGCCTCCGTCCAGGGATGGGCCATCGTCGAGAACACGACCGACGGCGACTGGAACGACGTCAGGTTGTCGCTGGTCTCGGGCCGGCCCGTCAGTTTCACCATGGACCTCTACCAGCCCCTCTACATCGAGCGCCCCGACCTGCCCGTCCCCCAGGTCGCCGCCGCTCTGCCCCGCCTCTACGAGCTGAGCGCCGGGGAGAGGCCGATGGACGCGATGGCCGACGCGCGGGCCCGGTTCGCCGCGCGCCGATCCGAGTCGGTCGCGGGACGGCCCGCGGCACCTGCTGCAGCCGAGGCTCGCGCGTTCGAGCTCGGCAAGGCGCTGCAATCCGCCGACCGCATGCTCGGGGCGGAGGAGATGACGGAGTTCGCCGCCCGGGCCGCGGCCCTGGCCCAGGAATCCGGCGAGGTCTTCCAGTACGAGATCGACGCCCCCGTCACCATCGAGCGCCAACGCTCCGCCATGCTGCCCATCATCAACCAGGGCGTCGCCGCGCGACGCGTCTCCATCTACAGCCGATCCGAGGGCGGGCAGCACCCGATGCGCGGCGTGGACCTCACCAACACCACCTCCCTCCAGCTCCTCCCCGGGCCCGTCGCCGTCTACGACGGCGCCGTCTACGCGGGCGACGCCCAGATCGGGCACGTCTCGCCCAACGACTCGCGCCTGCTGTCGTACGCCGTGGACCTCGAAACCGCGGTCCTCCTCAAGGACGAGTCGAGCGTCAACGTGCAGCGGCTGCGGATCGTGAGCGGCGTGCTGCTTCAGACGCAGCAGTACCGGCGGACGGTGACCTACGAGTTCACGAGCAAGGACGCGGCCCGCGGACGGACCCTCGTGATCGAGCACCCGCGCGACACCTCGATGACGCTGGTCAAGCCCGAGAAGCCCGCCCAGGAGACGCCCGCCAACTACCGCTTCGAGCTTCTCCTGGAACCGGGCCAGACCGCGTCGCTGCCCGTGATCGAGGAGAGGACCGACCGCGTCTCCCTCGGGCTGCTGGACTTCGACCACCCCACGCTGCTCCGCTATCAGAAGGAGGGCAAGGCGTCCGAGGCCGTGCTCAAGGCGTTCCAGGACGGGCAGCAGCGCCGGGCGGCGATCGCCGACGCCGAGCGGCGCCTGGCCGACCTGGAGCGCGAGCAGGCCTCCATCAGCGAGGACCAGAACCGCATCCGCTCCAACATGGCCTCGATCGACCGCACCAGCCAGCTCTACACGCGCTACATGCAGAAGCTGACGGAGCAGGAAACGCGCCTGGAGGAGCTGATCGGCAAGATCCGCGAGGGACGCGACGAGGTGGCCCGCCTCAAGCAGGCGCTCGCCGACTTTGTCTCCAGGCTGACCGTCGAGTAGTGGCGCGGGTCGGAAGCCCGCGGACGGATGCGCTGCGGGTGCCACGGGTCGTCGGGCGCTCCGCCCGTGACCCGTGCCGCTGTTCGAGGCCGGTCCGGACGCCGGCACGCGCGACCGCCGGGCGGATCGCCCGCGGCGCCCGCCGCTACGCCGTCAGCTTCTCGTGGAACGGGAAGCACAGCGTCGCGAGGTTGACGCAGAGGCGGTCGGAGAGTCGGGCGTAGTCGGCGTAGTGGGTGTCGGCCTGCTGGCGCACGGCCTCGGCGGCCACGCCCGCGGCCGCGAGCATCTCGGGGGCCTCGCCCAGCAGGTCGTCCAGCATGGGGCGGTCGCACTCGAAGTGGAACAGGAACCCGAAGGTCCGCAGCCCCGCGCGGAAGGCCTGCACCGGCGTGGCCCTGTTCCCGGCGAGCGTCACGGCCCCGGGCGGCAACTGCTTGACCTCCTGACCGCAGCAGAAGAGCTGCGGGCTCCGCCACCGGATTCCCGCCAGCACCGGCTCGGTCTGCCCCGCCGGCGTGAGCGAACACTCCGCGAAGCCGACGAGCGCCCTCTCCCGCTGGCCGACCTGGCCTCCCAGGGCGTGGGCGATCATCTGGGCCCCGAGGCAGATGCCGATCACCGGCAGTTCCAGGGCGTGCGCCCGCCGGACGTAGTCCAGTTCCTGCCGCATCCACGGGTAGCGATCGGCGTCGGTCACGTTCTGGGGGCCGCCCAGGACCAGCACGCCCTGCACGCTCTCCAGGTCGATGGGCACGGGCCGCCCACCCTCCTCCTCCGAGAGGTTCGGCGTGCGCACGTCGAGCTTGAACCCGTGGTCCCGGAGCGTGTGCCCGACGCGGCCGGGCCGGCCCGTTCCCCAGTGCTGAAAGACGATGATCGCCATGGCGGACGGAGGATAGGGACGGAGGCGCCGTGGTGGCGACGCCACGGACTCCCCTCGCCGCGCCACGATCGTGTGCCACGACCGTGCCGCCCCGGGCACCGCCGTGCGCCCGATCGCAGTCCCACGCGCACGACCGTTGGCCGAGCCGAACAGTCGTGGCACGTGCCCGGCTCAGCGCAGGCGCATCATCTCGGCGAAGGTGCGGAATCGGGCGTCGAGCTCCTCGCGTGTCAGGCGGGCCAGGCCGTCGAGGCTGAAGGCCTCGATGGTGAAGCTGGCGGCGACGGTGCCGTGGGCCAGGGCGCGCCGGACGGTCTCGAAGGAGCCGATGTCGTTGCCCGCCGCGGCCGCCAGGTGCCCCATGAGCCCGCCCGCGAAGCTATCGCCCGCGCCGGTGGGGTCGACGACCTCTTCGACGGGGTAGGCGGGCATGGCGGCCAGCCCGTCGCGGTGGGCCATGATGCAGCCGTGCTCGCCCTTCTTGACGACCACGAAGCGGGGGCCCAGGTCGAGCAGGCGCCGGGCCGCGGAGACGGTGTTGGCGCGCCCGGTCAGCAGCTCCGCCTCGTCGAAGTTGAGCACCAGCCCGTCGACCTTCTTCAGCAGGGCCCCGAGCGGCTCGCGCGCGGTCTTGATCCACAGGTCCATCGTGTCGGCGACCGCCAGCGTCCGCCCCGGGAACTGTTCGAGCAACTCCAGCTGCACCGCGGGGTGCGTGTTGGCCAGGAAGACCGTGCGCGAGTCCTTGAACCGATCCGGCACCTTGGGCGGCGGCTCGGCGAGCACGCCCAGCTCCGTGTACAGCGTCTCGCGCGAGTTCATGCCCCCCAGGTACTTCCCACCCCAGGCGAAGGTCTTGGAGGCCGGGCGGACCTCGAGCCCCGTGCGGTCGACGTTCGCGAAGCGTTCGAGCACGGCCCGGTGGCTGTCCGGCCAGTCCCCCCCCACCGCCGCGACCAGGCGCACGGGGCCGTAGAACGACGCCGCCGCCGCGAAGTACGTGCAACTCCCTCCCAGGACGCCCTCGGCGTGCCCCTGCGGCGTGTAGATCGAGTCGATCCCGATGGTGCCGGTCACGATCAGTGACATGCCCGCTCCATTGCTGCGCCCTACGCCTTGCCCGATTCCCTGGCCCACGTGTCCTTGAGCGTCACCGTGCGGTTCAGAACCAGCATGCCCGCCTGGCCCGTGCCGCCGAACTCCGGGCCCGAGTCCGGGTCCACGCAGAAGTACCCGAGGCGCTCGAACTGCACGCGGTCCGGCTCCGGGCACGTGATCGGCCCCTTGGCCGCCGGCGAGTCGGCCCCCGACGAGCAGTGCACCGTCTCCATCGGCGTCCGCGTGCGCACCTTCGCGTTCTTGACAAGCCAGGGATCGACCAGGGCCTCGACCTCCTCGAGCGAGCGGGGGTTCAGGTCGTCCAGGGCGTTGCCCGTGCGCTTGCCGGGCTCCTCGGCGGTGAAGAGGCGGTCGAAGAGGCGCACACGGGCCCGGGCGGCGTGGGCGGCGCTCACCCAGTGGATCGTCCCCTGCACCTTGCGCACGGGCTTGCCGTCCGGCCCCAGCGGGATGTCCCCGCCCCGGGTCGCCGGGTCGTGGGTGCAGCGCACAAGGACGACGCTGCCGGCGGCGTCCTTCTCCACGCCCACGCACTTGATGATGTACGCCCAGCGGAGGCGGACCTCCTGCCCGGGGGCCAGGCGGAAGAACTTCCTGGGCGGGTTCTCCATGAAGTCGTCCTGCTCGATGAACAGCTCGCGCCCGAACGGGACCTTGCGCTTGCCGGCCGACGGGTCCTCGGGATTGATCACAAAGTCGAGCTCGTCGGTCTTGCCCTCGGACCAGTTGTCGATGACGACCTTGAGCGGGCGGAGGACGCCCATGACCCGGGGGGCGGACCTGTTGAGCGTGTGCCGCACCGCGTTCTCCAGCCTCCCCACGTCGATCAGGCTGTCGGCCTTGGTCACGCCCACGCCGAGGCAGAAGTCGCGGAGGCTCTCGGCGGGGTAGCCGCGCCGGCGCATCCCCGCGATGGTGGGCATGCGCGGATCGTCCCACCCCTTGACCGTGCCGTCCTGCACGAGCTTGAGCAGGTTGCGCTTGCTCATGACCGTGTAGGTGGGGATGAGCTTGGCGAACTCGATCTGCTGGGCGTGGTGGATGGCGGGCCCGAACTCGCCCTTGGCGCTCCCCTGGCTGTGAAGCCCGGCCCCGGGGCCCGAGCCCTTCGCCCCGCCGCGGGCCTCGTTGATGGCGTCGATGAACCAGTCGTAGAGGGGGCGGTGGTCCTCGAACTCGAGGGTGCAGATGGAGTGCGTGATCTCTTCGAGCGAGTCCTCAAGCCCGTGGGCCCAATCGTACATGGGATAGATGCACCACTTGCCCCCTGCGTGGGGATGCGCCTGGTGGAGGATGCGGTACATCACCGGGTCGCGGAGATTGAAGTTGGGGCTGCCCAGGTCGATCCGGGCGCGGACGGTCATGCTCCCATCCGGGTGTTTGCCGTCGCGCATCTCCTCGAGGAGCCGCAGGCTGTCCTCGGCGGGGCGGTCGCGGAAGGGGCTGGTGGCGGGGACGCCGGGCTTGCCGCGGCGCTGGCTGACCTCGTCGGCGGTGAGCCCGCAGACGTAGGCCTTGCCCTTGCGGATCAGCTCGCGGGTCCACTCGTACATGCGCTCGAAGTAGTCGCTGGAGTAATAGAGCCCGCCGCCGAAGGGCCCGGACCAGTCGGCCCCGAGCCAAAGGACGTCGCGGAGGATGGCCTGGATGTACTCGCGTTCCTCCTTGGCGGGGTTGGTGTCGTCGAAGCGCAGGTTGAACTTGCCGCCGTAGGCCCGGGCCAGCCCGAAGTTGAGGCAGATGCTCTTGGCGTGCCCGACGTGGAGGTAGCCGTTGGGCTCGGGGGGGAAGCGCGTGTGGACGCGGGGCTTCCCGATCCGGGCCTCGGTCGCGGCGTGGGCGTCGGGGTTCGAGGCGTCCTGCCCGCTGGCCGCGTCTTGACGGGTCCACGCCCCCCACTTCCCCGAGGCGTTGTCGCCCTCGATGACGTGCTCGATGAAGTTGAGGCTGCGGGGCGCTGGCTCGGCGTGCGACATCGCGACGGGCTCCGTGGGAGGCCCATCGTAGAACCGGCGCGACTTGGGGCGCGACTCCACGGCGTCGGCCGACGACCGCCGGGCGTCAGCAGCCCACGTTGTAGAGGTTGAGGTACTCGAGGAAGTCGTTGAAATCGACGATGCCGTCGCCGTTGAAGTCGGCCTGCAACGACCCGACGTTGTAGAGGTTGAGGAACTCGAGGAGGTCGTTGAAGTCGACGATGCCGTCCTGGTTGAGGTCGGCGGGGCAGGGCGTGCCCCGGGCGGCCCAGAACCCGCCTTCGAGGGCGATGTCGCCGGCGCCGGTGGCGCGGCCGACGTCGGGCTGCCCGATGGTCAGGGACAACAGGACGGCGCCGGATCCGGCGGCGGTGCCGCCGCCGGCGTCGATGGTGTGCCAGCGCATCTCGGGTTGCAGCGCCAGCGCGACCCCGCACGTCGCCGCGAGCACCCATGCGCCGCCTGACACCGCGTCCACGGTCCCTCCTCCGTCCGGGCCTGCGCGGCCCGGTCGCACCATTGTAACACCGGATGGGGCTCGGGCGCGGAGAAAGCGCGCGGGTCCGGCCCGGATGGGGCCGCGTACGCCCCATACACTGCCGCACCGGGGGCCGCCGATAAGCGGGCGCCCCCACGAGGATCGCAATGACCGCGGCAGGGCAGGTCAACTCAACGTCGCGGGGCCCGCGCCCGGACTCCATGGAGAACGACCAGTGGCCCAAGGGGTGGTTCACCCCCGAGGAGGCCGCCGCGTACCAGGCCGAGGCGCGGCGGGTGCGGGGCGGAACCGTGGTCGAGGTCGGCGTCTACCTCGGCCGCAGTCTTTCGCGCGTGGCGCCGATCTGCCGCCTCAACGGCACTCGGCTGGTGGCGATCGACAACTGGAAGGGGTGCGTCGAGCTTGGCGAGCCGGGCACGGGCGTGGAACTGCTGGAGCCGTTCCGGGCCAACATGGAGTGGCTGGGGCTCTGGGACGCGATCGACCCGGTCTCGGGGGACAGCGCGCTGAGCGCCCTGAGATTCGCCGAGGGGAGCGTGGACCTGGTGTTCATCGACGCCACGCACCATTACCCCGCCGTCCTCACCGACGCCCGGGCGTGGTGGTCCCGCCTCAGGTGGGGCGGGGTGATGCTCGGGCACGACTACCGCGCCGAGTTCCCCGGGCTGGTCCGCGCGGTCGACGAGCTCTTCGGCGAGCCGGACGCGGTGGCGGGCTCGCTGTGGAAGGTGAGCAAGGCCTGGCCGGGGCGCCTGCGCGGGTGCTGATCAGGCCCGCTGGGGCCGAGCCAGCGCCTGCTCGCAGAACTGGAGGTTCTTGAAGACCCGCGGGCGCTGGTCGGCGGGCACGACCTCGAGCAGGCGCTTGCTCAGCTCCGCCCCCTCGACGGGGCGCTTGAGCCAGTAGAGTGAGACGCTCATGATGTCCACCAGGCGCCAGGTGTAGACCTCGGGCTCGACGAAGAGCGCGCCGTTGGGCTGGAGAATGCGCGACCCGATCTCCGCGAAGTGGTACGCCAGGCGGTGCTGCCCCTGGCGCTGGAAGTGCAGGGCCAGCGCGTGCAGGGGCTCGGCCCGGTGCGGGAACTTCTCGAAGGTCTCGAGCATCCGGCGGATCATCTCGGCGTCGTGCCCCAGGCGCCCGTGGCACAGCCCGATGCGGTACGACGAGTAGAACTGCTCTTCGGACCATCCACCCAGGTCGATGCGGCGTTCGTAGACGGGGATGGCGCCGGCCGAGTCGCCCATGTCGAAGTAGGAGTTGGCGAGGTAGAAGACCGAGCGTGCGTCGGCGGGATCCACGCGGAGGGCCTCGGTGAGGAGCGCGACGTCGCGCTCGTACTTGGTCACGCGGTTGGCGCCCGAGGCGTGGTCGAGGTACCACACGCCCTCGAGCACCGGGCGCGCGAAACGCCCCACGTCGAGGTACTCGTGCGTCACGCCCCGGTAGCGGGCCTCGGCGTCGCGCCGCACCAGACGGATGTTGCTGTACTCCAGCCCGCCGCCGGCGTGCCGCTGCACCAGCGAGTACACCGGCTCCTTGAGGCCGTCGCGGAAGCCCGGGCGATCGACCTTGAGCTCCATGTCGGCGTCGCAGAGGAGGAGGTAGTCAAACTCCAGGTCGCTGCTCCGCGCCGCTTCGAGGGCCTCGTTGCGGGCCTGCTCGAAGTTCCGGAACGTCGTGCGGGGCACGCGCCCGGGGATCCCGCGCTCGCCGAAGAACCGCTCGATCAACTCCACGGTCTTATCCGTCGATCCCGTGTCGCAGATGACGTAGCAGTCGATGTGGGGCGCCAGGGCCGAGAGGCAGCGCTCCAGGTTCGCCGACTCGTTCTTGACGATCATGTTCAGGCAGATCCGCGGCATGCGCCGTTCTCCCTGCGCCGGGCGCCCGGACCGGCGGACGGGAGAAGTGTACCCCGCGGCCGGGGGCGGACGGCGGCGCGGCGTCGGCGGAACCGCCCCCTACGGGCAGACCTCGTTGTAGAGATTGAGGTACTCGAGCAGGTCGTTGAAGTCGACCACGCCGTCGGCGTTGCGGTCGGCGCGGGGGTCGCCCGCGTTGTAGAGGTTCAGATATTCGAGCAGGTCGTTGAAGTCGACCACGCCGTCGCGGTTGAGGTCGGCGCGGCAGAACCGCTGGAAGAAGAGCTCGCCGAAGCACCCGGGGGAGCGCGAGGTGGTTCCGAAGACCACGCCGCCGGTCGTGACGGTGTACGCGGGGTCGAAATAGATCTCCAGGCGGTCGCCCGCGTACAGGATTTGCGAGCCGTACTGGGGCGCCCGCGGGGCCAGCCGCTGGAAGAGCGCCTGGCAGATGATCGGGCCATCGGTCTGGAAGTTGAGTTCCGCCGACGAGATCCGCGCGGTCAGCTCGCCCACGTCGGTGACGATCCCCGCGGTGAAGATCGCGGGCTGGCCCGAGTGGTCGAAGGGATCGAAGTGGCCGGTGAACCCGGCGGTCCCGGTGCCGGCCCCGGCCCCTCGGGCCGCGGCGTTGTCCTGGCCCGTCCCGCCCGTCTCGACCCGCGCCGAGCCCGACGCGTCGAACCCGAAGACCCGCACCTCGTGGGGCGTGGGACCGGGCAGGACCGGCACGCCGGCCTCGTTGATCCCGGCGAGGACGGCCTGGCTCACCAGGGGCGGGGGGAGCAGCGGCGGGATGGGAATGGTGATCGTCGGCGTCGAAGATACCAGCCTCAGTTCGAGGATCTCGGTCTCGATCACGGGCGAGCGCGATGCGCCGCTGCGGAGGATGACGTTCCGGTGTTCGCTCCCCCGCCCGTCGAGCCGCCCCGAGCAGCCGGGCGTGCGCGACGTCGTGCCGAAGTTCACGCCGCCGGACGTCACGCTGTACGCCGGGTCGAAGTAGATCTCGAGCCGATCGCCGGCATAGTCGATCACCGCCCCGTACTGGGGCGCCTGGGGCGCCAAGCGCTGGAAGAGCGCCTGGCAGATGATCGGGCCCGACGTCTGGAAGTTGAGCTCCTGGGCCGAGACCGTGGCGGTGAGCTCGCCGACGTCGGTGACGATGCCCGCGGTGAAGACCGCCGGCTGGGCCTGGGCGTCGAACGGGTCGAAGAGGACGGGGCGGAACCCCACCCGACCCGCCGGCGCCGCCGGCCCCTTGACCTGGTCCACCCGCTCGCCGCTGTTGATCGTCTCGACCACCACCGACCCCGGCGCGGTGTTGAGCACCGTCAGCGAGTCGCCCCCGGGGAGCGCGTTCACGACCTGGTGCCCGGCCGCCGCCAGCGCCGTCCGCACCTGGTCGCGCTTCAGCGTCGCCGACGCCAGCGGCGGCAGCGGCACATTCACGACCGTCGCTCCGACCGTCACCCGGATGCTGCTGGAAGCCGTCGAGGTCGCGGGGCTGAACCTCAGCGTCGTCGACCCCGGCTGGGCCAGCGCCGACGCCGACAGACCGATCGCGCACGCCAAGGACAATGCAGTTCGGATCAAGAGCATGGGACCCTCCGTCCGCGCGCGGGCAATCCCCCACGGATTGCGCGGCGGTCACCCCCATCATCCCACGCCGACCCGGGGCATGTCAAGCGCCAACCGCCGCGATCCGCCCGCCGCGACGTTGTCGGATCGGCCGATCGCCCGCCGCGTGCGCGCCCACGGGGGCATTCGGCCTTGCCTCGCGCCGCCGCTACGCTTGGACCCCTCCGGCTGAAGTCCGCACCCGAACGGGTCGATAACAGGCCTTCCACCGGAACCCATGGGTTATCCGACGCATGCCGGCATCGGCAGCGACCGACAAGCCCCCGCGCAGGAATCGACGATGTCGCGACTGGTCCTCGGAATCAACTCGGCCCACCCCGACGCCGCGGCGGTCCTGGTCTCCGAGAAGGGGATCCTGGCCGCCATCTGCGAGGAGCGGATCAACCGCAAGAAGCACTGCGCGGGATTCCCCACCCAGGCGATCGCCGAGGTGCTCAGGATCGCGGGCGCGAGCGTCACCGACCTGACCGACATCGCCATCGCGCGCGACAGCAAGGCCAACGTGGCCCGCAAGGCCATGTTCATGCTCCGGCACCCGCGCTCGGGGATGGGGCTGGCGCAGTGGTCCTTCGGCGTGCACAAGAAGCTGGCGGGGGCCCACGAACTGGTGGCGGAGGCGACGGGCGTGGCGCCCGAGCGGATCAAGGCCGACTTCCACCGCGTCGAGCACCACGTCGCGCACGCCGCCTCCTCCTTCTTCTGCTCCGACTTCGAGCGGGCCGTCGCCGTCACGACCGACGGCGTGGGAGACTTCTGCTCCGGGCTCATCGCCCGCTGCGAGGGGAGCACCATCAACGTGCTCGCCAAGAACTACTGGCCCCACTCCTTCGGCGTCTTCTACACCGCCGTCACCAACTTCCTGGGGTTCAACAAGTACGGCGAGGAATACAAGGTCATGGGCATGGCCGCCTACGGACAGCCCACGTTCCTCGAACCCATGCGCCGGCTGGTGCGCTACGCCCCCGGCGCGGGCATGCGCCTGGCCCTCCCCTACTACAACCACCACTACACCGTCCACACCCACACCCAGACCGAGGAGGGCGAGATCACCGTCAAGCCCATGTGGTCCGAGCGCCTGCGCGACCTCCTCGGCGAGCCCCGCGAACGCAAGGCCCCCTACGAGCAGAAGCACAAGGACATGGCCGCCTCGCTCCAGCGCTGCTTCGAGGAGGTCTACATGGCCTACGTCGACGACGCCACGAGGCGCACGGGGCTGCGCGACGCCGTCATGGCCGGGGGCTGCGCCCTCAACGGCGTGGGCAACGGGCGCCTCATGATGGAGCACCACCTCGACCGCGTCTACGTCCATCCCGCCGCGGGCGACGACGGCACCGCCTCCGGGGCCGCGCTCTACGCCCTGCACGCCATCCTGGGCGTGCCGCGCTCGGGCAAGATGAACCACGCGTACCTCGGCACGGGTTGGACGGACGAGCAGATCGAACAGGACGCCAGGGCCAGCGGGCTCCCCTGCCGCAAGCTCGACCGCGCCGCACTTCTCGAGACCGCCTCCGCCGCCCTTTCGCAGGGCAAAGTCATCGGCTGGTTCCAGGGGCGCGAGGAATGGGGCCCGCGGGCCCTGGGCAACCGTTCCATCCTCTGCCACCCGGGCTGGCCCGACATGAAGGCGATCCTCAACGCCCGCGTCAAGAACCGCGAGACGTTCCGCCCCTTCGCCCCCGCGATCAAGCTCGAGCGCCTCAGCGACTGCTACGAGGGGTCGCACGAGGTTCCCTTCATGAACATCGTCTACAAGACCCGCCCGGAGTGGCGCCAGCGCCTCAGCGCCACCAACCACGACGACAACACCGGGCGCGTCCAGACCGTCAGCCGCGAACAGAACGCCCTCTACTACGACCTCATCGACGCCTTCGAGAGGAGGACGGGCGTGCCCGTGCTGCTCAACACCAGCTTCAACGAGAACGAGCCCATCGTGCACACGCCGGCGCAGGCCATCGGCTGCTTCGGGCGCACGAGGATGGACTGCCTGGGCATCGGCTCCTTCTGGTTCGAGAAGCCCCAGGGGCTGAAGGAAGAGCAGCTCTAGGGGCGCGGGTCGGACGTCCGTGGAGGGAGCGCTCCGGGTGCCACGGGTCATCGGGCGCTCCGCCCGTGACCCGTGCGGGCCGGGTGTCACGGGTCATCGGGCGCTTCGCCCGATGACCCGTGCGGCTGTTCGAGGCCCGTCCTGACGCCGGCACGGGCGACCGCAAGGCGGATCGCCCGTGGCACCCGCGGCGTCCGCCGGCGCCTTGGTGCGCGTTCTTCCGACTCGCGCCACGAGTGACGTGTGTCGGCAGTCCGTGGACGGAGCGCTCCGGGTGCCACGGGTCATCGGGCGCTTCGCCCGATGACCCGTGCGGGTCGGGTGTCGGGAGCAAGGCGGCACGGGCGAGCCGCAAGGCGGCTCGCCCGTGGCACCCGCGGCGCCTTGGTGCACGTTCTTCCGACTCGCACCGCCGGGACGTCAATCGTCCCAGACGGTGACGACGATCACGCCGCCCGCGCCCGCGAAGACCCCGCCGTAGGGCTTCATCAGGACGTTGGCCCCGATGCTGGGCGCGTTGTCGGGTCGGAGCGGCACGCCCGTCGAGTCGTCCTCGTTGACGAACATGTTGTCGCCGTGGGTCCGGCCGCCGGAGACCGCGACGCCGTAGGTCTTGATGAGCGCCCGGGGATCGGGCTGGGTCTCGAAGACCACGCGCCCGTCGTTGTAGGCCACGTTGCCCTCCCAGCGGTTCACCAGCCCGTAGATCCGCAGGCGGTTGCTGTCGAGCCCGCCCGGCCCCGGGGCCAGTTGCCAGGCGCCCGGCTGCCCGACGTAGTTGGGCCCGCGGTTGGCCCACACCGCCTGCGACGAGTTGAACGTGCTCTGCCACGCCCCGAGCCTGCCGCCGAAGGGCATCAGGTTGGCGTAGGAGTTGTTCCCCTGGTACGTCCGCCGACCGCGCCCGCCCAGGGGCGAGATGCCCAGCCCCGTGGGGTACGCGGGCGCGAACTCGCCCGGCACGCCCGCGAAGCCCGGGTCCCACGTCGCCTGCTCGGGGTTGGAGGCGGCCCGGGGGGCCGCGTACTCGTACTCCCGGTCGATCGTCACCTGCGGGTTGATCTCCGCAGGGCACACCGCCTGCTGCGGGAAGAGGAACCCGTTGAAGATCATCACCGACAGGATGTTGCCCGTGTTGTCCTTGACCAGCGCGGGCAGCCCGCCCTCGTCCGTGGTCAGGTCCGCCGGGTCGAGCTTGCTCGGCCGCGGGTACTCGTCCTGGCTGGCCCCCGCCCAGATCACCATGCCCTGCACCAGCGTCCGCAGGTGGGTCGAGTCCTTGAGCTGCCGCGCCGCCTCCCGCGCCTTGCCCAGCGACGGCAGCAGGATGCTGATCAACAGCGAGATGATCGTGATCACCACCAGCAACTCGATCAGCGTGAACCCGCGCCGACGCATGAGCGGCTCCTTACCCCGTCATAGCCTATCCGAACTCCCCCGGAACGGTTGCACCCCTCGGCCCCCCACCGCCCCACCCCCCCACGAGCCCCGGGCGCGAATGCCCTTGGCGGTGAGCGGCCCCGGCGGGCGACGGGCGGTCCGGGCCAAGTCGGGGACGATGACCGCCCGCATCCGCAGCCGGACGCGCCGGAGGCCGCGGATCCGGGCCGGGACGCGGCCGGCGGCGTGGCGGCGCCCGGGGCGGGCGAACACGCGCTCGATCACCCGTCGCCGCCCGACCCCGATTCGTCCGGTCCATGCTCGTGCCCCTTGTGAGCGGTGACCCGGGAGCCGGGCATGGACCGCCGCGCCCATTCGCGCAGGCCGGGCCTTCGCGAGGGCCCATCCACGATGTCGCAAGGGGCCCGCGCGTGGGGTGCGCCCGACCCTGTCCACCCCGTGCTCGCGCCCAGGGCTCGTACTCGCCGCGTTCGGCACCCGGCGGTGCGGGGTTCCGGAGCGCGGATCGCCCGCGGGCGGACGGTCCTCGGACCACCGCCGCCTCTCACGCCGCGTTCAGCGTGATGCGCACGACCTCGGGCGGCACGCCCCAACGCACCGGCACCACGGTCATCCCCACGCCGCGCGAGACGATCACGGGGCACGCCGGTCCCCGCACGAACCCCCCGGCGTACTTGGACCCGTGCCGGCTCATGGTCACGGGCGTGCCGACGATCGGCAGACGCACCTGCCCGCCGTGCGTGTGCCCCGAGAGCAAGAGGTCGATGCGCGGGCCCTGCCGCACCTCCGGGCGCTCCGCCGAGTCGGGGTTGTGGGCCAGCACCAGGCGCGGCATCGCCTCGGGCAGGTCGGCAAGGGCCACCGCCGGGTCGATGCGGTCCTCCCCGAGGTCGCCCAGCCCCGCCAGGCACAGGGCGCTGCGCGAGCGCGGCGAGGCGTCCAGGCACCGCGTCCGCCCGTCCAGGAACAGCCGCCGGTTGTCGATCACCGGGATCCCCACGTCCTCCAGCGCCCGGCGCACCGTCGAGCCGCACGCGTACCAGTCGTGGTTGCCCAGCACCGCGACCACGGGCACCGCGCCGCGCCGCAGCGGCGCCAGCAGACGCGCCGCCTCCGCGATGAAATCGGTCCCCGCGTCCACGTAGTCGCCCGTCAGGGCCACCAGGTCGGGCTCAAGCCGCCGCGCGTGCTCGACGGCGGCGGCCAGGAACGACGCGGGCACCAGCCGGCCCAGGTGCGGGTCCGAGATCTGCACGACCCGCATGCCCTCCAGCTCGCGCGGGAGCCCCGGCATGCGGACCCGGTAGTCCGCCGTGGTCAGGTCCCACGACGCCAGCCAGCGGCGGCGTCCCGGGAGGTTCTCGGCACCCGTCGGTGTGTCGGCACGGTCGCCGGGTCGGGGGCGGGGCGTCTTTGGATCACGCTCGTGCGGCACGCGGGGGGTTCATCGGCAGACGCCGCCCGGGCTTGAGCCGCCGGCGCGCAGCCCCCGAACTCGCGTGAAAAACGGGCCCGACGCGTCGGCGCCGGGCCCGTATTGGGACGATCGATTCTCGGCTCGAACGATCGCGGACGTCAGTTGGCGTAGTGGGCAAAGGCGCGGTTGGCCTCGGCCATGCGGTGCGTCTGCTCCCGCGTCTGCATGGCCTTGCCCTCGCCCTTGGCGGCGGAGTAGAGCTCGTCGGCGAGTCGGCTGAACATGGGCCGACCGCGCTCGCCCCGCACCGCCTCCAGGATCCAGCGGAACGCCAGCGAGATCTGGCGGGTCTTGTTCACCTGCATGGGCACCTGGTAGTTGGCGCCGCCGATCCGCTTGGAGCGGACCTCGACGAACGGCTTGACGTTGTCGATGGCCTTCTGGAAGATCTCCAGGGCGTTGGCGGGCTTGTCGGGAGCGGTCTCCTTCTGGAGCTTCTCCTCGATCACCTCGAAGGCGTCGTAGACGACGCGCTGGGCCGTCGCCTTCTTGCCGTCCTGCATCACGCAGTTGATGAACCGGGAGAGCACCAGGTCCCCGAAGCGGGGATCGGGCTGAAGCTGCTTATCGGCCGCCGTGATTCGTCCGCCCATGTCGCTGGACCTTCTCCGAAACCGCCCGGGGGGCGTGGTTTACTTCTTGGCCGCGCCGCCCTTGGCCTTCTTGGCGCCGTACTTGCTCCGCCCGTTCTTCCGCCCCTCGACGCCCAGGCAGTCGAGCGTGCCGCGGACGATGTGGTAGCGGACGCCCGGCAGGTCCCGGACGCGCCCCCCCCGGACCAGGACGATCGAGTGCTCCTGGAGGTTGTGCCCCTCGCCCCCGATGTACGCCGTCACCTCGCGCCCGTTCGACAGACGCACGCGGGCGATCTTCCGGAGCGCCGAGTTGGGCTTCTTGGGCGTCATCGTGCGCACGATCGTGCACACCCCACGCTTCTGGGGGCACAGCGCCAAGTCACGCACCTTGGACTTGCGCCCGAAGGGCTTGCGGGGGTTCCGAACCAACTGGTTGATCGTGGGCATCCGTCGCGTGTCCCGTAAAACGGCCTGTGGGTCGCCCATGCCCGGGGGTCAAGACTCCGCTCCGGGTGGGGCCCGAATACTAGCCGGACCCCGGCCCGGGGCAACCCGAGGCCTTCCGGCGAGCGCCATCCCCGCACGACCGCCGCCCCCTACGCCCCCCGAACGCGGTCAGCGCCGGGCCACCTTCTTGATCTCCTCGGTCTGGATCCACACCTTCTCGCCGGTCTCGATGTTCACCAGCTCGAGGTTGGCCTGGTAGTAGTTCACCACCGTCCGCTGGTCGCGGCTGCGCTCCACGCTGTCGTTGATCTGTCCGATCATCATGAAATCGGCGCCCAGCTCCTTGCCCATCCGCTTGACGGTGGCGGGGTCCGACCAGTCCTTCTGCTGGAGGCGTTCGTCGCGGACCTCGCCCCGCTGGTCGCGGTCGGCGACCAGGCGCACGCGCTGGGAGTTGATCAGCTCCTCCTCGACGCGCTTGGTGATGAGCTTGGTTTCGATGTAGTCGCCCGTGCCGTTGCGCACGGTGCCGACGATGACGATCGGGCGTCGCCCGCCGTTCTCGCGCACGAAGGCGTCGATCCAGGGCTTGGACAGGCAGTCGTTGACCATGCCGCGGTAGATCCGGCGGGCGTCGTCGTCGTCGAAGCGGTAGCCGACGTCGATGGTGGTCTCCGGGTCGGTTCGGCTGACGTTCCAGTTGGGGTTGGTGCACCCTGCGAGGGCGGCGGCCGCGGCGAGGCCCGCGGCGAGGGTCAGTCGGGTCGTGCGGGTCATGGTCGTCTCCCGTGGGGATGCCCGGCGCGGCCAGCGCCGCCCGAGCGCTCGTTTCTACGCGCTGTTCGTAGGCCGGTTCCCGCCCGGGGGTCAGGGGGTGCTGAACCGGGCCCGAACACGCTCTCGTGCCGAGACGAGGTAGTCGCGCCCCGTGCGGATGTCGGCGATCAGGCGCTCCACCCCCGCCCACGCCTCGTCGCCCCAGACGGGTCGCTCGGCGGAGAGGCGGGCGATGGCCTGGTCGGCGCGGTCGATCTCCGCGGCGTAGGCGGCCAGGAGCCGATCCGGGTCGATGGACGCCTCGGCCCGGTGTCGGGCGTCGATCGACGGCCGCGCGCGCACCACGACGCCGATCTCGTCGGCGGCGGCGTCGAAGCGGTCGAGGTTGAGCAGATCCCACGACACCGCCGTGGGGTACCCCTCGCGGCGCATCACGCCGATGTAGCTCCAGAACTCGGGGGGCGCGTGCCCCACCAGCGAGGCCAGTTGCCCGGCCAGGACCCGTCGGGCGTCGACGCTGGCGGCGCCGGGGCTGGGCCCGACCCCCAACCCCACCATGGGGATGGGTCGCGCGTCGGGCGTGGCGACGGATTCGCGGCGCTCGCTCGCGCAGCCGGCGACGAGCGGGGCGAGCACGAGGGCGGAGGCCAGCAGGATTCTTACGTGCACGCTCACCTCCCACCGTGGACGACGACGGCCCGCAGGCCCATTGGAGCCGCGTCGACCTCGCACTCGACGCGCTGGATGGTACCTCCCCCGCCCAGGAACTCGACCGCGATCCGGTGCCGCCCCTCCGGGAGGGAGAGGAGCCCGACGCGGGCCTGGGCCGGGAGCATGGACCAGCAGCGCAGGTCCGCCGCTTCGGTGGCCATGAGGAGGCCCAGCCCGGCGATGCCGCCCAGCACGCGCACCAGGTCGCGGTTCTCGCGGCGCTGCTGCTGGGCGACGGCCTCGGTGGCGACGACCGTGGCGCCGGCCTTGAGCATGGAGCGGAGCACGGCCCGCGAGTAGATCTGAGGCAACTGTCGGCGGTGGTTCTCCTCCGCGACCGATGCCAGGTCCTCGACCAGGTCCAGTTGCAGCGCCCGGGGGTCGCCCGGGGCCAGCACGCGGACCGACGCCACCTGGCTGGGGTGGGGCACGAGGCGGGGGAGCTCGAGGTACACCGGCAGGGAGAGGATGGGGATGGGGCCGACGCGCTCGACGTCGCGCGTGGGGGCCCGCCCCGAGAGCGCGACCACGAGCACGTTGTACCGCCCCCTGGGGAGTTCGCCCAGCCCGGCGAAGCGGGCGGGGGCGACGTCGCCCACGAGGCCGCGCTGAAGGGTGAGGGCCTGCTCGAGGCGTCGCCCCGCGACGCGCTGGAACTCGGTCTCGCCGGTCTGCATGAAGGCGAGGGCGGAGAGGTAGACGCCCAGGGGGCTCTCGACGAACTCGCCGGCGGGGTTGTCGAGGCGGGGGGCATGGGCCCGGGCCGAGGCGAGGGTCTCGCCGCCGCGGCGGTCGAGCTCGCGCGAGAGGGCGAGGTAGCGGTCGCGGAGGAGGTCGGTCTTGCGGGCCATTCGGCGGGCCTCGACGGTCACCCCGCCGTCGATCGTGCCCAGGCTGTAGTGGGCCAGCATCTTGAGAACGTTGACGTAGAGGTCCTCGTAGGGGCTGGCGAGGTAGGTGGTGGCGGCGTCGGATCGGAGCCACTGCGCGACGGCGTCGGCGGCGGAGGTCTCGCGCACCAGGTCGATGCGCCGCTCGGCCTCTTCGAGGTGGCGGAGGGCGTCGAGGGGCCGTCCCGAGGCCAGGGCCGCGCCGCCCCGCTCCAGTTCGAGCAGGGTGAGGCTGCGCGGGCGGTAGAGGCGTTGGACGTTGGGGTCGGCCAGGACGCGGTCGGCCTGGTCGAGGAGCCCGGCCTGGTGCAGGCGGTCGAGGGCCAGGCGGTGGTCCTGGAAGGCCCGGCAACCGCCGAGCGTGGCCGCGAGCAGGGCGAACGCGAGGACCGCCAGCGGCCTGGCGACCGACGCGGGCCCGTCGAGTGATAGCATCCGTCGCATGCCCAGCCACACCCCCGCGCCCGACGAGACGCTGACGATCTCCGCCTTCCAGTCGCTGATCCGGGATCGATACTACCCGACGGACTCGGCCCGGGGCACGCCCGGCACGTTCATGTGGTTCGTGGAGGAGGTGGGCGAGCTGGCGACCGCCCTCCACGAGAACGCACCCGGTAAGACGCCCACGTCCGAGCAGCGTTCCAACCTGGCGGAGGAGTTCGCCGACGTGCTGGCGTGGCTGTGCACGCTGGCGAACATCAACGGGGTCGACCTGGCCCGCGCGGCCCGCAAATACACGGAACTGCACCGCGTCGAGGGCGTCAAGGACTAGTGGCGCGAGTCGGAAGTCCGTGGACGGGAGCGCTCCGGGTGCCACGGGTCATCGGGCGCTTCGCCCGTGACCCGTGCGGCTGTTCGACGCCCGTCCGGAGGCCGGCACGGGCGACCGCCGGGCGGATCGCCCGTGGCACCCGCGGCGGGCGCCGGCGCCTTGGTACACGTTCTTCCGACTCGCACCACTAGGACTGGAAGAGGGCCGCGGCGAGCAGGCGCACGCGGCGGTCCTCGTCCAGGGCTTCGTAGATCCGCCGCGCGAGGGCCTGGCGCTGCTCGGGCGTGGGGCGCAGGGCCGACTCCTTGACGTAATCGAGCATGGCGTCGCGGATCTGGGCCCGCTGCTCGGGCGTGGGCTCGACGGCGGCGTAGACCCGCTCCAGGCGATCGCGGATCGGTCGGAGCGTCCGTTCGTAGGCCCGCTGCACGTCCTCCTGGAAGAGCGTGGCGACGAGGCGCTCCTGGACGGTGGCGACGTCGCGCTGGCGGCCGGTCCGCTGCTCCGACTCGATCCACGCCGACCAGTACTCGTCCACCATGCGCGTGAGCTGGCGGTGCTCCTCCTCGGTCAGCGCCTCGGCGAGGGGGGCCAGGAGCGGGCTCCGCTCGTGCCTGGGGTCGAAGAGGTCGTGCAGCTTGCGGGCGACCTCCTGGGCCTTGGCGTTGTTGCGGGCCAGGATCGCGTCCGTGGAATCCCTGACCAGGTCGATGTTCTCGACCAGGTGGCGGTTGATCGCGGCGGCGCGGTCGAGGATCGCCTCGCGGGCATGGTTGCGGCGCATCGGGTCGAGGTTGAGCTGCCCCAGAGCGGCTTCCTCGGGCCTGCCCTCGACGCGGACGAACCGCCCCATGGCGTCGTGCCGGACGATGGTGCGCATGACGGCGTCGGGGAGGTCGGGGCCGCGGAGCGGGGCGTCGTCCTGGGCCGGGGCCGAGGAGGCCGCGAGGCAGAGACCCGCGGCCAGGATCGCGAGGGCGGTCGTGGTGTTCATGGCGCCCAGTGTACCGGAGCGGGCGCTCGGCGCCCCCGTCATCCTGAGGGCGGGGCGGTGTTCGTTCCGCGGCGGCGCGGGGGCGATCAGACGCCGACCCCTCCCCTGCCCTCCCCTGACGAGGAGGGGGCGGGCAGGTCGCGGGTGATCTCGACGACGAGGGTGTCGTCGGCGATGGGGCCGTAGCGGTGCGCGTCGACGGCGCGGAGGACGGCCCTGGGCCAGCCGTGCTCGGCGTCCGGGGTGGAGGCGGCGAGCAGGCGTTCGAGGCCGACGATGCCGAAGTAGCGGCCTGCGGCGTCGCGGGCCTCGAGGGCGCCGTCGGTGTAGGCGATGAGGGTGTCGCCGGGCATGAAGCGGAGGGCGCGGGTGTCGGGCTCGAAGTCGGCGCCCACCTCGGCGCCCAGGACCAGGGTGGTGCAGTCCAGGCGATCGATGGAGCCGTCGGCCCCGCGGAGGAAGGCGGGCGGGTGCCCTCCGCTGGCGTACTCGAGGGTGTCCCTGGCGGGGTCGAAGCGGAGGCACAGGGCGGTGGCGTAGACGGAGTGGTTGGCGAGGGTGAGGTGGACGTAGCGATTGAGGAGGGCGAGCACCTTGCCGGGCGGGCAGCCCGGGTTCTCGGCGAAGATGCGTTCGAGCTCGCCGTGGAGGCGGTTGACGGTGAGAGCGGCGGGGATGCCGTGCCCGGTGACGTCGGTGAGGACGAGGTTGCAGGGGCGGGGACCGGCCCTGGCGTCGTCGAAGCGGATGTAGAGGTAGTCGCCGCCGATCTGTCGCATGGGCTCGTAGAGGTAGCGGAAGCGCAGGCCGTCGCGGTGGAAGGGGGCGGGGAAGAGGCTCTCGTGGATCTGTCGAGCGTTGGTGAGCTCCTGGCGGAGCTCGACGTAGCGCCCGCGCATGACGTCGAAGGTGAAGCGGCGGTGGAAGCGGGCGTGGCGCCACCAGCACACGCCGGCGCCGGGAAGACCGATGACCATGGATGAGGCGACGACTCCCGCGGCGATGGCGACGAGGGCCCCGCTGCCGGCGCCGGCGACCGCCGCCCTGACGCTGAACGCGATCATGACGAGCGCGGTCGCCGCGATCAGCGGCATGAGCGGGCGGAAGCTCTCCCGGGGCGTCCAGGGGAGGAAGAGGCAGGCCAGGACGTGGGTGATGAAGATGCCCCAGACCGCGGCGAACCCTGCCACGGCGGTTTGGTTGGCGGACTTGCGCTTGTCGCCGCTCGGCCGGCCGTCGGGGTGCTCGCTGGCGGCGGGCTGGACAGCGCCGGCGAGCGCGACACCGACCTCCGCGCGGTCGGCGGCGCCACCGATCGGCGTTGGGTCAATGACGATGGGAGCCGCCGCCGCGGATCGGCGGGGTTGGCTCACAAGCTCGTTGGTGATCATCGGCGTCGTGAGCAGGGAGAAGAGGCCCGTCAGCACAATGAGCCAGAAGGCGATCCGCGTGGGGGGCCACGCGGGCCCGTTGCGGCGGTGCCAGACGTAGTAGAAGCCCGCGCCGTAGAGCCCGAGCGTGACCGCGGCGCCGACGAGCCCGAGCATGAGCGCCTTGATCGCGGTGGCGGGAGTGGTCGCCGACTGCATGCCGCCGCGCGACCAGGCGAAGATCGCCCACGCGGCGGCGACGGCGTTGGTCACGAGCACGAACCCGACGTACCACAGGAATCGCCGCCGCAGCCACGCCTGCCGCTCGGCCTCGAACTCCGCGCTGAACTCGCTGGTGAAGGGGCTGGACGACAGGGTCTTCATCGCGAACGGCTACCCCTTGCGGTTGGCGCCGGGCACCCAGAGGACGTCCGAGCGCCCGTCGGCGTTGGCGACCCGCGCCAGCACGAACAGGAGGTCGCTCAGGCGGTTGAGGTACTTCACCGCCTCGGGGTTGATCGTGGGGTCCGCGGCGGCGAGGGCCACCGCGAGGCGCTCGGCCCGGCGGACGACCGTGCGGGCCGCGTGCAGGGCCGCCGACAGGGCCGTCCCGCCCGGGAGCACGAAACTCGCGAGCGGGCTCAGGCGCGCGTTGAAGGCGTCGATGTGGCGCTCCAGGCGCTCGGTCTGGGCGGGGAGGATGCGCAGGCGGGATCCCGGCTTCTCGTCGGGCGTGCCGGGCGTCGCCAGGTCGGCGCCCAGGTCGAACAGGTCGTGCTGGGCGGCGGTGAGGACGTCGCGGATCTCGCCGGGCCCCACGCACCGCACGATCGCCAGCCCGACGAAGGCGTTGGCCTCGTCGACGGTGCCGTAGGCCTCGACGCGGGGGTCGTCCTTCCGGACCCGCGTGCCCGAGGCGAGCCCGGTGGTCCCGTCGTCACCGGTCCGCGTGTATATCTTGTTGAGCTTGACCACGTGGCCCTCCGTCGACACCCGGCGGACTGACAGGGGACGTTAGGACGATGCCGGAGGCGAGCCCGATCCAGACCGCGTCGGCGATCAGCGGCGATGCGCGCCCCGGGATTCTCGGGGCGTGGCGCTGCCGGGCGGTGGCGCGGTCGGAGCCGTCGGCCCCGCTGCCGGCGCGGGTGATGGAGTCGCGCGGGCTGTCCGGGCCCGACGCGGCCCTGTTCCTCGAGCCGAGCCTCAAGCACCTGCACGACCCGTCGCTCCTGCCGGGGACGGACCGGGCCGCCGAGCGCCTCCTGGCCGCGGCCCGGGGGGGCGAACGCATCGTCATCTACGGCGACTACGACGTGGACGGGGTGTCGGCGAGCGCGATCCTCTATCACACGATCCGGGCGATCGCGCCCGGGGCGTCCCTGGGGTGCTACATCCCCCACCGCGTCGACGAGGGGTACGGGCTCAGCGCCCAGGCGATCGCCGACCTGGCCCGCGAGGGCGCGCGCGTCATCGTGACCGTCGATTGCGGCATCTCGGCGCGCGAGCCGGCGCGGGTGGCCCGCGCCGCGGGCGTTGACCTGATCATCACCGACCACCACGCGCCGCCCGAGGGCGACCTGCCCGAGGCCTACGCCCACGTCCACCCGGCCCTGCCCGGGCGCGAGTACCCGTACCCGCACCTGTGCGGGGCGGCGGTGGCGTACAAGCTGGCGTGGCGGCTGTGCACCATGGCCAGCGGCGCGGAGCGGCTCCCGCGGGCGCTGCGCGAGTTGCTGCTGGAGCTGCTCGCCCTCGCCGCCCTTGGGATCGTCGCCGACGTGGTGCCGCTGACGGGCGAGCACCGGGTGATCGCCAGGTTCGGTCTGGGGCGGATCCGGGGCTCGCCGATCCACGGGCTGCGGGCGCTGGTGGAGTCCTCGGGCCTGGCGGGGGACCGGGTGCAGGCCGACGACGTGGGGTTCAAGCTGGGCCCGCGGCTGAACGCGTGCGGGCGCCTGGGGCACGCCGGAGCCGCGCTCGAACTGCTCACCACCGCCTCGCCCGAGCGGGGGCTCGAGATCGCCCGGGGACTGGCCCGCACCAACGAGGAGCGTCAGCGGACGGAGCGGGAGGTCGTGGAGCAGGCGGTGGCGTCGGCGCACGAGCGGGGGATGACCGGGCCCGGTCGGCGCGCGGTCGTGCTCGCGGACGCGCGATGGCACACCGGCGTGGTCGGCATCGCCTGCGCCCGGCTCGTCTCGATGCACCACCGCCCCGTGATCCTCCTGGGTCGTGCCGGTGATCTGTGGTCGGGGTCGGGGCGCTCCGTCGCGGGCGTTCACCTGGCGGAGGCCCTGGAGGCGTGCCGGGGGATGCTCGTGAGCGGCGGCGGGCACGCGATGGCCGCCGGGCTCAAGCTCCGCCCCGACTCGCTCCCCGAGTTCCTGGAGGCGTTCACCGAGTACGTCCACGCACGCCTGCCCGCCGACCAGATGGTGCGGCGGATCGAGTACGACGTGGACGCAACGGTGGACGAGCTCTCGCCGGAGGCGGTGGCGTCGCTGGATCGCCTCGCGCCGTTCGGGCAGGGGAACCCGCGCGTGCACCTGCGGCTGCGGGGCGTGCACGTCCGGGGACCGACCAAGCCCCTCGGGGCCGAAGGCAAGCACCTCCAGACCTTCCTGGGCTCGCTCGATCGCTCGATCCGCACCGTCGCGTGGGGGTGGGGCGAGCGCGCCCGACAGATCGACCGCGCCGTCGTGGACGCGGTCGTCGTGCCGAAGGTGTCGGAGTGGATGGGTCGGCGGCGCGTGGAACTCGAACTGGTCGATGCGCGCCCCGTGGCCTGACCGGGCTCACCGGGCGCCAGACCGCCCGCTCGGCTCAGGGAGACTCGCGCACCGTGGAGAGCAGGTTCTTCGCGGCGGCGTTGTCGGGGTCGATGCGGAGGACCGCGTCCAGCGCCGCCCTCGCCTGGGCCGGGTTCTGGCGCTCGGACTCCACGATCGCCAGCATCGTCAGAATGCGGGCGTCCTGCGGCGAAGACCCGGCGCCCTTCGTGAGCGTCGCGACGGCGAGATCGAGGTTGCCCGAGCGGCGTTCCACGAGGGCACGCACGAGGTACCCCTCGCCGCGGCGGGGGGCGATGGCGATCGCCCGGGCCGCGGCCTGGCGGGCCCGAACGTCGTCCTTGAGGGCGTAGCTCACGTTGGCCAGTTCCACCCAGGCGTCGGCGTCGGAGGTGCCTTCGGCGCCCCGGGTCAGCTTCGAGAGGATCTCCCTCGCGTCGACGAGGCGATCGATCTGCACCATGCAGCGGGCCTGGAGCTTGAGGAGGTCGCGTCGCCCGGCGTTCTGCTCCTGCTTGAGGAGGCGGGCGATCTGGAACTCGGCGTCGGCGAACTTCCCGTTGGCCATCTGGGCGCGGATCAGGTCCTCGACGATCGCCGAGTCGTCGGGCGACAGGAGGCGGGCCTCGTTGAAGAGGCGCTCGGCCGACACGGGGTCGGATTCCATCATCGCGATCTGGCCCATGAGGTGGCGCACGCCCGCGTTGTGCTCGAAGGTCGCCTGGCGGGCATCGAGGAAGCCCCGGGCCTCGGCGACGCGGGCGAGGTCGATCAGCATCTCGGCGGCGGCGATGGCGTATTGCGGGGCGGCGGGGTCCAGCTCCGCCGCCTTGGCGTAGCGGTCCAGGGCCCGTTCCTTGGCGGCCAGGCGCTCGTGCACCACGCCCTGGTAGTAGAAGGCGTCGACGTGGTCGGGGTCGAGGGCCTCGGCCTGCTCGAACGCCGCGATGGCGCCCTCCAGGTCGCTCATCTCCAGCAGGATCCGCCCACGGAGGACGTGGCTCTTGGGTACGGCGTCGTTGAGGGCGATCGAGCGGTCCGCCGCCTTGAGGGCCTTCTCCAGGTCCCCCGCCAGGAACGCCTGGCGGGCCATGTCCCACTCCGTCGCGCTCTTGATCGCCTGCAGCGTCTGCTTGGCGTGCGAGGCCGAACGGGACGTGTGGGAGCCGGTGGTCCCGCAGCCGCAGGCCAGGGCGAGGGTCGCCCCGACCAGGGCGTGGGCCAGCGATCGGGTGAATCGAGACGGCGTGGTCCGCATGGCAGGTTCTCCTCGGCGCGTCTGCACGCACCGCTCAGCGGGTATCGGCCGCCGGCCCGCCCCGGTTCAGCCCGGGTCCCAGAAGCAGGATCGGCCCGGCCGGTCCGGCGACGAGCGCCGAACGGGCCGGGCCGAAGGGTGGTGCGGGAGGCTCACTTCGAGGCGTCGGTGCCCGCGGCGGAGATGGGCGTGGACTCGGTGAAGAACGGGCCACCGGTCTGGGTGAAGGCGCCCTCGTACCGCGAGTTCAACGCCCCGGTCGGGAGGGGCTCGCCGCGCGGGAACTCGGCGAACCTCCTGGCGTAGGCCTGCTTGACGACCTCGACGGCCCAGAGGTGGCGCGGGTCGGTGCCGAGGGTCTTCGCGGCGGCCTTGGGGGTGCCGTCGTGTGGCGTGCCGGTGCCCGGCCTGGCTTCGAACCTGGTGTTGACGGCGCCGGAAGCGAAGGGCTCGCCCGGCGTGGCCTGCGAGCGGGTGTGCATGCCCGCCAGCACGTCGCGGATCAACTGGACCTCGTCCAGGCGGCGGTTGTCGGTGCGGGGCGTCGCGCCGCCGGGACGCGACTGGGCCTTGGCGTTGCTCTCGGCCTCGATGATGTGGTCGAGCATCGAACGGCTCGGCCAGGTCTTGTCCGACCCGCCGATCTGCTCGAGCAGGGCCCGGGCGTCGGGCTGGTTCTTGCTCAGACGGAGCGAGTCGCGGAGCTTTTTGACGGCGGCCTCGGTGTTGCCCTCGGCGGCGAGGCGCTCGGCCTCGACGAGCCGCTGCCCGGTCATGCGCTCGCGGCTGAAGGGCAGCAGGCCCGAGCGCAGGCCCGCCTGGGCCCGCTCGACGGAGCGCGTGCCCTCGGCCCCCGTCACCGCCAGCTTGCTGTCGCTGACCACCGAGGGCGTGATCAGGAAGATGATCTCGGTGCGGCGGTACTCGGTGTCGTGCCCGCGGAACGCCGCCCCGAGGATCGGGATGTCGCCCAGGATCGGCACCTGACGCCGCGACGTCTCGTTGCTCTCGCGGAAGAGCCCGCCCAGCACCACCGTCTGCCCGTCGCGGACCATGACGTTGGTGGTCAGTTCGTTGGTGATCTCGTCGGGGATGGTCACGACGGCGCCGGTGGCGTCGGAGACCTCGCGGATGATGGCCTCCGAGACCTGCGGCTTGAGCTCGAGGCGGATGAAGCCGTCGTTGCTCACGAAGGGGCGGAAGGAGAGCTGGGTGCCCGTGTCGAGGAACTGCACGGTCTGGGTGGTGGTGGTGTCGTTGCTGGTGGTGCTCAGGTAGCCGACCTTCTTGCCGACCAGGACCCGCCCGGGCATGCGGTTGAGGGTCAGGACCTTGGGGTTGGAGAGGATGGTGCTGTCCGTGACCTCGTCCAGGAGCTTGAGGAAGACGGCCAGCTCGCTGCCGACCACGCCCACCTTGAGCGTGCTCTTGCCGGCGGTGTTGCCGGGGGAGCTCACGACGGTTCGTGCGGCGTCGCCCCGCGGGAGCGCCGTCGCCCCACCGGGGGTGCTGCGGTTGGCGATGAGCGCATCGCTGCCCCGGAGGGGCCCGCCCCAGCCGACGAAGTCGTTGAAGTTGAGGTCGCCGATGAGCGCGAAGTCCACGCCGAACGCGTTCTCCTCGCCCACGTCCGCCTGGAGGATGGTCGCCTCGACGAGCACCTGCGAGGGGCGCGTGTCGAGCTCGCCCAGGAGCTTCTCGACCTCCGCGACGTTCTCGGGGTAGTCGGCGACGACCATGGTGCTCACGGCGGCGAACTCGTCGGCGCCGATCGGCGCCCCGGGGTTCGGGAACGACGCGGTCTTGCCGTTGGTCTTGATCGACCCCTCCGCCGAGAGCATCTCCTTGACGAACTCGGCGGCGTCCACGGCGTTGAGGTAGTTGAGCGTGATCACCTTGGAGACGCGCTGGCGGGCGGCCTTCTCGATGGCCTCCAGCTCCTCGAGCGTGCGCACGAAGATGAAGTTCCCGCGCTCCTCGTACCCGTACCCGTTGATGTGAAGGATGGCGTCCAGGGCCTCGTAGAACGTCACGCCGTAGAGGTCCGCCGTGACCTTGGCCGAGACGTTCTTGCTGGCGACGATGTTGCGCTGGCTCTGGATGCTGAGCATCTGCAGGACCGTGCGCAGATCCTCGTCGTTGACGTGCAGGTCGACGAGGTTGTTGGGGTCGACGCGGACGACCTGCCCGTTCCCGGGGACGCCGCCCAGCTCCATGGGGTCGCGGACGCCCGCGGGCGGGGCGTCGGCGGGGGGCGTGCCGAAGCTCACCGGCGCCGGGGGCGTCTGCCCGAAGGCGATCGTGGTGCCGGCCAGGGCGGCCAGGATGGAGGCCGGGACCGACACTCGATGGACCGGCCGACCGCCTGCGTGAGCCTTGTTCTTGGTGAGCATGCTGGAACCTCGTCTGATGGATGTGCGTCCGTGGATCCGATCGGCCGTCCGGTCTCCCCCTCCGGGCCCGGCGTGGGCCTCCCGCGCCCGGGTCCGACGGCCCGAGGCGGGGCGGCTCCCCGTAGTTCGTCTCTTTCCAGACCTGACTTCGTGCGGGCATCCACAACGGGCCCGCGCCTGGCCCGCGTCACCCGCCGATCCCGCAAGGGCCGCACGCGGGCGGCCGGGGCGCACCCGCGGCGCGGGGTCGGTAGTCCATGAGGTCACGGGAAGGCCCGCGTCCGGGGCGCTCAGCGCGGGTCGGCGCGGGAAGGCTCCGGAGGGCCCGCCTGGGGGCGTTCGACCGGGCCGGACTGGGGCTCGGCCAGCACCGAGCGGGGCACCTGGGCAACGATGCGGAGCTTGACCCAGATCAAGAGGCCGGCGGCGGCGACGGTCGCCAGGACGAGCACGCGGGACAGACGGGCGCCCCTGGACGGGACGCGGCGTGCGGGCGCGGCGGGGATCGGTGCGGGGTCTGCCATGGTCTGAGAACTCGCTGGTGTTCAGCTGCCCGGGACAGGGGGGGGCGGATCGAGGCGGGTCACGGTGACGCGGCCCGTGTATCCCTCGACGTCGACGCGGAAGGCCTGCGTGCCGCCCTCGATGGTGACGGAGCCGGTGGGGGCGGGGGTGGTGCCGCCGGGCGCGGTGACGGGGGCGCCGAGTTCGTCGAAGATGAGGGTGGTGCCGCCGGCGAAGTCGACGCCGGAGATCCGGGAGTCGCCGAACTCGCCTCCGCGGAACTGCGTCTCCCAGAGCCGATCGAGGCTCGGGTCGATCTGGGCGCCGCGGACCTCGACGGTCACGTAGCGGTTGTCGGATGGGAAGAAGACGATGGCGCGGCCCTGCTGGTAGGCCACGGCGTCGGACTGGGCGACGGTGATGTCGGAGACGACGGTGCGGACGGCGGCCTGGACGCGCAGCACGTCGGTGGACCGCATGTTGGGGACGATCATGGCCGCCGCGATCCCCAGGATCACGACCAGCACGAGCACCTCGATCAGCGTGTAGCCGGACCGCACAGGCTCCTCCTCATGGCCCACGCCGGGTCGATCACTCTCCGTCCTTCTTGGACGCGGGCATTTCCTTGACGCGCACGTCGATCCCCGCCCGCAGGGCCGCGTCGAGGCGGTCGAGGCGGGCGGTGATCTCCTTGAGCTGGGTGATCATGATCTTGCGCTGCTCGGCGGCGCTGATGCGGGCCGCGGCCCCGGTCTCGTCCTGGTCCGCGGGCGGGGCGCCGCGCACGACCGACGACGAGCCCTGGGCCAGGCTCACGCTCGAGGATCGCTCGGTGTCGAACCGCCCGACGACGAGCACGGCCAGGAGGACCGCGATCACGGTGGCGAGGGCGTTGTGGTAGCGGTGCGTGCGCATGGCGGAACCTCCGGCGGGGACGCGAGAGTCCTCCCCCAACCGCATCGGTCCGGGCGGGGGGGCGGAACAGGGTCAGCGGGCGAAGGCGTTGTCGCTCCCGTCGAACCCGGCCGCCCAGACGCGCCCGGTCGCCGGGTCGAACACCCAGCCATAACCCGAGTGGTACAGGGTGTCGGGGGAGTCGCGCAGGATGACGTGGGTTCGGGCGTTGCCCTGGACCCAGTTATTGACCGGCGCCTCGGGCAGGTAGCGCTGGCTCGTGAGGGCGGCCCAGTCGGTGGGCCCCGCCTGGCCGATCGGGGGCCACTGGTTGCTGTGGCGCACGAAGTAGACGTCGACGGCGCGGCGGATCTTGCTGAGTTGATCGACGGTCCCGGTGCGCTGC
This sequence comes from Phycisphaerae bacterium, assembly GCA_016873295.1. GTDB lineage: Bacteria > Planctomycetota > Phycisphaerae > Phycisphaerales > UBA1924 > VGXM01. The sequence continues at coordinate 75,279 of VGXM01000004.1, forward strand.
GCGTCCGCGGTGGCGCCGACGAACTGCGGGACGACGGCGGCGGCCAGGATCCCCAGGATGACGACGACGATCAGGATCTCGACCATCGTGAATGCCCGGGCCTGGCGACGCATCGATCCCTCCCCGCGGTTCGAGTCCCGATGGGCGTGGAAGGCGGAGAGCTCTCTTCCGAGAGCCCTCCGCGATGAGTGACGGACGGATCAGTCGGCGGGGTTGGACGAGACGCGGCTGGTGGTCTCGTTGAAGTTGGAGGCGTAGAGGTTGCTGGGAAGGAGGGGCGAGGCCGCGGCCGAGGTGGTGAAGACCCAGGCGGCGTTGGCCGAGCCCGTGGAGTCGGCGACCGTGATCGAGGTGGGGCCGCCCGCGCCGGTGAAGGCCGGGTTCTTCGGCGCCGCCTTGATGTACCCGCCCGTGATGAGCGTGTCCCAGAACGTGGCGGCCGGGGGATACGCGCCGTTGTTGCGGGCCGCGTACAGCTCGATCTGGTTCTGCAGCGTCTTGAGCTGCGACTGGATGTTGCCGCCCTGAGCGTCCTGCGTCGCGTTCGTGAACTGGGGCACCACGATGGCGGCCAGGATGCCCAGGATCACGACGACGATGAGGATCTCGACGAGCGTAAAGGCCTTCGAAATGGTCCGACGATTGCGCATGCGCTCCAACTCCTTGTGAACCGCGATCCCGCACGATCGGCCCCCGGAGGTCGCTCCGGACTCCGACCCGCGCGCCCGACCGCGGTTCTGGACCGCCGGGCACGCTTGGCGATGGGCGGGTGTACATCCCGCCCATGCCCACTCCGCCCAGGGACGCCTCCTCCGCGCCCCTGGGTGATCGAGCGGCGGCGTGCGGGCACACCCCGCGCCAAGCCGGCCGCTCGCGGTCCCTCATCGGCGACCGGCTCCACGCGGTGCACCGCCGCCCCCGCGAGCAGGGGGGAGCGGCGACCGATGCGTCCGGGTGTGCCGACTGGTCGCGGAATGCGGGCGGCGCGAACGTCCCTTAGCGCGGGCGTGAGAACCACGTGTCAAGGGAAGCCGGCGGCCCCGGGAGGGCCGGAACGAAAAAAGGCCCGGGAACCTGGGGTTCCCGGGCCCTGGGTCTCGGGGGTGCTGACTATCGCGCGGCGCGGCGCTGGCCGGAGATCACCGGGAGCAGGTCCGCGTTGTTCAGATTGAGGGCGCCGACGAGCGCGGCGGTGGCGGTCGCGTCCTCGGACGGCGTCGCGGGATCGGCGGCGAGGGCGAGCAGCCGCGAGACCTGCCGAGCCTCGAGGTTGTTCCCGAAGCGGCGGGCGGACGCGGTCGCCTTGCCCATGATCGCGACGCGCTCGGCGCCCGACGCGCTCAACCCCGCGTCGACCAGGGCCACCTGCGCCCGGGCCTCGCTGAGGTACGAGAGGACCTCGGCGACGAGCATGCGCGTCTCGCCCTTGGGCGATCCGAGCGCCGCCACCAGCGCCCCGGCCGCCTCGTTGACGCTGAACACCGTCGAGCCTGAGAGCACGAGGTCGCGCATGGCGGCCAGGGCACGCCGGGCGTAGTCGGCGGCCTCGCCCTCGGTGATGGGCCCGCCCGAGGCCCGCTCGACGAGCGACTCGGCGGCGCGGAGCGTCATGGCCTGGTCGAGCGCCATGGGGCGCACCGCGATCCAGCCCTCGCCCTCGTAGCGGCGCTGGAGCACGGGGGCCGCGTCCAGCCCGACCATGGCCAGCACGGGGCTGGCGGCGAGCTTGGCGTGCCCGCGCACCGAGTCGATCGTCGCGCCCAGCCGCTCGGCGTCCAGGCCCGTGACCATGACCAGGTCGACGGCGGGCGCCTCGGAGACCGGGATCGCGACGTCGCCCAGCGTGGCGCCGAAGGGCAGGACGGTGAACCCGCCCTTCTCGATGACCCCGCGGTACGACTGGTACTCCTCGTTGTTGCGGGCCATGATCAGGGCGAAGCGCTGGGCCGCGTTCCCGAGCGCCGAGGCGAGGGTCGGAACCACGCGGTCGGAGCCGGGGAACGCCTCGCGGGCCTGGCTCGCCGCCAACGCCAACGACGTCTCGATCTGCACGCGGCGGTTGGGGTACAGCAGGGCCTCGCCCACGGGGCGGCGGGCCGCGTCGGCGCCGAAGAGGCTCGAGGCGCCGGCGGTCTGCTCCACCGCCGCGAGCGCCCGGCGGACCAGCGGCGTGTCCCGGGTGTCCAGCCCGCGGGCCAGAACCTCTTGGCTGACGGCGGGCCCGGCGGCGACGGCGTAGTACATGGCCTCGCGCATGTCCGGTCCGTACGCCGGGTTGTCGTACCCGGGCGTCGTGTCGATCTCGCGCCGGAAGTTGGACGCGACCCACAGGGCCAGCGCGTCGCGTGAGCCGGGCAGGAGCTCCAGGGCCCGGCGCGACAGACGCATCGCCATCGCCTCGTGAAAGACCGGGGTCGCGATCGCCTGCATCACCAGCCCGGTCTTGGGCTGGTGGCTCCACAGAAGCTGGAAGTCCTCGCGGGGGAAGCTGGTGACCTCGCTCTTGTGGGCGTAGTAGGCGTCGGCGAGCTGGTAATACAGGATCGCCGGGGCGTCGACCGAGGCGGTCCCGGCCAGGCGCTCGATGGCCCGGGCGCAGGCGGCCTTGGCGCCCGCCGAGCCGCTCGACGCGGCCAGGTCGGCCAGGTACGGCAGGCTCGTGCGGTAGGGGATCAGCCCGAGCACGTTCGCGACCGTCTCCTGCTCGGTCGCGCCTAGGCCCATCATGGCGGTGCACAGCGGGGCGATCGCCTGCCGGCCCATGTCGATCAGCACGCGCTGGGCCTCGGCGGCCAGCGCGGGGTTGTTCTTGTCGAGCAACGCCTCGAGCAACTGGGGCGTGGCGTACTCGCCGGCGTAGATCAGGCGGGCCCGGGCGTCGAGCTTCCCGCGGAGCGTGCCCGTCAGGGCCGCCACGTTCTTGCGGATCTGCTCCGGGTCGCGGGCCGCCGCCAGCATGCCGGCCTCGAACGCCTTGAGCATGGACGCCGCGATCGGCTCCAGCGCGGGCACGCGCATGGCCCGGGCCATGGTGTCGTTGAAGCGCATGGGGTCGCGGCTGGTCTCGACGAGCCTGACGAAGTCGGCCGGCTTGAGCCCGCGGCGGATCAGCTCCTGGCCCAGGGCGGCGGCGGCGTCGTGGCGGTCGATGCGCACGAAGTGCGAGAAGTCCTCGAGGAGCGCCTGGTTGGTCGGGCCCGCGTCCTGGGCCTGGGCCGGGGCCGCGACGGCGAGCCCGGCGGCGAGCACCGCGGCCACGAGTCCCTTGTTCCACGCCGACCGCCGACCAACGCTGATGTGCGTCACGATCTGCTCCTTTGCCGGGCCGACGGCCCGCCCGACTCCTGCCCCGCCTGAGGCCGACCGCAACCAAGGCCCGGCCCGTTCGACGGGACCCGAACCTTAGACGCACCGGCTCCCCACCGCAGGGCGGCACTTTACAGGGTTTCGGACGCGGCTGTCAAACCCGCCCGGCGATCGGGGCGGACCCCGGGGAGGGTCCCAGAAGCGGAACTTGCCGATCCAGACGCGCAGGGCGTCAAGATCGGTGCCGGATGCGTCGATCTCCCAGTCCGACCGCCCCACCGCCCTTCCGGGGCAACTGTGGGGCTCGGACCGAGGGGAACCCCAAGGGGCGGAACGCCGCCGAGGTGAGATGATGGCCATCGAGAAGGAAGTGCTGACCACCGGCGAGGTCGCCAAGATCTGCAACGTGGCGCCGCGCACGGTCTCCAAGTGGTTCGACTCCGGCTCCCTCAAGGGGTACCGGATCCCGGGCTCGCGCGACCGGCGCATCCCCTCCGCCGAGCTGATCCGCTTCATGCGGGCCCACAACATCCCGCTGGACGGCATCGCCTCGGGGCGCACACGCGTGCTGATCGTCGACCCGGACAAGGAGATCGCCGACCCCCTCCACCAGGTCCTCTCGCAGCAGACCAGCTACGAGGTCCGCTCCTGCACCTCCTCCTTCCAGGCCGGGATGGAGTGCGAGAAGTTCCGACCCCACGTCCTGCTCGTCGACCTGCACATCGGCGACGGGGACGCCAAGGCCCTGGCCGACATGGTCCGCAACAACGAGCACCTGCAGTTCACGCGCGTGGTGGCCATGTCCAACAAGCTGACCGACGGGCAGGCCGCCGGGCTCCGCGGGGCCGGGTTCGACGGCTTCCTCAAGAAGCCCTTCCAGGTCCGCCAGGTCGTCGAGGCCATCGAGCAGGCGACCAACGTCGCGGCGTGACCAGGCCTCCCCAAGACACAAGGGGCCCGGGTGCGTTTCCGGGCCCCTGCTGTTTTCCAATCGACCGCGCCACCCATGGTCGATGCGGCCCGCGGCTTGACGATCTGGAGGTCGCCGGAGAGCCGCCGGATCACGGGCAACCGGCGTTGAAGGCGTTCAGATACGCCAGCAGGTCGTTGAAATCGGTCTCGCCGTCGCCGTCGAGGTCGGACCACGGACGCCGCTCCACGAGGTCCGCGACGAATGCCGCAAAGTCCATCGGCGTGACCGCCCCGTCGCAATCCCAATCCGGAACGCAGACCACCAGGTCCGCCTCGCTCGACCGCACGGTGCCGCAGGGCGTGACGACTTCGAGTGCGTACCGCCCCCGATCCGGCGCGTGCACTGGATCGAAGATCAGCGACGACGACCGGCCGTCGGGCGCCAGGACGGCCCGGACCCGCGCCGACAGCGCCACCGGCTGCCCGTCGCGCACCCACCTCAACTCGAACGGCGCGACTCCCTCAAACCCCGCCGACAGCTCCGCGCCGCTCCCCACGCACGCCACTGCGGAGCCCGGCTGCACGGTGATCCGAGGCGCCGGCAGACTCGAAGCCCACAGGCGCAGCGCATTCACGTAGTAGCCGACAACTCCAACCGCCGCCAGGTGCCCATTCCAGCTCGTCATCGGCCCTATCTGCCCAAACCCGTATGGGATGGAGGACTGCCACGCCGTCCCATCCCACACCGCGAGCGCTCCGTCCCTGAGCAGCATTCCCTCATGGACGTGCACCATCCTCCCCGCCGTCATCGAAGGCGGTCCCAGCGGGGCCCAGTCAGAGCCTGTCCACTCCAAGATCCACCACTCGGGGCTGTGCTTCGGATAGAAGACCTCTCGAGACGCGACAACCCGCCCATTGAAGCGGGTCAGTGAGGTGACGCCGGGCCAGACGGCACCCATCGTGTGCCACGCCGATCCGTCCCACCGGGCGGCGCCCGCGGGGAGCGCGCCGACTCGATAGCGGTTGAAGTCGCCGGCGACGACGAGGTCGCCACCCATGGGCAGCAGGTCCCAGATGCCGTACGAGTCCTGCGATAGGTCGGACCCCAGCTGCACCCACTGGCTTCCGGTCCATCGGGCCAGGCGCCACACCCGATTGGCGCCGGAGGCTCCGAAGTAGCCGCCGGCGACCGGATTGCCGCCGTACAGCGCCAAGGTGCGCACGGATCCATCCAGGCCCTCGCCCATCGGCACCCAGACCGAGCCATCGAATCGCGCGATGTTGCTCGCGAGCACCCCATCGACGACTGAGAAGGAGCCGCCCATGACCAGCGATCCGTCGCGCTCGACAAACGACGTCGCATAGCCGATGCCGTCCGGGCGATCACCGATCGCCCCCAGCCGGCGCCATCGATACCCGTCCCACGACTCGACCTTCTGCCGGCTCACGCCGCCGCTCGGCGCAAGCTCCACATTGGACGCGACCACCAGCTCGCCGCGCCAGTGCCCCAATGCCGCCGCATTCCGCTCCGTTCCCCCTCCCAGGGGCGTCCATGACCGGCCGTCGAAGAAGCCGATCGAGCCGAGTTCAACTCCGCCCGCCGACCGGAACCTCCCCCCGATCAGCAGGCCGTCGCCGTATTCCCTCAGCGTGCTGATGATCCCGGAATCGATCCGTGTGTACTCGCCCCACGCGGATTCCTCCCAGCGCCACAGCACCGGACCCGCGATAGCGAAGAGCGAGCCCGCGGCGGACGCGATCGCGGTCACATTCGCCGGAAGCACGCCCGGCACCGGCTCCCAGGTTGTGCCCGTCCATCGCTGAATACTCCGTGCCGTGCCGTCCTGGATCAGCGCTACCAGTCGTTCGTTGTGCTTGGCGAGGCTCAAGTACCGGCTGCCGACGCGGTCGCCGAAGCGCCGCCAGCGCGATCCGTCCCACGCCGCGATCGAGTCGACAGCCATGCCCCCCGCCACGTAGATCCACCCACCGACCACAAGCTCGCCATCGATCTCCTCCGCACCACCGATAACGCCGCCGACGCCGCCGTCCATGGGGAACCACTGCTCGCCATCCCACAACGCGATGTTCTGGGTTGTCAGGCTTCCGATCCCCTGAAAGGACCCAAGAACCGCCAGCCTCCCGCGGTATTCGAGGAAACGCGTGACGCGCCCCGTCGGCGAGCCGCCGACCGGCAGACGCCACGAGGCCCCATCCCACACTCGCATCGACACGCCTGGCCATTCGCCTCCCACCACCGCTTGGCCTCGGAAGACCGCCGCGCTCGCCACCCTGATCTCAGGGCCCTCGCCAAGCGCCTCCCAGCGGCTCCCATTCCATACCGCCGCATTCTGAACCCACTGGTTTCCCGCCTGCGCGAATATGCCGGCGATCAGCACGCGCGGCGGCTCGCCAGGCGAACCGGCCTCCCAAGGCACGATCGACATCACCGACCACCCTACGAGAGGCCACTGAGTAACCCCCACCCCCGGGCGCTCGAAGGGCGGCAGCCATCCCGGGCCGCACTGCGCTCGCGCCAGCGTCGAAGCAACTACAAGCATCACTGCCGCAACGCGGATCAGCCGTCCAAGACCAAGCGCTCGACGCACTCCGATCAAGATGCACCCCGCCACCTCGCGCCATTCGGCCGCCCCTTCATTCTAACCGAAAGCGCTCGAAGGCCGACATAAGAGCGCGCACCGGCCTCCCGGGGGCGTCTGAGTGCACACCGATCGGGTGTCTCTACCTGGTCGCGCCTAGGCCTGACCCAGATACGCCGCCAGCACGTCCCGTGCGGACTTGAGGTCCTTCTTGTCCACCATCTCGGTGACGGTGTGGATGTAGCGCACGCCGGTGGTGATGCCGATGGCGCGGGCTCCCGCCGCCGCCTGCTGGGCCGCGGCCCCGTCCTGCCCCCCCGCCGCCAGGATCGTCCGCTGGTAGGGGATCTTGCCCTTCTTGGACAGCCCCTCGAACTCCGACACGAGCCGGTAGTCGGCGATGAAGCTCGTGTCCTTGATGTGCAGCCCGTAGCCCTGGCCCTGCTTGGTCACGCTCTCCTCGTCGGGCACGCCGGGCGTGTCGCACGAGAGCGTCACGTCGATGCCCAGGCCGACGTCGGGCAGCACGGCGTGGCTGGCGGTCCGGGCCCCGCGCAGCCCGACCTCCTCCTGCACGGTGAACGCCACGACCACCTCGCAGGCGTGCCCCGTGCCCTGGCGGTCCAGCTCGCGGACGCCCTCGATCCCGAGCCAGCAGGCGATGCGGTTGTCCAGGGCCTTGGAGACGAACTTGTCGCCGACCTCGATCGCCGGCTCGTCCATCACCACGTAGTCGCCCACCTTGACCTTCTTCTTGACCTTGTCGGCGGCGAGGCCCACGTCGACGAAGAACTCCTTGACCTCGGGCACCTTCTTGCGGTCCTCGGGGGTGGAGATGTGGACGGGGCGCCCGCCGGGGTTCATCACGCCCTTGAGGTCGCCGTCGTCGGTGCAGACGAGCACGCGGCGGGAGAAGAGGTTGCGCGTGTCGAACCCGCCGGCGGGGTTCATCCACAGGAAGCCCTTGGCGTCGACGCTGGTGACGTAGAAGCCGATCTCGTCCATGTGGCACAGGAGCATGACGCGCAGGGGGCGGTCCTTGCCGGGGGTGCCGTTGCCGTCCTTGGAGGGCTTCAGGACCTTCTTGTGCCTCTTGCCGGTGCGCGGGGCGCGGGTGCAGATGAGCGAGCCCATCGCGTCGGTGCGCACGCCGTCGAAGAGGCCCTTGACCTCCTTCTCGATGAGCTCGCGGACGCGCTCTTCGCGCCCAGGGACGCCGGGGGTCTCGCACAGCCGCTTGAGGAGGTCGAGGTTCACGGGAGGCTCCTTTGGGTTGGAACGGATGCTAAGCGAGCGAACGGCGGACCGCTACCCCGAACCTACGCTGGACCATGGCCCACCCCTCGCCCCTGCTCGATCGCCTGCGCCGCGAGGGCGCCGTGCTCACGCCCTACGGGCCCGAGGGCGCGGGGGTCGACGTGGTCGCGGCGGTCGAGGCGCTCGACCTGGAGTACGCCGCCGTCCGCAAGTTCGCGGGTCTGCTCGACCAGCCGCACCGCGGCGTGATCGAGGTCGCGGGGGGCGACCGGGCCGAGTTCCTCAACCGCATGCTCACGCAGGAGCTCAAGGGCCTCGCGCCTTTCCACGTGCGCCCGTCCTTCTGGCTCAACCGCAAGGGGCGGATCGACGCCGACCTGCGCCTGATCGAGCTTCCGGGCCGGACGCTCTTCGACCTGGACGTGCACGCCGTCGCCCGCGCCGTCGAGGGCCTGTCGTCGTACGTCATCACCGAGGACGTGTCGTTCCGCGACGACACGCCCTCGACGCACCGCCTGGCGCTCCACGGCCCGCGGTCGCTCGAACTGCTCCTGGCGACCACCGCCCACGCCGAGGGGGACGCCCTGGAGACCCTCGCCCCGCGCCGCGCCTGCGTGCGCCGGTGCGACGCGATCGACGCGACTTTCACGCTCTTCCGCGATGACACGACCGGCGCGCCGGGGTTCGAGCTGATCGTGCCGACGGAGCACGCCGCCCCGCTCTACGACCTGATGCTCGGGGCCGGGCGCGATCCGGAGGGCGGCGCCGGCGAGACGCGGCGCACCTCGGACGCGCTGGGCGGGCGCGTGCGCCTGCGCCCCATCGGGTGGCACGCCTTCAACGTCGCCCGCATCGAGGCGGGCACGCCGCTCTACAACGTCGACTTCGGGCCCGACTCGCTCCCGGCCCAGACCGGCGTGCTGCACGACCGCGTGTCGTTCACCAAGGGGTGCTACCTCGGGCAGGAAGTCGTGGCCCGCATGCACAGCCGCGGGCACAGCAGGTCGCTGCTGCGGGCCCTCGGCGTCGAGCGCGTGGTGATGCCCGGCGGGCCCGCGCCGGACCCGACGCAGGACTCGCGCCCGGAGCGGGTGTTCCAGCCCGTGTCCGGGTCGCCCGTGTACGGCGCGGGGGCGACGCCGGAGCACCTCGGCGACCCCGTGGGCGCGGTCACCAGTTCGTGCGTCTCGCCGCTGCTCGGGTCGACGCCGATCTGCTTCGCGCAACTCAAGCCCGACGCCGCGGAGCCCGGTCGCGAGGTCCGGGTGGTGGCCGACGATCGGCTGCTGCGGGCCACCGTGCGCTCGGACCTTGCCTCGCCCGTCGCTCGCTAGGCGCCGCGCGGCGACCGCCGCCGGTACGTCAGCTCCACGTCGCCGCCCACCGCCTTGACGCGCCAGAGTCGCAGGGCCCGCCCGGCGGTGAGGCTCCGCGCGACGCGTCCCTCGGCGACGCCGCGGGCCAGCTCGTCGCCCAGCACCAGCGGCGCCACGTAGACCACGGCCTCGTCGATGAGGTCCTGCTCGAACAGGGCGCCCATGAGCCCGGGGCCGCACTCCAGCAGCACCGTCGCCACGCCGCGCTCCCGGTGCAGGCCCGTCAGAAGTTCGCGCAGGTCGAGCCACCCGCGCGCCGACGCGGGCGTCCCCAGCAGCGTCACCCCGGCGGCCTCCAGGCGCTCCCGCTTGAGACGGGCGATCTCCGCGCCGAGCAGCTCGGCGGCGCAGGCGACGATCGTCGGCGCCTGTCCCGCGGTCGAGACAAGGGCGCAGGTCTCCGGGATCTCCAGGTCCGGGTCGACGACAACGCGCAGGGGCCGCCGCCGCACGCGCCGCACGCCCCGGGGCGTCAGCATGGGATCGTCCGCGACCACCGTCCCCAGCCCGGTGACGATCGCGTCCACGCGAGCCCGCAGGCGGTGCACGCGCCGTCGGCTCGCCTCGCCCGAGATCCACTTGCTCTCGCCCATCCGCGTCGCCACGCGACCGTCGAGCGTCTGGGCCCATTTGGCGATCACCCACGGACGCCCCGTCCGCATGCGGTGGATCCACGGTTCGGCCAACCCGCTCGCCAGCGGGCTGGCGTCGCTCCGCGCCACCTCCACCCCCGCCGCTCGCAACCGACCCTCGCCCCCGCCCTTGCTCGGCGACGGGTCGGGCGCGGCGAACACGACGCGGGCGACCCGCGCCTCGATCAGGGCCTCGGCGCAGGGCGGCTGCTTGCCGTGCCCGTTGCAGGGTTCGAGGGTGACAAACGCGGTCGAGCCGCGCGGGTCGCGCCCCTGGCGCCGGCACGAGAGGATCGCCTCGCGTTCGGCGTGCAGGCCGCCGAAGCGCCGGTGGTGCCCCAGGCCGATCACCCGCCCGTCTGGGGCAACGAGCACGCACCCGACGAGGGGGTTGGGCTCGGCGTCCCCCGCCGCCCGCAGCGCCAGGCGGGCCGCCAGGTCAAGATGGGCCTTGTCGTCGGGCATTCGCGCCGGATTGTTGGGCCGCCGACCGGGCTACGCCCGGCGGATCAGGCGCACGCGGTCGTCCCTGGAGAGGAGGTCGCCGGCGTCGCGGAGCCAGCGGCGGGCGTCGGTGACGTACCCCGCCGTCGGCTTCAGCTCCGGGTTCCGCCCCGACCAGTGCCGGTTGAAGCGGATCATCGCCAGTTCGCGCACGAGCTTGGCGATCATCGACGCCAGGGCCACGGGCATCTGCGCCTTCTCCCCCTCGGTCTTGAACGTCACGCCCACGACCCCGCCCGACGGGAGGCGCAGGCGGTAGATACTGCGCTCGGGCGACTCCCCGACGACCTCGGCGGCGGCGCCGGGAACGAGGCGTTCGAGCGCGCGCCCGTACTCGACGCGCCCGCCCAACCGGTCGCACATGACCCAGGCGTGCTCGCCCCCCCACCGCTCGCAGACCAGGCGCAGATGCTGCCCCACCGCCGCGAAGGTCGCCAGGGCCTTGCTCCCTTCGTCGCGCACGATCCGGTTGAACTCCGTCTCGGCGATGGCCCGGCAGGCGAGCAGTTCGGGGCGCACCCCCGCCCGCTCGCACGCCGCCGTCACCGGGTTGGCGGCGATGGCGATCTGCCCGGGGGTGTGGGCCAGGGGGAGGGGCAGGGCGGGCCCGGCGTAGCAGTCGTGCTCGTCGAGCTCGACGCCCAGCCAGTCCAGGAGGGCCGCGTCGTCGTCGTGCCGGACGCCCATGGCCCGCGCGACCGTCAGCACGCCACGCTCCAGGTGCGTGAGGGGGTGGCGCGACTTGGTGTCGTTGGGGAGCTTGAGCTCCTTCGAGTCGGCGATGGCGACGCCGCCACGGGCCTCCCGGGGTGTTCGCCCCACCGCCGGGGCGAGTCGGGCCCAGAGGTCGGGGGCTGGCGACCCGGGCTCCCAGCCGTCGACGCGAAAGACGGAAAGCCCGACGCACAGCGGGCCCAGCATCGGCCCGTACCCCGCCTCGTCGATCCCCGCGATGACCAGCGCCATGCGCGGGGAAGGTAGCCGGCTCGCCGGCGCGGCGAGGCGTCAGCAGTTGACGTTGTAGAGGTTCAGGAACTCCAGGAGGTCGTTGAAATCCACCACGGCGTCGCCATTCAGGTCGGCACACTGGTCCTGGGTGTTGAATGCGTTGAGAAAGGAGAGGAAGTCGTTGAAGTCGATGACGCCGTCCTCGTTCCAGTCGGCGCGGCTGCACGCGCCGGCACCAGCGCCGGGGCAGGGCGGCGGGCGCGGGCAGCCCCAGCGTGCAAGGTACGACACGGGAGCCCCGTCGGCGGACGCCTCGCATGCGCTTCGTGTTCCTCGGGCCGCGGCTGTGCCTCCAGCTTCCTTCACACCCCATGTCGCCATGAAGCGGTTGCTGTTCGGCTCGGGGTTCCCGTCATCAGGGCCCCCAGAGGACTTGCACCTCCGAGTCACGCGCCATGTCCGGCGCACAAAGCGAGGCGGGCCCGCCGGAGCGGGCCCGCCTCTGAGTGCGGCTGAGAGGATTTGAACCTCCACGGGTGTGACCCCACTAGAACCTGAATCTAGCGCGTCTGCCAATTCCGCCACAGCCGCAGGCCCGGGATGGTAGGCTGACAGCCCTCGAGCGAAGGGGATTCAACGTCGGGAGGGCGCCATGGTCGAGGTCTACATCTGGGAGGCGGCGAAGGTCGACGGGGGCAAGAACGTGGGTCACGCGAGCATGCAGGTGCAGCGGGCGTACGTGAGCTGGTGGCCCGAGGGGGACATCTGGCAGTCGAGCCCGCACCGGAACCGCTCGTTCGAGGCGGACTGCCGGGCGGAGGGGTCCAGGCCGCACCACACGGTGGCGGTGTCCGGGCTGGACGAGGTCGCGATCCAGAAGTGGTGGGCGGGGCTGGGGCTGGTGAGCCCGTCGGGTCAATCGCTGTCGGGCCCGCTGCTGCCCTACGCGCTGACGACGCGGAACTGCTCGACGGTGGTGGTCGAGGGCCTGCGGGCGGGCGGGGCCGACGCGCGGATCCCGTGGTGGACGCGGATGTACTGGGTCCCGACGATCTGGCGTCCGTCGACCGTGCTGAACTACGCGATGGACCTGGCCGCCACGTCGAAGAAGTAGGACCCGGCTCACTGGCTCTCGTCGGAGTTGGCCTTCTCGGCGGCGCCCTTGGGGGCCTGGGGGGCGGCGGCGCGGGCGGCGAGCACCTTCTGGCGGATCTCGCGGGCCAGGTCCTTGTTGTCCTTGATGATGGCCTTGGCGGCCTCGCGTCCCTGCCCGAGGCGCATCTCGCCGTAGCTGAACCAGGCGCCCATCTTCTGCACCACCCCGGCGTCGACGGCCATGTCGAGGAGGTCGGCGATGGTGGAGATGCCCTCGTTGAACATGATGTCGAACTCGGCCTCGCGGAAGGGCGGGGCGACCTTGTTCTTGACGACGCGGGCGCGGACGCGGTTGCCCACGGGCACGTCGCCCTCCTTGATGGTCTGGGTTCGGCGGACGTCGATGCGCACGCTGGCGTAGAACTTGAGGGCCCGCCCACCCGTGGTGGTCTCGGGCGAGCCGTAGAACACCCCGATCTTCTCGCGGATCTGGTTGATGAAGATCACGGTGCCGTTGCTCTTGGCGATGACGCCCGTGAGCTTGCGCATGGCCTGGCTCATGAGGCGGGCCTGGAGCCCGGGGGCCGAGTCGCCCATCTCGCCCTCGATCTCGGCGCGGGGGATGAGGGCGGCGACGGAGTCGATGACGATGAGGTCGACGGCGTTGGAGCGGACGAGGAGCTCGCAGATCTCCAGGGCCTGCTCGCCCGAGTCGGGCTGGCTGACGAGGAGGTTGTCGATGTCGACGCCGATGCGACGGGCCCAGGAGGGGTCGAGGGCGTGCTCGGCGTCGATGTAGGCCGCCACTCCGCCGTCCTTCTGGACCTGGGCCGCGACGGTGAGGGCCAGGGTGGTCTTGCCGGAGCTCTCGGGGCCGAAGATCTCGACGATGCGCCCGCGGGGGATGCCGCGGCCCCCCAGGGCCAGGTCGAGCGAAAGGGCGCCGGTGGAGATGCCGGGGATCGAGAGGTACGCCGACTCGTCCATCTTCATGATGGACCCCTTGCCGAACGTCTTCTCGATCTGCCCGACGGTCTGGGCGACCGTGGCGAGCTTCTCCTTGGTGGGCTTGAGGTAGCCGGCCTGGGGCGCGACCGGGGCCGGCGCGGGCCTGGCCGCGGCCTTGGCGTCGAGCTTCACCTCGACCTGGGCAACCTTGTTGCTCGGGGCGGGTGCGGGCCTGGTTGCGGGCGGAGCGGGCGCGGGACGAGACATGGGTCCTGCCTTTCGTGCCTGGGTGCTCCGGGGGGAGCCTGGGCGGGCGTTCGCTCTCGCGGCCCGACGAGGGGACCCCGGCCCAGGCCGGTGCCGACGCGGGGGCCCGCGGACGTGCGCCATTGCACGCGGCGCGGGGACGGGGACGGCGTCGGACGTGCCCCGTCGGGGCCCACTTTACCTTTCCCCGAACACGCCGTCAAGGCTTTGGTCGACCAATCTGGGGCTCTCGAGCGCAAGTCGTTCCCACGCACACTCTTGCGCGGGGCGGAGTGCCACTCTGCCGTGACCGCCGAGCGGAGAATCAGATCGCGGGAGGTCCCTTGAAACGCCACGAGGCGCGAATGGCGTCGGCGCCCGCGCGGAGGCCGCACTCCGGACACTGCGAGAACGGCGCGAGGGCGGAGAGGTCGTAGTGGCAAGACGGGCCGAGGAGTTGGCCGTGACCCGCCTGACCTTCCTGTACCAGGTCAGATGAGAGGAACAGTGCGCACCAACCCCTCCTCCCGCGTGCAGGCGGGCGACGGAGCGAGGGCGAGGAATGCCGGCACGGAGGTCCACGAGAGCAGCGCGAAGCGGGACGGGCGGTCCTTCCACATCCGGCTCCCGAGGCGCGGGAGCATGGTGTAGGCGGGTGGGATGGGGCCGGCGTCGGTCACCGTCGGTCTTTCATGAGCGGGGTGGCGTCCTTTCTTGCAGCCAAACGGCGCGTCGCTTGGGGTGATTGCCCCACGGCGCGGCCGCCCCAGAGCGGGCGGGCGGACCGGTGTCAAGGTCCGCAAGTCATTATTTGACAAAAACTTACGCTTCTTCTGGCATCTCGTCTGGCCTGTGGCATGGTTGGGGCAGGCACCCCCGCCGCAAGGAAGGCAATCGGCCTCGTGGCGACCGCGAGGGTGTCGGAGGGATGGACACCATGAGAGCAGGGATTGGGCTCGCCGCGGGCATCGGCCTCTTGGGGAGCGTCGCCCATGCCGACATCGTGCATCCGATCGAGTACCGGATGTTCAACGGGGAGGGTCGGCTGGCCGGCGGCTGGTTCGACTACTGGGACCAGACGTACCGCGGGTCGGGGAGCACCGGCGTCGACCTGTCGCCGCTGACGGGCGGGCTTGGGCAGCTCACCGACGGCGTGGTGGGGCACAGGGACTGGTGGGGCGACCTCGGCAACGGGCCGGCGTGGGAGTGGGTCGCGTGGACGACGATCAACCCGACGATCGTGTTCCGGTTCGACCAGCCCTACGTGTTCGACCAGGTGTCGCTGCACGTCAACAACGCCGAGATCGGGGCGGTGACGTACCCGAGCGTGATCACGCTCGATTTCGGGGCGGACGGGGTCAACTTCGAGACGCCTTCGGTGTTTGCCTCCGGGCACGCGAACTACGGGCTCTACGGCGGTCGCTGGGAGGACTTCATGGTGTCGGGGACGGGGACGTACGTGCGGGCGCAGCTCACTCGCACGGGCCCCAACTGGATCTTCCTGAGCGAGGTTACGTTCAGCGGCACGCCCATCCCGGCGCCTGGGGCCACGGCCCTGCTGGGGGCGGGGCTGGCCCTGATGGCCGGCCGTCGGCGCCGGTGAGGGACTGAGGCGAGAGACCGGCCGCCCGTCGCTCGTGGAGAGCGGCGGGCGGTCGTCATTCCGGGATCAGCGGCGGCGGAGGCGGTCGTCGGGGGCCTCGCGGGCCGGGACCTGGGCGAGGAGGGTGGGGGCGAGGGCGGCGAGCAGCCAGGCGACGAGGGCGATCGGGCGGAGCGCGTGGGATCGGGGAATGTCGGCAGCATACTGGATGGGCGTCGGCGCACGGCGGACGGGCTCCCCCACTACGCTTGGGCCCTATGAAGACCGAGACGGCGTCCGACCTCCGGGCCCTCACCGCCGAATGCCTCGCGGCCGAGGGCAGGATCCGGCTGGGCGGGGGGAAGGGGGCGGTCGAGCGCCAGCACGAGAAGAAGCGGCTGACGGCCCGGGAGCGGGTGGACCTGCTGCTGGACCATCGGGCGGAGGGCTCGGCGGGGCGGTTCCTGGAGCTGGGGCTGTGGGCCGGGCACGGGATGTACGCGGACTTCGGCGGGGCCCCCGCGGCGGGGGTGGTGACGGGGATCGGGCCGGTGTCGGGGTCGCTGTGCATGGTGATCGCCAACGACGCCACGGTGAAGGCCGGGGCGTTCTTCCCGATGACGTGCAAGAAGATCATCCGGGCCCAGACGATCGCGATGGCGGCGCGGCTGCCGCTGGTGTACCTGGTGGACTCGGCGGGGGTCTTCCTGCCGCTGCAGGAGGACGTCTTCCCCGACACGGACGACTTCGGGCGGATCTTCCGCAACAACGCGGTGATCAGCGCCATGGGGATCCCGCAGATTGCGGCGATCATGGGGTACTGCGTCGCGGGGGGCGGGTACCTGCCCGTCCTGTGCGACACGCTGCTCATGACGGAGGGGAGCGGGCTGTACCTGGCCGGGCCGGCCCTGGTCCGGGCCGCGATCGGGCAGGAGGTGAGCGACGAGGATCTGGGCGGGGCGGAGATGCACGCGTCGATCAGCGGCACGATCGACTTCCGCGAGCCGGACGACCCGTCGTGCCTGGCCCGGGTGCGCGCGCTGATGGGCAAGCGGGGCGCGGCGGCGACGGCGGCGGCGCGGGACGACCCCGGCACGGCGTCGCCGACGGACCGGATCTACGACGTGTTCACCGACAAGCCCGGGGCCCAGTACGAGGTGCGCGACGTGATCGCGTGCGTCGTGGACGCGGCGGTGGCGCCCAGCGGCGGCGGGTCGGGCCTACCGGACTTCGACGAGTACAAGGCCGAGTACGGGCAGTCGATCGTGTGCGGGTACGCCCGGATCGGCGGCGTGGCGTGCGGGATCGTGGCGAACCAGAAGCGGCTGACGTTCCGGATGCTGGCGGGGGGCAAGGCGGGCCCGAGCAAGAGCGTGCAGATGCCGGGGGTGATCTACGACGACAGCGCCGACAAGGCGGCCCGGTTCATCATGGACTGCAACCAGCGGAAGATCCCGATCGTGTTCATGCACGACACGACGGGGTTCATGGTGGGGCGCGACAGCGAGCAGGGGGGGATCATCCGGGCGGGGGCCAAGATGGTCAACGCCGTGAGCAACAGCACCGTGCCCAAGATCGTGGTGATCATGGGCGGCAGCTACGGGGCGGGGCACTACGCCATGTGCGGGCGGGCGTTCGACCCGGTGATGACGTTCGGGTGGCCCGGGGCGCGGTACGCGGTGATGGGCGCCAACCAGGCGACGGGCACGTTGGCGATGATCGAGGAGCGGGCCCGCGAACGCCGGGGCGAGACCATCGACCCGGAGACGCACAGGCAGATCCTGGACGCGGTAAAGGCGAGCTACAACGAACAGCAGGACATCCGGCACGGGGCGGCCCGGGGTTGGGTGGACCGGATCATCGAGCCGCACCGCACCCGCGAGGAGCTGATCGCGGCGCTGCAGGCCTGCGCGGGGTGGGACTACTCACCCGAGTTCAGGACGGGGGTCCTTCAGACGTGAGGGGGCCCTGTTGAGGTCCCCCAGCCCACCACGCCCAGTCCGAGGGGGCTTGGCGACGAAGGCTCGGATCGGGGGCCCCACGACCCGGGCCTTCGCTCGAAGACTCGCTCGGACTCGGCGTGCGGGTTGGGGGGATTGAACGGAGCACGCACGACTGTCGGCACCTCCCAGGACTGTGCCGCCCGGGGGGCGGTCGTGTCCGCTTGGGACAGGACGGCACGACTGTCGGTCAGAGCCCCGACCGTCGTGGCACGGTGGTTCCCGTGCCACGACTGTGCCGCTCGGGGCACAGTCGTGCGCTTGCGATCCGAAGACACGACTGTCGGTCAGAGCCCCGACAGTCGTGGCACGGTCGTGTCCGGGTGGTTCCCGTGCCACGACTGTGCCGCTCGGGGCACAGTCGTGCTCTTGCGACTTGAGGACACGACTGTCGGTCAGAGCCCCGACAGTCGTGGCACGGTCGTGTCCGGGTGGTTCCCGTGCCACGACTGTGCCGCTCGGGGCACAGTCGTGCTCTTGCGACTTGAGGACACGACTGTCGGTCAGAGCCCCGACAGTCGTGGCACGGTGGTTCCCGTGCCACGACTGTGCCGCTCGGGGCACAGTCGTGCTCTTGCGACTTGAGGGCACGACTGTCGGTCAGAGCCCCGACAGTCGTGGCACGGTGGTTCCCGTGCCACGACTGTGCCGCTCGGGGCACAGTCGTGCGCTTGCGACTTGAGGGCACGACTGTCGGTCAGAGCCCCGACAGTCGTGGCACGGTCGTGTCTGCTTGGGACCGGACGGCACGACTGTCGGTCAGAGCCCCGACAGTCGTGGCACGGTCGGGTCTGCTTGGGGCCGGAGGGCACGACTGTCGGTCAGAGCCCCGACAGTCGGGGCACGGTCGTGTCCGCTTGGGACAGGACGGCACGACTGTCGGTCAGAGCCCCGACAGTCGTGGCACGGTCGGGTCTGCTTCGGAACAGGACGACCCGGGCCTTCGCCGGCGACTCGCGCAGGCTCGGCGTGCGGGGCGGGGATTCCGGCAGACCCGCGGGACACCTGTCTCACCCGGGGAGACGGACACGGGCTGGAAGCCCGCGCCCCGGTTGTCCCGAGGCCTCCGTAGGATGGGGAATGCCGAGGAGTGACCCGTGATGTCGGAGGCACCCGTGAAGCGGACGTGGCTGGTCGCGGCGTGGCCCGGGATGGGGAACGTGGCGGTGCTGGCCGCGGGGTACATGATCCAGAAGCTGGGCATGACGCCCGGGGGCGGGCTGCCGCCCCGGGGTCACTTCGACGTGCGGGCCGTCGAGGTGAGCGCGGGGGTGATCGCGACGCCACGGCTGGCGCGGAACCTCGTCTACCGGTGGTCGGGCGAGGGGGAGGTGGACCTGGTGGTGTTTGTGGGGGAGGCCCAGCCGGACACGGGGCTGTTCGCCTTCGCGCACGAGCTGCTCGACTGGGCCCAGGGCGCGGGCGTGTCGCGCGTGGTCACGTTTGCCTCGATGGCGACGCAGTTGCACCCCTCCAAGGCGCCGACGGTGTTCGGGGCCGTCACCCAGTCCGACATGGCGGCGGAGCTGGAGCGGATCGAGGCCAAGCCGCTGGAGGAAGGGCAGATCGCGGGTCTCAACGGCGTGCTGCTGGGGGCGTGCGCGCAGCGGAAGATCCCCGCGACGTGCCTGTTGGGGGAGATCCCGTTCTTCGCGGCGGGCGTGCCCAACCCCGGGGCGGCCCGGGCGGTCCTGCAGGGCTTCTCGGCGCTGACGGGCGTGAAGATCGACGTCGCGGAGCTGGGCGAGCACGCCAAGACGATCGAGCGGGCCCTGCTCGAGATGCTGGAGAAGCTGCAGGCCGAGGGGCGGCTGCCCGAGGGCATGACGGACGAGGCGCCCGAGCACGCGCCGGAGGTCGAGGAAGCCAAGCCGGAGGAGAAGCAGCTCGACTTCGCCACGCGCGAGCGGATCGAGAAGCTCTTCGAGCAGGCGCGGGCCGACCGGGCCAAGGCCTTCGAGCTGAAGCGGTTCCTGGACGCGCAGGGCGTCTTCAGGCAGTACGAGAACCGCTTCCTCGACCTGTTCAAGCGGGGGGAGTGATCACGCCGCGTCGACGATGCGGTTGAGCACGGCGTTGACGAAGGCGAAGCGCGACCAGCGGAACTCGCCCCCGGCCCTGTCGGCGGCCTGGCGCCGGGCCTCGGCGAGGCTCCCCGCGATCGCCCAGCGCTGCCCGGCGGCCCGCTCGCTCCAGCGCTCGAGCAGGACCTGGGCCATCTCCAGTTCGTGGCGATCAAGCCAGAGCGCGCCGCAGCACGCGCAGCGATCAACGATCACACGCGTGTCGCCCGCGAAGTTGAACTGGTCCATGTGCCCGGAGCAGCAGGGGCACGTGAGGTGCCGTCCCTGCTCGCCCAGGGGCACGCCCGGGAGCGGGCCGGCGCCGTCCGCGGTCGCGAGTTCCGTGTCGGCGTGGACGCGGTCGCGGGTGCTGATGACGTGCTGCATGGCGTCGGCGCTGAGCAGTTCGCCGCCGCAGGTCGGGCAGCTCTGGATCAGAGCGCCTTCATACGACACCGGTTCAAGGCCGCAGTGATCGAGCGGGCAATGCATGAAAGGGCTCCTCCCGCCGCGATCGCAAGCAGCGCGGCGAGACAGCATCGGCGGTGGACCGCCCCGCGCTGAGGACCGGCCCTCGCCCGGTTCGGCGGGGGCCCCGGCGGTGACGACCGTGCGGGCCCACGGGTTCTCGGCCCCGGCGGGTACCATCGCCCGATGGCCCCCGACCGCGTCCGGATTACCGATGTCTCGCCCCGCGACGGGCTCCAGAATGAGCGCGGCGTCATCGCCACGCGCGACAAGGTTCGCCTTGTGGAACTGCTGCTCGGGACTGGCGTCGACGAGATCGAGGTTTCGAGCTTCGTCAGCAGCAAGTGGGTGCCGCAGCTGGGCGACGCCGCGGAGGTGTTCGGGGCGCTGGCGGGCATACTCCCCCGCGCCGAGGGCGGGGGTGCATCGCCGCTTCTTTCCGCGCTGGTGCCGAACGAGAAGGGCCTCGCGGGCGCGCTGGAGGTCAACCGGGCCGCGGGATGGCGGTTGGTCGGCAAGGTCTCGGTGTTCACCGCCGCCAGCGAGACGTTCTCGAAGCGCAACACCAACGCCACGATCGCCGAGACGCTGGAGCGATTCAGACCGGTCGTGGCGGGCGCACACGCGGAGGGGCTGCTTGTCCGCGGGTACGTCTCGTGCGCGATTGCGTGCCCGTTCGAGGGGGCGACCGATCCGGCGGCGGTCGTCGAGGTTTGTCAGCGGCTGCTCGACCTGGGCGTCGACGAGATCGACCTGGGCGACACCATCGGGGCCGGGACGGCGGAATCAACCCGCGCCCTGCTCGACGCCTACTCCCGTCGAATCCCGCTCGCGGGCGGCCCGGCGCCCACGACGCTGCACCTGCACGACACGTTCGGGCGTGCGGCGGAGTGCGTAAGAGCCGCCCTCGGGGCGGGTGTGCGGAGCTTCGACGCCAGCGTGGCCGGGCTGGGGGGCTGCCCCTACGCCGGGACGGCGGAGAGGCCGGCGCCGGGGAACATCGCGAGCGAGCGCCTCGTGCGCACGGTGCACGAAGCCGGGTTCGCGACGGGGGTGGACGTCGGGGCCCTGGAACGGGCGGCGGCGTTCGCCCGCGAGATGGTGCGCGCGGCCCGGGCGCCCTGACGCGGGGATACTGTCGGGCTCTTTTGGAGGACGCCATGCCCGACCTGTGCACGCTCGCCGTCGAGGGCCCCATCGCGCGGCTCACGTTCAACCGCCCCGAGGCGCGCAACTCGCTCTCGCTGGACCTGCTCCGGGCGATGCACGCCCGCGTGGACGAGCTCAGGGCCCGCGCCGACGCCGTGGTCGCGGTCGTGACGGGCGAGGGCAAGGCGTACTGCGCCGGCATGGACCTGAAGGCGATCCTGGGCGACGGGCGGGCGGCGACGACGCTGCTCACCATGTTCGCGGAGCTGACGTGGAAGATCCGCAACCTGCCGCAGGTGACGATCGCGCGGGTGAACGGGGCGGCGATCGGGGGCGGGTGCGGGCTGGCGGTGGTAGCCGACCTGGCGATCACGCACGCCGACGCCAAGGTCGGGTTCCCCGAGGTGGACCTGGGGGTGTCGCCGGCGGTGGTGGCGCCGTGGCTGGTGAAGCGCGTCGGCCCGGCCCGGGCCCGCGCGATCCTGCTCCGCGGCGGGCTGATGACCGGAGCGGAGGCCCACGCGGCGGGGTTCATCGACGAGTGCGTGCCGATGCTCGCCGACCTGGACGCCGCGACCGATTCGGCCGCGAAGCGAATCGCCGGGGGCGGGCGGATGGCCCTGCGGGCGACCAAGGGGCTGCTCAACGAGATCGACGGCTCGACGGACCTGGAGCCGTTGCGGCGGGCGGGGGCGCTCTCCGCCGAGGTGTTCAACAGCCCCGAGGCGCAGGAACGGATGCGGGCGAAGGTGTCGAAGTAGGGCGGTGCCGGGGCGGTGTCCGGCGTGCTACGGTGCCCCATGGAACCCTTCCCGATCCAAGCCGTCGAGGGCGATTCGTCGATCGTGGTCGTGAGGCTCGATCAGGGACGGCCGGTGGTCGTTCTCGATCACGAACTGATCCGCCGGCTGGAGGCGACGCTGTCGGCGCTGCCCAAGAGCGCGACGGGGCTGGTGCTGGCGTCGGCGGGCGAGCGGGCCTTCGTCGCAGGGGCCGACCTCAAGGCGATCCAGCAGCTCGGCGACGCGGAGCTGCACAAGTACCTGGAGTACGCGGCCGGCGTCTTCGGCATGCTCGTCGAGCTGCCGTACCCCACCGTCGCCGCGATCAACGGCGCGGTGCTGGGGGGCGGGCTGGAACTGGCCATGCACTGCGACGGGCTGGTGGCGGCGCCGTCGGCCGGCGGAAGGCCCTACCCGGTCGGGCTGCCCGAGGCGGGCCTGTCGATCTGCCCCGGGTGGGGCGGCACGAACCTGCTGCCGGCCCGCATGGAGCCGGGCGAGGCGATCCGTCGCACGGCGGCCGGCGAGCCCATGACCTACGACCAGGCGGTCGCGGCGGGAGTCTTCGACGCGGTGGCGCCGTCCCCCGGCGACCTGATGGCGACGGCGGTCCGCTGGGTCGCCCAGGCCCGCAAGGCCCCGCGACCGATGCGCGAGGGCGCCCCCCTGCGTTGGATCGGGCGCGCCAGCGCCAAGGGGAGCCCGGCGGAGGTGGTGCGGGCCCTGGACCGAATCCGCCCCGAACTGCCCGACACCGACTCGGCCCGGGCCGTGGCGGAGGCGGTGGACGCCGGGCTGACGCGCGGCTGGAAGGCGGCGCTCCAGGTCGAGCGTGATCGCCTGGTGCGCCTGCGGAGCACGCCCGCCGGGAAGGCCGCGATCGAGGGCTTTTTCGCACGTTCGGGCGGCAAGGGCTGAGCCCGGGGCGAAGGCCCCTCGACGCGCCAAGAATGCGAACGGGCGACGCTACGGGGGCGTGGCCCGGACGTTGGCAGCGGCCCGGCGAGCGGCCGCCTGGAAGGGTGTTACCCATGGCCGAACTCAAGGACCTCAAAGGCATTTCGGCGGCGGATCGCAAGCTCATCGAGGACGCCGAGTCGTGGCTGGGGCCCGAGCCGGCGAAGATGGGGGCGGTCAAGAACATGTTCTGGGGGCGCATCCGAGAGGATCTCTACTTCCCCTACCCGCAGCAGGACGCCCGCGAGCAGGCCGAGTGCGACCAGTTGCTGGCCCGCCTCGGCGACTACATGAAGAACGAGCACCCGGCGGTGCGGATCGACCAGGAGCAGGAGATCCCGCGCTGGGTGATCGACCGGCTCTTCGAGCTGGGGGCGCTGGGGATGACCATCCCGAAGGAGTACGGCGGGCTGGGGCTTGGGATCACCAGCTACAACCGCGCGCTGGAGTGCATCGGCGCCGTCTGCGGCTCGTCCGCCGTCATGGTCAGCGCCCACCAGTCCATCGGGTGCAAGGCCATCATGCTCTTCGGCACGCCCGAGCAGAAGGCCGCGTGGCTCCCCCGCCTGGCCAGGGACTCGCTCAGCGCCTTCTGCCTCTCAGAGCCCAACGTCGGGTGCGACGCGGGCGGGCAGGAGACCTGGTGTCAGAAGAGCGAGGACGGCGAGTACTACGTCCTCAACGGCGAGAAGAAGTGGGCCACCAGCGGCGCCCTCTCCGGCATCTTCACGGTGATGGCCAAGCAGAAGATCGTGAACCCCAAGACCGGCAAGGAGGAGGAGCGCGTCTCGGCCCTGGTGTGCACGCCCGACATGGAGGGGGTGGACATCTTCCAGAAGAACCGCTCCAAGTGCGGGATCCGGGGGACGTGGCAGGCCCGCATCCGCTTCACGAACGTCAGAGTGCCGAAGTTCAACCTGCTGGGGCAGGAGGGGCGCGGGCTCAACATCGCGCTCTCGTGCCTGAACTACGGGCGGTGCACGCTGTCGGCGGGGATGCTGGGCGGGGCCCGGGCGGCCCGCGACCAGGGCATCAAGTGGGGGCGCACGCGCTTCCAGTTCGACCGCCCCCTGGCCGACTTCGAGCTCGTCCAGCGGATGGTCGCCCGCATGTGCGCCTTCGACTACGCCATGGACGCGATGCTCTACATGACCACCGGCATGCTGGACCGCGGCGACGAGGACTACATGGTCGAGACCGCCATCTGCAAGGTCTTCTGCTCCGAGATGGGCTGGCGCGTCGTCAACGACGCCGTGCAGATCATGGGCGGCGAGAGCTACATGACCGAGAACGAGCTCGAGCGCATCTTCCGCGACTCGCGCATCAACCTCATCGTCGAGGGCGCCAACGAGGTCATGCAGTCGTTCGTGTTCGCGTACGGCGGCAAGCAGCTCGCCGAGCACATGCTGGGCGTCAAGGACGCCGTCGGCTGGAACAGGGACGAGACCTTCGGGCAGAACCTCTCGCGCATCCTGCGCAACACCCGGGGGGGCGTGCTCAAGGCGGCCATGCCGCTGGCCCTGGAGCTCTACCTGGGCGTGCGCCCCCGCCTCTCGCGGATCACCAAGGTGCACCGCGAGCTGCAGCCCCACGCCGACCGCCTGAGCATGCTCGTGCGCGAGCTGTCGCACCAGTTCAAGCAGGCCAGCCGGCGCTACGAGGACGCCATCGTGACCCGCCAGGCCGTGCAGGCCCGCCTCGCCGACCCGGCGATCATGCTCCACGCCTACGCCTGCACCCTGAGCAAGCTCGACCTGGATCTGCGCACGCACGCGGGCAACGGCGACCTGGAGTTCCAGCGCGACAAGGCCGCGGCCCTCCACTTCTTCGACCTGGCCGAGAGCGCCGTGCGCCAGTCCTTCCGCGAGCTCTACGAGCACACCGACGAGTCGATGCTCGCCGCCGCCGACCTCGCCAACCGGCACAACGACTCGCTCCCCAACTCCGAGTTCGTCATCCCCGAGAGGAGCCCGAACGCCACGGGCACGGGGCGCAAGCTCAAGGAGGAGGGCATCAAGCAGTTCCCGGGCGAGAAGCACGCCACGGCGACGCGCTGAGCCCCTGGGTCGTATTCCCAAGGGGTGCCATGCTCCCCGGTCGGAGGAAGCACGCTCCTCGTGCGGCGGGGCGCACCCATGCTTCCCCAGAGCGGGACGCATGCCACCCCGGTTATGCTCGCGGGCATGGGCGGAAGCCGTGACCTTGACCGATCGGGCGCGTCGTCGCTCGCCATCGCGGGCGCGCTGGCCCTGGGGCCGGCGCTGTGGGCGGTCGGGATACCCGTCGCCGCGATCGTCGCCAGCGCGGTCCTGCTGGGCGCCGGCGCCGGGCATCGGAAGGGCGGGCTGCGGATGGGCGCGTGGCTGATCGGGCTGGGCGCCGGGGCCCTGCTCGCCGCGACCGTCGGGCGCGCCATCGAGCCGATCGTCGCCTCCGCGGCCGGGACGGGCGGGGTGATGAACCGGGCGGTCGCGATGCTGATCGGCGGCGGCGTGGTCGCGGTCGCCCTCGGCGCCGGGCTGAGCGCGCTGGGCGGGCGGCTGTTGGCGTCGCGCGCCGCGTGGGGTCGGTGGGACCGGCGGGCCGGGGCCGCGGCGGGCGCGGCGTACGGGGCCGCCCTCTGCCTCGTCGTCTCGTGGGGTTTGGCATGGGCCGAGCCGATCGCCGGAGCGCGGCTCGACGCCGAGGCGCTGGGCGGGCGTCCCGCGCCGTGGGCGGCCCGAGGCATCGCCCGCGCCGCGGGCGCCATGCGCCGGTCGCCGCTCGCCGGGTTCGTCGACGCCACCAACCCGATGCAGGGGTCCGACTTGCTGGCCCTGGCGGCCGACTTTGTCGCGGTGTCGCGCGACCCCGCCGCCATGGAGTGGTTCATGGGCAGCGACGCCATGCGCCGCGCGGCGGAGCTGGAGAGCGTGCGGGCCGGGCTGGCGGCGGTCCGGGGCGACGCCGCGCTCTCGTTCCTCTTCGAGGACGGCGAGGTCTCGGTCCCGGACCTGGTCGCGGTGCTCAACAGCGAGACGCTGCTCGGGGTGATCGACCGCACGCCGGTGCTGGGCGACCTGGGGCCCCACGCGGGGGCGATGGCGGCGGCCCTGCGCGAGGCCCGGGCCCGGGTCGGCCCGCCCCGCTAGCCCTACGCTTGCCCCGGCGCTCGATCGGGCGCCGCGGAGGCCCCGAGATGCCCGTGAGGAAGGCGTACAGCGCGACGATCGACTACCTGCAGATCCTCGACGAGCACGGCGTGCTCGACGAGAGGCTCTTCAAGGGCGACGACGGCAAGCCCCTGCTCGCCGACGAGACGGTGCGCGAGCTCTACGACTTCATGGTCCTCAACCGCATCTTCGACGAGACGGCGTTCAAGCTCCAGCGTTCCGGGCGCATGGGCACCTACCCGCAGAACAAGGGGCAGGAGGCCGCCGCCATCGGGTCCGGGCACGCCCTCCGCAAGGGCGTCGACTGGCTGGTGCCCTGCTACCGCGAGAACTCCGCCCTGTTCATGCACGGGCTGCCCATGCACTCCATCCTGCTGCACTGGATGGGGGACGAGCGGGGCAACCAGATCCCCGAGGGCGTCAACTGCACGCCCATCTGCATCCCCATCGGCACGCAGATGCTCCACGCCACGGGCCTGGCCTGGGCCTTCAAGCTCCGCAAGGAGGACCGCGTCGTCGCGACCTACTTCGGCGACGGCGCCACCAGCGAGGGCGACTTCCACGAGGCGATGAACTTCGCCGGCACCTTCCAGGTGCCCCTCATCTTCTTCTGCCAGAACAACCAGTGGGCCATCAGCGTGCCCCGCGACGTGCAGACCGCCAGCGAGACCATCGCCCAGAAGGCGATCGGGTACGGGATGCCGACGATCCAGGTCGACGGCAACGACCTCTTCGCCGTGTATAAGGCGACGAAGGACGCGATGGCCCGGGCCCGGGGCGGCGGCGGGCCGTCGTTCATCGAGGCCGTCACCTACCGCCTCGCCGACCACACCACCGCCGACGACGCCCGGCGGTACCGCGACCCCAAGGAGGTCGAGGCCTGGCAGTCCAAGGACCCGATGATCCGCCTCCGCAAGTACCTCGCGGATCGGAACCTGTGGTCGGACGAGGACCAGAGGCAGGCCGAGGAGCGGGCCCGGGCCAGGACCGCCGAGGTCATCAAGACCGCCGAGACCATCGAGAAGCCCTCGAGGGACGACATCTTCGACTACGTCTTCGGCGCCCCGCTCCCGCCGGAGCTGGATCGCCAGAAGCAGACCATGCGGACGCACAGCCTGGGACAGGACCCGAGCCAGGTGGGGCTGTCGGCGACGACCGGCTGACCCCCCCGCTTGCATCCCGGCGCGACTCCTGCGACCATGGGGTCGCCGCCGCCCGGGCGCCGTCGCGGGCCGCGCAGGAGGTCGCCATGTTCGTGAAACTGTCGCACGAGAAGGGGTTCCCGGTCTTCGTCAACGTCGGGCAGGCGGTGGTGCTCGAGCCCGCCGGCAAGGGCACCCGCGTGATCTTCAACTGGTACCTGCACGAGGGGCGGGAGAAGGAGCTCCGCGTCATGGTGACCGAACCCCCGGATCAGGTCGTGGCCATGTTCAACTCCGAGTACGCCGCGACCATGCGGGGACAGGCCGAACCGCCCCCCGCCCCGCCCGCGGAACCCTCCGCCTGACACCGCCCCGGGAGGGTCTCGGCGCTAATCTTGGAGTCGGTCGATCGACGGCCCCCGCGGGTCGTCGTTCCGCGCCGGGAGGACGCCGATGCCCAGAACCGCCGTCATGAACGAGAAGGGCCTGACCCTCGTCGACGCCATCAACGAGGCCCTCGCCCAGGAGATGGAGCGGGACGAGCGCGTGGTGTGCCTGGGCGAGGACGTGGGGCTCAACGGCGGCGTCTTCCGCGTCACCGAGGGGCTCCAGAAGCTCTTCGGGCCCGACCGCGTCATCGACACGCCCCTCTCCGAATCCGGCATCCTCGGCACCAGCATCGGGCTGGCGATGGGCGGCCTGAGGCCCGTCCCCGAGATCCAGTTCGAGGGGTTCCTGGGGCCGGCCTACGACCAGATCGTCAACCACGCGGCGAGGTTCCGCACGCGCACGCGCGGGGCCATCACGATCCCGCTCACGATCCGCGTGCCGGTGGGGGGCGGCATCCACGCCCCCGAGCTGCACTCGGATTCCCCCGAGGCCATCTACACGCACAGCCCGGGGATCAAGGTCGTGATGCCCTGCACGCCCTACGATGCCAAGGGCCTGCTGGTCGCCGCCATCCGCGACCCGGACCCGGTCATCTTCTTCGAGCCCAAGCGCGTCTACCGCTCCTTCCGCGAGCGCATCCCCGAGGAGGAGTACGTCATCCCCATCGGACAGGCCAAGGTGGTGACCGAGGGGACGGACCTCACGCTCGTGTCGTGGGGGGCCAGCGTCTTCCAGTGCCTGGAGGCACTGGACGGGCTGCCCGAGGACGTGTCGGTGGAGCTGATCGACCTGCGGACGATCAACCCCCTGGACCGCGACGCCATCGTGCAGAGCGTGCGGAAGACGGGGCGGTGCGTGGTGGTGCACGAGGCCGTCAAGACCGCCGGCATGGGCGCCGAGATCTCCAGCATCGTGCAGGAGTCGTGCTTCCTGCACCTTTCGGCACCGGTGCAGCGGGTGTGCGGATTCGACACCATGATGCCCTACTACAAGCTGGAGCTGGACTACCTCCCCGACGCCCCGCGCATCCGCGAGGCCATCGAGCAGACCTTGGCGTACTGACCGGACCCGACCAACCCGCGAGGCGGCCCGGCCTCCGTGACGAGATCCCGAGACATGGCCCACCACAAGTCCTCCGATCCGAGCGTCTTCATCCTCCCCGACCTGGGCGAGGGAGTGCACGAGGCCGAGCTGATCAAGTGGCGCGTCGAGGTCGGGCAGGCCGTCGCCGAGCACGAGATCCTGGCCGAGATGGAGACCGACAAGGCCCTGGTGGAGGTGCCCAGCCCGCGCGGGGGCGTGATCGCCGAGCTCCACGGCAGGCCGGGCGAGACGCTCAAGGTCGGTACCGTGCTCGTCACCTACCAGCGCGACAACGGCGCGGCGCCTCCCAAGCCCGCCCCCAGGGCCGCCGAGCCCGCTCCCAGGGCCGCCGCCCCCGAGCCCGCCGCCGAGGAGCGGGAGGACGCCGGCACGGTGGTCGGTCTGATGTCCGGGGCCGCGGCCGGCACGTCCGCTTCGGGCGGCAAGGCCCTGGCCACCCCCGCCGTGCGCCGGCTGGCCCGCGACCTGGGCGCCGACATCGACGCGATCAGCGGCACCGGCATCGGCGGCCGCGTGCTGGAGAAGGACGTCCGCGCCGCCGTATCGGGTGGGACAGGCGGCCCGCCTGTCCGGTCCGTTGCTCCAGGCGTTCCGCCTGTCCGGTCCGCTGCTCCAGGCGTCCCGCCTGTCCAACCCCCCTCCCCGCGCCCCGCCGCCCCGGGCCCCGACGAGGTCACGCGGATCCCGTTCCGCGGCGTGCGCCGCACCATCGCCAACCGCCTCCGCCAGTCCATCGACCAGGCGGTCCACTTCACCGTCGTCGACGAGGTGGACGTCACGGCCCTGGACGGGCTGCGGCGCAGGCTCGCCGCCGCCAGCGGCGAGAAGGTGACCTTCCTCCCCTTCATCTGCTCCGCGGTCTGCCGCACGCTCGCCGGCGCCGAGTTCCGCGCCATGAACGCGACGGTGGACGAGGAGGACCCGGACGCGGCGGAGATCATCCAGCACCGCAGCGTGCACATGGGGATCGCGACGGACACCGATTCGGGGCTGATGGTCCCGGTGGTGCGCGACGCCGACCGCATGGGCGTGCTCGAGCTCGGGCGGGCCATCACGCTGATCGCCGAGAGCGCCCGCAACCGCACGATCCCGCGCGAGCACCTGATCGGCTCGACGTTCACGATCAGCAACGTGGGGAGCCACGCCGGCAAGTTCGCCACGCCCATCATCAACTACCCCGAGGTGGCGATCCTGGGCGTGGGGCGGGCCCGCGAGGGCGTGGTGGTCGAGAAGGGCGCCTTCCGCATCGGGCTCATCATGCCCCTGAGCATCGCCTGCGACCACCGCGTGGTCGACGGCGCCACCGCCGCCATGGCCCTGGCCCGCATCATGGAGCTGCTCAAGACCCCCGACCAGCTCATGGCCCCGGCGCGGGGGTAGGCGTGTTCGCCGATCCGCCGGGGGCCGGGCGCTGCCTCGCGGAGTGGTCGGCGACGTCCGCGTCCTCCCGACCCCCGGGGCGCTTCCGGCCGTCGTCGCGGGATTCGCCCTCGCTGCACGGCGCCGTCGCCGACTCGACTGACAGGGCGACCGCCATGAGCGCGACGGGCCGGGCGAATAGACTCCCGCCATGCCCACCGACCCGATCGGGACGATCACCACGAACCTCGAGGGCGCCTTCCGCGGCAAGGCCTGGCAAGGCCCCACGCTCTCCGGCTCGCTCCGCGGCATCACCGCCGCCCGCGCGCTCAAGCGACCCGCCCCGGGTCGCAAGTGCATCTGGGAGCACGCGCTGCACGCGGCGTACTGGAAGCACGCCGTCGCCAACCTCCTGGAACGCTCCCTGTCGGGCGACCCCGACCACGAGCCCCCGGCCTTCCCCCGCGCGCCCTCCAACTGGCCCAGGCCCCCCGCCAGGCCCGACGAGAAGGCATGGAGAGCCGACCGCCGACTGCTGACCGAGACACACGAACGCCTGCTCGACCTGGTTTCGCGAGTCAGCACCGACCGCCTCGATCGAGCGCCCACGACCAAGCACAAGTGGCCGCTGACCCAGTACCTCGTCGGCATCGCGGCCCACGACATGTACCACTGCGGGCAGATCCAACTGATCAAGCGCCTGTGCCGCTGACGCCGGTCGTCGCCTCGATTTCGCGCAGCAGCCGGGTCGCCGGCGCGCCGGCCAGGTGCATCCACAGCATCGCCAGGGCCGACAGGGCGGACCAGCGCCTGACCGACTCGCGGTCGCCCGCCATCGAGAAGCGCCGCACGTCCGTCGCCGCGTCGGCCCGCGCGAGCGCGACGAACACCGTTCCGACGGGCTTGTCGGGCGACCCGCCCTCCGGGCCCGCGATGCCGGTGATCGCCAGGGCGGTGTCGGCGTCGCGGTCGCGTCCATGCCGCAGCGCGCCCTCCGCCATCGCCGCCGCCACCTCGCGGCTGACCGCGCCCGGGCCTCCCGCCCCCAGCAACGCCCCGGGGACTCCCAGGTCCGCGACCTTGGCCCGGTTGTCGTAGACGATCCACCCGCCCCGGAACACGGCGCTGGAGCCCGGGACCTGCGTCACCATCGCCCCGAGCATGCCGCCCGTGCACGACTCGGCCACCACCAGCCCGCGCCCCCGCGCGACAAGCCGCCCCACCACCGCGCCCGCGATCGTCTCCCCGTCGGCGCCGAACAGGTGGGGCCCGGCCAGCCGGCGCACCTCGTGCTCGTCCGCGTCGAGCAGTCGCTCGGCCTCCGCCTCGCCCGGCGCGACGCTCCGCAGGCGCACGCTCACGACGCCGCCCGAGGCCGTGGTTCCCACGGTCGGGTTGCGGTCTCGCGACATGAGCGAGCCGAGGCGATCGGCCAGGTCGCTCTCGCCCAGCCCGACGCAGTGGAGCGCTCGCGTGCGCACGGCACGGTCGGTCGGGGGCTTGAGCCGCGGGCGGACGTGCCCCTCGAACATGGGGCGCATCTCCGCCGGCGGGCCCGGGATGCAGAAGACGTCGCAGGCCCCGACCTCTCCCGCCAGCCCCGGGGCCGTGCCGTGACCGTTGGGCAGCCAGGCCGCCCGCGACGGGCGCCGCGCCTGGGTGCGGTTGAGCGGCGACATCGCTCGACCGCGTTCCTTTAGGAACGCCTCGATCGACGCCAGGGCCCCGGCGTCCTCGACCAGCGTGTCGCCGCTCGCCCCCGCGAGCGCCGCTCGCGTCAGGTCGTCCGCCGTCGGCCCCAGCCCGCCCGTGCAGACGACCATGTCGGCCCGCTCCGCCAGCCGCCGGAACGCCGCCGCGTGCGCCCCGAGGTCGTCCCCCACCGTCGCGTGCTCCACGGGCACGATGCCCAGGTCGAACAGCCGCTGCGACAGCCACCGCGAGTTGGTGTCGAGGGACTGACCGAGGACGATCTCGTCGCCCACGGCGAGGATCGCGGCTGTGCGGTGCTCCGTCGCCATCGGGTCCTCTCATCGGTGCTGCTGGTACCCGGTTGCCGTGTCGCCGACGCGGTGGATGGCCAGCGTGTTGGTGACCTTGGGCTTGCCCAGCGGCCTGCCGGCCAGCAGCACCACCAGGTCGCCTCGCCTCGCCCAGCCGCGGTGAAGCAGGAGCTGGTCCACCATCCGGTTCCAATCGGCGAGCGATCCGGACTCGGGCGGGGCCGCGTGCACGGGCGTAACGCCCCGGAGGAGGGCCATTCGGCGCGTCGCCCGCTCGCTGGAGCTGAACGCGACGATGGGCACGTCGAACTGGTTCTGCGAGAGGTACCGGGCGGTCCCGCCGTTCTCGCTCCAGCAAGCGATAATCGTGGCGCCCACGTCGCGGGCGACGTACCACGCCCCGTGGGCCAGGGCCGCGGTGGGGTACTTGCTCTCGACGAGCGTGCGCGGCGGGCTGGCCTGGCTGCGGGTCGAGGCCACACGCCGCTCCGCCGCCGACACGATGCGGCTCATGACTTCGACCGCCACCGCGGGGTACTTGCCCACCGCCGTCTCGCCCGAGAGCATCACCGCGTCGGCGCCGTCGAAGACGGCGTTGGCGACGTCGCTGGCCTCGGCCCGCGTGGGCGTCGGGCTCTCGATCATCGACTCGAGCATCTGCGTGGCGACGATGCACGGCTTGCCGTAGTCGTTGCACACCTGCACGATCCGCTTCTGCACGATGGGCACCTGCGCGATGTCCATCTCCACGCCCAGGTCGCCCCGGGCCACCATCACGGCGTCCGCCGCGTCCACGATCCTCTCCAGCCCCCGCAGGGCCTCGGGCTTCTCGATCTTGGCGACGACCGGGATCGCCGCCCCTTCTCCCTTGGGGTCGTGCCCTCGTTCCACCGGGCACAGTTGCGAGAGGTACTGCTTGAGCCGCAGAACTTCCTCCGCTCGCCTCACGAATGACAGGGCCAGGAAATCCAGCCCTTGCTCGACCGCCCACTGCACGCACTCCCAGTCGCGTTCGGTGATCGCCGGGGCCGAGACGGTCGAATCGGGCAGGTTGATGCCCTTGCCGGTGGTGACCAGCCCGCCCGTCTTGACGACGCACCGCAGCTCGCCCTCGCGCTGCTCGACCGCGAGCATGCGGACGGCGCCGTCGTTGATGAGCACGCGGTGCCCCGGCGTCACCTCGTCGACCAGCGCGGGGTACTGCGTGGGCAACACGACCGTCGCCCCGCCCGCCCCGTGCTCGACCGCCGCGATCGTCGCCGAGCGCCGGAAGACCACGTCGGCCCCGGGCTCGAGCCTGATCCCGCCCTCGGGCACGCCCCCGACGCGGATCTTGGGCCCGCACAGGTCGCCCAGCATCGCCACGGTCCGCTTCAGCCTGAACGCGGCGGCCCTCACCGCTGATACGCGCCGCGCGTGGTCCTCGAGCGACCCGTGCGAGAAGTTCACGCGGAAGACGGAGACGCCCGCGGCGATCAGGCGTTCGACCATCTCGGGCGACTCGCTGGCCGGACCGATCGTCGCGACGATGGACACCAGCGTCGGGGGGCTCGCGCCCTCGCCCGCCTCGAACGTCAGCCCCGGGCCCTGGGGAACCGTCATCGCGCCTCCATTCGCCGGGCGCCCCGGGCCGCGTCGCCCTCCAGCTCGACGACCCTCCGGTACGCGTCGCGGAACCAGTTGGTGTAGCGGATCGCGCTGCGAGCCATCGATGCCGGGTCGCGCCACGCCGCCCGGATCGCGGCGTAGTTCTCTCGCGTGAACTCCAGCTCGGCGCCGTTCACCAGCGTCGTCGGCCAGCCGTAGAAGAGCCACTCCATCTCGGCGAGCGCCTCGGCCGGGAAGCCCGGCGAGCCCCGGGCCCGGTTGAGGGCCACCCACGCCTCGCGCTGCCCGTGAGCGTTGTCGATGCCGAACGCCCCCATCATGAGCCCGATCGCCGTGCGCCAACCGGCCGGGCGCGTCTTGCTCGCCAGTTCGAACGGATCCACCTTGTCGATCAGGTGCTCGCCGTGCTTCTCGTACATCACGCGCCTCACGGGCAAGCGGCGCAGCTCGTACACCGCCGGCCCCATCCGCTGCCCATGGGCCCCCGCTGGGTTCGACGCCGACCGCGGGTTGGCCAACGCCGGGAACTGCCAGAGCGCCTGGGCCTCCTCCGTCAGGCAGAACTCCACGAATCGGCGCGCCAGCTCGGGGTTCGGCCCGCCCCGCAGGATGCTGATCGGGTCGGCGTCGATGTACACCGCGCCCTTCGGATCGACGTACCCCACGCGCGTCGAGTCCGGGTCCTGCCCCGGCCTCAGGAGGGCCTGCGCCTGGGCCCGCCCGTAGAAGTCGATCGCCAGCGCCGCCGCCACCTCGCCCTGCGACACGTCCAGCGGCGGCTTGGTCGAGCTGTTGGTGAAATACCGGGTGTTGGCGCTCATCTCGCGGAGCAGGCGCCACCCCGCCTCCCACCCCTTGCCCGACAGCACCGCGTCCATCGCGGTCGTCACCGACCCCGACTGCCGCGGGTCCGCCAGCCCGATCCACCCGGTCAGGCGCGGGTCGGCGAGGTCCTCGAACCGGGTCGGCGCCGGCAACCCGAGCCGCGCGAACACGTCCTTGTTGTACACGATCCCGAACGACGACAGGGCCGTCCCGATCCAGTGCTGGTCCGGGTCGTACAGCGTCTCGGCCCCGATCGAGTTCTCGCCGAACCACGAATCCAGGCGCTCCTGCGGGAACCCCGCCGGCACCGACATGGGCAGATTCCGCCGTACCGGCTTCCCCTCGCCGTCCGCCGAGGTCACCACCACGCCCTCGCCGGCCTTGAGGCGCCCGTGGTCGAACGACCCGCCCCCGAACATCAGGTCGACCGGGATGGCGCCGGGCCTGCACGACCCGTCCGGCGCGATGTGCCCGCTCCGGATCGCCACGCTGAACTGTGCCTGGAGCTGCCGCACGATCTCCGACGTGCCCCCCGGCGTGCGGTAGTCCACCCGCACCGCCGTCCCGTGCGTCCGCCGGTGCCACTCCGAGAACGACGCCGAAAACTCCTCCCGGATCTGGGCCACGTGCGGCGTGACCACGATCAGCGTCGGCGCGTCCGCCCCCGGCCCACGCCCCGCGGTCGAAGGCCGCAACACCAGCGGCACCCCAAGGACCACCAGGAACGCCACACCGATGAGCACGCGGATCAGCATCCGCCGGGAGTCTAGTGACTCCGAGGTCGCCCCTCTCGACCGCGTGCCACCGAGATCGGCTCGGCGATCTCGGTGCCGCCGAGCTCCCAACCGCGCGCCATCGCCGACCCGGCTTCACCCGACCCTCGGTCGCCAGCCGGGCATTCCCCGCTACCATCCGCCCGCATGAGCCAGCCCACGGGCTCCAAGGTCGCGCTCGTGACGGGCGCCGGGTCCGGCATCGGCCGGGCCATCGCCCTCGCCCTCGCGCGCGAGGGGTTCTCGCTCACGTTGGTCGGGCGCAGGTCCGACCCGCTCCGAGAGACCGCCCGCCTCGCCGCACCCGCCACGTACGAGATGGCAGTTGTCGATCTTGCCACGGCGGACGCCTGCCGGGCCGCCGTCGAGGCTTGCGTTGCTTGCTTTGGTCGCCTCGACGTGCTGGTCAACAACGCCGGCATTGGTGTGCTGCGCCCCATCGGGCAGACGTCACCCGAGCTTGTGGAAGACAGCTACCGTCTCAACGCCCTTGCCCCCGCGTGGACGACGCTCGCCGCCTGGCCCCACTTCGAACGCCAGAAGGCCGGCTGCGTCGTCAACATCTCTTCCATGGCGTCCTTCGACCCCTTCCCCGGCTTCTTCGCCTACGCCGGGTCCAAGGCCGCCGTGAACCTCCAGGCCGCCAGCATCGCCAAGGAGGGGGCGGCGATCGGGGTCCGCGCCTTCGCCGTCGCCCCGGGCGCCGTCGAGACCGCCATGCTCCGCGCCTCATTCGATCTGGCCGCGCTTCCCGCCGAACAGGCTTTGGACCCCTCTGCGGTCGCCCGCGTCGTTCTCGACTGCATCTCGGGCGTTCACGACCGCTACAACGGCCGAACCATCCCCGTGCTCCCGGAGTCCGCCAAGGCCGGGTACCGCGGCTGGATCCGCGACCACCCGCCGATCACTCCGTAGCACCACCATCCACGATCTGGTAGCGTGTCCCCATGAAGAAACGCCGACTGGCGCTCCACTGGCAGATCATCATCGGGCTCCTCCTGGGCGCCCTGGTCGGCGGGCTGGTCAACCGATTCTGGACCCCGGACACCTGGTCCTCGCTGGGCGTGGGAGACGCCAAGGCCTTCCTCGCCGGCAAGGCATCGGAGGCCAACTCCGGTGCGGGCGTTGGTGCGATCGCCGTCCGCTTCCTGAGTGGCGCGACTCAGTTCGCCGGCGACCTCTTCATCCGCGGCCTGCGCTTCATCGCCGTCCCCATCGTCCTCTTCTCCCTCATCGTGGGCGTGGCGAGCCTGGGCGACCCCCGCAAGCTCGGGCGCATCGGCGGCAAGACCCTCATGTGGTTCATCATCACCACCATGCTCGCCGCGGGCATCGGCCTGGCCTTCTCCAACACCGTGCAGCCGGGAGGCGAGTCTTTCGTCTCCGCCGCCAAGCGCGAGGAGCTGGCCGCGACCCAGCAGGCCCTGGCCGCCCAGCGGATCGCCGCCGGCACCCAGGTCAAGGCCGAGACCTCCGTCTGGCAGGAGGTCGTCAACGTCGTCCCCGCCAATCCCTTCGCCGCCCTCGCCGGCGCCCAGATGCTCCAGGTGGTCTTCCTCTCCGTCGTCGTGGGCGTGGGGCTGACCCTTCTGCCGCGGAGCAAGTCGGAGCCCGTGGTCAAGGTCTGCGACGGCCTCCAGGACGCCTTCATCATGCTCGTGCGCCTGCTCATGGCGACCGCGCCCTACGCCGTCTTCGCCCTCATCGCCAAGACCGTCGCGGGGCTTGGGCTCGACGTGCTGGCGGCCCTCGCCGTCTACTGCGTCGTCACCATCGCCGCCCTGGCCACCGCGCTCTTCGGGCTCTACCCCGCGTTCATCTGGCTCCGCACGCCCCCCGGCAACCGCGTGGGGTTCGCCCGCTTCTTCCGCGCCCTGGCCCCGGCCCAGCTGCTCGCCTTCAGCAGTTCGAGCTCCGCCGCCACCCTCCCCGTCACCATGGAGTGCTGCCGCGACCGCCTGGGCGTCTCCGACCAGATCACCTCCTTCGTCTGCCCCCTCGGCGCCACCATCAACATGGGCGGCACGGCCCTCTACCAGTCGATCGCCGCCACGTTCATCGCCCAGCTCTACGGCATCCCGCTGGGCCTCGCCGACCAGGTCACCATCATCATGCTCGCGACGCTGATCGCCGTCGGGTCCCCGGGCGTTCCCGGCGGCAGCATCGTCATGATGGTCATCGTGCTCGAAGCCATC
Organism: Phycisphaerae bacterium; assembly: GCA_016873295.1. Classification (GTDB taxonomy): domain Bacteria; phylum Planctomycetota; class Phycisphaerae; order Phycisphaerales; family UBA1924; genus VGXM01. The sequence continues at coordinate 112,655 of VGXM01000004.1, forward strand.
GACGTCCCCGCCGAGGGCATCGCCGTCATCCTCGCCGTCGACCGCCTCCTCGACATGTGCCGCACCGTCGTGAACATCACGGGCGACGCCGCCGTCGCCGCCGTCATCGCCGGGAACGAAGGCCAACTCCTCACCGCCGAGCAAGCCGCCGCCCAGGCTCCCAATACCCTCTAGGGAGGCCCCATGCCCAACCGCTATGTCGTCCACGGCACCGACCGCGACTCCAAGCAGCGCGTCCGCAAGCTCATCGAGGCCCCCTCCGCCCCCGAGGCCGAGGCCATCGCCTTCAAGCTCGGCGTCGACGTCCTCGGCTCCGAGATCGACACCGACCCCGCCGGGACCCCGACTCCAGCCGGCGGCCCCGAGGAGACCGTCTGGACCGGCTCGCCCAGCCTCTGGAGCCAGTTCTGGTGGTTCGCCGGGGCCGGCCTCCTCGTCGTCGCCGCGTTCGCCCTCGGCATCGTCGGCGCCTTCGCGGGCGCCTGGCTGGCCATCCCCATCGCCTTCCTGGTCGCGGGAGGCGTCGTCGCGTTCCGCGTGCTGCTCGTCCGGTCCCGACGCTACTCGCTCACCAACCAGCGCCTGCGCCTCGAGAGCGGCCTGGTCGCCCGCCAGGTCGAGGAGGTCGAGCTCTACCGCATCATCGACACCGCCGCCGACCAGGGCATTCTGCAGCGCCTCCTCCGCGTCGGCACCGTCGTCGTCGTCAGCAACGACGAGCGCAACCCGCAGGTCTCGATGCCCTGGGTCCACGCCCCGCGCGACCTCCGCGAGAAGATCCGCCACCTCGGCGAGGCGCGCCGACGCTGGCGCAAGGTCGCCGAGATCGACATCTCCTGACCGCCCCTCACGCCCGGGGCGGCACCAGCGCCCGGGCGTGCACCTCGCGGAGCTGCTCCTCCGTCACCGGGCCCGGCGCCCCCGTCATCAGATCCTGACCGATCTGCGTCTTGGGGAACGCGATCACGTCGCGGATGTTCCCCGTCCCGACGAAGTTCATCACCAGCCGGTCCAGCCCGAAGGCGATCCCGCCGTGCGGCGGAGCCCCGTACGACAACGCCTCCAGCAGGAAACTGAACTTCTCCTTCGCCTGCTCCGGCGTCATCCCCAGCAGCTGGAACACCTTCGACTGCACCCGCGGGGCGTGGATGCGGATCGACCCCCCCGCGATCTCCTGCCCGTTCACCACGATGTCGTACCCCGCCGACACGATCGACTCGATCGTCACCGCGTCCGACGGGTCCGCGTTCACGAACGCCTCGGCCTGGTCGTCGCGCGGGGCCGTGAACGGGTGGTGCATCGCGATCCACCGACCCGTCTCCTTGTCGCGCTCGAACATCGGGAAGTCCACGACGATCAGGAAGTTCCAGGGCCCGCCCTCGGCCCCGGGCCTGGGCACCAGCCCCATGTCCCGCGCCACCGCCTGGCGCAGCTCCCCCAGCGCCTTGGTGCACGTCGAGTAGACGTCCGCCACGAACAGCACCGTGTCGCCCGGCTTCAGCCCCAGGGCAGTGACCACCCCCGCCTTGACCGACTGCAGCAGCCTGGCGATCCCGGTCTCCAGCTCGCCCGCGGCGTTCACCTTCACCACCGCGCACCCGCCCGCGCCGAACCCGCGCACGAACTCGTTGTACCCGTCCGTGATCTTCCGCGTCAGCCTCTCGGCCCCGCCGGGCACGCGGATCGCCTTCACCACGCCCCTGCCGCTGTTGAACCGCGGCAGGTCCGCGCCCTTTGCCAGCGCCTCCTTGAAGAACCCGACCTCGCTCCGGGCCGCGACCTCGGAGATGTCCGCGATCTCCAGCCCGTACCGCGTGTCCGGGCGGTCGATCCCGAACCGCTCCATCGCCTCGCGGTACCCCATCCGCTGGATCGCCGGAACGTCCACCCCCGCCACGTCCTTCCACAGCCGGCGCACGAACCCCTCCATCATCTCCATCACCCGCTCGCGGCACACGAACGACATCTCCAGGTCGACCTGCGTGAACTCCGCCTGCCGGTCCGCGCGCGGGTCCTCGTCCCGGAAACACCGGCAGATCTGCATGTACCGGTCCACCCCCGCCACCATCAGGATCTGCTTGAAGAGCTGCGGGCTCTGCGGCAGCGCGAACCAGTTGCCGGGCAGATGCCGGCTGGGCACCAGGAACTCACGCGCCCCCTCCGGCGTGCTCTTGTACAGGATCGGCGTCTCGATCTCCAGGAACCCGTTCTCGTCGAAGTACCGCCGCGTCGACTGGTACACCTTGTGCCGCACCCCCAGGATCTGCTGCATCCGCGGACGACGCAGGTCGATGTACCGGTGCTTCAGACGCAGCTCCTCGTTGGGCAGCTTGCCCCCCGCCCCCGGGTCCTCGGGCAGGAACGGCGGGTTCTCCGTCTTGTTCAGCACCTCCAGCTTCGTGCACACCACCTCCACCTTGCCCGTCGCCAGCTTCGGGTTCTCCCCGCCGATCCGAACCCGCACCGTCCCCTCGGCCGCGATCACGTCCTCGTTCCGCAGCCGGTCGGCGGCCTCCATCACCGCGGCCCCCGCCCCCGTCTCCGGGTCGAACACCACCTGCGACACCCCCGTGCGGTCCCGCATGTCGATGAAGATCAACCGCCCGTGGTCGCGGTAGGCGTTCACCCACCCGTTGAGGCGGACGGTCTGCCCGACATGCGCGTCGCGGAGTTGGCCACAGGTGTGCGTGCGGATCAGCATGAGCGTGTCCTCTTCCGTCAGGCGCCGACTATAGGGTGCGAACGCCCCCCTACCCGGGCAACAGCACACGCAGCGCGCGGGGGCGCACAACCACGTCGATCCGCCCCGGGTGCCCCACCGCCTCCCCGTCGGCCTGCGCGGGCGTCGCCCCGGCCTCGATCCGAACCTCCCGCGCCCGCGCGTGCACCACGCCGGGCCGGCACAGGTGCCGACCCAGCCGCGACAGCGCCGCCAGGCGCACGAACGCGCCCGCCCCCGGCGCTGGAAGGAACACCACGTCCAGCAGCCCATCGCCCGGATCGGCGCCCGGCGCCGGGTCGAACCTCCCCCCATAGTGCCGCATGTTCGCCACCACCAGCACCCCCGCCCCGCGCTCGACCACCCCCCGCCCATCGGCCTCGACGCTCACGACGCCCGGCGACCAGTCCCGCAGTTCCGCCACGAACGGCGCCACGTAGGACCCCAGCCGGATCGGCCCTGTGCGGACCCGGGCCAGGCGGTGCACCACCGAGGCGTCGGGCCCCAGGCTGAGCATGACCGCCGCGGGGCGCCCGTTGAACTCGATCAGGTCGATGTCCGTCGTCCGCATCGCCGCCAGCGCGCGCACCAGGGCGCCCTTCGACCGGGTCATCCCGAACTGGCGGGCGAACAGGTTGGCGGTCCCCAGCGGCAGGTGGTACACGGGGATCCCCGACTCGGCCAGCGCGGGGAGGAGGTGGTGGACCGAGCCGTCGCCCCCCGCGACGACGACGGCGTCGGGGGCGCTCGCGAGGGGATCCGATTCGGCGGGGGGCATCGGGGCCGCGTCGTGCCCGGCGCGCACGAGCGCGTCGATCGCCGCCCGGCAGACGCCCTCCGCCCTGCCGCGCCCGCTCCGCCGATTGCTCAGGATCAGCACGCGCACGGGCGAGGGTACGGGCCCTGCGCACTACGGTTGTGCGTGGACGAACCCCCACCACCACGGCCCGGCCTGCTCCGGTCCCTCGCGGTCACCTACGCCGGCTCGATCCTGATGGTCGGCGCGGGCGTGGGGGCCCTGCTGTGGCTCGGGCATGGGCGCGGGGCGGCGTTCCTGGCGGCGACCCAGGGGCTGTGCCTGGTCCTGGTCGCGTGCATCACCGGGCACGTGCGCCGGATCCTGGAGCGCGAGCCGGCGTGGCAGCTGCTCCTGTCGTGGGTGATGTCGGCGGCGTTCGTCGCGGCGGTGGTGGTGCTGTACGAGGTGGGGTTGGGGCGGTGGGCGGAGGCGCTCATGGCCGCCGCCGCGCTCGTCTCGATGGTGGGCTCGGCCCTGATCTACTACTACCCGCGCGTGGCGGCGCCCGACGATCGCGACAGGGGCGACGAATGACTCGGCTGGGGTCGGCGGTGCGCGCCGTGGAGGCTACGGGCAGCCCGCGTTGTAGAGGTTGAGGTACTGCAGGAAGTCGTTGAAGTCAACGGCGGCGTCGTCGTCGAGGTCGGCCAGGGGATCACCCGCGACATAGAGGTCGAGGTAGATGAGGAAGTCGGTGAAGTCGACCACGCCGTCGAGGTTGGCGTCGGCGGTGCAGACCGGGCGGAGGGCGGTGCGGACGACTTCGAGGAGTCCGGCGAAGGTCTCGGTGCACGCGGGCATGATCTCGGTGGGGGGCGGGGCGAACCCGCCGCCGCGAAGCTCGAACGTCCACGACTTGATGCCGCGGTCGCCGTAGGCCCAGTCGACGAACACGCCCGACGCGGGGTAGATCGTGGTGTAGATGGGCCCGCGGCGGAAGTCGAGCCCGTTGACGGCGCGGATGGCGCCGGCGATCACCTCGTTGGCGGCGGCGAAGAAGGGATGGTCGGGGGGCAGTTCCGCGGTGTACCCCCAGGGCGACATGACCATGTTGCCCGAGGTGTGGACGTCGCAGTGGGCCGCGAGGCGCGGGTTGGCGAGGATGAAGTCGCGCAGGGCCTGGGTTTCAGGCTCGGAGAAGGCGGCCGTGCCGCGGTAGGTCTGGTTGCTGGGGTTCCCGCTGGAGCCCTCGCCGCCCCACTGGTAGGCCCAGTTGCGGTTGAGGTCGACGCCGTGGAGCGTGCCGCTGGTGTTGCGGCGCATGTTCTTGCGCCAGAACCGCTCCGGGCCCCAGGTGTGGGCGTAGCCATCGGGATTGACGACCGGCACGACGACGATCTGGGCGCGGTTGACGGCATCGCGGACGAGCGGGTCGGCGGCGTACAGCGCGACGAGGTGTTCGGCGAAGTACGCCGTCGCCATGGTCGCGACCCACTCGCGGGCGTGCTGGGTGCCGTTGATCAGCGCCTGCGGTCGGTGACCGCGCGGGTTGCCGAGGCGGTCGGGCGCGGAGATGGAGAGCCCGTAGATCTGGCGGCCCTCGAGGCTGGCGCCGATGAGCACGGGCGTGACCATGGCGGGCGCCCCCGCCGCCACGGCGTCCATGCGGGCCCGCAGTTCGTCGGGGTTGCGGTAGTTCTCGTAGAACGTCCCATCGCCCGCGTTGGCCGCGGCGACCTGGGCGGCCAGGGCGTCGGCGTGCGCCTGGAGGTCGGTGATCGTGATCTCGAACGGGATGCCGAGCCGTCGCACCGCGTCGAGCTGCGCGGCGTCAAGATGGACCTCGATCGGCTCGCCCAGGCGGGGCGTGTGGGTGAGGAAGTCGGGCTGGAGCGCGGAGAGGGCCAGGAACTCACGCGGCGAATGAACGGTGGTCCGGACGACGACGTGCCCCGCGTAGGGACCGTCGCCGAGGACCGCCAGGCCCGCCGCCAGGAGAATCGAGAGTGTCATGTCCGACAGAATACCACAAGCGGGCCCAAATCCGATGGACGATCGGGGTGGCATGCTTCCTGCCTTGAGGAAGCATGCGGGGGGGGCGTCTGTCCAAGCCCCCCCCAGGGGCGCGAGTCGGAAAAACGTGTACCAAGGCGCCGGCGGGTGCCACGGGCGATCCGCCCGGCGGTCGCCCGTGCCGGCGTCAGGACGGGCGTCGAACGGCGGCACGGGTCATCGGGCGAAGCGCCCGATGACCCGTGGCACCCGGAGCGCTCCGTCCACGGACTTCCGACACACGCCGCTCGTGGCGCGAGTCGGAAAAACGTGTACCAAGGCGCCGCGGGTGCCACGGGCGATCCGCCCGGCGGTCGCCCGTGCCGGCGTCAGGACGGGCGTCGAACGGCGGCACGGGTCATCGGGCGAAGCGCCCGATGACCCGTGGCACCCGGAGCGCTCCGTCCACGGA
>VGXM01000005.1 GCA_016873295.1 Phycisphaerae bacterium
GCTGGGCACCCGTCGGGGCCTGCGCCGCCCCCTGCGGTCCACCACCGGTGGGTCCGCGCCCGCCGCCCGGCCCGCCGCGGCGTTCGAGCGCGATCCGGTGCAGGCCCGCGGACTTGGGCGGCGACGCCGGCTCATCGACAACCCGCCCGTCCAGCGTCGTCACCTTGAGCGCCACCTCGCCTGCGGCGGCGCCCAGCGAATAGAAGATCTGCGGCGTGCCGCTGGGGTTCTGCCCGCGGAAGCCGAGCATGCCCACGCTCCCGCGGCTCAGATCGCCGCGGAGCACCGTGACGTCGTTGGGCTTGTAGAGGTGGGCGGGGGCCGCGATCGTGGTCGGCGTCATCTGCCGCAGGGCCGTGATGTCGAGGACCCAGAGGCTGCGGCCGTGCGTGCCGGCCACGATCTCGCCCGTCGTCGGGTGCTGCGCAAAGTCATGGACCGCGACCGTGGGCAGGTTGTTGTTGAGCCTGGTCCAGTCCTGCCCGCGGTTGATGGACACGAACGCCGCGAACTCCGTGCCCAGGTACAGAATGTCCGCGTTCCTGAGGTCCTCGCGGATCGCCTTGGCCGACCCGTTGCCCGGCAGATTCGCGGTGATGGACCGCCATGTACGCCCGTAGTCCTCGGACGCGAACACATGGGGCCTGTCGTCGTCGGAGCGGTGCCCGTCGAGCGTGAGGTACACCCGCCCGCGCTCGGCCCGAGACGCCTCCAGCGAGCTCACCCACAAGGGGTCGGCGACCAGCTCGGCGATGGGCTTGCCGGCGACGCGGGGCTCGGACCGCTCGCGCGAGCGGCGTGCGCGCTCGCCGTCCTGGCGCCGACCGGCGAATGAGAAGCTGAAGGTGGCTTCCTTGCCGGCGCTGCGCCCGGTCATGCGGTCGCCCTCGACCTTGCCCTCGATGATCATCGGGCCCAGGGGCCCGTCGTACTCGAACTTGAACTCGCCCGTGTCCTTGTCGAAGGTGCCGCCGGCGAGCGTGGCCCCCTCGCCGCGACCGGCCATGCGGCCCGTGAGCTTGCCGTCGCTCCCGAGCGCGAGTTCGATGTCGAAGCCCGTGCCGCCGCCGCCGGGCAGTTCGCCCACGGGCTCGACGCGCCACGTGCCGGTGAAGGGATCGGCGGGCGGCGCCGGGGCCTCGCGCCGCTCGGGCTGAGCGGGCGGTTGGGCCTGAGGCTCGGAGGCCTCCTCCCCGCCCTGGCTCTCGACGGCCTCCTCGCCCGCCGCCGCCGTCCGCCCGCCCCGCCCCTCGCGACCGCCGGGGATGCGCGACGCGAGCGCCTCCATCTCGGCGGCGTCGATCACGCCGTCGCCGTTGCCGTCCGCCTGGTCGAAGAACGCCGCCATGCGCTCGGGGACCTCGGATCGCTCGATCTTCCCGTCGCCGTTGGCGTCGAGGCGGGCGATGAACCCGCCGCCGCGCCCGCCGCCCCCCGCCGCGGGCGGCCCGTCGCCGCCGTTGCGGGCCGCGATGGTCGGGCGTCTGGGCTCGGGGCTGTCGGCGGGCGCCTCGGGCGTGACCTTGAAGAGGTCGACCCACTCCTTGCCGCCGTCGCGGGTCATCCAGAGCGCGCCGTCGTCGGTGCCGACGTAAAGGACGTCGGCGTCGAGGGACGATTCGGCCAGGGCCGTCGCGCTGCCTCGCTCGGTCCGCGTGATCTCGGGCGAGATCCGCTTGATCTCCTTGCCCGCGGTGAGCGTGCGGAAGACGTAGTTCCCCGCGTTGTAGTAGATGCCCGGGTTGTGGTGCGACAGCACGAACGGGGTCTTCCAGTTGAAGCGGAAGCGCAGGCCCCGCTCGGCGGGCGGGCGGAGGCTCCCGCCGCGACCCGTGCGCACGTTCCGCCACGCCGTCGCCCCGTTCTGGCTCTCGTAGTAGAGCTGGTCGGAATCGTCGGGGTCGACGGCGCAGACGAAGCCGTCGCCCGACCCGATGCGGAACCAGTCGCTGTTGATGATGGAGCCCCGGCGCGTGCGCGTGGGCCCGCCCCACGAGCCGTTGTCCTGCAGCCCGCCGTAGGCGTTGTACGTCACGGGCCTGCTGTCGACCGCGACGTGGTAGAACTGCCCCAGGGCCATGCTGTTGAGGTGCTCCCAGGTCTTGCCGCGGTCGTGGGTGAGGTACAGCCCGCCGTCGTTGCCGAGCAGCATGTGCCGCCCGTCGGCGGGATTGATCCACATGGTGTGGTGGTCGGCGTGGGTGCCCGCGCCGACCTCCTCGGTGAACTTCTTGCCGTTGTCCGTCGACCCGTGCAGCGAGACGCCCAGCACGTAGATGTGGTTCTCGTCGGTGGGATCGACGCGGACCTTGCTGAAGTACATGGGGCGGGGCGCGATGCTGTTGATCCGCGTCCAGCTCTCGCCCGTATCCGTCGACTTGTACAGCCCGCCCGTCCTCCACCCGTCGGCGCCCTGCTGGTCGTGGATGTTGGGGTTCTGCCCGCCCAGGCGCGTGCCGAAGGGACGGTCGTTGGCGTTGCCGGGGCGGGCCGCGAGCGTGATCTCGACGTCCACCGGCTTGCCCTCGCGGGCCACCTGAAGCGTCACCTTGTCCCCCGGGGCCTTGTCGCGGATCGAATCGAGCAGGGCCTGGTACGTCACGATGGGGCTGCCGTCAACGGCGACCACGATCTCGTTCACCTTCAGCCCGCCGGCCCCCGCCGGGCCCCCCTCCACCACGCGCGTGATCTTGGCGCCCGCGTCGGCGTTCTCGCCCGTCACGCCCAGGTACGGCGCGTTGGCCGAGGACATCCCCGCCCTGTCGCTCTCCATGATCGCGTAGACGTGCGTGGGGTCCTTGAGGTAGAAGCTCAGGCCGATCCGGCCCAGGTTCGTGTCGGGCAGGCCCCCGGTCAGCCGCTTGAACGTCTGACCGCCGTCGCTCGTCTTGTGCAGCCCCGAGCCCGGCCCCCACTTCTTGGCCGGGTCGTTGGTGTCGAAGCCGTCGCGCTGCCGCTCCCAGGTGGCCACGAGCAGCGTGTCGGGCTCGGTGGGGTGCATCGCGGCGTCGATGACGCCGGTCTTGTCGTCGACGTACAGGATCTTGCTCCAGGTCTTCCCGCCGTCGCTCGTCTTGAAGAGCCCGCGTTCCTCGTTCGTGCCCCAGCAGCGCCCCATGGCGCCGACGTAGACCACGTCGTGGTTGGTCGGGTGGATGATCACGCGCGAGACCTGGAACGTCTCGCGGAGCCCCATGTGGGTCCACGTCTTTCCGCCGTCGGTCGACTTGTAGACGCCGTCGCCCCACGTCACGCTGTTGCGCGGGTTGGCCTCGCCCGTGCCGACCCAGACGATGTTGGGGTCTGTGGCGGCGACCGCGACGGCCCCGACCGACGCCGTCCCCTCGTGCTCGAACTGGTGCTCGAAGGTCTGCCCGCCGTTGACGGTCTTGATGAGCCCCGCCGACGCCGTCGCCACCCAGAAGGTCATCGGGTCCTTGGGGTAGACGGCCATGTCGGTCATGCGTCCGCCCATGTTGGCCGGCCCGATCGATCGCCACTGGAACGACTTGACCCACTCCGGGCTGAGCGTGGGGGCCTTGTCCGCGGGCTCCTGGGCCGCGTGCCCGGCGCCCACCACGCCGACCGACACCAACGCCGCCACGAACGTCCTGGACCGCAGGAGAATCGAAACCACGCGGAACTCCTTCCTCATCGCTCGGCCACCGGCGCGCACCCCAACCGCGGGACGAACGCCCGCTGCCATCGTAACCGAAACCGCCCCCGCCGATCACCCCATCTCCACACGATCAGGTAATCCCCGCAGACCACCCGGCCACCGTGCCACCGAGATCGGCCCCGCGGTCTCGGTGGCGCGACCCCCTCAGTCGTTCCGACTCCGCATCATCCGCCTCAGGAACGGCGTGATCACCAGCACCACGACCCCCGCCGCCGCGCTCGTGACCACGAACAGCATGAAGAAGTCGGCCTGCCCGCCGAACTTCCAGGGAAGGTCGATCTCGCCCCTCTCGACCCGTTCGACCTGGGCCGCCACCAGCCCCCCGCCCAGGTTGGCGATGAACGACGAGATGAACCAGATGCCCATGAGCACCGAGACGAAGCGGACGGGTGCGGCCTTGGTCACGTACGACAGCCCCGTGGGCGACAGGCACAGCTCGCCCACCGTGTGGAAGAAGTAGGTCGCGAGGATGAACAGCATCGACGCCTTGGCGGTCGCCACCGCCGCCGACTCCAGCCCGGTCTGCACCCCGGCCCTGGCGATGTTCGCCCCCCACACCATGAACAGGTACCCGATCCCGAGGAACAGCAGCCCCATGGCGATCTTGACCGGCATGGGCGGGTTCATCCGCCGCCGACCCAGCGCCGTCCACCCCCACCCGAAGATCGGCGCCAACAGGATGATGAGCAGCGGGTTCACCGACTGGAACCACGTCGTCGGCACGACGAAGGTGCCGATGTTGCGGTTGGCGTAGGTGTCCGTGAACAGGTTGATCGACGAGCCCGCCTGCTCGAAGGCGATCCAGAAGAACGCGTTGAAGAACATGAAGATGAAGATCGTGGCGACGGGCGCGCGGTCGCCCTTGGGCTGGCTGGCGCTGAACACCACCGCCGCCAGCACCGCCCCGAAGAAGAGCGTCATCCCCAGTCCGAACGCCGTCCCGGGCCGCTTGGACGTGAACTCCGCCAGCACGTCCTGCAGCCACCCGAACGCGCCGGCGTGCTTGAGCAGCCCCACCACCGCCGCCAGCCCCAGCCCGACCACCATGAACATCACGGGCCACGCGCGCCGGGCGCCCTCGGGCGCGGCGCCGATCCCGCCCAGGTACCGCGGCTTGCCCCACAGGTACAGCCCCAGCCCCGCGAGCATCCCCACCGCCGCCGACCCGAACCCCCAGTGCCACCCCACGCGCTCGCCCAGCGTGCCGCAGACATAGGCGCACAGGAACGCGCCCAGGTTGATCCCCATGTAGAAGATCGTGAACCCGCCGTCGCGTCGCGGGTCGCCCGGCGGGTACAACTGCCCCACCATGACCGAGACCGTCGGCTTGAAGTGCCCCGTCCCCAGCACGATCAGCGCCAGCCCCCCGATGAACGCCGACATGCCCACTTCGCTTTGGGCCATGTCCCCCAGCCCGGAGATCGCCAGCGCGATGTGCCCCATTGCGATCAGCAGACCCCCCACCACCATCGAGCGGTGCGTGCCGATCAGCCTGTCCGCGATGATCCCCCCCAACACCGGCAGCAGGTACGCCAGCCCCGTGTACCACCCGTACAGCGTTGCCGCGTCCGCGCGACTCCACCCGCGACCGGGATTGATGATCGTGTCGCCGAACAGCCCCGGGTCCGCGCCCGGCGCCGTGCTCTTCACCAGGTACAGGATCAGCAGCGCCCGCATCCCGTAGTAGCTGAACCGCTCCCACATCTCCACCAGGAAGAGCAGGAAGAGCCCCACCGGGTGCCCCATCAGCGTCCCGCGTGCGTTCACCGTCATCTCACCGGGCTGGTTTGGCGCCGTCGGCATGAATCCTCCTGGCCCGCGTCGGCCGTGAGGCGAACAGCATACCGCCCGCCGCCCACCCCCGCCTCCCTATTGCCCCAACGCCCGCAGCAGCACCGTCGCGTACGCCCCTCGCGGCAGGTCGAACGCCACGCTCCGCTTCAGCCGCCTGCCCCCGGCGTCCAACTCGTCCGCCCCGGGGAGGCCGAGCACAAACCCCATGGCCTCCGCCACCAGCGCCCGCTCCCCCGCCCCGAACTCGGGTCTCCGCAGCCCCGGGATGCGGAGGTCCCCCGGCGACAGCCCCTCCGCCGACAGCACGCCCAGCATGGTCCGCCCCCAGAGGGTCCCCGTCGCCATCCCGGGGGAGGGCAACACAGCCCCCATCTCCCGCACGGCCGCCGGCATCCCCCGACACCCCGCGAAGACCATCGACCGGTCCGCCGACGACAGGCGGGCCCCCGGCTCCACCAGGCTCTCGACCACCCGCCCCGCGGCGGCGTTCCAGAGGTGCGACTGGTAGGCGTCCACCGGCATCTCCTGCTGGAAGTAGGGCAGGGCTTCGAACGCCCGCCGCGCGTCCCCCGTCCGCGCCAGGACCTCGACCGCGGCCCGCTCGGGGCAGCGGGGCCATTCCCGCGCCAGCCGCGCCCAGTCGCCCCAGTGCGTCGCCGCCAGCCTCGTGAACACCCGCCTCACCCCCGTGTCCTTGCGCGCGGGCGTGCCGATCGACAGCCGCAGGGCCTCCTCGAACCGCCCGGCGATCAGCTCGCGGGCGATCCAGCCCTTCCCGTGCCGCGCCGACCCGAACCGCTGCTCGCCGAAGTAGTTCACGAAGAGCAGGGTCGACGGCCCCTCCTTCGTCCCCTCCGACCGCAGCAGCGACGCCCGCCGGCCCATCTCGCGCACGTCCCGCATCGTCAGGCCCCGCACGACGATGCGGAACCGGTTGCCGTCGATCGCACAGGCGGTCACCGCCTCCAGCCCCGCCCCCAGCAGCCGAGCCGACCACCGTTCCCCCTCGATGCGCTCGGGGGGGCCCGCCGTGAGAGCCCCGGCTGGGACGCTCATCACCTGCGTGGTCGTCGCGTGCTTGTCCTTGAGCCCGCCGTACGCGACCTGCCCGGGGCGGAGGCTCAGGGCCCTGGCGAGCGCGGCCGCCGCCTCCGGCGTCGTCACCGACATCTTCGACACTTCGTAGACGACGTGCCCCTCGCGGCCACCCGCCAGAGCCGTCAGCCCCGCGAGGAATCGCTCGCTGACCTTCTCTCTCACCTCAAAGTCGGCGGGCTGACGCCGGATCGTCATGGCGGGAGCGTACGAGCGCACAACCGCCGCACGCCCCCGCGCGGGGCGCCTCCGCCTGCGAGACCCGCCCCCTCCCCTCAGCACCCGGCGTTGTAGAGGTTCAGGAACTCCAGCAGGTCGTTGAAGTCAACCACGCCGTCGCCGTTCAGGTCCGCCGCGATCGCGCCCGCGTTGTAGTCGTTCAGGTACATGAGGAAGTCGTTGAAGTCGACGACGCCGTCGCCGTTCCAGTCCGCCCGGCAGGGCGGAGCGCACAGGGCCATGTTGAACTGGGCCAGGCGGATGTTGACGAGCGTCGCGTACGCGCGGGTCCGCTGCCCCGGGCTGAAGAGGTCGCGGCACTCCTTGCGGCTGTAACTCATGTAGTTCCGCGGGTCCGGGGCGTAGGGGCCGTCGCCGGCGCAGGGGCCCTGGTTGGTCCCGATCCACAGGCACGCCGTGCTGATGTTGCTCGTCGAGAGCGTCGGGTCCGCCGCGGTATCGCAGAGCAGGTCGCCCCGCGTGGTGCAGTTGGTGCGCGCCACGCACTCGGTCCCGAACGCCGTCTCGTGCGTGTGGTACAAGTCGAAGTAGTGCCCGATCTCGTGCGGGAACGTCGAGCGGTTGGTGGGCAACGCCGTGCACGAGTTGTTCATCACGATGCCCTGCTGCGAGCTGGTCGTGAACGAGCTGATCCCGCAGTAGGGCGCCGAGTTGACGAACCAGATGTTGATGGTGCCTGGCACGACGTCGGTGTTGCGCAGGGCGGTGGTCTCGTTGCCGGAGATGTCGTAGAGCGCGTCGGAGTCGATGTAGCGGATGGCCCCGGCCCGGCAGAACTGGATGTTCGCCCCCCGCCACGCGTCGTTGGCATCCACCAGGGCCTGCGCCACGCGCTCGGGCGGCAGCCCCCCAGTCCCGTTGCTCCGCCTCACCACGTGCATCGTCAGCGGCACCACGTACAGCGGCGTGGGGCCCTCCGGCACGCCGTACACCCCCGCCGCCTGACGCTGAAGGTGGATCGCCGCCTCCTCCGGCGTGATCCGCAGCCCGCACTCCTGGCCCGCCGGCTCCTGCCCCAACGCCAGACCGCACGCCCCCGCCAGCACCGCGGCCAATCCCATCGCCTTCATGCCGACCTCCTCAGCCCCACCGTCAACAGCATACCGCCGGAGCCCCCGGCGGCCAAGAGCCTTCGCGCCTTTCCGGACCCCCCGTCAATCCAGCGGCACGATCCGGATGTTCCGGAAGTGGATCTCCGCCCCCTCCGATTGCAGCCCGATCGACCCCGCGATCGCCTCCGCCTCCCATGCCCGGTTCACTTCCTCGCCGTTGACCCGCAGGACGACGTCGCCCCCATTCACCACGATCTCGTACTCGTTCCATTCCCCAACGGGGCGCTCCGCCCCGGCGTGCGTCTTCTTCGTGTTCCGCCCGCGCGTCCGCCCGGCCTCCGTCTTCATCGCGAACTCGTCGATGTTCCAGAAGTCCCCCGCGTTCCCGCTGTGCAGCTGCGCCTCGATGCTCCGCGGCCAGACCTTGTCCGGGCCCATCATCCGCAGCAGCACCCCGCTGTTGCCCGCCTTCCTGGTCACCGGGTTGAAACGCCACTCCAGGCGCAGCACGAAGTTCGTGTACGAGCCCGCGGTCTTGATGTACCCGGCGGGCGTGCCCTTGCACACCAGCACCCCGCCCTCAACGCTCCACACGCTCTCGGGGGCGATGCCCGCCTTCTCCGCCTCCGGCACCACCGCCACCCAGCCCGACAGGTCCTTCCCGTTGAACAGGCTCACTTCGCCGGGCCGCCCCGCGCCCAGCTCGCGCACACGGATGTTCCGATACTCCACCCGGTCGCCGTGCTCCTGCAGCGCCAGGTGCCCGCGAGCCTGCACGCCGAATCCTTCATACGCCTTGAACTTGCTCCCGGCGATCCTCGCGGCCCACTCCGCCGTCGGCGTCGCGGCACCCTCCTCGAACAGCCGCGCCTCGACCACCTTCCCCCCGTTGAGGAAGTGCTGCACCACGCCGCTGCGCAGGCGCACCCGCGCGTCGTTCCACTCACCCGCCGCCCTCACGATCTTCCCCTCGGGCCCCGCGTACAGGTCGTACATCGCCCCCGCCGAGTGCGGCTCCGTCGGCTTGAGCCCGTGCCCGGCGTCGTCGAGCACCTGGAACTCCGGACCCGTCTGCCACGACGCCCCGTGCTTCTCCGTCACGCCGTACATGATCCCGCTGTTGGCCTTCGGCGCCACCCGGAACTGCAACGCCAGTTCAAACTCACCGAACTGATCGTTGGTGATGATGTCGCCCCCGCCGCCCCCCGCCAGCACCCGCAGCACGCCCCCGTCCACCTCCCAGCCCTTCTCGGGGAATCCCGGCCTGCGGTAGCCACGCCACCCCGACGTGCTCGTGCCGTCGAACAGCAGCCTCCACCCCTCGGCCCGCTCCAGAACCGTCAGCGTGTTGGGCTCCGGCTCGACGCCCGTCGCCCCCAGGGTCGCACAGACAATCATCGCGGCGGTCAGCATGGGACTCTCCTTCTCGGCGCAACCAACAGCGCCGTCACACCCCAGTCTACCTCACCCTCGCTTCAGGGGGGCAAGGGGGGGTTGGCGGCCTTGGCCCCCGAAGTGGGCCCCGCCAGCGGGACCGCCCGGAGGGCGGTCCCACTGGAAACACCAATGCCCATACGCTCGCCCCGGCGATGATCGGCCCCGCGCCACAACCCAAGGGCCTCGACCGCGTGCTCCGCTGGTTCGACGACCAGGGCTGGACGCCCTGGCCCTTCCAGCTCGACGCCTGGCACGCCCACGCCCAAGGCCGCTCCGGGCTCGTCAACGTTCCCACCGGCGCCGGCAAGACCTATGCCGCCTTCATGGGCCCGCTCGCCTCCATGCTCGACGAGCATGCGGAACGTCGCCCGCTCGCCGGCATCCGCCTGCTCTACGTCACCCCCCTCCGGGCCGTCGCCCGCGACATCGAAGCGGCGCTCCGTCGGCCGCTGACCGACCTGGCCCCGCGCCTCACGGCCGAGGGCCGCACGGGCGACACCCGCCCCTCCCTCCGCGCCAAGCAGCGCGAGCGCCTCCCCAACGTCCTCATCACCACGCCCGAATCACTCTCGCTTCTCCTCACCCGCGACGACGCCGCGACCCTCTTCGCCCCTCTCTCCTCCGTCGTCCTCGACGAGTGGCACGAACTCGTCGCCTCCAAGCGCGGCACGCAGTGCGAGCTGGCCCTGGCCCGCCTCCGGCGCATCGCCCCGGCGCTGCGCACGTGGGCCCTCTCCGCGACGCTCGCCAACCTCGACGTCGCCGCCAGCGCCGCCGTCGGCACGGGCCGCGACCCCGCCGTCATCCGCGGCCGCATGGACCGCCCGCTGACCATCCGCTCGCTCCTGCCGCCCGAGATCGCCCGGTTCCCCTGGGCCGGGCACCTGGGGCTGGCGATGCTGCCGCAGGTCCTGGACGCGATCGACACGATGCGCAGCACGCTGATCTTCACCAACACGCGCTCGCAGGCGGAGTTGTGGCACAGCGCCCTCCTCGCCGCCCGCCCCGCCTGGGCCGGCTTCACGGGCCTGCACCACGGCTCGATCGACCGGGGCGCCCGCGAGCGGGTCGAGCGCGGGCTCAAGGACGGCTCCGTGCGCCTCGTCGTCGCCACCAGCTCGCTGGACCTGGGCGTCGACTTCGCGCCCGTCGAGGTCGTCTTCCAAGTCGGGTCGCCCAAGGGCGTCGCGCGCCTCTTGCAGCGGGCGGGGCGATCGGCCCACCGTCCCAACGCCCCCTGCGCCGTCACCTGCGTGCCCACCAACGCCCTCGAGCTGGTCGAGATCGCCGCCGTCCGCCGCGCCGTCGCCGCCGGCGAGATCGAGCCCCGCCTCCCGCCCCCCAAACCCCTCGACGTGCTCGCCCAGCACATGGTCACCCGCGCGCTCGGCGGCGGGTTCACCCCCGACGGCCTCTTCCACGAGGTCCGCGACGCCTGGAGCTACCGCGACCTCTCCCGTGCCGACTTCGACTGGACCCTCGAACTGGTCCGCGACGGCGGGGCCTGTCTCCACGCCTACCCCGAGCACCACCGCATCGAGTCCGACCGCGGCCTCCACCGCGTCCCCTCACGCCGCACCGCCCAGCTCCACCGCCTCAACGTCGGCACCATCACCGCCGAGGCCACGCTCGAACTCCGCCTCGTCTCGGGGCGACGACTCGGCACCATCGAGGACCACTTCATCGCCTCGCTCGCCCCGGGCGACCGCTTCCTCTTCGCCGGCAAGACCCTCCGCTACGTCGGCCTGCACGACCTCACCGCCCTTGTCCGCCCGGACCGCGGCAAGACCCGCCTCACGCCCCACTGGGCCGGAACCCGCCTCCCCATCAGCGAGTCGCTGGCGCAGCGCGTCCGCTCGACCCTCGCCTCTCCCGCCTCGGCCGACGAGCCCGAACTCCGCGCCGCCGCCCCCGTCCTCGACGCCCAGCGCCAGATGAGCCACCTCCCCGACGCCGGCGAGCTCCTCGTCGAGACCACCAACACCCGCGAGGGCGCGCACCTGTTCCTCTACCCCTTCGACGGTCGCCTGGTCCACGGCGGGCTCGCCGCCATTCTCGCCCTCCGCCTCACTCGCCTCCGCAAGACCACCTTCGCCCTCGCCGTCAACGACTACGGCCTCGAACTCCTCACCACCGACGACTACCCCTTCGCCGAGCTCTTCACACCCTCCATCCTCGCCCCCGACCATCTCGCCGAGGACGCCATCGAGAGCATGAACCTCTCCGACCTGGCCCGCCTCC
The DNA here is from genome assembly GCA_016873295.1 of Phycisphaerae bacterium. Classification (GTDB taxonomy): domain Bacteria; phylum Planctomycetota; class Phycisphaerae; order Phycisphaerales; family UBA1924; genus VGXM01. Next base: position 11,539 of record VGXM01000005.1, read on the forward strand.
AGTTCCGCGAGATCGCCCGCGTCGCGGGCCTGGTCCATCCATCGCACCCCGGCGCCCGCAAGACCTCGCGCCACCTCCAGGCCTCCGCCGGCCTGATCTACGACGTCTTCAGGGAGTTCGACCCGGGAAACCTCCTGCTCGAACAGGCCCGGCGCGAGGTCCTCGACCGCCAGTTCGAACACGCCCGGCTCGCGCGTACGCTCGAACGCCTGGCCCAGGCCCGCATCGTCCTGCGCAGGGTCGAACGACCCACGCCGCTGGCGTTCCCGCTCGTCGTCCAGCGCAGCGGCGTCCAGATCACCGCCGAGACCCTCGCCGAACGCGTCGAGAAGATGAGGCTGCTTTGGGAGAACGGAGTCCAACCCACGCCGCCCCCATCCAACGCGAGCTCACGCCGGCGCCGCCCGCGCTCCCGACGCTCGTTCGGGGCCAGCTGGTCCTCCTGATGCCCCAGCGCTGCGCCTTCTGGTCCGCGCGCCGGACCCTCATCCTCGCCGACCTCCACCTCGGCAAGACCAACGCCCTCCGCGCCCGCGGCTCACGCCTCCCCGCCTCGCTCCCCCAGCGCCTCCTCGACCGCCAGCTCGACCACCTCGACCAAGCGATCCGCCTCACCCGCGCCGAACGCGTCCTCATCGTCGGCGACCTCCTCCACGCCGGCATCGGTCTCGACGCCCCCCTCGTCGATGCCGTAGCCCGGCGCTTCGCCCGGTGGCGCGCGCGCATCGAACTCATACCCGGCAACCACGACCGCGCCATCGACGCCGTCGCCCAGCGCTGGGGCATCCGCGTCCTCCCCACGGCACTGGTCGACGGACCCTTCGCCTTTGCGCACAACCCCGTCGATGCCCCACCCGGCGTGTTCACCTGGGCCGGGCACGTCCACCCCGTCCTCGCGATGCACTCCGGGGCCGACTCGGCCCGCCTCCCCTGCTTCCACCTCTCCGACGGCCTCGGGCTCCTGCCCGCGTTCAGCACCTTCACGGGCGGCTCGCCCGTCCGCCCCGCCGCCGCCGACCGCGTCTTCGCCATCGTCGACAACCGCGTCCGTCAGCTTCTGGGACCGGCAACCGACCCCCCGCCCCAGGCTTGACCCCCCGCCCCCGCCTGATACCGTTCCCTCCCCGTCCGGGCCCCCCGGTCGGTCACAACCGAGCCTCTACCGGGCAGATAGCTCAATTGGTAGAGCACGGCACTGAAAATGCCGGGGTTGCCGGTTCAAGTCCGGCTCTGCCCACTGGCCCGCTTTGCGCCGCTTCGCGCTTGCCCGCGTCGGGTCGCAACACCCCGGCAAAGCAAGGGCTTCCCGACGATTCCCGCGAACGCCCGCGATCCGGCGCGGACGGATGCCGCGCCGCACCTTGCGCCGCAAGTGCGCCGCTCTTTGCGCCGCTTTCTTCACTTCCTTCGACGCCGCCGTGGCGCGGGTCCCATCGGCGTCGGTGACGTGCAGATAGTGCCCCGCCGCGATCGCCTTTTCGCCCCGCGTGTTGACCCAGCGGGCCATGGAGACGGCGGCCCACCCGCACGCAGGAAGTTGGGGCCGCCCTCGCCGGGGTTGAACTCGGCTTCTTGCTGGAGGGGCGGGAACTCGGGCGGGTGGTCATGGTCAGGAACGTGCAACGACTCGGAACACGGGCGTGGTCGCCCAGCGAAGCGCCGGGAGTCGAGCCCGCGGCGGCGTCGGCATTCGGGGGGGCCACGAGTCTCACCCACACCTCGGCCCCGAGCACCCCCGCGGGCCGTGCGCGGCCCCCCCCACGGCTCGGCGTGGGTCCGCTCCTGAGCCGAAGGCCACACAGCCGCGCCGTCTCCATAGGCGTGCGTGCCGAGTGCCTTGAGCGGAGGTTGTGCTCGGCGCACGGACGGAAAGGGGGGCGGCCGCTCCGGCATCGGCTACGCTTGGCATCATGTCCGCCGCTTCAGAGCCCCCGGCACCGACCGAACGCGAGTTGGCCTTGCGTGCGCCGGTCATGACGATCTTGTCGGACCACCCGATCCTGCGCGATCAGGCGGATGAGAAGACCGGCTCCGCCCGCGAGGGCGACTCCTTCGAGCTGCACACGCGCCTCGGAGCGGTCTACGACATCATCCGCCACCAGAACACCCGCGCCCCGCTGGCCATCGGCATCTTCGGCGACTGGGGCACGGGCAAGAGCTCGGCGATGCGCTGGCTCGCCGACCAGCTCAAGGTCTGGAGCGATCAGGGGGACACGTGCAAGCCGCACTTCCGCACCCGCTGCGTCTGGTTCGAGCCGTGGAAGTACCAGACCCGCGACGACGTCTGGCGGGGCCTCATCGCCGAGGTCGTGATCAACTCCATCGACCCCTCGAAGGCCTCGGTCGCCACGGTGGTCAACGCCGTGAAGAAGTTCGGCGGCGCGCTGGGACGCTGGTTCATCCACACGGTCTCGTCGCTCCAGCTCTCGGGGGGCGTGCCGGGCGTGGGCGAGGCCAGCGTGAATCTCGAAGCCCTCGCCAAGATCGCCGAGGACTACAAGCAGAGCACGCACCCAGAAAGGGCCTTCCTCAACGAGTTCGAGAGCACGCTCAAGTCCTGGGTGAAGGGCTCGCTCGGCGGCGACGAGCGGATGGTCCTCCTGATTGACGACCTGGACCGCTGCCTGCCCGCCGTCGTGCTCGAGGTGCTCGAGGCCCTCAAGCTCTACCTGAACATCCCGCAACTGGTCTTCGTCATCGGCCTCGACCGCGACGTGGTCAAGGCCGTGATCCGCAAGCAGTACAGGGACGCCGGGCTCGCCGAGGTCAAGGCCGACAGCTACCTCGACAAGATGTTCCAGGTCGAGGTCGAGGTGCCCCCCAGCGAGGAGCAGATGGACGGGTACTTCGAGGCCCAGGTGAAAGAACTCGACAAGGCCACGAACAACTTCTGGACCGGCCGACTCAACGCGGGCGGCACGGGCTGGAAGGGCATCATCGAGGGGGCGATCAGGAAGATCGCCGAGCACAACCCGCGCGAGGTGAAGCGCCTCCTCAACAGCACGCTCATGGGCGGCACGGCGGCGGTCCGCAAGGCCGCAGGCGATCAAGACGCCGCCAAGCGCTTCGGGCAGGGGTGCCAGGCCTACCTCATCGCCCGCGCTCTGCGCGACATGGACGGCAACCCGGCGGCGACGCTGCGCCTCAAGGAGACGTGGACCTTCCTAAAGAAGTGGTCGGAGTTCAGAGAGGTCTACAAGGACTACCGCCCGGACCGCGCCCTCGCGCCCGATTCCAAGGTGCCGGGCGAGCGCGGGCCGGAGAAGGACGATCCGCAGCGGAAGAGCGCCGAGGAAGAGGTGCGCCGGCTCATGCCCTGCACGCGCGACATCAAGCGCGAGCCCTTCCCGCTCTGGGACATGTCGATCCTGTGGGACCTTTTGGCGATCGAGTGCTCCCCCGAGGTCGGGCAGGCCGTGGCCAGCCGGGCGGCGGAGGCCAAGGCGGAGCCGGCCCCACCGCCTCCGGGCATCGCGCCCGCGAGCGCCCCCGCGCCCAGCGGCGGTGGAACCGCGGCGGACGCCGGGGCGGACGCGGTGAATCGGCTGCCGCTGATCGTCCGCAGCCGCGTGGCCAAGCACCTCGGCAAGGACGCCAAGGCCCTCACGCCCAGCGACCTCGCATCGGTTACGGCGTTGGACCTGTCTGGCTCCGACATCAAAGACGAAGGACTTCGTGAACTCGCCCGTGCGGAGACCGGCCTCAAGGCCCTGACCACGCTGATCCTCTTTAACACGAAGGTGACGGACGCGGGGGTGAAGAAACTCGCCCGGGTGGAGACCGGCCTCAAGGCCCTGACCACGCTGGACCTCGGCGCCACGAAGGTGACGGACGCGGGGGTGAAGGAACTCGCCCGCGCGGAGACCGGTCTCAAGGCCCTGACCGCGCTGTACCTGCACGACACGCAGGTGACGGACGAGGGGGTGAAGGAACTCGCCCGCGAGGGGAGGGGTCTCAAGGCCTTGACCACGCTGGACCTCGCCTTCACGCAGGTGACGGACGAGGGGGTGAAGGAACTCGCCCGGGCGGACACCGGCCTCAAGGCCCTGACCACGCTGATTCTCTGGAACACGCAGGTGACGGACGCGGGGGTGAAGGAACTCGCCCGGGCGGAGACCGGCCTCAAGGCCCTGACCACGCTGGACCTTTGGAATACGAAGGTGACGGACGCGGGGGTGAAGGAACTCGCCCGCGCGGAGACCGGCCTCAAGGCCCTGACCACGCTGGACCTCGCCGGGACGCAGGTGACGGACGCGGGGGTGAAGGAACTCGCCCGGGCGGAGACCGGCCTCAAGGCCCTTACCACGCTGAACCTCGCCGGCACGAAGGTGACGGACGCGGGGGTGAAAGAACTCGCCCGCGCGGAGACCGGCCTCAAGGCCCTGACCACGCTGAACCTCGCCGCGACGCAGGTGACGGACGCGGGGGTGAAGGAACTCGCCCGCGCGGAGACCGGCCTCAAGGCCCTGACCACGCTGAACTTCGGCGGCACGCGGGTGACGGACGCGGGGATGGCGGCGGTCAAGGCCCGGTGGCCGGGGATCACGGTCATCCGCTAAGCCGCGACCGTCGCGCTGGCCGTGTCGCTCCAAGGCCCGAGCCCGCCGCGACCGGTTCTCCGCGTGCCCGCGCAGGTGCGGCCCGATGGACCTCGCCCAGCCGGGCAGGGTCATGTGCGGCGTGCCGGCGGGTCGCTCTTGCCCCGGATCGGCTCGAGCGTGTCGCCCAGGCCGATCGGCCTGGGCGGATCGCCCCACGCGGGCAGGGAGGCCGCGAGAAGGCACGCGAACGCGACGTTGCGCACGGGCTCGGCACCTCGGGGCGTCAGGCCTCGCGTTCCAGGGCGCCGACCAGCCCGGCGAGGCTCGACCGGCCCTGCCGGCGCACCCACGCCGACAGCCCCTCCGCGACCCGCACCGGCAACCTCGGGTCGACGAACAGGGCCGTGCCCATCTGGACGGCGCAGGCCCCGGCGAGAATGAACTCCGCGGCGTCCTCCCAGCGCATCACGCCGCCGATGCCCACGATCGGAACGCCGGCCCCCTTGCAGACCTGCGTGTAGGCGTCGTGAACGAGCTTGACGGCGACGGGGTGGATGGCGGGGCCCGAGAGCCCGCCCGATCCCCGCGACAGCCTCGGCCTGCGGGCCTCGACGTCGATCGCCATGGCCGGCATGGTGTTGGCGATGCAGAGGGCGTCGGCCCCCCGCCGCCGCGCCCCGGTTGCGCGGGCCTCCCCCCCGGCCCCGTGGACCGAACCGGGGTCGATCGCCGCTCTCGCCAGCGGCGCGATGCCGGTCTCGCCCGTCGCCGCGTCGCGGTAGCCGACCGCCGTGGGGCTGAGCTTCACCAGCAGGGGCTTGCGGGTCACCGCGCCCCGCACGCGGCGGACGAGGTCGGCCAGGAGCGCGGCGTCCGAGGAGAACTCGCACCCGCCGTGGACGTTGGGGCAGGACACGTTGAGCTCGATCCCCGCGAGCCCCTCGACGGCGTCCATGGCCCCGCCGACACGCTCGTACTCGTCGGGGCTGAACCCGGCGACCGACCCGATGACGGCGCAGGGCACGGAGCCGACCCGTGGGGCGATGTCCTTCAGGAAAGCGTCGAGCCCGACGTTGGCCAGCCCGATGGCGTTGAGCATCCCGCCGTGGCGCGATTCGACGATCCGCCAGGTCTTGTTGCCCTCGCGCGGCTGGAGCGTGATGGACTTGGTGACGACGGCGCCGACCTTGGAAAGGTCCAGCACGTCGCCCATTTCGTCGAGTGACCCGGCGGTGCCCGCCGCGAGGATCACGGGGTTCCGCAGGCGGATGCCGGCGAGGTCGACGGAAGTGGCGTCAGCGATGGGCACGGCTGGCTCCTGGCCTGCCCGCGAGGGTACACCGCCTTACGCTTGGGCATGACGACGAGCGAGATCGAGAAGCGGATCGCCCAGTTCGAGACGATGGTGAGGCCCGGGGCCGACCCGGACAACGACATGGCGTGGTTCAGCCTGGCGGGGGCCTACGGGCAGGCGGGGCGTCACGCCGACGCCGCCAATGCCTATCTCAAGTGCGTGGAACTGAACCCGCGGATGTCCAAGGCCTACCAGCTCGCGGGAGCCGCGCTCATGGCCTCGGGCGACAAGCCCCGGGCCATCGAGGTGCTGACCCGCGGCTACGGGGTCGCGGCCAAGCGCGGCGACCGCATGCCCATGGCCGCGATGGGCGACCTGCTCGAGCAGTTCGGGGCCCCCGTCCCCAGGGTGGAGGCCGGGCCCGCCCCCGCCGCGACGCCCGCCCCGTCGGGCTCGTTCGTGGACCGCAAGACGGGCCGCCCCGGCACGAAGATGGCGTCGCCCCCCTTCCGGGGCCCGGTGGGCGAGTGGATCCGCGACCACATCTCGCGCGAGACCTTCGAGGAGTGGATCCGCCAGGGCACCAAGGTCATCAACGAGATGCGCCTGGACCTCTCCCGCGACGACCACGCCGAGGTCTACGACCAGCACATGCACGACTACCTGGGCATCGACGACGACCTCTACCGCTCGCTCATCGGCAAGCGGTGAGCGGCGGCCGCCCCAGGCCGCCAGCCCTGCTGTCTTCGGAGTGGAGCGGAGGAGAATCGAACTCCCGACCTCATCATTGCGAACGATGCGCTCTACCAGCTGAGCTACCGCCCCGAATCCGTCGCCGGCGCGACCCCCGGCACCGCGGCGCCAAGCGCCCGTCGGCGACAAGGACGCGAGTATAGGCGTCCGACCGCTCGCCTCGTCCCGGCACGACGAGGCGCCGCCGCCGCGAGCCCCGGTGGCGCCGCCGGTCCGGGCTCAGCCGGCGATCGACCAGGCCCCCTATGCTTCTTGAGATTGTTGTCTCATTAACCACTCGGCGCGGATTGCGGGGTGTCATGGTGTTCCGATCGCTCGTTCTGATCGCGGCCCTGGGGTTCATGGCGCTCGCCGGGTGCTGGAGGAACGACGCGGCCCCGCGCGCCCAGGGGCCGGTGCGCATCGTGGTCACGATCCCGCCGCTGCGGGGGCTGGCGCAGGCCCTGGCGCCCGAGGGCGCGAGCGTGCGCGCGCTCATGCCTCCCGGGCGGAGCGAGCACGGCTACGAGTTCACGCCGTCGGACATCGCCGCGGTCGGGAAGGCCGACGTGGTGGTGTGCGTCGGGCTGGGGCTGGAGCCGGCGATCGACAGGTTCGTGCGCCAGAACAAGTCGAACCGTCGGCGCGTGGTCGTGCTGGGGGAGGCGCTGGGGATCAAGGGCGACGACCACGCCCACCACGACCACGGGCCCGACGAGCCCTGCGACCACGCCGTCGACGTCCACGTGTGGCTCGACCCGGTGCTCGTGCGCCGGGCGGTGCCGGCGCTGCGGAGCGCGATCGAGGGGGCGTTGGGCTCGGCGGGCGCACTGACGGACGCGGAGCGATCCCGGCTCGACGCCGCCGAGGCGGCGCTGCTGGCGTCCCTCGACGAACTGGACGCCGAGCACCGCGCGGCCCTCGGGCCGCTCAAGGGGGCGGCGATCGTGACCCACCACGCCGCCTTCAACCGGCTCGCCGAGCGCTACGGCCTGAAGGTCGCGGCGGTCATCCGCCCCATCGAGGGGAACGACCCGACGCCGGACCAGATCGCCCAGGTCGTGGAGGCGATCCGGCGGGACAAGATCGCGGTGATCTTCGTGGAGCCCCAGTTCAGCCCGGCGGCGGCGGGGCGCATCGCCGAGCGCACGGGCACGAAGATCGCGCGGCTGGACCCGTTGGGCTCGGGCGACTACTTCGCGTTCATGCGCGCCAACCTGAAGGAGCTGGTCGATCACCTGGCCCCGCCCGGCCCGCCCTGAGGCCGGCCCGGTATCCTGCCACTCCATGCCGCCGGCGCCCCCGTCAAGCCAGACCTGCGCACCGGACATTGAGTACCGGTCGGTGTCGTTCGCGTACAACGGGAGCGAGCGCCGCCCCGTGCTCGAGAACGTCTCGCTCACGGTCCGGCACGGGGAGCGGCTGGGGATCCTGGGACCCAACGGCGGGGGGAAGAGCACGCTGCTCAAGCTCACGCTCGGGCTCCTGCGCGGGCACACCGGCACGATCCTCGTCGGGGGCGTCGACCCCGTGGAGGCGCAGCGACGGCGGCTGATGGGGTACGTCCCACAGCGCGTCGAGGCGGAACTGGCCTTCCCGATCTCGGTGCGCCAGGTGGTGTCGTTGGCGGCGGCGATCGGCGTGCCGGCGTGGCGCCGGGACGGGGCCGACTCGCGGGCCCGCGCCGAGGAGTGCCTGCGGCTGGTCGGGGCGGACGAGTTCGCCCAACGCCCGGTGGGGCGCCTCTCGGGCGGGCAGTTGCAGCGGGTGCTGATCGCGCGGGCGATCGCGTGCCGGCCGCGCGTGCTGCTGCTCGATGAACCGACCGTCGGCATCGACGTGGTGGGACAGAAGCAGTTCGCGGAGCTCCTGGGGCGGCTTGGGGCAGAGCTGGACCTGACGATCGTGGTGGTGAGCCACGACATCCGCACGGTGGTGGCGGGGTGCGACCGCATCGCGTGCCTGTCGCGGACGCTGCACTTCCACGCGGCCCCGGAGGGGCTCACCCCGGCCGTGCTCGCCGAGGTCTTCCGGCACGACGTGGCGGCGATCTACGGCGACGTCCACGTCGATGCGCACGCGGCCAGCCAGTGCACCGACCCGTCGCACCGCCACGCCCGCCCGGGGCGGGGAGACGCCAAGTGAGGACGCTGGACTACCTGCTCGACCCCGTGCTCGGGCCCCTGTACTGGCCCGGCGTGCTGGCGGGGCTGGCGATCGCCGTGCTGTGCGGGGCCCTCTCCGGGCTGGTCGTGGTCAAGCGCCTGGCGTTCATCGGTCAGGGGATCAGCCACGCGGCGTTTGGGGGCATCGGGCTGGCGGCGATCCTCGGGCTGACCGCCCGCCTGACCGCCGACGGACTGGCCGACGCGCCGCTGGGCGGCGTCCCGCAGTTCCTGGTGGTCGCGTCGTTCTGCCTGGCGTCGGGGCTGCTCGTGGGGGTGCTGGCCGACCGGGGCGCGACGCGGGAGGACACCGCGATCGGCATCGTGCTCGTCGCGTCGATGGCCTTGGGCGCCATCCTCCTCTCCTGGGCGGGCACGGGCCTGGCGTGGGAGTCGTTCCTCTTCGGCACGCTCTACAACGTGCCGCTGGGGGAGGCGGTGGTCGCCATGCTGATGGCCCCGGCCCTGCTGGCGGTGCTGTGGGCGATCCGGCGCCCCCTGGTCTTCTGGGCCTTCGACGAGCCCGTCGCCGCGACCCTGGGCGTGCGCACCGGCACGATGAAGATGACCCTCCTGGTGCTGCTGGCCCTGGCCACGGTGGTCGCCATGCGCCTGGCGGGCGTGGTGCTCGCGACCGCAATGCTCGTGCTCCCCGGCGCCGTCGCACTCCGCCTGTCGTCCAGGATGTGGGCGGTCCTCGGGGTGAGCGTCGGCGTGGGACTGCTGGGCGTGCTGGCGGGGGTCGTGCTCAGTTTCGAGCTGGACCTGGCTCCGGGCCCGGCGATCGTCGCGGTGCTCGCGACCCTGTTCGCGGGGGTCCGACTCCTGGGCCCGCGCCAGGACCGGGGGTAGGCACTGCGGCGCCGCCCGGGGGCACTGTCGTGGCGTCGGGGTCCCCCCGGGCTCGACTGTCGGTCAGGGCACCGGCAGTCGTGGCACTTGGGCGCGGGCTCCGTACCATCGCGCCGGGAGGCCCACGAATGAAGCCCGAGACCCTGCTGGCCGAACTCAACCGCCTGAGGCAGGACGTCCCCAAGGACCCGTCGGACCTGGAGTGGCTGACGCTGCACCACGTCTTCTGCTTCGTGTCGTACAAGATGGGGGACTTCCAGAAGTACGTCGACGAGCAGGCCAAGGCGGGGGCGTTCGACGCCTTCGAGGGGTGACGGGGCCGATCCCCCTCCGATCAGGGCATGAACGGGCCCACCCAGCTTGCCGGGCGGGGTGTCGGGGGTGGTGGATAACCCGTGGTTGGACGGGGCGCGGGCGGAATTGGTGGATCCCGGGGGGGCTCCGACGATAATCTATGGGTATCGCGGCGGGCGCCGGACGCCGGGGGGTGAGAACCACCCAACCCGCTCCCGGGCAGCCCCGCGACGACCGAGCGCCGAGTCCTCCTCGGCCTCGGGCGGTGTGCCGCGGGCGACGGTCCGCGGGGAAAGAGGGCGGCGGAACGTGTACAGCGATCCGGCCGCCGAGGCTCTTTCGGAAGGAGGTGGTCCAGTGATCGCAAGCGACTGTACGAAGGGGCTGCGCGGGTAACTCGCGGCTCGACGGAGCTGCTGAAAAGCGCAGCCCGCCAGGACATAGCTCCTACGGCCGACCGCCCCCAAGGCGGTCGGTTGTTTTTCTGGCTCCTCTGGGCCCCGACCCGCACGCCGAGCCTCAGCGCGCCTCGCAGCGAATGCTCGGGGTCGTGAGGCTCCGATCCGAGCCTCCGTCGCCCAGCCCCCTCGGGCTCGGCGTGGTTGGAGGGCGGATGGCGCAGGGCCTGGTTCTTCCCGGCGCCCACCGTCGCCGTACGCTCGCGGCGGAGAACCGCATGGACCTTGTCACGCCGGTGCTGATCGTCGGGTTGGGGGTCGCCGTGGGCGTCGCCGCGCGGCAGTCGTCGCTGCGTCGCCGGTTCAAGCGTCGCCTGAAGAACACGCGGGCGCAACTCGCGTTCGCGCTGTCGGTGATCGGGCGGGCCGCGGAGGAGGAGGCTCGCCGGGAGGGGCGGGGCGTGCCCTGGCCCGTCGACTTCCGCGGGATGCACCTGGAAGACCTGGTGATCCACGAACTGGCGCGGGGGATGGGGCCCGGGACGTTCTTCGAGGCCGGGGCCCACGACGGCACAACGTCGTCCATCACCCGGGCGCTGGAGGCCCAGGGCTGGCGCGGGCTGCTGGTGGAGGCGATCCCCGAGCGGGCCGAGGAATGCCGGGCGGCGCGCCCGGGGTCGGTGGTCGAGCACGCCGCGCTCGGCCCGCCGGGCAGCTCGGGCACGACCTCGTTCACCGTCGTGGAGGGGAGCGACACCAAGAGCTTCCGGGACGAGTCGCTGCTGCAGCGTGAGCACCGGGCCCGACGCCGGCGGTCCGCGTGGCGGCGGGTCACGGTGCCGTACACGACCGCGGGGGAACTGCTCTCCCGGCACGGGTTCGATCGCCTGGACGTCGCGGTCGTCGACGTGGAAGGGGCCGAGCTGGGGCTGCTGGAGGGCATGGACCTCCCCCGCCACCGCCCCCGCCTGCTGCTGGTCGAGGACGTCGGCAAGGGACGGGACGACAAGGTGCGGCTGTTGCTCGAGGGGCAGGGCTACGAGTTGGCGCTGCGGGTGGCCAACAACGCGCTCTTCGTGCCGCGCGACGAGGGCGAGCTGCCGGCCCGGGCCAGGGCCCTGGGCGAGCGGATCAAGTTCTGACGCCCGCGCGGGGGAGGTGAACGGGGAGGGCGCAGAGGTCGCGGAGGGTTGCGGACCAGACCAACAGGGAGTTCGAGAGGCGGGGCGTCGATCACGGAAGCCCCCTCCGACGCCTCCTGGCTCCTCCGCGCGCTCCGCGTTCACTTCCCTCCTCAGCCCAGCCCGATCCAGCCGCTGATGGTGGGGGCGAACTTGACGATGAGGCCCGCGAAGACGACCGAGACGCTGGACAGGAGCTTGATGAGGATGTTGAGGCTGGGGCCCGAGGTGTCCTTGAAGGGGTCGCCCACGGTGTCTCCGACGACGGCGGCCTTGTGGTCGTCCGACCCCTTGCCGTAGACGAAGGCCCCGCCGCGACCGACGCGGCGCAGGTCCTCGGCCCGCGCGAGCATGGTCTGGCGGACCTCCTGGGGCAGCCTGTCGCGGATGGGGGGGTCGTCGAGGTACTGATCGGCGGTGATGCGTCCGTAGCTCTCGATGAGCTTCTTGGCGTTGTCCCAGGCGCCGCCGGCGTTGGCCATGAAGACGGCGACCGCGAACCCCGCCGCCAGCCCGCCCGCGAGCATGCCCACGATCCCCGGCACGTCCAGCAGCAGCCCGACGAGCAGTGGGATGATGATCGAGAGCATCGACGGCAGGATCATCTCGCGCAGGGCGCCCTTGGTGGCGATGGTGACGCAGCGGGCGTAGTCGGGGTACTCCGTCCCCTCGTGCTCGATGCGCCGGGGCCACTGGTGCGGGTCGGCGATCTCGGCCTCGCTCGTGCCCCGCGCCCGCATCGCCGCCCGCATCATGGCGAACTGCCGGCGGCACTCGCCCATCATGAGGTAGGCGGCCCGACCGACGGCGTTCATGGTGAGGGCGCAGAACAGGAACGTGATCATCACGCCTATGAACAGCCCGCCCAGCACCTTGGGGTTGGTCAGCGTCACGTCGTAATGGGCCAGCACGTCGCCGATGGTGGCGTTGCGGGTGCCGGCGATCTCGACGTGGTAGCGGTGCTCGTGGTCGCCGTGGGGCGCGGTGAGGGTCAGGCGGTAGGCGTGCCCCATCCGCCCGTCGTGCCCCTCGACGGGCTCGGCCCGGAGCGTGCGCCCGGGGAGCATGACCTCGTCCCAGTGGGCGTCGGCGGGGATCTGCGAGCGGTCTGTCAGCAGCCCGCCGTCGATGATGGGCCGCCCGTCCGGACCCGGCTGGAGGACCGCGAAGCGCCCGTGCCCCTGGTAGATGGCGGTCGTTTCCGCCGGGATGCTGATCGCCGCCTGTCGGCGACCGAAGTCCACCGTCTGCCCGTGGAGTTGCGTGAGGGCGACCTGCACGAACGCCGCGAGCAGGGCCATGGCGGTGAGGGCGGCCGAGCCGATGGCGAACCCCTTGCCGGTGGCGGCGGTGGTGTTGCCCAGGCTGTCGAGCATGTCGGTGCGGTGCCGCACCTCGGGCTTCTGCCCGGACATCTCGGCGTTGCCGCCCGCGTTGTCGGCGATGGGGCCGTAGGCGTCGGTGGCGAGGGTGATGCCGAGGGTCGAGAGCATGCCGACGGCGGCGATGCCCACGCCGTAGAGACCCATCAGGAAGTTGTCGCCCCCGCCCGCGGCGACGAACGCGACGAGGATCGCGACGACCACGGCGACCAGGGCCCCCCACGTGCTCTTCATGCCCTCGGCGATGCCGGCGATGATGACGGTGGCGGGCCCGGTCAGAGCCTGCACGGCGATGCGGCGCGTGGGCGGGTGCTCGTAGCTGGTGCAGTACTCGGTCCAGCGGGCGATGACCAGCCCCGAGCCCAGCCCCGCGCCGATCGCCACGCCGAAGGACCACCACGGGGGAACGCCCGCGGTCCGCAGCACCGTCGCGAACTCGCTGTCGGCGCCCAGGAGCATGTAGGGCACGCCGAAGGAGGCGGCGACGATGAGGAGCGACGAGAGGTACACGCCGCGGTTGAGGGCCGCCAGGAGCTGGCTGAAGGTCGCCGATTCCCCCGTGCGCACGGCAAAGACACCGATGATGCTCGCCAGGATCCCTGCGCCCGCCAGCGCGATGGGGGCGACCACGAGCGCCAGGGCCAGCTTCATCTGCGTGCCGCCCGGGAGCCCGTAGACGCTCAGGGCCGCGCCCACGCCCAGGGCCAGGGCCGCGATGATCGAGCTGTAGTAGCTCTCGTAGAGGTCGGCGCCCATGCCGGCGACGTCGCCCACGTTGTCGCCCACGTTGTCGGCGATGACGGCGGGGTTGCGCGGGTCGTCCTCGGGGATGCCCGCCTCGACCTTGCCCACCAGGTCGGCGCCCACGTCGGCGGCCTTGGTGAAGATGCCGCCGCCCACTCGCGCGAAGAGCGCCTGCAGGCTCGCGCCCATCTTGTAGCTGATGAGGATCGCGACGATCTCGGGGAGCCCGGCCTTGATGCCCAGGCGCTCGCCGTAGCCCGTGAAGAGGATCGTCCAGAACGACACGTCGAGGATGGCCAGCCCGACCACGGTGAGGCCCATGACGGCCCCGGCGCGGAAGGCGACCTGGAGCCCCTCGTTGAGCGACTGCCGGGCCGCCGCGGCCGTGCGGGCCCCGGCGTTGGTCGCCATCTTCATCCCGAACCAGCCGCAGAGCGCCGACAGCGCGCCGGCGACGGGCACGCCGATCACCGACCAGAACGGCTGCAACCCCGCCACCCACAACACCATCAGCGCCGCCACGAGCAGGGCGAACACCGCCGCCACCACCCGGAACTGGCTCCGCAGGTAGGCCATGGCGCCGACCTTCACCGCGTTGGCGACGCGGATCATCTCGGCGTCGCCCTCGTCGCGCCTCAGGACGCTTCGGCTGATCGACCACGCCGTCAACAGCGCCGCCAGCCCGCCCACCGGACCGAGGACCAGCAGCCCGGGCATGGGCTGGAACTGCGACTGGGCCAGCGTCAATGCGGGAACGATCGGCATCTCGGAACCCCTGGGAGAGCGGGCGCCACGCGGGCGCGGATCGGAGCGGGGAGGGTACGGCTCGGCCCCGCTCGGCATCCCGACGGGCCCCGGACACGAGCCCGGAGTGAACGGCGCCGGTCGCCGGCACCCCCCGCTCGCGCGGGGGGCTCGTCGCCCCCCGGGTCAGGCCTTGACGGCCTCCGCGGTCCGCCCGATCTGCATCCCGTAGAACGAGCGGTAGACGAAGAAGCAGCTGGCGACCAGGAACCCGAAGGTCATGAGGGCGGTCAGGGCCGAGTGCTCGCTCCCCTCGGTCTTCATGCTGACGGCCAGCTCGACGGCGAGCAGCCCGAAGAGCGTGGTGAACTTGATCACCGGGTTGAGGGCCACCGAGCTGGTGTCCTTGAAGGGGTCGCCCACGGTGTCGCCCACGACGGTGGCCGCGTGCAGGTCGGTGCCCTTGGCCTTCAGCTCGGTCTCGACGATCTTCTTGGCGTTGTCCCAGGCGCCGCCGGCGTTGGCCATGAAGATGGCCTGGTAGAGCCCGAAGAGCGCGATCGAGACCAGGTACCCGATGAAGTAGAAGCTCTCGAAGAAGGCGAAGGCGAGCGTCGCGAAGAAGACGCCCAGGAAGATGTTGAACATGCCCTTCTGGGCGTACTGCGTGCAGATCCCGACGACCTTCTTGGAGTCCTCGACGCTGGCCTTGGTCGCGCCCTCGAGCCTGATGTTCGCCTTGATGAACTCCACCGCCCGGTAGGCGCCGGTGGTCACCGCCTGGGTGCTGGCGCCCGTGAACCAGTAGATCACCGCGCCGCCCGTGACCAGCCCCAGCAGGAAGGGCGGGTGCAGCAGGCTGAGCTTGGCCACGCTGTGCGAGAGCCCGCCCGTGAGGGCCACGATGATCGAGAAGATCATGGTGGTGGCGCCCACGACCGCGGTGCCGATGAGCACCGGCTTGGCGGTGGCCTTGAAGGTGTTGCCCGCTCCGTCGTTCTCTTCCAGGTGCTCCTTGCCGCGGGCGAAATCGGGCGTGAACCCGAACTCCTTCTTCACCTGCTCCTGGATCCCCGGGGCCTGCTCGATCATCGAGAGCTCGTAGACCGACTGGGCGTTGTCGGTCACCGGGCCGTAGGAATCCACCGCGATCGTCACCGGGCCCATGCCCAGGAACCCGAAGGCGACGAGCCCGAAGGCGAAGACGGCCTCGGCGCTCATCAGCGCGCCCAGGCCCAGCGTGCTGACGAACCACGCCATGGCCATGAGCACCATGATGACCAGGCCCAGCCAGTACGCCGAGAAGTTGCCCGCCACCAGCCCCGACAGGATGTTCAGCGACGCCCCGCCCTCCTTGGAGCTGGTGACGACCTCGCGCACGTGCCGGCTGTTGGTGCTGGTGAAGATCTTGACCAGCTCGGGGATGATGGCCCCCGCGAGCGTGCCGAAGGTGATGATGGTCGCGAGCTGCCACCACAGGTCGGTGTCGCCCTTGATCTCGGGGAGGAGCAGGTACGAGGCCAGGTAGGTCAGCGAGACGGAGACGATGGAGGTGAGCCAGACCAGGCTGGTGAGAGGGTGCTCGAAGTTCATCCTGTCGGCGTGGGCGAAGCGGCGCCGGGCCAGGGCCCCGTTGACGAAGTACGCCAGCGCCGAGGCGATGACCATCAGGATGCGCATCGCGAAGAGCCACACCAGGAGCATGACCTGGGTGGTCTGGAAGTCCTCGCCGGCGGTGGCGGGGTTGATGGCGAGCATGATGAAGACGATGAGGGCGACGCCCGTCACGCCGTAGGTCTCGAACCCGTCGGCGCTGGGCCCCACCGAGTCGCCGGCGTTGTCGCCCGTGCAGTCGGCGATGACGCCCGGGTTGCGCGCGTCGTCCTCCTTGATCTTGAAGACGATCTTCATCAGGTCCGAGCCGATGTCGGCGATCTTGGTGAAGATGCCGCCCGCGATGCGGAGGGCCGCCGCCCCCAGGCTCTCGCCGATGGCGAACCCGATCAGGCAGGGCCCGGCCAGCTCGCCCGGGATGAAGAGCAGGATCACCAGCATGATCAGCAGCTCCACGCTGATGAGCATCATGCCGATCGACATGCCCGCCTTGAGCGGGATCTCGTAGCAGGGGAAGGGCTTGCCCCGCAGGCTGGCGAAGGCGGTGCGGCTGTTGGCGAAGGTGTTGACGCGGATGCCGAACCACGCCACGCCGTAGGACCCGGCCATCCCGATCAGCCCGAAGAGCAGGACGATGCCGACCTTGTACGCCGGGAACCCGTAGACGACCTTGGCCGCGTCGCCCTCGTCGACGGTCGGGATCAGGGCCCCGAAGTAGAGGACCATGATGCCGCCGATGAACGCGAAGAGGATGAGCAGGAACCGCCCCTGGTTGAGCAGGTAGGTCTTGCATGTCTCGTAGATGAGCTCGGAGATGTCGAGCATCGACCCGTGCACGGGCAGCCTCTTGAGCTGCACGAAGATGACCAGCCCGAAGACCATGCCCAGGGCCGAGACCAGCAGACCCACCAGCAGGAGGTCGTGCCCGCCGATCGCCCCGTCGAAGAACTTGGCGAGGTTGAGGTTGGGCAGCTTGAGGTTGGCCTCGCCGCCGGCGTGCCCGTCGCCGCCCGCGACCAGCGCCGAGCCCAACGCCGCCGGCGCCGGTGACGCCAGCGCCGACTGGGGCGCCAGCAGCCCCGCCAGGACCGCAACAAGGACGACCAGCAGTCGCGACGGCCCAGTCGGGGCCGCCATGCGCAGCCACGGACGGCGGGAAGGGAGCGAGGGCGGGGAGCCTTGCATCGGGTTCGTTCCTGGGTCCGTCGCCGAGCAGGCCGGATCGGCCCCACCCGGACGGATGGCGTTGGGACGGTGTCCGGGGGCGTTCCGCGCCGATCGCGGGCCCCGGGTGCCGGTAAATGGCCCACTAACGTAGCGGTTCAAACGCCGTTCCGCCACCCGGAAGCGACAACCCCGCCCGGTCGGCCGGGCGGGGTTGCGCGTGGATCGGGCCGTGCGGCAGCTCACTCCGGCTTGACGGGCGCCGGGAGGTTGAACTCCTTGAGCAGTTCGTCGATCTTCGTGATCTTGCCGGGCGGGTCCGAGGCCGGGTGCAGCCCGCGGTGCCGCACCACGCCCTTGGGGTCGATGATCACGACGTGGGGGATGCCCCGCACGCCGTAGTCCGGGTTGAAGACGTCCTGGGTCGAGACGGCGACGGGCCAGGTCATGTCCAAGGCCGGGATGAACTCGCCCAGGAGCTCGTACTCCTTGGCCGGGTTGTCCTTGGTGTCGACGCGGCCGGCGGGCTTGCCGTCCTTCCACTGCGTCACGGCCCCCTGCAGGCTCGTCACGCCCAGGACCACCACCGGGTAGCCCTTGTAGTGGGCCGTCAGCTCGCGCACCTGCGGGAAGCTGGCGACGCAAGGCCCGCACCAGGTGGCCCAGAAGTCGATCACGACCACCTTGCCCCGCAGGTCCGACAGCTTGGCGACGCGGGTGTCGGCCCCGAAGTTGGTCCAGGTGAAGTCGATCTCGGGGGCGGGCTGGTTGACCAGGCCCGTGCGCGCGAAGGCGCCGTTGAGGTAGTTCTTGCTGCGCTCCAGGCGCTGCTTCATCTGGTCCTGCGGCGTCTTGCCGATCGCCGAGTCCAGGGCGCCCAGGATCGCCAGGCGCAGGCGTTCACGGGTCGGAGCGTCGATCTTGGCGCCCTCGGCCAGCGCGGCGTCGAAGAGCCCGGGCGTGGCGGCGACCACCGCCGGGGGCAGGTCGGCCCCGAGCAGGCGCTCGGCCGCCGTCCAGAACTCGCCCGTCAGCTTGTCCGCTGGCGCCGACGAGGCCTGCCGGAAGACGGTGGACGCCTTGCCGTCGGCCAGGGCGGCGGCGAGGCCCGGGTGCTGCATCGCGGCGGACACGGCGACCGCCAGCGCCTCGAGGTTCTTGGCCCGGTCCGCGCCCGTCGGCGGCGGGAGCATCATCGTCCCGAGGACGGCCGCCCGCGCGCCCGACGCGCCCGTGTCCTTCGCGAGGTCCGCCAGCCGCGTCGCGAACCCCGTGCGCAGGGTCTCATCACCGGCGGCGACCCGCAGCAGCCCGCCGGCGTCGAGCGCTTCGAACTGGTCGATCGTCAGGTCCGCCAGGCTCACGTCGGCGAGCACGGCCTTGGCGATCTCCGCGTGCGCCGCGGGCGTGCGCTGACCCGCCGCCACCGCCTCACGCTGTTTGGTCTTGAACGAGTCCACCGCGGCGTCGATCTGTTCGTTCGTGGGGGGCTTGGCCAACGCCGACGAAGCCAGACCGCACGCGACCACGAGGCCAAGAGCCGAACGGGCGAGCACCATGACCATCTCCTTGATTCCGCGCAGCCTCACCGACGAGCGAACGCCCGATCGACCGGGGGCGGCGAGCAGCCCTCAAGTGTACAGATCCCCAGGCCCCCGGGACATACCGAACCGCAACCGTCCCCCTGGTGGCGCGGGTCGGAAGTCCGTGGACGGAGCGCTCCGGATGCCACGGGTCATCGGGCGCTCCGCCCGTGACCCGTGCGGATCGGGTGCCACGGGTCATCGGGCGCTTCGCCCGATGACCCGTGCGGCTGTTCGAGGCCCGTCCTGACTCCGGCACGGGCGATCCGCAAGGCGGCTCGCCCGTGGCACCCGCGGCGCCCGCCGGCGCCTTGGTGCACGTTCTTCCGACTCGCGACACTAGATCGGGGCGGTCGGCGGCGTCGCCCCGAGGTGCCGGGCAAGGAACCCCACCTGCAGGTTCTTGGCGTCGTTCCCGAACCTCCCGAACCCCGCGTGCTCCTGCGGGGCCCCGGTCTGGGGCCAAGTCCTCAGCTCGACCAGGCCTGGGTCGGCCCCGGCGGACCGGTACCGCTCCCGCAACGCGTCGAGGAACTCCCGCTGGCTGGCGATTGGGACCATCCGGTCGGCTTCGCTGTGCAACGCGAGCAACGGCACGGGCCGCCAACCGTCCAGGTGCCGCATGGGATCGAGGGCCTCGAGGCGCGCCATGTCCAGGCCGGAACGCCCCCCGGAACCTCCCGGCGGCATGAGCAGCCCCGTCAGCCAGCCGGCCGCGGCCTCGACCACGGCGCACCGGAACGGGTGAGGGTCGCAGAGCCGTCGCATCGTGATCATGCCGCCCGCGGACATGCCGCACAGGGCCGCGTTCGATCGGTCGAACACCGAGCCGTACTCGCCCCCTCCCAGCGCCGCCAGCACCTCGTCAACCTCGGCGACGCCCTGCTCCACGAGGTCGAGCACGTGGGCCGGGGAGTGCAGGTCCTCGTCGAGCCGCTCGCCGTGGCCCGGCAGGTCCACGGCGCAGGCGCCGATCCCGGCCCGGATCCACCGGAGGTACCGCCCCGGGTCGAGTTCCTTGTGCACGGTGCGCCCGTGCATCCAGATGGCGACCGGCCTGCGGCTGGCCCAGTCCGGGTGGGCCAGCAGGGCCGGCACGCCGGTCGGTCCCAGGCGCACCGATCGCGCCCGGGCGCGGAGGGCCGCCGGGAACTGTCGGAACAGCTCGACCATGCCGGGGGCTTACTGCGAGAGCTTGGGGGCCTGCCCGGCGGCGCCGGCGGGGCGGCGCTGCTGGGCCTGCTGGATCTGGATCTCGCCGTTCTGCTCCTCGTATTGGCGGATGATCTGCCCGAGCGAGATCGCCAGGCGCTTGGCGCCCTGCCAGTTCATGACAACGCGAGAGCCGACGCTGAAGAGGAGCATGGGCTGGTTGTCCGGGCCGGGGACGGGCATGTTGAGCCCGAAGTCCATCACGACCTCGTCCTGCGTCGTCGAGGTGCGGATGGTGTTGGCGTAGGCCGTCGCCATCTTGCTCTCGTCGATGCGGAGCTGGATCTGCTGCTGGTTGTCCTTTCCGGCGCCGGCATTGGTCTCGGTCATGGGAACCTCGTGCGTGTTGGGTGCGTGTGCGGGTACTCTCCGCGCGGGCCGCCGCCGACCCTGCCGTTGAGTCTAACGGGCTGGGCCCGAGTGTCCAGCCTTCCCCCGGCCCGGGTCGGGCGCACTTAGAGTGGTCGAGCGCCGAAATCGGCGCGCGCAAGGGGCGATCGCGGGCATGGCAGGGCGTTGGCTCAAGGGGCTGGGGGGCGCGGTCTCCGTCGCCGACGCGGCGCGCCTGGCAGCCGATGCGCGTTTGACCGACGTCGCCAAGGCCGCCCGGGCCCTAGACAAGGCCGGGCCGGCGAGCAGGCGTGTCCGGGCGGTCCACTCCCTCCGTGTGGCCACGCGCCGCGCCGACGCCGCCCTCCGCGCCTTCGAGCCGCTGTGGGCGCCCGACGGGTTCGCGCGGGCCCGCAAGGCCCTGCGCAAGCTCCGGCGTGCCGCGGCGGCCGCCCGCGACGCCGATGTCCAGGCGGACCTCATCGGGGCCCGCGCGTCGGGCCTCGGCGGGGCGGCGCTCAAGGCCGCCCGGGTCCTTCTCCGCCGGGTGCGCGCGGTGCGCAAGCGGGAGTCGCGGGCCCTCGACAAGGCGATCCACGGGCGGGCCCTGCCGCGCCTGGAGCGGGCCGTCGAGGCGCTCCGTCCCCGGGCGCTCGACCCGGCGCCGACGCCTCGGGAGCTGGCCCGGTCGGTCCTGGCGGCGCGGGCGTCCGACGCCGCGGCGCTCGCGGACGCGGACCTCTCGGCCCTCCCGGCCCTGCACGCGCTGCGCATCGCGCTCAAGCGCCTCCGCTACGCCATCGAGGTCTTCGCCGAACTGCTGGACCCCGAGGTCCGCCGCGTGACCTACCCCGCTCTCGAACGGTTGCAGGCCAGGCTGGGGCGCCTGAACGACGCGGCGGTGCTGCTCGACCTGGCCCGCACGACGCCGGGCGCCGCGGCCCTGACGCCGATCCTCGAACGCGAGATCGAACGCGGCCGCACCGCCGCCCTCCGCGCCGTCCGCGCCCCCGGCTTCCGCGCCGCGCTGACCCCCTCCCCTCCAGGGGAGGGCCGGGGCGGGGTTGGCCCGGCCTCCGGCGATGCCACTCCCACGCCCATCGGCCCCGTCACCCTCGCCGCGATCGACGCGGGCTCCAACGCCGTGCGCATGCGGGTGGAGCGGTGGGACGGCGGGCGCCGGATCCTCGCCGACGAACGCCGCACCACGCGCCTCGGGCGCGGGCTGGCCTCGACGCGGCGCCTGGACGCCGAATCGGTGGAGGCGACGGCGGGGGTGCTCGCGGCGTTCGCGGACCGGGCCCGCGAGCTGGGCGCGACGCGGATCGCCGCCGTCGCCACCGCCGCCGTCCGCGAAGCGGAGAACGGCGCCGCCCTGGTCGCCCTGGCGCGAACCCGCGCGGGCCTCGACCTGCGCGTGATCGACGGCGACGAGGAGGCCCGCCTGGGGCTGCGGGCCGCGGGCGCCTCGCTCGACCTCGGGCCGGGGCAGCGCCTCGCCCTCGTCGACGTCGGCGGCGGGAGCGTCGAGGTCGTCATCAGCATCGACGGCGTCATCGTGCGCCTCGTGTCCATGCCCCTGGGCGCCGTCCGCCTCACCGAGGCCTTCGGCGGCCCGGAGGCGTCGTCGACCACCCGCTTCGACGAGCTGCTCGCCCACGTCGAGTCCCGCCTCGACGCCGCGCTCGGGGCGGGCCCCATCCGGGCGGCGCTCAGGCCCGACGCCGTCGTGGGCGTGGGCGGCACGTTCACGACTCTGGGTTTCGTGAAGCGCCGGGGCGTGGCCCGGGCCCCGGCCCCCGGGCTCGAGCGCGTCACGCTCGGGTCGCTCTCCGGACTCCTGGAGCGCGTCCGCCGCACCCCGATCGGCGAGCGGGCCGCTCGCTTCCCGGGCATCCCGCCCGACCGCGCCGACATCATCGCCGCGGGGCTCGCCGTCATCCGCGCCGTGCTGGCGCGCTTGTCGGCCAGGGCGTGCTTCGTGCAGGAGGGCGGCGTGCGCGAGGGGATGATCCTGGCCATGGCGCGGGGCGAGACGCCCGGCGCGCCCCCCACCGCCCGGGGCACGGGGGCGGCGGTGCTCGAAGGCGTGCGCGCCTTCGCCGCCCGCGCGTCCTGCGAGCAGCCCCACAGCGCCCATGTCGCCGCCCTGGCCCTGCGCCTCTTCGATCGCCTGCGCCGGGTGGAGCGCTTCGGCGCGGCGCTCTCGACCCCTCGCGACTCGCGCCTGCTGCTGGAGTGCGCCGCGCACCTGCACGACGCCGGGATCCTGGTCGAGTACGCCGCCCACCACAAGCACAGCCAGGCGATGATCCTGCACGCCCGCCTCCCCGGGCTGGAGGGGGAGCGCCGGCTTGTCGTGGCCGCCGTCGCCCGCTACCACCGGCGCTCGGGGCCGCCGGATTCGCCCAGGCCCGGGCACGAGGCGTACCTGGCGTTGCCGCCGCATCGGCGCGCGCAGGTGTCGGCCCTGTCGGCGGTGCTCCGCGTCGCCGATGGCCTCGATCGTGCGCACGCGCAGGCGTTTCGCGACGTGCGGATCGCGCACGCCGCCGACTCCCTGACGGTCCGGGGCGTGGTCGCCCCCGGCGCCGCGGCCGCCGCGGTCGCGGCGGGGCTCGCCACGGCGCGCAAGAAGGGCGACCTCTTCGAATCCGTGTTCGGTGTCCGGTTGACCGTCGAGTCGGTCCCGCCCTGACCATCGCGGGTCCGGGTAAGCTCTGCGGCCTTGCGCCAAGGGGCGCCGGAGATCCACGCGATGGGCAAGAGGTCAGACGGGCCGGGACACGCACGCAAGCCCCTGAGCTGGCGCGACCCGCTGGGCGTCATCGAGTGGCTGGGGAACATGCTCCCTGATCCCGTGATGCTGTTCATCCTGGCGGCGGTCGCGGTCGTGCTGCTCTCGGCCCTCGGCACCGCGGCGGGGTGGGAGGTCACGCCCGTGCGGCCCGTCGTCGTCACCGAGCCGGTGCTCGACGCCGCCGGGCTGCCGGTCCTCGACGCCGCGGGCAAGCCGCGGGTGGCGCCGGTGCTCAACGCCCGGGGGTTGCCCGTGGTGACGCTGGAGCGCGGCGAGAAGCCCATCACGCCGCGGAGCCTGCTCAGTTCCGAGGGCGTGTACTGGGCCATCACCAACGCCGTGCGCAACTTCATCAACTTCCCGCCGCTGGGGCTGGTGCTGGTGGGGATGCTGGGCATCGGGGTGGCGGAGAAGGTGGGGTTCTTCGGGGCGTCGATGAAGTGGCTGGCGGGGATCGTGCCGGGCGTACTGCTGACGCCGACGATCGTCTTCCTGGGCGTGATGTCGAGCGTGGCCAGCGACGCGGGGTACATCGTGCTGCCGCCCCTGGCGGGAGCGCTCTACCTGGCGGTGGGCAGGCCGCCGGCGGCGGGCGTGGCGGCGGCGTTCGCGGGGGTCGCGGGCGGGTTCAGCGCCAACCTGCTGCCGTCGGCGGGCGACGCGCTCATCGCCGGGCTGACCACCGCCGCGGCCCAGATCCTCGAACCCAGGCACAACGTCAACCCGCTGTGCAACTGGTACTTCATGGTCGCCTCGACGTTCCTGCTCACGGCCATGGGCTGGTTCGTGACCGCCCGGATCGTCGAGCCCCGCCTGCGGGCCAAGCCGCCCGACGAAGGCGGGCCAGCGAAGGGGAGCGCGGCGGCGGAGCACCACCGCCTGAGCGGGGCCGAGCGGCGCGGGCTGGGGCTGGCGGGGCTGGCGATGCTCGGGGCCCTGGGGCTGGTGCTCGCGGCGTCGCTGATCCCGGACGCGCCGCTCCATGGACGGGTGGACGCGGCCAACCCGCGCTCCGCGCCCCGCTACACCCAGGGCATCGTGCCCATCATCTTCGTGGTGTTCCTGGCCCCGGGGCTGGCGTACGGCTTCGCGACCGGGGCGCTCAAGGGCGCCACCGACGTCTCCAAGGCGTTCATCCACGCCATGGTCACCATGGCCCCCATCATCGTACTGGCCTTCTTCGCCGCCCAGTTCATCGAGTACCTCAAGTACTCCAACCTCGACCGCATGCTGGCGTTCGTGGGGGGCTCGGCCCTGGTGGAGGCGGCGTTGCCGCGGCCGCTGCTCATGGTGGGCCTCATCCTCCTGTCGCTCACGGTGAACATGCTCATCGGGTCCATGAGCGCCAAGTGGGCCATGCTCTCGCCCATCATCGTGCCCATGCTCATGATCGTGGGCATGAGCCCGGAACTGGCCCAGATGACCTACCGCGTGGGCGACAGCGTGACCAACATCGTCACGCCCCTGAACAGCTACATCCTGGTCGTGCTCGTGGTGCTGCAGCGCTACTGGAAGGCGGCGGGGCTGGGCTCGCTCATCGCCACCATGCTCCCCTACTCCATCGTGTTCACGATCGTCTGGGGAGCCTCCCTGCTCATCTGGACGTCCTTCGGGCTGCCGCTGGGCCCCGAGGGCCCGCTCGACTACGTGCCGGCGCACTGACGGGGTGGCACGCCACCCCCAAGTGCCGGAGGAGGGACTTGAACCCACACCTGGTTTCACCCAGAACGGATTTTGAATCCGTCGCGTCTGCCATTCCGCCACTCCGGCCGGAGCGGCTCGATCGTAGCGGCGGTCACGCGGCGTCGATGCCGTGCCGGCAGGCGTGGCGCATGGCGTCGATGAAGCGTCCCAGCTCGCCCATGGTGGAGTAGACGCTGGGGGTGATGCGCAGGCCGTCGACCTCCGGGTGCTGGATGGCGGTGACGAAGATGCGGTGCCTGCTCCAGAGCCAGTCGAGGAGCTTGAGCGTGTCGAGGCCCTCGAGGCGGACGGTGCCGATGCCGCCGGAGAAGCGCGGGTCGAGGCTGGTGAGGAGGCGGACGCGGTCCTCGCCGCGCAGGGCGTTGGCCCAGGTGTCGCGGAGATAGCGCATCCGCGCCTCCTTGCGCGCGCCGCCGATCTGCTCGTGGAAGGTCACGGCGTCGGCGATGCCCAGCGACAGGGCCGCGGGGTGCGTGCCGATCTCCTCGAACTTGCGGATGTCGTCGTCCTGCTCGGGCTTGGCGGCCATGAGGGGCCACAGGCCCCTGACCTTGTCCTTGCGCACGTAAAGGAGCCCGGTGCCGATGGGGGCGAAGAGCCACTTGTGGAGGCTGACGCCGTAGTAGTCGCACCCGAGGTCGGCGATGGAGAAGTGGAGGTGGGCCAGGGCGTGGGCGCCGTCGACGACGACGGGTACGCCGCGCGTGCGGGCCATCTCCACGACCTTGCGCACGGGGAGGACCTGGCCCGTGATGTTGATGACGTGGCTCATCAGGATCATGCGCGTGCGGTCGGTGATGCGGGTTTCGAAGGCCCGAACCACCGCGTCGTCGTCCTCGCAGGGGACGGGGAGCGGAAACTGGACGAGCCGAATGCCCTCGCGGCGCTGGCGCTGCTGGAACGCCGTGATCATGCGCGGGTAGTCCTGCGTGGTCGTCAGGACCTCGTCCCCCGGCTTGAGGTCGAGGCCCATCTGGCAGATCTGCAGGCTCTCGCTGGCGTTGCGCGTGAACGCCACCTCCTCGGGATCGACGCCCCAGGCGCGCGCGAAGCCCTGGCGGACGGCCTCCTTCTGCGGCACCAGGTGCTTCCACATGGTGTAGGCGGGGGCCTGGTTGGTGTGCTCCATGTGCCGGCGGACGGCCTCGCTGACCACCACGGGCGCCGGGCTCACGCCGCCGTTGTTGAAGTTGATCATGCTCCGATCGACCTGGAACGCCCGCTGGACCTGGGCCCAGTACGACTCGTCGCGGGCGATCGACTCCGGGTCGCCCGGCGTCCGCGCGAGGTCGCGCAGGCGCCGCCGGCTCGAGGGGCGGGCCAGCGCCGGCGCGGGGAAACCCGCCGCGAGCACACCGGCGGGGATCACGATGGAGCCCAGGAACGATCGGCGGTCGAGCATCGGCGCGTCCCTCCTCAGTCGGCGCAGCGTACCCGATGCCGTGGCGCGCGGGGGGTCAGCGGGCGGCCGGGGCGTGCCCGCCTCCGACGCCCGCGATCAGGACGACCCCGCCCAGCACCATGACGACACCCAGCGCCTTGAGGGGTGCGACCTCCTCCTTGAGGACCAGGAACGCCAGCACCACGGCGACGGCGGGCCCGACCGTGAAGGCGATGGGCTTGACGGTGCTCACGGCCCCGTGCGACAGCCCGAGGTAGAAGAAGAACACGCCCCCGAACCCGGCGAGAAGGGCCGAGCCCAGCGCGAGCTTGGCGAGGACGGCGGCGTCGGCCCGCCACCAGGCCTGCGGCTCGGTCTTGAGGACGTGGTAGGCGACGACGTAGGCGAGGAGGGCGGGCGGCAGGGCCAGGGCCGTGCGCACGAGGAGGACGGTCATCGGCCCCACCTTGCCGCTGCCCAGGACCGCCTTGGTGAACAGCTCGCCGATGCCCCAGCAGAGGCCCGCGAGCACGGCGAACACGATCGCTTTCATGGGGCGGATGGTAACGCGGCCTCCTTGGACCACCGAGGCGGCGCGCGGGGGGGGATGGGGCGCGCCCGCGTGTCGCCGCACGCGGAGATGCCCACGGCGCGTCCGAGAAGCAGCGATCCGGGTCGCAAAGCCCGGCGCCCGACAGACCACACGTATCCCGAACACGGCGCCACAGGCGGGCGTGGCGGCGTTGAAAGTCGCTCGGTTGAGTCGTTGACTTGGCGTTGATCGCTGATATCCTGATCTAGATATCCTCTGCTAATCGCCTGCGAACGAGGGATCGAGTGATGGGAGGAGTCGAGCGGATGGCACAGAGCGGCACAGTCGGGACCGTGGCTTGGCGGCCTCCGACGGCTCACGGGCTGGAGCAACTGGGTCGCGCGTTGCTGACGGCGGTGGTGATCGGTGGCGTGATCTACGGGGGCGGCGTGGGGCTGGTGTTGCTGTCGCGTGCGGCGCGTGCGGAGGCGGAGCGCCGCTTGGCCGCGGCGCATGAGACGCTGCTGGCGTCCCCCCCCCTTCCGGTGCTGCCGGTCGGGGCGACGGCGCATGGGCGGGACCTGTTCCTGGGGACGTGCGCCGCGTGCCACGGGCCGGACGGGAAGGGGATGCCCGGGCTCGGGAAGGACCTAACGACAAGCGCGCTGGTGGCGTCGATGAGCGACGTCGAGTTCGTGGAGTTGGTGATGGCAGGGCAGCCCCTGGGCAAGCCCTTGCCGATGCCTCCCAAGGGCGGCAACGACGCGTTCACGGAGGCGGACCTGAGGGACATCGAGCTGTTCGTGCGGGGGCTGCAGGACCCGCGTCGGATGCCGGAGTTGCCGGCGCCGACGCTGGCGCTGGGGGCGCCGAGCGAGGAGGAGAAGGCCAAGGCCCTGGCGGCGGCGGGCGGCGACGCGGAACTGGCGGGGTACATCGCGCACGGGTCGCGGGTGTTCGCGATGACGTGCAGCGCGTGCCACGGCAAGGACGCGCGGGGGATCGCGGCGAACGGGAAGGACCTGCTGGTCAGCGAGTTTGCGTGGAAGCTGAGCGAGGACGACCTGCTGGCGTTCCTGAGGAAGGGGCGGGACCCGGGCGACCCGGCGAACACGACGGGGATAGGGATGCCTCCCAAGGGGGGCAACCCGGCGTTGAACGACGACGACCTGTTGGACGTGATCGAATACCTGCGGTCCCTTCGGACCGCGGCGGGGGTGAAATAGGCGCACAACGCGCCCGAGCGGTTCGCCGTGTGCGCGGTCCGATCGGGGCGACAACATGGGAATGAGCCATGAAGACGGAGCAGAAACATCCGAGGCTGGCGCATGCGGCGGTGGCGGTGCTCCTTGCGGGGCTGGCGATGGGGCTGGTCGCTCCCGAGGCGTCGGCGCAGGAATCGCGTCGGCGGCGGACGACCCAGGACGCCAAGCCGATCGAGCTGTCGCCGGCGCAGGTGGCGGACCTGACGAAGATCGCCAACGAGCGCAAGCTGAACGTGGACGACCTGGTCGCGGCGGCGAAGACGTTCCAGCCCAGCGGGCGTCACGACGAGTACATCACGTTCGCCTCGGGCGGGCAATCGGGGCAGGTGTTCGTGATCGGCGTGCCGTCGATGCGGCACCTGCGCACGATCTCGGTCTTCACGACCGAGCCCTGGCAGGGGTACGGGTACAGCGGCGACCAGGACCCGGTCCGCGAGATGCTCAAGGTGAACGGGCGCGAGGTCACCTGGGGCGACACGCACCACCCGGCCCTGAGCGAGACCAGCGCGGAGTATGACGGGCAGTTCCTGTTCATCGGCGACAAGGCCAACGCGCGGCTGGCGGTGATCGACCTCCGCGACTTCGAGACCAAGCAGATCGTGAAGAACCCGCTGACGGTGAGCGATCACGGGTGCGCCTTCGTGACGCCCAACTCCGAGTACATCATCGAGGGCGGGCAGTACGCCACGGTGCTGGGGTACGGGTACGCGCCGCCCGAGGACTACGAGAAGAGCTACCGCGGCATGATGACGCTGTGGAAGTTCGACCGGGCCAAGGGGCGGGTGGACGTGGCCAACTCCTTCGCGGTGGAGTTCCCGCCGTACTTCCAGGACCTGTCGGACGCGGGCAAGCTGGCGAGCGACGGGCTGATCTTCGTGAACTCGTTCAACGCCGAGATGGCGTCGGGCGGCGTGGAGAAGGGCAACCCGCCCTTCGAGGCCGGGGCCAGCAAGCGCGACACGGACTACCTGCACATCGTGGACTGGAAGAAGGCCGAGGCCGCGTTCAAGGCGGGCAAGGCGGAGAAGATCAACGGGTTCCCGGTGCTGACGATCAAGACGACGGTCGCGGAGGGGATCCTGCACCTGGCGCCGGAGCCCAAGAGCCCGCACGGGGTGGACGTGACTCCGGACGGGAAGTACATCGTGGTGAGCGGGAAGCTCGACCCGCACGTGACGGTGTTCTCGGCGGACAAGATCCGCAAGGCGATCGCCGCCAAGACCTACAGCGGCAGCGACCCCTACGGCATCCCGATCCTGGACTTCGACGCGGTCAAGGAAGTCCAGCTGGAGCTGGGCCTCGGGCCGCTGCACACGCAGTACGACGACAAGGGGTACGCCTACACGTCGCTCTTCCTGGATTCGGCGGTGGCGCGTTGGACGCTGGGGGGCGAGACGGCGGCGAAGCCCGCCGAGGGCCCGTGGAAGCTCGTCCAGAAGACGCCGGTGCAGTACAACATCGGGCACCTGGTCGCCGCCGAGGGCGACACGGCCAGCCCGGACGGGAAGTACCTGATCTCGATGTCGAAGTGGTCGGTGGACCGGTTCTTCCCGACGGGCCCGCTGCTCCCGCAGAACTTCCAGCTGCTGGACATCGGCGCGCCCGGGACGACGATGCCCGTGATCTTCGACATGCCGATCGGCGTGGGCGAGCCGCACTACGCGGTGATGATCAAGGCCGACAAGCTCAAGCCCTGGCTGGTCTACCCCGAGATCGGGTGGAACCCGCACACGCAGGCGCTCGATCCCAACGCGCCCAAGCAGGGCAAGGAGGGCGTGATCCGCAACGGCAACAAGGTGCTGATCAACATGACCGCCATCCGCAGCCACTTCAACCCCGAGCACGTCTACCTTGAGGAGGGCGACGAAGTCACCTGGCGCATCACCGCCATCGAGACCACGCAGGACGCGACCCACGGGTTCTGCATCGGCGGGTACAACATCAACCTGAGCCTCGAGCCCGGCGAGTACGCGGAGATGAAGTTCACCGCGGACAAGCCCGGGACCTACCCGTTCTACTGCACCGAGTTCTGCTCGGCGCTCCACCTGGAGATGATGGGCTACGTGCACATCAAGCCCCGGACCAAGACGGCGCAGGCCGACGGGGACGCCCCGCAGCCCGGGCGCTGACCGATCGTTCGTCCCCGCCGCGCGGAAGCGTGGCGGGGGCATTCGCGCGGCGCAACGGGGCGCCGGCCGAACAGAAGGAACCGGGGATGTCCGAGCTTCTGCTGAGCGTCTTTGGGCCGAGGGTTCCCGCCGAGGAGCTGCGGCGTCACCCCGTCCGGTATGGAACGCCCACGCTGCTCCTGTCGATCGCGCGCGTGCTGCTGCTCTGCTCGGTCTTCCTGCCGTACTGGCACATGGAGCTCGAGGCGCCGCAGTACCCCGACGGGCTCTTCCTGTCGGCGTACGTCAACCACCTCACGGGCGACGTCAAGGAGATCGACGGGCTGAACCACTACATCGGGATGCGCCCGCTCCACGAGGCGGCCCACTTCGAGAAGACGCTGGCGGTCTGGGCGGTGATCGCGATGTTCCTGATGGTGGAGGGCGCGATGTTCATCCACTCCCGGTGGGCGGTGCTGCTGGCGCTGCCGACGGTGCTGTTCCCCTTCGGATTCCTGGCGGATCTCCAGTACTGGATGTCCGAGTTCGGTCAGAACCTCGATCCGTCGGCGCCGCTGTCGGCGTCGATCAAGCCCTTCACCCCGACGGTGCTGGGGGAGGGCGGGATCGGGCAGTTCCGGACCTATTCCGAGGTCGGGCTGGGGCTGTGGCTGGCGTTCGCGGCGGCGGGCGTGACGATCGTCGCGTTCTGCTTTCACCGGCGCGCGTACCGCCCGCTGTACCGGCGGGCCAAGGCGTCCCTGTCCACGTAGAGCGCCCCACCGGCGCCGGCAAGCCATGCGAGGTCACCTTGCCATTCTCGCCGCTCTCGCCTGGGCCCGGGTCGGGCTCGGGCAGGGGCCGAACGACATGTCGGCGCCCGCGGCCCGTGCCTCGGCGGCGCAGACGGACGTGAACACGGGCGTGATCGGCTCCCGGATCCGCTCGGCGTCGGCGGGCGACACGATCCGCGTCCCGGCGGGGGTCTACCGCGAGCACCTCCGCATCGACAAGCCGCTGACGCTTATCGGAGAGCCCGGGGCGGTGCTCGACGGCGGGGGGCGCGGGGACATCGTCGAGGTGGCGGCGCCGGACGTCACGCTCTCGGGGTTCGTCATCCGCAACACGGGGATCGACCTGGACCACGAGAACGCGGGGGTGAGGGTCATGGCCCCGCGGGCGCGGATCGAGAACAACACGCTCGACGACACTCTCTTCGGCATCGACCTGCGCGACGCGTCCGACAGCGTGGTCCGCGGGAACCGGGTGGGCGGGAAGGACCTGGACGTGGCCCGGCGGGGCGACGGGATCCGCCTGTGGCGCTCGGACCGCACGCTGGTCGAGGGCAACACCATCCACGACGGGCGCGACGCGGTGCTGTGGTACTCGAAGGGCATCACGGTGCGCGGCAACACCGCCGAACGCTGCCGCTACGGCTTCCACCTCATGTACAGCGACGAGGTGACGCTGGAGGACAACGAGGTGGTCGAGAACTCCGTGGGCATCTACCTGATGTACTCGACGGGGATCGAGGTTCGGCGGAACCGCATGATCCGCAACCGCGGGCCCAGCGGGTACGGGCTGGGCCTCAAGGAGACGGACCGCTTCGTGGTCGAGAACAACCTGTTCGTGGGCAACCGCGCGGGCATCTACCTCGACGGGTCGCCCTTCTCGCCGCGGATCCCCGGCGTCTTCGCCCGCAACACGATCGCCTACAACGACGTGGGGGCGGTGTTCCTCCCGGCGGTGCGCGGCAACCGGTTCACGCTCAACAACTTCGTGGACAACATCGAGCAGGTCGCGGTGCTGGGTCGCGGGTCGCTCGCGGGCAACGAGTTCTGGGTCGGGGAGACGGGCAACTTCTGGACCGACTACCAGGGGTACGACCAGAACCGCGACGGCGTGGGCGACTTCGTTCACGAGTCGTTCACGCTCTTTGAGAACCTGGTCGACCGGCACCCCAAGCTCCGCCTCCTGCTGTTCAGCCCGGCCCAGCAGGCCATCGAGTTCGTCGGACGGGCGATCCCCGCGGTGCGCCCCGAGCCCAAGTTCATCGACGAAGTGCCCCTCGTGAGGCCCGTGCCAGTGGACGCGGGCCGGCCCGCGCAGAGGCCGGACCGCGCCGGGCTTTCCCTGGTCGCGTTGGCGATGGGCGGGGGGGGGCTGGCGCTGGTGTTCGTGGCCCGCCCGCGGGGGATGGCGCGGCGTCGGCGAAACAACGGAGGTGCCGCGTGATCACCATCCGCAACGTCACCAAGCGCTTCGGGCGGACGGCCGCCGTGAACGACGTGTCGCTTGCCGTCGGCGACGGCGACGCGGTCGCGCTCTGGGGCACGAACGGCGCCGGCAAGACCACGCTCATCCGGTGCGTGCTGGGCCTGCTGCGGTTCCGCGGGTCGATCGACGTCGGCGGGGTGGACGTCGCCCGGCACGGCAAGCGGGCCCGCGCCCTCATCGGGTACGTGCCGCAGGAGCTGGGCTTCTACGACGACCTGGGCGTCGCCGAGGCCATCGGGTTCTTCGGGCGGCTCAAGGGGCTGCGTGCCCTCGGCGTGGGCGGCGTGCTCGAGGGCGTGGGCCTGGTCGGGGCCGAACGGAAGCGCATCCGCGAGCTCTCGGGCGGCATGAAGCAGCGCCTGGCGCTGGCGGTCGCGCTGCTGGGCGACCCGCCCGTGCTGGTGCTCGACGAGGTCACGGCGAGCCTTGACGCGTGCGGGCGCGACGAGTTCGTGTCGCTGCTCTCGCGGCTGGCGGCGGGGGGCCGCTCGCTCCTGTTCGCGTCGCACCGCGTCGAAGAGGTCACGGCGCTCGCCCGGCGGGTGGTGCTGCTGGAGCGGGGCGTGATGACCGGCGAGGTGCCGGCGCGCGACCTGGTGCCGCACCTGGGCCTGCAGGCGACGCTGCACCTCCGCATCGCCGCGGCGTCGCGCGAGCGGGCGGCCCGCCTGCTGCGCGAGGGCGGGTTCGAGCCGGAGAACAACGGCGTGGGCCTGCTCGTCTCGGTGCCCACGACGCAGAAGGCGGCGCCGTTCCGGATCCTGGCGGAGGGGCGCATCGCGGTGGACGACTTCGACCTGCACGCGCACGGGGAGCAGGCTCACGAGCCGGAGGCCCGCCCATGACCACGCTCGGCACCATCGCCGGGGTTGCGGGGGAGGGGCGCCGCGCCCACCAGACGCCGGGCATTCCGTCGAACATCGCGACGGTGGCGCGGCGCGAGATGCGTGAGGCCATGCGCAGCCGGTGGTTCCTGCTCTACTCGCTGGCCTTCGCGGCGCTGGGCCTGAGCCTGTCGTTCGTGTCCGCCGCCGCCGCGGGGGGGATGGGCCTGGCCGGGTTCGGTCGCACCACCGCGGGACTGGTGAACCTGGTGCTGCTGGTGGTCCCGCTCATGGGGCTGACGGCGGGGGCGGGGTCGATCGCGGGGGACCGCGAGCGCGGCATGCTCACGTACCTGCTCTCGCAGCCCGTCTCGCGGACCGAGGTCTTGCTGGGCAAGTACCTGGGCCTGGCGGGTGCCCTGGTGGCGTGCATCACGCTGGGGCTGGGGGCGTGCGCGGCGATCATGGCGTGGAAGGGAGACGCCACGCGACCGGGGAGCCTGGTGTGGCTCGGGGGCCTGTCGCTGGCCCTGGCGATGGGCATGCTCAGCGTCGGGATGCTGCTCTCGGTGCTGGCGCGCAAGGCGTCGGTCGCCGTGGGAACCGCCGTGTTCCTGTGGCTGGTGCTGGTCTTCGCGACGGACCTGGCCCTGATGGCCGGGGCGATCGCGATGAAGCTGCGGATCGAGGAGCTGTTCTCCCTGGCCCTGCTGAACCCGCTGCAGGTGTTCAAGATGTGGTCGTTGCACGCCGCCGATGCCTCGCTCGACGTGCTGGGCCCCGCCGGGCTCTACGCCACGGAGGAATACGGGCGGTGGCTGCACGCGATCTTCGGGGGATGCCTGGCGGCGTGGATCGTGCTGCCGCTGACGGCGGCGGCGGTGGTCTTCGCCCGGAGGTCGCCGGTATGAGCCCCCGCCCCCTCGCGCCGGTCGGGCTCCTGGCGGTGATCGCGGCCCTTGCCGGGTGCGCGAGGCAGCCGCTGACCGGCCCGCCCGAGCTGCGCGTGGGGCGCGACGAGTGCGCCGAGTGCGGCATGCTCGTTGCCGAGGACCGCTATTCGAGCGCCTCACTGGTCGAGCGCGAGGGGGAGCGGCTGTACGTCTTCTTCGACGACATCGGGTGCATGGTCGACTTCGAGTACGAGCAGGGCGAGGGGACGCGGGTGCTGGAGCGGTACGTGCACGACCACGAATCGCGGGCCTGGGTGCCCGGGCTGGAGGCGGCGTACGTGTTCGCCGATCGCGAATCGCTGCGCACGCCCATGGGATCGGGGATCGCGGCCCTGGCGCGGCGCGACGCGGCGGAGGCGCTCGCCGCGGCGCACGCCGGCGCGGTCCACGACTTCAAGTCGCTGAGCGTGGCGCGGCGGGAGTGGATGTGGGCCCGGTACGGCAAGCCCCCCGACGCCAGGCCGGTGGAGCCCCGCTGACCGCGGCAGGAGGCCGTGCGTGCTGTCGCAGACCGTCGATTACGCCCTCCGCGCGATGCTCCACCTGGCGGGGCAGGGAGGGGTCGCGGCGAGCACGGACCGCATCGCGGGGCGGACGAGCGTGCCGGCGGGCTACCTCGCCAAGATCATGCGGGACCTGGTGGTGGCGGGGCTGGTCTCGTCGTTCCGCGGCCCCCGGGGGGGGTTCGCGCTGGCCCGAGAGGCGTCCGCCATCACGCTGCTGGACGTGGTCAACGCGGTGGAGCCCATCGCCCGGATCGACCGGTGTCCGCGCCGCGAGCCATGCCTGGGCGGGCTGTGCGCGCTCCATCGTCGGATCGACGAGATCGCGGCCCACATGGAGGCGGCGTTCGCGGCGACTTCGCTGGCGGACCTGCTGGCCAGCGACGCGGAGCGGAGCGCTCGCGACACGCGCGACGCGGGGTAGGGACAGTCCGGACCGGGGCTACTCGAACCGCACGCGGTTGGTCAGGGTGCCGATGGGCTCGATCTGGACCTCGACGACGTCGCCGTGCTTCAGGAAGAGAGGGGGTTTCCGCGACATGCCGACGCCGGCGGGGGTTCCGGTCATGATGACGGTGCCCGGCGGCAGCGTCGCGCCGCGCGAGAGGTCGGCGACCAGGGCGCGGACGCTGAAGACCATCGAGCCGGTGGAGGCGTCCTGCGTGACCCGCCCGTTGACGCGGCAGAGGATGCGCAGGGCCTGGGGGTCGGGGACCTCCGCGGCGGGGAGGACGCGCGGTCCCAGCGGGCAGAAGGTGTCGAAGCTCTTGCCGCGGTTGAACTGCCCGCCGGAGCCCTCCTTCTGCCACCAGCGGGCCGAGACGTCGTTGCCGCAGGTGTAGCCGAGGACGTACGAGAGCGCGTCGGGCTCGGGGACGTCGCGGCAGGGGCGCCCGCCGGGGCCCGTGCCGATGATGACGGCCAGCTCGGCCTCCCAGTCGACCTGCTCGCGGTCCTGGCAGACGGCGGGCACGACGATCTCCTCGCCCGAGAGGCACGCCGACCGGGGCGACTTGCCGAAGACCATGGGTCGCGTGGGGAGTTCGGCCCCCTGCTCCCTGGCGTGGTCGGCGTAGTTGCGTCCGATGCCGAGGATGTACCCGAGTGCGACGGGCGGGGCGCGCCCCGTGTCGACGGCGAGACCCGCGTCGGTCCTGATGAGCTCCATGGGGGAGCGTACGCGCGAGCGTTCACGCCGAGACGACGTCGATCGGGCCGGGATCGGGGCACAGGCCGGCCCGGGCGCCCTCCTCGAGCAATCGACGGACCGCCTCGCGCCCCGCGCCGCCCATGTCGAGGGTCCAGCGGTTGACGTACATGGAGACGTAGCGGTCGACGCGTTCGCGGTCCGGGGCCACGCCCCCGGAAGTCCGGGCGTTGGCGAGGGCGAAGCCGATCGCGTAGTCGATGGATTCGTCGCGATGGGCCAGGGCGTGCTCGATGGAGCGGTGGAGCGTGGCCCCGACTTCGCGCCGCGTGCCCGCCCCGAAGCGATCGTCCAGGTCGCGCCGCAGCGCGTTGCCGCCCAGGGGCAGGGGCAGGCCCGTTCGCTCCTTCCACCACGCCCCCACGTCGAGCACGAGCCTCAGCCCGGCCTGTTCGAAGAGCAACTGCCCCTCGTGGATGACCAGTCCTGCGTCGGCCCGGCCCGAGGCCACCGCGGGGATCACGCGATCGAAGGGCAACTCGATGAACCGCCCGCGGGCGCCCATCGCCTCGGGCCCGAGCACGAGCCCGAGCATGAGGAACGCGGTGGTCTTCACGCCGGGCACGGCGATCCGCACGTGCGGCGGCTTGAGGCATCCCTCGCATCCGATCTTCACGCGGTCCCGGGCCTGGTCCTTGCGGCAGACGATCCTGGGGCCGAAGCCCTCGCCGAAGGACGACCCGCACGCGGTGAGCGCGTACCGCCCCGCCGCCTCGGGGTAGGCCCGGAACGACAGAGCGGTGACGTCGAGGTCCGCCACGCCGATCGCGCGGCGGTTGAGGGCCTCGATGTCGGCGGGGACGGCGCGGAAGCGGAATCGCCCCGTGTCGAGGACGGGTGGCGCGAGCACGGGAAGGTCGGGCGGCGTCCCGTCGCCGAGGGCGACCGAGCCGGGCGCGACCTTGCCGGTGATGGGCCACCACATGAACGCGTCGTCGGGGTCGGGCGAGTGGGCGAGCGTCAACGTCGGCCGTTCGTCGGGCATGGGGCAGTCTACGGGCGGGGGCGGGCCGCGCCTCGGTGGCGCCGGGGGGCGGGAATCAGGGGGCGGCGGGCGGGAGGTCGGCGAGTTCCTTGAGGGCGGCCTGGCGGGTCTCGTCGGATTCCGCCGCCCGCGACAGCATTCGCCTGGCGCCGTCGAGGTCGCCGGTATGGCGCAGGGCCACGCCCAGGGCGAGGTAGGGGACGGTGGAGAGCGGGCGCCTTCCCCCGGCCTCGACGTCGGCGACCGCGAGGCGGTACTGCTCGATCGCGTCCGCGGCGCGATCGAGGTTGAAAAGGTAGAGGTTGCCGAGGTTGACGCGGGCCATGTAGGCCTGCGGGAGGGTGCGGGCGGCCTCCCGCAGCGCCTCCTCCGCCCGCGGCCACTCGCCGGCGCGGCGGAGGAGGTTCCCCAATGAGAACCAAGACCGACCCAGGTCGGGATCGACTTCGAGGGCCCGCGCGTGCGCCCGGATCGCCTCGCCGGTCCGCCCCTGGCGTTCGAGCTCGCTGCCCAGGTAGCTGAAGACCAGCCCGCCCGTCGGCCCGGTCCGCTCCTCGACGGCCGCGGCGTGCCGCCACAGCGACTCGGTGTCGGCCCACGCGCCCGACTGCCTGACCGTCGCGCGGACGAGCAGGGCGGCGAGGAGCACGGCGGGCAGCGCCAGCAGGAGACCCCGACCGGCCGCGGCCGAGGCGGATCGCCAGGCCCGGGAGGCGAGCCACCCGAGCACGATCATCCACCCGATCAGCGCGACGTAGGAGTAGCGGTCGGCCACGAACTGCTCGCCGCTCTGGAGCACGCCGAGCACGGGGGCGAGGGTCACGGCGTAGGCGAGCGCGGCGGCGGAGAACGCCGGGGCGCGCCGGAGGCCCCAGAGCGCGACGCCGATCAGCGCGGCGACGAAGACGTAGGAAAGCAGGAAGAGCGGCGCGCCCGGATCGAGCCCCTTCGGGAGCTCGTAGAGCGGGGAGAGGTCCGCCGGGGCGAGTGTCTTGAGCACGTAGAAGAGCAGCCCGTAGCAGGCCTGCACGGCGCGCTCGATCACCCCCCACTGCTCAAGGGACTTGGTGGCGAGCGCGGTGTGCTGGGAGAGGGCGGCGCCGACCGCGGCCGCGGCGCCCAGGGCCGCGAAGGGCCACTTCTGGACCACCACGCGCCGGGCCGGGCCCGCGAGCCATCGTCGTGGATGGTCGGCGATGCGTCGCAGCGGGGCGAAGTCGAGGATCAGGAGGAGGACAAAGAAGCTCATGCCCCAGGCCTTGGCCAGGAGAGAGAGGGCCAGGAGCGCCACCGCCGCCCGGTGCCAGGGGCGGGAGCGGAGCGCCGCTTCGCCGGGCGTGACGGCGCGGAGGTAGGCCGAGGCGGCCAGGAGCATGAACAGGACGCTGAGCACGTCGCGGCGCTCGGTGACCCACGCCACGCTCTCGACGCGGAGCGGGTGGAGGCCCCAGGCGCCGGCGGCGACGAGCCCGCCGAAGAGCGCGGCCCAACCGCCCGCCCGCGGCCACGGCGCGATCAGACGCCGCGCCAGCGCGAAGACCAGGGCCGTGTTGGCGGCGTGGATGAGGACGTTGGTGAGGTGGAACCCGCGCGGGTCGAGCCCCCAGACCATCCAGTCGAGGGCGTAGGAGATCCAGGTGAGCGGCTGGTAGTGCCCCATGACCGGCGTGGTGAACATCCACGCGAGGTTGTCGGCGGTCAGCCCGCGGATGCGCGGGTTCTCCGTCACCAGCGTCGGATCGTCCCAGCGCACGAAGTCCGCGCCCAGCGCGGGCCAGAACGCCAGCACCACGAGCGCCGCCGGGGCGACGCAGGCCACCGTCGCGGCCCACCGGGGCGGTTGATCGGCGGGGCTTGTCGCGGCGGGCGTGGGCAGGCGGGGTCCTCGGGGGGCGATGGTACCGCGGGGTCAGACCCGCCCGGCGCCGGCGATCTCCCGCTCGCCCAGCACCGCGAGCGGCCGCGGGCGCCTCCTGAAGGCGCCGGAGGCCTCGCACCCGCAACGGATGATGTGGGCGGCCTCGTCGGGATCGTCGGTGAGCGGGAGCAGGGCGGCGTCGTCGGGCGAGATGGTGCCGGCGGCGATCATGTCGTTGAGGACGAAGTCCATGAGGGGGCGCCAATAGTCGCGCCCCATGAGGACGATGGGGAACTGGCGGATCTTGCCGGTCTGAACGAGGGTCGCGGTCTCGAAGAGCTCGTCCATGGTGCCGAACCCGCCGGGCAAGATGACGAAGGCGTAGCTGTAC
This sequence comes from Phycisphaerae bacterium, assembly GCA_016873295.1. Lineage (GTDB taxonomy): Bacteria > Planctomycetota > Phycisphaerae > Phycisphaerales > UBA1924 > VGXM01. The sequence continues at coordinate 50,557 of VGXM01000005.1, forward strand.
TTCACGAGCATGACCTTGCGCACGAAGAAGTACCTGAACTCGATCATGCGGTCGAGGTAGGGGTTCGGGGCCTGCTCCATGGGCAGCTCGATGTTGCAGCCGACGCTGCGCCCGCCGGCGTCGCGGGCGCCGCGGTTGGCGGCCTCCATGATGCCGGGCCCGCCGCCGGTCATGACGGTGAGCCCCATGGAGGCGATCCGGCGCCCCATCTCCCGGGCCATCCCGTAGTAGGGGTTGGACTCCTCGAACCGGGCCGACCCGAAAACCGTCACGCAGGGTCCCACGAAGTGGAGTTGGCGGAATCCCCGAACGAACTCCAAAAGGATGCGGCAGGCCCGAAGCAACTCCGTACCGCGCCAGAGCGGACCGGCCAGGAAGTGACGGACATCGTCGGACCCGGCCCAGTGGCCCCAGACCTCCCCGTGGGTCGGGGGCCAAGAGGGTCTGGGCGGTCGTCCGTCGTCGCTGGTCACGCGGGCGTCCTGAACCTCGGGGAGGAGCCCGAGTGCCGACGCGGCCCCGGGTAAACACACTATTCTTGGCCCGCCGCCGGAGATGAGGGTGGCGCATGGGGCCAAGTTTCGATACAAATGTACTCGGTTCCTCCGGTGATCCGCTCGGTCACCGGCGGGCACTGGGACCGGTTGCCGGCAACCGTACGATGAGCGGCCCGGCCTCCGATCGCGGGGGAGGCCCTTGGCGCGGCGTTCTGCTTCCGCCAGGGTGCCCGGGACAAGGGCTCGGGCGCGGTCCGGGCGGCGGGGGAATCTGGTTCTAGCGGCGCCGGGTCGGCGTGGTCGGTTCGATCTCAGGGTCAGCATGGTCATGACAGACACCGGACGTAGCCCCCCCTTGGCGCCTCCCATCGATCCCGGTGCCGTCTGGCAGGCGCTGGTCTTGGACAGCGGGAGCGCGGTGGCGATCGTTGACGTGGACGGGGTTGTGCGGTTCGGCAATGCCGCGTTCGACCGCATGCTCGGGCTGGACTCGGGGTCGTCGGTGGGGCGCCGGCTCCACGAGGTGTTCCCCCCCACGATCGCCGAGGAGCGGGCGGCGATCGTCCGTGAGGTCGCGACGCAGGGTCAGCAGCGGACGCTGCAGGGCATGGTCGGCGCGACCTGGCGGCATACGACGTTCCGGCCTCTGGGGACGGGGCCCGATGGCAAGGCGACGGTGCTCATCGTGTGCACGAGCGGCGCCGAGGACGCGCGCTCCGAGGACGGAGCGCCCGTCGCCACGGCCCGCACGCACGACCTGGGCGACCTCAGCATGCTCACGACCCGCGAGCTGGAGATCCTCAAGCTCATCGCCAGGGGCCTCTCGACGGCGGACATCGGCAAGAGCCTCCATCGATCGGTCAAGACCATCGAGTGGCACCGCGTGGCCTTGGGCAACAAGCTGGGCGTGAGCAACCGCGTCGAGCTGGCCCGGATCGCCATCCGCGCCGGGCTGGTGCGCCTTGACAAGGCCTGAGCCGACCGCGACCGGCGCGCCTGAGCGGCCTAGGATTTGTTGATAAGCGTTTCTCAATGACGCTCCCTCGCCGTCATCGTCGCGGCTCTCTCGTCGGCCCCTGCGTGGTCGCGGCGGTGGTGATGCTGTGGTCGTCGCTGGGGTTCGTGGCGGGTTGGCACGCCGGCGTGCACCGGCACGCGCGCGTCGCGGCGTCCGGCGACTGCTGCCACCACGAGCGCGGGCCTGAGCCCGGGCACGCGCCGGGCGATCGGCGTGATGACTGCGGTACCTGCGTGCAGTTGCTCGTGGCCCGCCCGCAGGCGCCCGCGGCGGCGCCGCCGGCGCTCCTCGTCGCGGCCGCGCCGATCGGCGTCGTCGCGGCGGCTCGGGCCGTCCCGGGCGAGCGGGTCGATGCGCGGTTCATCCGCACCAGCCGCGGGCCGCCCCGGGCCTGACCGGCGTCGGCGCGCCCCGCGCGCTCCCCCACTGCTCCCGCGTCATCCCTTGTCCGCCGGCGCTCCCGCGCGCCGGGCATTCCCCCGTTGAGGAGCGTCCCATGCGTTCCAACGGTTTGCGTCCGCGGGCCTTCACGCTCATCGAGCTGCTCGTGGTCATCGCGATCGTGGCCCTGCTGATCTCGGTCCTGCTCCCCGCGCTGGGGAAGAGCCGGCGCGCGGCCCAGGCCCTCCGCTGCCTCTCCAACATCCGCCAGCTCGAGACCGCCCACCAGCTCTACCTCAACGACCACAAGGAGTGGTTCGTCGACGCGGGCCTCGCGCACGGCGGCGTCACGACGCTCGCGGGCGTCCGGCGGGCCTGGCCCCTCCAGCTCGAACCCTACATCGGCACCACCCCCTCGCTCCGCTCGCCCGTCGACCGGAGCCCCGCCTGGCCCGTGTCGCAGGGCGGGCGCTTCGACGGCATCACCCTCCGGGAACTGGTCGACCTCCTCGAGAGCGGGCAGCCCGCGGACCTCTCGCGCCTGGGGCGGTGGACCAGCTACGGGCTCAACAACTGGACCTCGCGGAGCAGGACACCCGGGCTCGATCCGGCCCGCGAGCCCTTCGATCGACTCTCCAAGGTTCCGTCGCCCAGCGGCACGGTCCACTTCCTGATGATGACGCAGGGGCCCGACGGCAGCACCTACGCCAGGGCCGACCACGTCCATGCCGAATCCTGGAGCGACGCGGGCGATCCCCTGGCGCCGCGGCTGGCCTCGCGGCAGGTGGACCTCTCGGCCCACGGGGGCAGGCCCCAGGACGCCTCGGGGCTCTCCAACTTCGCCTTCCTCGACGGGCACGCGGCGACGCTGCCCTTCGGGAGGGTGTACCGCACGTTCAACGACAACCAGTTCGACCCAAGAGTGGCCCATTGAACCGCGCCTCGGCGCGGAGAAGAAGGAACCAGCATGGCACGCATTCGCGGTCTTTCCCTCATCGCGGCGGCGACGGTCGCCCCCGCGGCGTTGGCCCAGGTCCATGGCGGGGACGTCATCCTCGCCCTCCAGGACGGCAGGATCGTCACCGGGGCCGTCGCCCTCGGACAGACCGAGCCCTACTTCCCCGAGCAGGTCTTCGGGGGCGAGTTGGACCCCGTCACGCACTTCGGCGACGAGCCCGGGTTTGACTCGGCGCCCGGTACCTTCCCACCCTTCTCTCAGGTGGGGTTCACGATCCGCCGGGCGCTCCGGGCGTGGGACGGCGCGGGATTCGAGTCGATCCCGGCGGAGCGGATCGAGGTGCGGCGGGGCACGCTGGGGCCGGTGCTCACGCCGACGGGCGACGACCCGGTCGTCGGGTTCGCCCTGACCGTCAACGCGCTGGGCGAGCTGCACGGGCACCTGGGGTTCTTGCTGCTGGCGCCGGCGGGCGCGGGGGTCTACCTGCTGGAACTGGAGCTCTGGCACGATGCGCCCGCCTCGGCGGTCTCGCGGCCCTTCTGGATCGTCTTCAACCACGACCGGACCGAGCCCGAGCACGAGGCCGCGGTGGAGCACGTCTACCTCACGCGCGTCTGCCCGGCGGACCGCAACCTCGACCGCACCGTCGACTTCAACGACGTGCTGGGGTATCTCAACGAGTTCAACGAGGGGCTGCCCCGCGCCGACCTGACCGGCGACGGCGTGGTGGACTTCAACGACTTCCTGGCGTTCCTCAACTACTTCAACGGGCCCTGCCCCATTCTCTGACGTCACCGCGAGGGGGGGTCGGCGTGTATGCTCTGTGCCCCCGAGGACGGCTCCTCTTGACGACCCCGATCCCGCTGTCGATCCGCGACCTGAAGTTCCGGTACGAGCCCGCCGGGCCCTGGACCGTGGAGATCGCGCAGCTCGACGTGCGCGCGGGGGAGCAGGTGCTGCTGACGGGCGGGTCGGGGTCGGGCAAGAGCACGCTGCTGCACCTGGTGAGCGGCCTGGTGGACCCGGCGGAGGGCTCGGTCTTGATCGCCGGGCACAACATCCACGACCTGCGCGGGGCCCGTCGCGACCTCTTCCGCGGGCGTCACGTGGGCGTGATCTTCCAGACCTTCAACCTGCTGCACGGGTTCAGCGCGCTGGAGAACGTGATGGCGGCGATGATGTTCGGGACGATCCCGCGCGCCGAGCACGCCGGGCGGGCCCGGCGCCTGCTCGAACACCTCGGGATCGAGCGGGTCGACGCCCCGGCCGACCGCCTGAGCGTGGGGCAGCAGCAGCGCGTGGCGGTGGCGCGGGCCCTGGCGTGCGACCCGGTGCTGGTGCTCGCCGACGAGCCGACCGCGAGCCTGGACCCGGAGAACAGCGACGCGGCGATCCGGCTGATCCAGGAGGCGTGCCGGGAGAAGAGCGCGGCCCTGGTGTGCGTGAGCCACGACCCGGCGATGACCGAGCGATTCGAACGCCGCGTGAGACTGGCGGACCTGGCCCGCCCGCTGGGATGAACCCATGACCGACTGGACGATCATCCTGCGGAGCATGACCTCGAGGCTCTTCTCGACGCTGGTCACGGTGCTGACGGTCGCGATCGCGGTGGGGCTGCTGGTGGTGCTGGCGTCGATGCGCGACGCGGGGCGCCGGGCGTTCGAGCGCGGCAGCGGGGACATGCACCTGCTCGTCAGCGCCGACGCCAGCCCGCTCGTGAGCGTGCTGAACGGGGTCTTCTACGCCAACGCCCCCCGCCGCCCCATCACCTGGGAACGGTACGAGCAACTGGTCAAAGGCACGCCGGCGGAGTGGGCCATCCCGACGCAACTCGGCGACAGTTACATGGGGCTGCCGGTGCTGGCGACGACGCCGGAGTTCTTCACGCGCTTCCGCCCCGACGCGGAACACCCGTGGAAGGCCGCGAGCGGGCGGTTCTTCGACAAGCCGTTCGAGGTGGTGGTCGGGGCCCGGGCGGCGAAGGCGACGGGGCTGCGCGTGGGGGAGCGGGTCTTCCTGACCCACGGCATCGCGCAGTCGCGCCAGGCGGGCGACGCCGGGGCCCCCGAGGCCCACGTCCACTACGACTTCAGCTACGAGGTCGTCGGCGTGCTCGAACCCACGGGATCGAGCCACGACCGGGCGGTCTTCACCGACCTGGCCAGTTCGTGGGTCATCCACGCCCACGACCGCCGCACGCGCCAGGACCCGGCGATCAAGACCACGACGGAGGCGGACCTGGTCGCGGCGGACCGGCTGATCACGGGCGTGTACCTTCGGCTGTTCACCAGGCCGGGCTCGAACACGCCGGCGAACCTGCCCCAGGTCTTCGACGCGCTCCGGCGGGACGCGACGCTGACGGTGGCGCAGCCCAAACAGGAGATCGACCGCCTGTTCGTCATCGTGTCGGACCTGAACCAGATCTTCCTGGCGATCGGGGCGTGCGTGCTGCTGGCCAGCGGCGTGGGCATCATGCTCGCGCTGTACAACTCCATGGAGAGCCGTCGCCGCCAGGTGGCGGTGCTCCGGGTGCTGGGGGCGAGCAAGGGTCGCGTGTTCGGGCTGGTGCTCACCGAGTCGGCGCTGATCGGGGTGATGGGTGCGATCGTGGGCGCGGGCGGGGCGGCGATCGGCGCGCGGCTGGTCGCGGCGGCGCTCAAGTCGCGCGTGGGCGTCGTCGTCACACCCGACCTCTCGCCGACGGTCGTGGTGGTGCTGCTGGCGGGCACGGTGGTGCTCGCGGCCCTGGCGGGGGTCGTGCCGGCGGTCATGGCCTACCGCACGAGCGTGGCACGCAACCTGCGCCCGATCGGCTAGGCGCGAGTCGGAAGAACGCGCACCAAGGCGCCAGCGGGTGCCACGGGCGAGCCGCCCGGCGGCTCGCCCGTGCCGGCGTCCCGACCGGCCTCGAACAGCCGCACGGGTCATCGGGCGAAGCGCCCGATGACCCGTGGCACCCGGAGCGCATCCCTCCACGGACGTCCGACACACACCACTCGTGGCGTGAGTCGGAAGAACGCGCCCAAAGGCGCCGGCGGGCGCCGCGGGTGCCACGGGCGATCCGCCTTGCGGATCGCCCGTGCCGGCGTCAGGGCGGGCCTTGAACAGCCGCACGGGTCATCGGGCGAAGCGCCCGATGACCCGTGGCACCCGACCCGCGCGGGTCACGGGCGAAGCGCCCGATGACCCGTGGCACCCGGAGCGCATCCGTCCACGGACTTCCGACTCGCGCCACGAGCGCACCCACGCGGGGTACGATCCGGGTATGAAGATCTTCTGGGCGCTGATCGCGCTGCTGACGGCCGCCGCGGCGGCCGTGCTGGTCTTGGAGCGTCCCGGCGGGGCGTCGGCGCCGCCGGCGGGCGCGCGAATCGCCGCCCCCGCGCCGGTCGCGGCGCCCCCCGTGGCCTCGCCCGTCGCGCCGGCGCCGGTTGTCGTGGCGGCGGCCGAGATCGCCGTCGAAGTGCCGACGCCCACCGTGCCCGCCGCCGTTGAGGCGGTGGCGTCCGTCGAGCCCGAGGCCATCGTCTCCGTTCCAGATCCGGCGACCCCCGAAGCCAAGCCCGCGGAGGCGATGAACCCGATCAACCGGCCGCTCATTCCGGAGGGCGAGGCGGCGGTCCCGGCGCCCGCCCCCGCGAAGCCCGCGCCGTCGGCGATGACCAAGGTCGTGCGCGACGACGGCACGATCCTGATCAACGACCGGTGGGTGATAAAGGGAGAAGGCACGAGCGCCAAGCCCTACGAGGTGACGTGGGAGTACCTCATCTCCGCCGGCGAGACCTACGACCCCAAGGCCGGGCAGAACGTCGTTCCCGAGCACATCGCCATGCTCGACGGCGCGCACGTGCGCATCACGGGCTGGATCGCCTTCCCGCTGTACGTGCAGTCGGCGACCGAGCTCCTGGCGATGCTCAACCAGTGGGACGGGTGCTGCATCGGGGTGCCTCCCACGCCCTACGACGCCATCGAGGTGCGCCTCAAGGCCCCGGCCGAGGGGGACGATCGCCTGGCGACCTTCGGCACCATCGAAGGGCTCTTCGGCGTCAAGCCCTATGTCGTGGGCGGCTGGCTCGTCGGGCTCTACGTGATGGAGCAGGCCCGGATCGTGCCCGGGCGGTTCAACGACGGCGGGTCGTGACTCAGTCGTCGGCGGAGATGCTCTTGGGGCCCCGCGTTCCCGCGACGCGCTCCATGTAGCCCTTGCCCTTGCGCTCGTACTTGGTGAAGCCCAGGCGCTCCAGGTTCTTGTTGGAGAGGGCGCCCTTGCCCTTGGTGTCGCTCCACTTGCCGGCGATCATCGGGGCGACGATGGCGCGCCGGACGGGCCTGCCCGTCTCCGGGTGCTTCGTGAGCGCCTCGTCCTTCATGGACTGGACCACTTCGAGGGTCTCGCCGGTGGGCGTGCCGTCCTTGCCGAGGACCTCGTAGACGTAGATGGGCATGGCGATCTCGCGGGGCGTCAGCCGAACATGCGACCGGTCTCGACGTCCATCATCTTCCACTTCTCGGCCTTGCAGAGGCGGCTGAGGACGGGCCAGGCGATGTCCTCGTCGAGGAGGCTGACGAGGACCTGCTGCACAACGGGCTGGGCGGTGGCGACCTCGCAGGTGAAGCCCGGGCCGTGGAGGATCTCGACACCGCCGGCGTCGGGCCCTGTGCCGTCGCCGCCGGTGTTGTAGCGGCCGAGGGTGGCGCGGAGGTCCTTGAGCGCGCCGAGCGTGGCGGGACCGCCGTCGCTTGGGTTCATGAGCACGAGTTGTCGCCGCCTGGGCATGAACGCTCCTGTGGGGCTACCCGGCGCCGCCGTCCAGGGCCTCGTCGCGGGCGTCGACCAGTTCGACGGCCAGGTCGAGGAGACGGGCCAGGGGCACGGGCTTGAGGAGGTAACGGTCCACCCCGAGACTCTCGGCGTAGGCCTGATGGCGCCGGCCCTCGTTGGCGGTGACCATGATGACGGCGGGGCTCTCCTCGCGCCCCTTGATCTTCTCGAGAACGAGGAAGCCGGAGCGCCTGGGGAGCATCATGTCCAGGACGACCAGGTCGGGCTCCTCGTCGGTGCAGAGGCGGACGGCCTCGTTGCCGTCCATGCACGTCCAAGTAGCGGCGCCCTCGGACTTGAAGGCGGCGTCGAAGGACTCGAGGACGTCGCGGTCGTCATCGACGATGAGCACCCGCACGTCTTCGAGCCGACCGCTGCCCTGTGGCTGGTTCTGGTCCATGGGTTCCCGTCCGCGACCCGCCTGCGAGCGGGAGTGTATTCGCAAGACGGGCGGGGGCTGTTCGCTGGCACGGGACGAGTGCGGCCCGGAGGGGCAAAAAAGAAGGCGGGCGGACGGCGTAGCACCCTGTGGGGTGAAGCACCGCCCGCCCAGTCTCCCTCTCCCGCCGGGGCCGCCCCCGCCGGTCTCCCACCCTACCGCCGCCGACGGGCGACCATGATCGACGCCAGGCCGAGCAACGCCACCGTGCCGGGCGCCGGGGTGATCACGAAGGCCAGGTCCAGCGACTCATGCGTGATCGGGTCGCGCAGTTCATTCCAGGACCAGGGCGGCGGCTCGCCCCGGTGCTGCCAGACCGCGTCGTCGTTGAAGTGGTCGCGGCTGGTCTTCCAGCCGATTCGCCGGTTGATGCCGTCCGGAAGCTTGATGGAAAGGTCCAGCCAGTAGATCGTGCCCTGCTGCTGGATGAAGGGGTTATCGATGTGATCGATGTTGGCCTGGTAGAAGGCGAGGTGATCGGGACGGCGCCACAGCCCCGTCTTGGGGTCGTACCACCCCTGCGGGCCCTGCCCGTAGGGACGGAACCGGACGTTGGGCATCGACGGCATGAACCGCCGCGCCCACAGCAGGTCACCCGGCCTGCTGTGGGATCCGGGCGTCGCGGGAATGTCCGAGTGGATGCTCACGTCGATCCACTCGATCGGCGCCGGCTGGTCATACTCCCACGAGAACCAGAAGTGGATGTCGCTGACCGGCCCCGTCTGGCTGCACCGCCAGTCGTCGGCCAGCACCTTGGGCCACGTCATGTTCACGTCCCACCCCTGCGGGTCGGGCAACTGCGGCCAGTGCATCTTGTGCGGGTCGCCGGGGTTCCAGTCGGCGTGCGCGAACGGAACCAACGCGCACCCCGCCCCGACGACGATCCATGCGATCGTGCGAGCCCTCATACCGAGCCTCCTCCTCTGAACAAACCCGGCCTTCACGTCAGACGCCCGACGTGTCGGCTCGACCCCAGGGGCCGAACCACACAAAGCGTGCGGCCGGAGTTCAGAAGAGGCGAGTGAGCCGCCAGGCGCCAACCGCCCGAGTGCGTGCGCCCGTAGTGTGCGCGATGGAGCGACGGAATGCAATGGCCTCGATGGGGGGAGAATACCCCGATTTCGACGGCGGTCTCTCCGCGTCGGCTGGGCAGGCGAAACCCGCGCATGCCGCCGCGACTCAGGCACTTGCGAATGCGGGCTCGGAAGGTGATAGTTACGACCATGCTGCGAACACTCCTTCGAGCGCCCCTCCTGGCCGCGATCCTGGCTCCCCTCTCCCTCCTGGCCGCGGGTTGTGCACCGGCTCCGCGCGGCGACCCCGCGGACTCGCCGGCCCGCGCCGGCCCGCCGGTTCTTGACGGCGACATCTCGGAGTGGGGCGACGCGAGCGTGCTCGCGGACGGGCAGTACCTGTACGTCCGCTGGAGCACGGGTCGGGCCGACTATCCGCCCCAGGCCGCGCCGTACACCACCGCAATCCTGCTCGACCTGGACGACAGCGCCGCGACGGGGCTCATGCGTTCGGCGGGGGGTGAGGTGCTGGGGGTGGATCTTGAGGTGCTCCTCTCGCCGGGGGGCAACGAGGGAACACAGGCGGGCGTGCGGATCGCGGCCGTCAGCGCCGCGGGCGAGCGGACGCCGATCCCGCACGCGGAGGCCGGCTTCTCATTCTGCCCGACGTACGCGGCGACGTGGTTCGAGGGGCGGCTGTCGCGTTCGTTGCCCACGGGCGCGATCAGCGGCCCGGCCGTCGTCGGCGTCGTCGCGATCGTGGACCACGAGGGCCGGGTGCTGGGCGAGAGCGAGGCGTTCCGTCGCCGGCTGCCCGCGCGGATGGCGTCGGTTCCATCGGGGCAGATCCCCGCGCCGGGCGCCGAGACCCTGCGTGTCGTCAGCTACAACGTGCTCAAGTCGGGCCCCGTGGCACGCCCCGAGCCCTTCGAGCGCATCCTGCGCGCCCTCGCGCCTGACGTGGTGCTGCTTCAGGAGTGGGACGACCGGGCGTCGATCGATCCGTGGTTCAACACGCGCCTGGGCGACCTGGGGCGGTGGTACGTTCGCGCGGGCGAGGGCGGCGTCGCGATCGCCAGCCGGCACCCGCTCGAGGAGGCGGGCCCGGACGCGGTCGTGATCGCGCCCGAGGGGCCCGAGGGTCGGGGCTACCGCCCGGTGCGCGTCGTGGCGGGGCTGGCCCGGACGCCGATCGGAGACGTGCTGGTCTCGAGCCTGCACCTCAAGTGCTGCGGGACGGCGGGGGGCGTGGAGGACCGCGCGCGGCTGGCGGAGGCGCGGGCCGTGAATGCGGCGGTGCTCAAGGGCATCGACGACCAGCGCGTGTCGCACGTCGTGATCGGGGGCGACTTCAACCTGGTGGGGTCGAGGCCGCCGCTGGACCTGGCCCGGGCGGCGCTGGACGCCGACGGGAGCGACCTGGCCATCGCCGACGCCCGCGTGCTGGGGGATCGTGCGTACGACACGTGGTCGGACGCGCGGAGCGCCTTTGGGCCCGGGCGGCTGGACTTCCTGGCGTTCAGCGACGCGTCGGCGCAGGCGGCGCGGGCGTTCGTGGTGGACACGGCGAGGCTGGGGCGGGCCGCGCTGGGCGCCTCGGGGCTCCTCCCCGGCGACAGCGCCGCCGCCAGCGATCACCTGCCCGTGGTGGTTGACCTTCGCTCGCGGTGAGGCTACTTGCCGCCGGTCGCCGCCCCGGCCTTGGCGACGAAGCGGATCATGCCGGCGGCGTCGGACTCGATGAGGTCGAGCTCGCGCAGGGCGTTGAGGGCGGCCATCTGCTCGGCCCGCTTCTTGCTCTGCCCCCAGCACGAGGGGAACTGCCGTCCACCGATCTCGACGCAGATCTTGAAGCACTTGGCGTGGTCGGGGCCCTGCTCGTCGAGCACGCGGTAGAGGGGCGTTGTGCTCAGGTTCTGCTGGGCGTACTGCTGGAGGACGCTCTTGAAGTTCTGCTGGTGCCCGGACAGGGCGGCCTCCTCGATGAGGGCGTCGAGGTGGGGCTCGAGGAAGGCGCGGGCGGCGTCGAGCCCGCCGTCGAGGTAAACGGCGGCGATCACGGACTCGAGCACCGCCGCCGCCAGGGACGTGGGCGGCTCCCCGGAGTGACGCATGCCCTTGCCCAGGACCAGGAGGGTGTGGAGCCCGGTGGCCCGCGCGATGGTGGCGCAGGTGGCCCGCGACACGACCATGGACTTGATCTTGGTCATGTCGCCCTCGAGCATGTCGGGGAAACGGCGGAAGACCCGCTCGCAGGCGATGAGCCCGAGCACGGAATCGCCCAGGAACTCGAGGCGCTCGTTGCTGGTCAGGCGGTCCTCGGTGACGGACGCGTGGGTCAGCGCCAGCGCCAGCAGGGCGCCGTCCTTGAAGCGGTGCCCGACCACCTTCTCGATCGTCTCGCGAACCGTTGGGTCCATCGCCGGCTCCGATCGCGAGCGCCGGGCGCTCGTGAACCATCGCCGCCGATGCGCCCCATCGTTCACGGACGGATCGGCGGCCGCGATGGACACGGAAGCTCGGTGGCCGTGTCGGTCCGCCGGGTACGCCCCGACGCCCACGGCCCGCGAGCCACCGCGTCCATGCCCGGCGCGGCGGGGCGACCGCCGCTCCGGACCACGCGATTATCGTCGAAACGACGGCGCGATCCAAGCCCAACTTGGGGTTGGGAAGGCGCTGGCCCGCGATCGCCGCCCGACCTATCGTTGAGGCCCTCGGGCTCCCTAGCGAGACCCGAACGCGATCAGGGAGCCGGTGCATGCACTATCCGCACAAGGTCAGCAACCGCCGCCGCAAGCGTGCCCTGGGGTTCCGGGCCCGCATGAAGACCCGGAACGGGCGCAAGATGCTGAACCGCAAGCGCCGCGTGGGGCGGTCGCTCAACGTCGCCGACAAGCGCTGACGCCTCGGTCCTGGATCCGGGCCTCGAAGGCATACCCGTTGGGGACGCCGTAGTGCGCGCGGACGACGGTGTCGGCCGCGGATGCCATCGCCGCGCCGTCGGCGAGGGGGACGTCGTACAGCGCCGTCTCGACGCGCCGGGCACCGATCCTCGTGGCGAGGTCCACGCGCAGTTCGTCCAGAAGCGTGTTGAGCTGCCCCGCCTTGCCCTCGATGACCAGCGGCTCGCCGGAGGGGCGCCTGTGCCCGTTGACCGTCACGGTCACCCGCGCGACCTCGTTCAAGCGGGCCAGCATGGTGAACGCCTCTTCGAGCGCATCGGCGGGGGACGCGGACCGTTCGTCGGGGTCGATCTCGCGCCGATCCCCCGGTTCTGAACCGCGATCGAACAGCTTGCCGAAGAGAGGCATGCCCGATGGTCCCCCGGGAGCGCCCCCTGCTCAAGCGGCTCAACCCATTCGCCCGCCTCCCCAACCCGAGGGCCGTCTGGGCCTGGGGCATGTACGACCTGGCCAACCAGTCGTTCCAACTGCTCATCAACACGCTGCTCTTCGCGGTCTTCGTGCAGAACGTCGTGTTCGCCGACCCGGCGTCGGGCAAGCGCGGCTGGTCGTACATGGTCGCCGCCTCCATGATCCTGGTCATCGTCCTCTCCCCCGTGCTGGGCGCCATGGCGGACCAGCGGGCGTGGAAGCGCGAGCTGCTGCTGACCACCGGCTTCGTGTGCGCCGCCCTCACCGTGGGGCTGGCGGTGCTCCAGCCCGGATGGGTCTGGGTCGCGGCGGCCCTCTACGTCGTCGCTGCCCTCGCCTGCGGGTTGGGCGAGAACTTCCTGGGCTCCTTCCTCCCCGAGATCTCCACCCCCGCCAACGTCGGCTTCGTGTCCGCCCTGGGGTGGACGATGAGTTACGTCGGAGCCCTGATGCTGCTGGGGATCACGGCGATCTTCGCGTTCGTGCTCGGGCGCGACGACGTGTCGCAGATGCGCCCCATGTTCGTGCTCGCGGGCCTCTGGTTCCTGGCGGGCATGGCGCCCGCCTTGCTCTTCCTGCGCGAGAAGGCGACGCCCCGCCCCAGCGCCCGCGGCGTGCCCGTCGTCCTGGGGGCCCTGCGCCGCCTGCTCGCCAGCGCCGCCCAGACGGCCCGCTTCAGGCACCTCTTCCGCTTCCTCCTCATCTTCTTCGTCTACAGCATGGGCACCAAGATCGTGATCGTGTTCCTGGGGATCATCGGCGACCGCATGGGCTTCGGGCTCAAGCAGCTCGTGCTCTTCGCCCTGCTGCTGGCGCTCACCGCGGGCGTGGCCTCGGCGCTCGCCGCGCGGTTCCAGGACCGGTTCGGGCACCGACGCACCATCCGCGTCTTCCTCGCCCTGTGGGCCCTGGCGACGGCGTCGCTGGCGACGGCCCACCAGGTGGGCGCCCCGGCGTGGATGACCTGGGGCATCGCCGGCGCCATCGGGCTGGGACTGGGCGGCATCGGCACCTCCAGCCGGGCGATGGTCGGGCTCTTCACGCCGGAGCACCGGGCGGCGGAGTTCTTCGGCGTGTGGGGCACGATCGACAAGCTGGCGCTGGTGGTGGGCGCGTTGCTCTTCGGCGCGGTGCCCATGGGCGCGGGGCTGTACATGGTGTCGGGCTTCTTCGTCGCGGGGCTCGTGCTCATGGGGCTGGTGGACGAGCGGGGCGGGGCCCGCGCCGCCGCCGAATCGATCGCGAATCACGACCATCGGACACCCCGTCCCGCCTAGGCTCTCCCGCATGGATCCAGCGGCCCCGCAGCCCGGTCAGCCCCGTCCCCCGCAGGGTCAGCAGGGCGGGCCACCGCGCCCCAAGCAGGGCGGGCCCCCGCGCCCGCCCGAGCAGCGCGGGCCCCGCCCGCAGCCGCCCAGGGATCAGGGCCCGCGCCGGGAGGGCCAGCGACCGCCGCAGGGTCCCCGTCGCGACGCCCCGCGCCCGCCCCCGCCGCCCCAGATCCCCAACTCGTCGGCGGAGACCAACCGCCCGGCCCACTTCACGACGCGCCCGCCCCCGCCGCCCGAGTCGCTGCTCTCGGGCGTGCCCGACGAGCGGGGGCGGTTCGGGCAGTTCGGCGGGGCGTTCGTGCCGGAGACGCTGGTCGCGGCGCTCCGGCAGCTTGAGCAGGAATACGAGCGGGCCTGCGACGATACGCGGTTCTGGGAGCGGCTGCGGGAGCTCTTCCGCGTGTTCGTGGGGAGGGCCACGCCGCTGTACCTCGCCGAGCGCCTGACGCGCCACGCGGCGTCGCGCTCGCCCCGCGGCGCCGCCGCACGGATCTGGCTCAAGCGCGAGGACCTGGCCCACACCGGCGCCCACAAGATCAACAACACCATGGGGCAGGCCCTGCTGGCGCGGCGGATGGGCAAGAAGCGGATCATCGCGGAGACGGGGGCGGGGCAGCACGGCGTGGCGACGGCGTCGGCGTGCGCCCATCTCGACCTGGCCTGCGAGGTCTACATGGGGGCGGAGGATGTCCGCCGGCAGCACCTCAACGTCACGCGCATGCGGATCCTGGGCGCCAAGGTGGTCGAGGTGCACGCCGGAAGCCGCACGCTCAAGGACGCCACCAACGAGGCGCTTCGGGACTGGATGGCCAGCGTCGAGCACACGCACTACATCATCGGGTCGGTGGTGGGCCCCCACCCGTTCCCCATGATCGTGCGCGACTTCCAGTCGATCATCGGGCGCGAGACCATGTCCCAGTGCCTCCGGTCGCTGGGCCGGATGCCGGACTGCATCATGGCGTGCGTGGGGGGCGGGTCCAACGCCGCGGGCATGTTCTATCCCTTCGTCGACGAGGAGAGGGTCGAGCTGGTCGGTGTCGAGGCGGGCGGGCGCTCGGCGCGGGCGGGCGAGCACGCGGCCACGCTCACCCACGGCACGCCCGGCGTGCTGCACGGGTCGCTGAGCGTGGTGCTCCAGGACGAGTTCGGGCAGACGGCGCCGGTCCACTCGTGCTCGGCGGGGCTGGACTACCCCGGGGTCGGCCCGGAGCACGCCTACTGGAAGGACAAGGGACGCGTCACCTACACCAGCGTGACCGACGACGAGGCCCTCGACGCGTTCACGCTGCTGGCCCGCACCGAGGGGATCATCCCCGCCCTGGAGTCGGCCCACGCCATCGCCGAGGCCGTGCGCCGGGCCGCGACGATGGACGCCGACAAGGACGTGGTCGTCTGCCTCTCGGGCCGCGGGGACAAGGACGTGGACGAGGCCGCCCGCCTTCTGGCCCTGCGCGACCCGGGGCTCAGAGGAGATTGAGACGGGCGGCGCGATCCACGGGGCGAATGGCGCGGAGAAGCACGGACGCGGGTTGGACCCGCGTCGGCAACCGCGCCGATCATTGGGGAGGGCCGGCGCCGCCTAGGCCGCCCGGCCCCGGAACGGAGTCGCCCGCGTGCGGAGGGCCCGAACAGCATGGAGGCTCGCGGTGGTCTGCGGCCTGGTCGTCGCGCCCGGCCTCCGCGCCCAGCCCGCCGTCGACGTGCTGCCGTCGGCGCCCGCCGAGCTGAGCGCGTACCTGCTCGCCAACGGCAAGCCGGGGGATCGCCTCGCCGCCGCCGCCGACCGCCTGCTGGCGTCCGCCGACCAGCGTCCGGGGCGGGAGGCGATCGTGGGCGTGCTGACGGACCCCCGGACGGAATCGGCGGGGAGGGCGTCGCTGGTGTCGCGGATCGCGGAGGCGGCCGAAGCGCCCGCGTGGTTGGGCAGCCCGTTGATCTCGCTGGCGGCGCGGGTGCCACCCGAACAGGTCGCGTCCGTGGTCATGGCCCTGTCGAGCGTCCGGACGCGGGGCTCGGCGCGGGCGATCCTGGGCTACGCCAGGCCGGAACTGGCGCCCGATCTCCGCCGCGCCGCCTTTGCCGCGCTGGCCCGCCTGTCGGGGCGTGATGACCTGGGCGACAGCCTGACGGCGTGGCAGACCTGGCTCGACGGCTGCGAGTCGATGACCGACGGGCAGTGGCGCTCGATGCTGGTGACCGCGCTGGCGCGGCGTGCGGACGAGACCGAGTCGCGCCGCCGAGCCGCCCTCGACCAACTGCTCGACGCGCTGCGCCGACTGCACTTGGCGACCCCCGCCGACGGGCGTGCCGCCCTCCTGGCCTCTTTCCTCCGCAGCCCCCAGGGCGAGGTCCGCGCCCTGGGGTCCGAACTGGTGCTGCGCGAACTGGCCAACGGCACCCGCCTGAACGGGCCGACCCTGGAGGCCTGCTTCGACCTGCTCGCCAGCCCAGACGTCGCCATCCGGCGCCAGGCCGCGTCGCTGCTGGCACGGCTGGCGCCGCCCGAGTCCAACGACCGCATCATCGCCATTCTGCGCACGGAGGGCGACCCGGGGGTCGCCGCGTCGCTCCTGGACGCGGCGGCCCGGACGCCCCAGCGCGGGCTGATCGGCCCGGTGATCCGCTGGCTGTCGAGCGCGACGCCCACGGCCCGTGCCGCCGCCGAGGCCGCGTGGAGCCTGCAGCGCGCGGGGCTGCTCCCCCCCGGGCCCGACCTGGACCGGGTGCTCCACGAGGCCAGGCGCCTGGCGGGGATGCAGCCGTCGCCCGGCGTGAGCTTCCTTCTGGCCGCCGCCGGCGACGACGACGACCTGGTGACCATCGCGGGGCTCCTCGGTTCGTCCGACCCGGCGATCCGCCTGGCGGCCGCCGAGGCCTTGGCGCCTTCCGAGCACCTCCTCGACCGCGTGGTCGCCGCGGCCCGCTCGGACCCGAACCTGCTCGAGACCGCGTCGAGAGGGATCGCGCTGCGGGGGGCCACCTCGGCGGACTTCCTGGCGATGGCGACGTTCGACTCGCCCTCCCCGGACGTCCGGCGGCGGGCGCTGGCCCGCCTGGCCCGCTCGATGCAGGCGACGGAGGTCATGCACGCGGTCGAACGCCTCGACGATCCGACGCTGCGCGAACTGCTGCTGAGCTCGCTCCCGCACGAGGGGCGGGTCCTGTCGGAGCAGGGCGACCAGGCCCAGCGCCGCGCCCTGGCGGCCGGGCTGGTGGACCTGGCCCGCCTGCGGCTCGAACGGGCCCAGCACGCCGAGGCCCTGAGCGCGATCAACGCGCTGCCCGGGATCGAGGGCGACGCCGACGCCGCGGAGGTGCGACGGATCCGCTTCGCGTCGCTGGTCGCGCTCAACCGTCTGGACCTGGCCCAGGACCAGGGGGCCCCGCCGGACGCCTGGCTGGACGCGCTCGAGGAGTTCCTCGCGCTGCCCCACGCCGCGGCCATCGTGAACCGCATCGAGAGGGTCTTCGACGGCAGACTGACGGAGCAGCAAGCCGAGCGGCTCAAGTCGCTGGGCGCCCGCATCGGCCGCAGGGGCGCCGGCGTGCCGGGCGACGATCCGCCCTGACATGCCCGCGCCGCCCGGACCATCCGACCTGCTCTGCGAGGCCTGCGGCTATTCGCTCGAGGGCCTGCCCACCTCCGGCGCCTGTCCCGAGTGCGGGCGCGCCATCGCGCTCTCGCTCGCCGAGCGCCGCCCGGGCTCCGCCTGGCAGCGGCGCCCCTCGCTCGCCTCGTGGGTCCGGACCAACCTCGCCCTCGTCGCCGCTCCGCGCTCGGCGTGGGACGGCGTCAGGATCGACCTCTACGCCGGGCCGCTGCTGCTGGCCAACGTTGGGGTCGGGGCGGTCGCGCTGGCGGCACTCCCCTGCGTCGTGTGTGCGCCCGGCACCCGGACCGCGGACCGCGCCCCGCTCCTGGCGGTGTTCCTGGTCGGCGTGCCCCTGGTGTCCGCGGCCCTGGTCGGGCTGACCGCGATCGAGTCCGCCGGCGCCCGCTTCTTCGCCCGCCGCCGAGGCTGGCGCGTCACGCCCGGGATCGCCGGGGTCATTGGCGCCCACGCCAGCGTGGGCTGGCTCCTGGCCGGGCTCATCGGGCTGGCCCTCGCCCTGCTCGCGCACCCGGCCGCCGCCCTCGCGGGCTGGCCCGGCGCCCGGGCGTCCGCGCTCGCGGCGTGTGCCGGCGTGCTCGTCGGCTTCCTGGTCTTCGAGTTCCTGGTCTACTTCGGCGTCCGCCGCCTGCGGTTTGCGAATCTGCCCCGCCCGCCTAGCATCGACGGACCGGCGCGGACGGAGCCCGTCGGCCCTCCATGAGCGACCCCACGGCGAACACGGACGCGCCTCCCGCTTCGCGCTGGGGCGTCCTCCGCCATCGGCATTACCGCAACATCTGGACCGCCAGCTTCGCCTCCAACGTGGGCGGTTGGATGGAGATGGTCGCGGTGCAGTGGGTCATGGCCCAGGCGACGCTGGCGCCCGAGTGGGTGAACGCCGGCCGCCCCGGCGCTCCGATCATGATGGGCTACCTGGCGACGGCCCAGATGGCCCCCATCCTGCTCCTCGGGCTCCTGGGCGGCATGGTGGCCGACCGCGTCGACCGCCGCGCCATGCTCATGAGCACTCAGGCGATGCTCATGCTCATCGCGGGGGCGCTGGCGGCGGCGGCGTGGCTCGACGCCCTCACGCCGACGATCCTCATCGTGCTCGGAGCGGCGAACGGGATCGCGCTGGCATTCAACATGCCGGCGTGGGGCGTGCTCACGCCCCGCCTGGTCCCCCGCGCCGAGCTCACGCGGGCCATCGTGCTCAACGGGCTCCAGTTCAACATGGCGCGGGTGGTGGGCCCGGCCCTGGCGGGCGTGATGCTGGCCTGGCTCGGCGCCGGCACGCTGTTCGCCATCAACGCGGTGAGCTTCCTGGGCGTGATCTGGGCGGTCGGCCGCACGCCCCCCGCCCCCGCCCCGCCCCGCGAGTCGCTCAGCGCCCGGGCCGACCTGGCCCAGGCCATGCGGTTCACGCTCCGCACGCCCGGACCGCTGGCGCTCGTGCTCGCCATCTTCCTGTTCAGCATGCTGGCGACGCCGCTGCTGAGGCTCATGCCGATCATCGTGAGCGAGGTCTACGGGCGCGACGCCGACGCCTTCGGCATGCTCCTGGCGGTGATGGGCGCCGGGGCGGTGGCGGGGGCGCTGACCATCCGCTTCGTCCCCGCGTGGTACCCGCGGCACCACTTCATCCCGCTCTCGGTGGCCTTGGGTGGGCTCTCGCTCGCCGCGACCGTCGCCTCGCCCACGCTCGCGGGGGCCACGGTAGCCGTGTTCTTCTGCGGCGTGTTCTGGCTGTGGACCTTCAACACCTCCTTCGCCGCCCTCCAGTTGCTCGTCGACGACCGCATGCGGGGCCGCGTCATGTCCATCACCAACGTGCTCTCGTTCGGCGCCACGCCCGTGGGCACGCTCCTGGCCGGGCTGATCGGCGAATGGGCCAGCGGGCGCAAGGGCGATGGCCCGGGCACCCAGATCGGCATGGCCGCCCTCGCCATCGCCCTGGCCCTCGCGGGGCTGGCCATGCTCACCTGGCGGACCCCCGAGGTCGACGGCTTGAAGCCCGGCGACCCCGGCTTTGACCGCCGACCGGGCCTGCTCCGGGGCCTCACCGCCGCCGCCCACCGCCAGCGCTGATCCGGGTCTCGGTGGCACCGGCCTCAGGCCGGTGGCTCCTGGTTCCCCTCGAATCCACGGCGCCGGCCAGAGGCCGGCCCCACCCGGGCGACCGCCCACTTACCATCTCTCCGATGCTCCCCCGCAGGCCCACACGCCAGATCACCCTGGGCGACGACCGCGTCGGCTACGTCCGCATCGGCGGCGGCAAGCCCGCCCGCGACGGCTCCCCCACCGCCCCCGCCCCCGTCTCCGTTCAGTCCATGACCTCCGGGTACACGCACGACGTGGAGCGGTGCGTCGCGGAGATCAACAGGCTCGCCGCCGCCGGGGCCGACGTGGTCCGCGTCGCGGTGCCCGAGAAGAAGGACACCGACGCCCTTCGGCACATCGTCCCCCAGGCGCGGGTGCCGATCGTCGCCGACGTGCACTTCCACTTCCAGCGGGCCCTGGAGGCCGTGGACGCGGGCGTGCACAAGATCCGCCTCAACCCGGGCAACATCAGCGACCGGTCCCAGGTGCGCGACGTGATCCAGGCCTGCAAGGCCCGCGGGCTGCCCATCCGCGTGGGCGTCAACGAGGGGTCGATCATCGAACGCCGCGACAAGCAGAAGCGGCAGAAGGAACTCGGGGCCGTCTTCGGCGACCGCAAGCACGGCTCGCTGCTCGCGATCATGATCGCCAAGCTCGAGGAGTACCTCGACGTCTTCTACGCCGAGGACTTCCACGACGTCGCGATCAGCGCCAAGAGCATGGACGCCGCCCTGGTCGTCGACGCCTGCACCGAGATCGCACACCGCTTCGACCACCCGCTGCACCTGGGCGTCACCCACGCCGGGCCCAGGGAGACCGGGTGCATCCGCTCCATCGCGGCCCTCTCGGCCCTCCTCTGCAAGGGCGTCGGCGACACCCTCCGCATCTCCTACGCCAGCGACCCGGTCTACGAGGTCGAGGACGGGCTCGAACTCCTCTACGCCCTGGGCCTCCGCGAGCGCAAGGGCGCCGACCTGATCGCCTGCCCCACCTGCGGGCGCATCCAGGTCGACCTCTTCACGCTCGTGCAGGACGTCCGCAGGCAGCTCGCGGAGAAGATCCGCCTGCCCATGAAGGTCGCGGTGATGGGCTGCGTCGTCAACGGCCCGGGCGAGTGCGAGGGCGCCGACGTCGCGGTCTTCGCGGGCGACCGCCGCGGCATCGTCTACGTTCAGGGCCGGAAGGTCGCCAACGTGCCCGAGGACAGGATCCTCGGCACCCTCCTCGACGAGTGCCTCAAGTTCCAATCGCGGGTTGAGCGAGGCGAGGCGCGCCTGGGGCAGAAGACCGTCGACATCACGCCCCCCGACCCCATCGGCGACGCCTCCACCGCCCGAGAGAAGATCGCGGCGGGCAAGGTCGACCAAGCGCCCGGCACCTCGCTCACGATCGGCAAGTCGTAGGGCAAGCCCGGCCCCGGCTCATCGCGGGATCGCGCGCCGCTCCATCATCCGCTGCATGGTCTCCTGCATGGCCCCGGCCTGCTCCGGGGTCATGCCCGCCTCGCGCAGGTCCACGCGGATGGCGTCGAACCAGCGCGTCTCGCCCGGCGCGTAGCCCAGGTCCTTCACCAGCCGCGATTCCAGGCCGTCCATGTGCCCGGCCCCGTAGAAGACCGCGACGCTCTTGACGCCCGGCTCGTCCGCCAGCAGCCTCGACAGGTCGCGGACCACCACGCCGTTGCGGTCGTCGATGATCACCCGCATGAGCCCGCCCAACTCGGGCCCGGCCTGGGCCAGGGCCGCGTCGGCGTTCGCCAGCGCCGAGAGCATCATGACCTTCATGGTCGCCGCCATGCGGGGGTTGCCCTCGATCATCCCCAGCACCAGCCCCGCCACCCGCCCCATGAACGAGCTGCCGTCGAGCATCGTGAAGACCGCGCGGGCCTGGGCGTCGTCGCCCACGGCGTCCTGGACCTCGTCCATCGACATGTCGCTGTTGCGCCAGTTCTCGCGGGCGTACTCGATGCCCTCCATCTGGAACGTCAGCCCCAGCGCCTTGGCCATCCGCTGCTGGAGCCCGATCGCCTCGCCCTTCTCCGCGGCGGTCAGGGGCTTCTGTTCGCTCAGGCGCAGGTCCGCCGCGGGGCCCTCGCCGCCGGGCACGCCGTCGGCCCCCAGGCTCACCACGTCGTACGCGTCCGCCCCGACGCGCAGGGCGATGGGCCGCCCCCAGAAGTCCGCGAGCGAGTTGGCGACCATGGGGCGGAACTTGCCCGGCACGCCGGCGCGGAGGTCGTCCATCGTCGCCGGGAGCGATTGGTGCGATCGGCGATAGGCCTCCACCGCCGACCCGATGAACCGCACGCGGCGCTCGGTCATGCGGGCCCGCTTGTCGTCGTCCCACGCCGCCGGGACGGGCAACCCGTCGCCGGCCCCCGGCGGCCTCACCGCCTCGAACAGCACCACGTCGTGACCGTCGAGCAGCCCCTGGATCGACTTGTAGTAGTCCGCGTCGGCGATGTGGATGGCCCCGACCAGGTCGATCGGGGGGGCGCCCTCGCGCGTCAGCGTCCGCGACCCCACCTGCAGCCGCCGCACCGACCCGTCGTCGGCCGCCACAGTCCTGATGTAAGACTCGGGCCCGGCGAGCGCGGGCGACGCGGACAGGGCGGCCAGAAGCACGACGGCGCGGCGGGTTCGGTGGCTCATGGTGCGGAAGCGTAGCGACGCGGGCCGCTCCCTTGACGCCCCTCTACCCACGCCGAGTCCGCGCGAGTCTTCGAGCGAAGGCTCGGGTCGCCGGGCTCCGATCCGAGCCTTCGTCGCCAGGACTCCCCAGGCGCGGCGTGGTTGCTGAGAGGACCTCCACGGCGCAGACGCGGGCGTGAGGGCCATCTACGGTTGCGACGCCGAGCCAGGCTCGGCGTGCCATGGGCGCGCACCCCATCAACGAGATGTTCCCCGTGACCCGCGCCCAGGCCCTGCGCGAGCACGCACGCCTGCGGGCCTCGCCCGTCCCCCTCGAACGCCCCGTCCTCATCCTCGGCGGCTGGCGGGCCCCGCGACTGACCGCCCTCGGGCTGGAGCGCACCCTCAAGCCCCTGACCAGCGGACGCGACGAGGACTTCCTCACCGTCACCTACCCGCTCGCCGGGAGCGCCGCCTCGGCCTGGGCCCGGGCCGAGCGGGCCCTGCTCGAACGCTTCAGCGAGGGCGGGCCGGGGCTGGGCCGACCCATCGACGTCGTGGGAATCTCGATGGGCGGGCTGGTCGCCAAGCTCGCGGCCATGGACCCCGAGCGCCGACGGGCCCTGGGGTTTGGCTTCTGCGGCGAGCGGCGCCTGCACGTCCACCGCCTCTTCACGCTCGCCACGCCCCACCGCGGGGCACGCCTGGCGCGACTGGTTCGTTTCGACGCCGCCACGCGCCTCATGCGCCCGGGCTCGCCCCTCCTGCGGGCCCTGGACGACTCCCCCGCCCTGGAGCGCCTCGTGCCGTACACCCTCCTGGGCGACTGGTGGGTCGGCTCCGGGGGCACCGCGCCCGAGGGCCTCGTTCCCATCTGGCTCCCACCCCAGACGCTCGCCGAGCGGGCGCTGGGACACTTCCTGATCAACCGCAACCCGGCCATCGTCGCCGACGTGGCCCGCCGGCTCAGGGGCGAGGAGCCCCTCGGGCGGGCGGGTGCTCCGCCGCCGAGCGATTGACCACCGCCTCCGCCCGCGCCATGGCGCTGGGCAGCACCAGCCCGACCACCGGCGCCGCCCCGGGGAAGGCGTGGCGCATGGACCGCCGCACCGCCTCGCGCTCGCTCCGCCCGACGCCCAGGGCCGACGCCACCGCTCGGAACGCCCGCTCCCGCGGGCCCATCCGCCTCGCGCGGGCGCGGGCGACCAGGAACGCGATCAGCCCGAGCGCGAGCAGCGATCCGGCGGCGCCGAGCCCGACCGTCCAATCGACCCCGCCGCTCGCCGCCGGCGGCTCCGGCTCTCCCGTCTGAAGCGTGATGGGGCGGGACTGGCTCATGCGCGCATCGACTCGCCCGAGGCGTCGGAAAGGGGCAGCCTCGCCAGCACGCCATCGCCGGCCCAGCGGGCCCGCCGCTCGGCGTGCAGGCGCCTCAGGCAGGCCGAGGCGCGGGCCCGGACACGCGGATCGGCGTCGTCCTCCGCCAGGCGCTCGACTCGCGCCGACAACTCCACGAACCCGTCGGCGAGCCGACGCCGACCCTCGCCCGGAAGGCACCGGCCCGCCAGCCAGGCCCCCGCCAGGCGGTGCAGCGCGCGCCGATCCGCGAGCATCGCTCCCAGCTCGTGGAGCGCGCAGGGAACGCTGTCGCGGGCGGGGGTGGCCTCGATCATGGCCCGCACCAGGTTCGCCCGGGCCCGGTGGTCGTCGATGGGCGCGGGGTCCGACGCCAGGGCGCCGATGACGGGCGACGCCGGTCCGCCCCGATCGCGGGCCGCGACGCGCCCCAGCGACTGCAAGGCGTTGGCCCGCACGCGTGCGTCCGGCGCGTCGAGCACGCTCCGGAGCGCCGCGACGCTCGCGGCCGATCCGCAGTCGGCCAGCACCGTCGCCGCCGTCGCCATCAGGCGCGGCGGCGAGAGCGACGCCAGGATCTGAAGCAGGTCGCCCTCCAGCGCCCCGCCCAGCCCCGCCCGCCGCGCCGCCAGCAGACCCGCGACACGCTCCTCCAGCACCCCGTCGCGGATCAGACGCCGCACGCCCGCGAGCGCCCCCTCCGGATCGTCCCGCAGCGCCATCCGCAGGGCCAGGCCCGCCTCCGCCCCCGTCCCCCGCCCGAGCACGCGCCGTCCCTCCTGCACCGCCAACCGGCGCACGCTCTCGTGAGGCGAGCGCCGCAGCCGAGGCAGCGTGCCCGCGGCAACGTCGAGGGCCGCCGAACGCCCCGGGACATGAACGCCGACGCGGGACAGCCGCAGGGCGGCGGCGCGGGCGACCCGATCGTCTGAGTCAAAGCACAGGTCCGCGACCAGCCGCGCCGGCGCCACCCGCGCCGACGCCAGCCTCACCAGTTCGTCACCGTCGCCCAGCGCCGGCTCCAGCGATTCCGCCGCTCGGGCTGGGTCGGCGAAGGCCAGCGCCGCCGCTCCGTGCCGGGCGTCGGCGGAGAGCCTGGGAACCACCCACCCCGGCGGGAGGATCCCCGTGGGCTTCCCCCGCGAGACACCCGCGTGCCGCCGCAGCGCACGCATCCGCCGGGGATGGAGCGACAGGTGCCAGCGAGAGAGCACCAGCTCGTGCTCGATGGGCAGGGCCGCACGCCGAACCCGGTCGAGCAACCCCTCGCCCTCCGTCGCCTCGCCGAGCCACTCCCACGCCCGCAGGCGTGCGATCGGCCGGCTCGACGTGCGCAGGGCCGCCCGCACCGCGTCCAGCCCGGCGCCGCCCTGGAGGGCGGTCGTCAGGACACTGCCGGCCGATCGCCCGGAATCGTGGCGGCGCCACCGAATGCGGCGCGGGGTGTCGAGGAGCACGACCGCCGCCAGCGCCACCCCCCGCCGGGCGTGCTCCGCGATCGACCGCAGGGCCGCGGCCAGCGCTTCTTCCAGGCCCACGCCACTTCCGGGGCTCGGGTCCGAAGGCAGCCGGCACCCGCCGCTCGCCAGCCCTGGATCCGCGCCGCCGCGAGCGGTGAGGCGGGGGTGGATCCCCGCGTGCTCCGCAGCCATGCGAACCAGGACGCCCTCGGCCCGGGCCGCGACCTCCGGGGCCCCGTGCAGGAGCATGGCGAGAGCCGGCGCCAGCGCCGCATCTCCGGAGAACACCGCAACCCGCACCAGTCCCGCCTGTAAACCCTGAGGATCGTGGGCACCCGCCTGCGCGGCGATGGGGCCAAGGTGTGGTCGGAGCG
Organism: Phycisphaerae bacterium; assembly: GCA_016873295.1. GTDB lineage: Bacteria > Planctomycetota > Phycisphaerae > Phycisphaerales > UBA1924 > VGXM01. The sequence goes on from VGXM01000005.1 coordinate 75,903, forward strand.
CGGCGAATGCGGCTGGACGGACCTCATCGGGCACGCGCTCCCACGCGCGGATCAGATGCGTCGCGGCCGTGCGCGCGGCGGCGGACGGGTCGCGACCGAGCCAACGCCGCCACGGGGCAATCACGCCCGACCACCAGCGTGCCCATGGGGCGTTTTCCCCTTCTGGCCGTCCCGCGGTGGCGCTTGCGATCTCGGCAAGCTCGATGGAAACCCCTACTCGCTCCTGGTCAGGGGCAAAGCCGAGTGATTCCCCCAGTGCCTCCGAGCGCAGAAGCGGCGCGACTTGACGAATCCTCCTCAATCGGGCGTCGAATGTTTCAACAAGCCTTGACATGGGACCCCGCTTGGCGGCATGCTATCGGGGAAGTTTCCGGGGACAGGACGCCGGATGGAGAGACGGGAGCCCCTACGGCTCGTGGGGATGGAAGGGCGAGCCCCGATCCCTTGATGACGGTAGGACCCACATGACCCTGAGAACGCCGCACGGCCGCGAAGTCACTGTCACCGGTTCCGCGATGCTCGGCCCCACTCCGGTGGTCCCGTCGGTTGGCCCGGCCAAACCGATCCGCTTTGACCTGGTCACGGGGGGCAAGCACCGGGTTGAAGGGGTCCCGGTCCAGGTAGCCGGGAGGCCCAATCCGCTCCAGTTCTACCAGTTGCGCCTGCACGGCAAGTCGCTTCCGCTGGACCTGTTCCCGCTGCGCGGGCACAAGGGGATTCGCACCGCGGACCTGTCGCTCGACGCGTGGGTGATGGGCGGGTCGCACCTGCTCCGCATCGAGCACAAGGCGCTGCGGGCCTGCGAACTGCTCTGCCCGGAGACCGCCGGGCTGCCCGACAGCGGCTCGGTCACCCAGTTCTTCTGCGCCGGCGAGCACGAATACGAGCACACGTTCGAGCGCGACGGCGTCAACTACATGGTCACCATCCAGACCGAATCGCTCTCCGAAAACCTGTACGCGGACACCTACAAGGAACTGCTGGACCACGCCCGCGAAGTCCAGGGACTGACCCACCTGTGGCGCGACGAAGCGGGCAAGTGCCTCTCCATGCTCGACCTCCAGCGGTACGCGCGTGAGCTCCACGTCCATGCCTATCACATGATCGGCAATGGGGGCCTGGTCATCCGCACACAGACCATCTTCGAACTGGTCGGGCACGGCTGACGGGGCGGCGGCCGCCCCGGCTACGATCCGACCGATGCGGACCCCGACTGGCATCCCGATCCGAATTCGATCGCCCCGCTGAGGGCGGCGACCCGTCGTCGCCGCGGCGGGGCGAGCGCCGGCCCCGAGGCCGGGTGGCCGCGGGCCCCGCGGTCGGCGACCTCCTCCCCCAAACTGCTTTCGTACACTCGAACCCCATGCCCGCCCGCGTGGCCCCTTGGGCCCGCCGGGGGGAGGGATGCCCGGAGACGCTGCGACGATGAGCCAGACCCACGATGCCGGCGGCGCGGAGAAGGCCGCGGGGAAGCCCGAGGGCAAGAGCGCCTACCGCGCGACCCTCAACCTGCCCCAGACGCCCTTCGCGATGAAGGCGAACCTGGTCCAGAGCGAGCCGGCGAGCCTGAAGCGCTGGGAGGCGATGGGGCTGTACGGGCGGGTGCGGGCGGCGCGGCGGGGGGCCGGCGCGTTCGTCTTCCACGACGGCCCGCCCTACGCCAACGGGTCGATCCACCTCGGGCACCTCATGAACAAGTCCCTGAAGGACTTCGTCGTGCGCGCGCGGACGATGATGGGCCTGGACTGCGCCTTCGTGCCGGGCTGGGACTGCCACGGGCTCCCGATCGAGCACAAGGTCATGCAGGAGCTGGAGGAGAAGGGCAAGCTGGGCAAGCTGGCGACGCTGACGGAGGACCAGCGGCGCCTGGCGGTGCGGCGCGAGTGCCGGGCCTACGCCGAGAGGTTCATGAAGCTGCACGTGCAGCAGTTGACCCGGCTGCTGACGCTGGCCGACTACGCCCACCCGTACAAGACCATGGCGCCGGAGTACGAGGCCGCGACGCTGGAGGTGCTGGCGACGCTGCTGGAGCGCGGGCTGGTGTACCGGGCGCTCAAGCCCGTGCACTGGTCGCCCGCCAACGAGACGGCCCTGGCCGACGCCGAGCTGGAGTACCACGACCGCGAGGACCCGTCGGTCTACGTCGACTTCGAGGCCCAGGACGCGGGGGCGGTGTACGACGCCTTCGGGCTCACGGAGGAGGGGAACGCGGAGGACGCCGAGAACGAGGAGGGCGAGGAAGGGAGGGAGAGGGCGAGGGCGCCGGTGTCGGCAGGCAGGCGGCCCGGCGTGCGGCCTTCGTTCATGATCTGGACGACCACGCCCTGGACGCTCCCGGCCAACCTCGCGATCGCCGTCAACCCCAGGTTCGAGTACGCCCTGGTCTGGATCGACGGGGCGGTGACGGTGCTGGCCAAGGACGCGGTGGAGCGCGTGGCCGAGGTCGCGCGGAGCGAGCGCGTGGTCGTCATCGCGACGACCACGGGCGATCGCCTGGTGGGGCTGCGCTACCGGCACCCGTTCGTGGAGCGGGCGCCCGAGTTCCCGGGCGAGGCCGGGGGCGACCCGGCCCGGTGCTACCGAGTCGTGGAGGCCGAGTACGTCACGCTGGAGGACGGCACGGGGCTGGTGCACACGGCCCCGGGTCACGGCGAGGAGGACTTCCACACGGGGCAGCGCGAGGGGCTGCCGATCTACTGCCCCGTGCGCGAGAACGGGGCCTACGACGCCGGCGTGCCCGAGTGGCTCCGGGGCGTGGACATCTGGAGGGCCAACACCCTGATCGTGCAGCGCCTGCGCGACAGCGGGCACATGTTCCACGACCACGTCTTTGCGCACAGTTACCCCCACGACTGGCGGAGCAAGACGCCCGTCATCTTCCGCTGCACCGAGCAGTGGTTCGTGGGGGTCGACCGAGACTTCCGGGACGAGCGTGGCGGGGGCTCGCTGCGGCGCCGGGCGCTGGAGGCCACGGAGACCGGCGTGGGCTTCGTCCCCGAGTGGGGGCGCAACCGGATGCGGGGGATGCTGGAATCGAGGCCGGACTGGTGCATCTCGCGCCAGCGGGCCTGGGGGCTGCCCATCCCGGCGTTCACGCTCGCCGACGGGTCGGTCTTCATGACCCCCGCGAGCGTGCGCGCGGTGGCGGCGGTGATCGCGAGCAAGGGCTCCGACGCCTGGTTCACCCTGTCGGCGCCGGACCTCCTGGCGGGGTACGACCCGAAGGGCGATCCGCACGCGCCCGAGGCGGTCCGCGCGGACCCGTCCCTCCTGGGGGTGGCCCGCAAGGGGGCCGACATTCTCGACGTGTGGTTCGAGTCGGGCTCGTCGTGGAACGCGGTGATGCGGGAGCGCGGGCTGGGGTATCCGGCGGACCTGTACCTCGAAGGGTCCGACCAGCACCGCGGGTGGTTCCAGCTCTCGCTGCTGCCGGCCCTGGGCGTGACCGGGCAGCCGCCCTTCAGGACCCTGCTCACGCACGGGTTCATGGTGGACAAGGACGGCAGGAAGCTCTCCAAGAGCCGCCCGGACGCGAATCTGTACGAGGTGGACCGCCTGTACGCCGACTTTGGCGTGGACGTGATGCGCTGGTGGGTCAGCTCGCTGCCCTACGAGAACGACGTGAAGGTGGACCGCGACTTCTTCGAGGTGGCGGGCGAGAGCTACCGCAAGGTGCGGAACACGATCCGGTTCATGCTGAGCAACCTGCACGACTTCTCGCCGCGCGAGCAGGGCGTGGCGCCGGCCTCGATCGCGTCGGCGTCGATCGACGCGTGGGCGCTGGGCGAGTTCGACAGGCTCGTGGGCGAGGTCGTCGGGGCCTACGGGCGGTACGACTTCCGGGGCGTGCACCAGGCGATCTACCACTTCTGCAACACGACGCTCTCGGCGGAGTACCTGGCGGCGGTCAAGGACCGGCTCTACTGCGACAAGCCCGATTCGCCCCGCCGACGCCGGACCCAGACGGTGCTGTGGGCCATCGCCGACGGGCTGTGCCGGCTGCTGGCCCCGATCATGTGCCACACGGCGGACGAGGCGTTCCGGGCCCTGCACCGCTGCGCCGCCGACGACGCCTCCCGGTGCGTGCACCTGGAGGCCTTCCCGGGGGCCTCGGGCGTGGCGGCGGACCCGCGGTGGGGCAGGGTCATGGCCCTGCGCAACGCGGCCCTGGGCGCGATCGAGCGTTCCAAGGCGGAGCTGGGGATCGACAACCCGCTGGACGCGGGCGTGGTGCTGCCCGACGCGGAGGGGCTGGGCGGGGTCTTCGACCCGGCGGACCTGGCGGACCTGCTGGGCGTGAGCCAGGTGTCGTTCGACGCGAAGGCGACGGGCCCGCGGGCGGTGGACGTGCGGTCGCAGGCGCGGTGCGAGCGGTCGTGGAAGCGCGACGGCACGGTGCGGAAGCGGTCGGACGGCGGCATGCTCAGCGACCGGGACGCGCAGGCCGTGGGCGTTGTCTAGCCGCGTCCGAGAAGGACCGTGCCCCGGACCCGACGCGATAAGCCGCAGGGGCGGCGGGGTGCGTTGCGGGAACGCAACACCCGGCTCGACCGGGCGGGCGGGCGCGCCGACCGATGGCGTGCATGAGCAGCGACGCACCATCGAACGGGTCGGGGGGAGCCGGTCGGGCCCATCGGCACGCCCCGCCGGACGTCAGGCGGACGGATGAATCGGTCGAGCGGTTCTCGGGCGTGCTCGCCCAGATGGGGGCGATGCTCGACGGGTCCCTGCGCACGATCCTGACGGCCCACGGCTCGCTCCAGGCGGCGCGGTCGGTGCTGGGGTCGGCGGCGGTCACGGACGCGGAGGACCGGCTGGCGGAGGCGTGCGCGCAGCTGGACTGCGTGGCGGAGCTGGTGCACGGATCCCTGCAGGGCCCGGGGCTGCCGCTGGGCTCGGAGATGCTGAGCGGCTGCTCGCCCGTCTCGATCGGGGCGGTCGTCGATCACGCGATGGAGCTGGTGCGGCCGCGGTGCGAGATCGAACACATCGGGATCGAGCTGGCGCTGGACCAGGCGACGGCGACGCTCCCCGCCGGGCCTCTCTTCACGGTGCTGCTGCACGGGCTGCGGAACGCGATCGAGTCGATCGCGTCGGCATCGGTGCGGCGCGGGGGGCGGCCCGGGGGCCGCATCAGGGTCTCGGCGACGCGCGAATCCGGGGCCCGCGGGCGCGGCTGCCAGGCGCACGACCGCGTGGTGATCGAGATCGGCGACGACGGGCTGGGGCTCCCCGCCGACGCGGCCCCCGCGGACCTGTTCGGGGCCGAGTTCTCGACCAAGGGATCCGGCCGCGGCATGGGCCTGGCGCTGTGCCGCATGCTCGTGGAACGGGCCGGCGGGTCGATCGCGCTCGCCAATGGCGCGGAGGGCGGCGCGGTGCTGACGGTGCGGATGCCGGTCTCGCCCGGGGCGCGGCGGCTGCTGCCGGGCGGCGACGCGAACCAGGGACGCTGAGGGAGGGCGGAGCCACGATGGGACACGGGAAGCGCAACCGCGTGCTGGTGGTCGACGACGACGCCTTCGTCGCCGAGGCGCTCTGCGAGTTCCTCGCCGGCGAGGGGTACGACGCCCAGCGGGCGTCGAGCGGCGCCGAGGCCCTGGGGCTGCTGTCCCACGCGGAGCGGGACGGGTCGGGCCCCGGGGGCTTCGCCGCGTGCATCTGCGACCTCACCATGCCGGGCATGGACGGCGTCGAGGTGCTCCGGCGCATCGGGAAGGAGCACCCCGGCGTCGCGGTGGTGATGCTGACCGGGTACGGGACGATCGAGTCGGCGGTGTCGGCGGTGCGGGCCGGAGCCGTGGACTACCTCACCAAGCCGGTCGTCGACGCCGAGCTGAGGCTGGCCCTCGAGCGAGCCCTGCGGCAGCACGCGCTGGCGGGGGAGAACCTGCGCCTGCGGAGCCAGCTCGAGGAGCGATTCGGGCTGGACTCGATCGTGGGGTCCGACGCCCGGATGATGAGGGTCTTCGACCTGATCGAGGCCGTCGCCCCCAGCCGCACCACGGTGCTCATGTCGGGGGAGAGCGGCACGGGCAAGAGCCTGATCGCGCACGCGATCCACCGGCGCGGCCCGAGGCGCGACGGGCCCTTCGTCGAGATCTCGTGCGGCTCCATCCCTGAGACGCTGCTGGAGAGCGAGCTCTTCGGGCACGTCAAGGGGGCCTTCACCGGGGCCCACGCGGACAAGGTGGGGCGGTTCCTGGCGGCCAACGGCGGGACGATCTTCCTGGACGAGATCAACTCGGCCTCGCCCGGCATGCAGCTCAAGCTGCTGCGCGTGCTGCAGGAGCGGCGCTTCGAGCCGGTCGGGAGCACCCAGACGGTCGAGGTCGACGTGCGCGTGGTGCTGGCGAGCAACCAGCCGCTGGAGAAGCTGGTCGCCCGGGGCCAGTTCCGCCAGGACCTGTTCTACCGCATCAACGTGGTGATGATCGAGCTGCCGCCGCTGCGGGAGCGGCCCGCGGACATCCCGATGCTGGCGGCCCGTTTCCTGGGCCGGTACGCCGCGGAGTTGAAGAAGCAGATCGTGGGGTTCTCGCCCGAGGCCCTGGAGGCCCTGACGCGGTACACCTACCCGGGCAACGTGCGCGAGCTTCAGAACGCGGTGGAGCGGGCGGCGGTGCTGTGCCGCGGGCAGGTGATCCAGGCGTGCGACCTTCCGCCGCAGCTCCTGGGCGGGGCCCCAGCCCCCGGGCCCGCCGACGCCGAGGGGGGCGAGTGGTCGCCCATGACGCTGGACGAGGCGCTCCGCGAGCCGGAGAAGCGGATCCTGCTGCGTGCCCTTCGGGCCAACGCCTGGAGCCGGCAGCGGACCGCCGACCAGCTCGGCATCAACCGCACCACGCTGTATAAGAAGATGAAGGCGCACGGGCTGGACCGCCCGGACGAGCGGGAGGCCGGGTAGCGCCCCGCGCGGGTCGGCGATAGACTGACGGCGCATGTCGCTGCTGGAATGCTTCGCGAGGAGGCGCCCCACCTTCAGTTTCGAGTTCTTCCCACCCGCGTCGCCCGAGGCGGCGTCGCGGCTCTTCGCGACCATCGCGGAGCTGGAGCGGCTCAGGCCGACCTTCGTGTCGATCACCTACGGCGCGGGCGGGTCGACGCGGGACCTGACGCACGGGCTGGTCGAGCGCCTGTGCGGCGAGACCCGGCTGACCGCCGTGCCCCACGTCACGTGCGTCGGGCACACCATCGCCGAGCTTGAGGAGGTCGTCGGGCGGTATCGGAGGTGCCCGATCGGCGCGATCATGGCGCTGCGCGGAGACCGGCGTGCGGACGGATCGGAGGGCGAGCTGCGGTTCGCCGCGGACCTGGTGCGCCTGATCCGGCGCGCCGAGCCCGCCCGGTCGACGCGCCTGGCGATCGGCGTCGCCGGGTACCCCGAGGGGCACCCCGACACGCCCAACCGGCTCGTCGAGATCGAGCACCTCAAGGCCAAGGTGGACGCCGGGGCCGACTTCATCGTGACCCAGCTCTTCTTCGACAACCGCGACTTCCTGGACTTCCGCGACCGCTGCGCCTTGGCGGGGATCCGCGCGCCGATCGTCGCGGGGCTCATGCCGATCACGTCGCTGGGCGGCATGAGGCGGATGGCCGACCTGGCCCTGGGCATGCGTTACCCCGCGGCCCTGCTGCGGGCGATCGCCCGGGCCGGCGACCAGGAGGAGGCGGTCGCCCGCGTGGGCGTGCACTGGGCCACCGAGCAGGCCCGGGACCTGCTGGACCACGGCGTGGCCGGGATCCACTTCTACACGCTCAACCGCTCCGCGGCGACGCGCGAGGTGTACGCCAACCTGGGCGTCGCGGACTCCGAGGGCCTGGCCGCGGGCGCCCCGACGCCTTAGGCCTCACACCGTGAAGTACCTGGCCCGCGGGTGATGCACGATGATCGCGCTCGTGCTCTGCTCGGGCACGATCTGCCAGTTGTCCGTCAGCGTGCACCCGATCCGCGACGGGTCGAGCAGGCGGAAGAGCGTCTCCTGGTCGGCCATGTCCGGGCAGGCGGGGTACCCGAAGCTGTAGCGGCTGCCCCGGAAGTGCTGCGTGAAGAGGTCGCGGATCCGGGGCGAATCGTCCCCGGCGATGCCCAGCTCCTGGCGCATGCGCTTGTGCCACAGCTCGGCCAGGGCCTCGGCCGCCTCCACGCCCAGCCCGTGCAGGTACAGGTAGTTGGTGTAGTCGTCGCCCCGGAAGAGCCTCTGCGCCTCCTCGCTGGCCCGGACCCCCACGGTGACGCAGTGCATGCCCAGCACGTCGGCCCGCCCCGAGTGCAGCGGCAGGAAGAAGTCGGAGATGCACTGCCGACCGCGGTCGCGCTGGCGGGGGAACCGGAAGCGGGCCACCTCGCGCCGGTCGGCGCCGGACGGATCCGGCTCCCACACGATCAGGTCGTCGCCCAGGCTGTTGCAGGGGAAGTAGCCGTAGACCACGGCGGGGCGCAGGATCCCCTCGCGCCGGCACCGCTCCTTGAGCGACTCGAAGATCGGCACGAACCTGTCCTCGAGCAGGGCCTCGTACTCGGCGTCGGAGAGCGCGCCCTTGCGGACCTGCCACTGCCCGCGGAAGAGCGCGACCTTGTTGATGAACGGATACACGTCGTCGGGGTTCAGGTGGTCGACCACGCGAGAGCCCCAGAAGGGCGGCGTGGGGATCACCGCGGGGTCGGGCGTCACGGGGAGCGCGCCCGCCGGCTCGGCGACTCCGGTCGCCCCCCGCTCGCCCTCGCCCCCCCGGGCCAGCTTCTCGGCGCGGGCCTTGACGATGAGCCGCTCGGCCTCGGTGCGCTTGCCCTGCCGCGCCTCGATCTCGCGGTTGAGCTCGTCGGCGCGCCCCGAGCGCAGCAGGTCCATGGTGCGCAGGCCGTCGAACGCGTCCTTCCCGTAGAACAGGCCCCCCGAGTACACCGACCGCAGGTGGCTCTCGCAGTAGTGGCGCGTGAGGGCGGCCCCGCCCAGGATCACGGGCGGGGCCAGACCCTGGTCGTTCAGCTCCCTGAGGTTCTCCTCCATCACGTTCACGCTCTTGACCAGGAGCCCGGACATGCCCACCGCGTCGGCCCCGTGCTCGCGCCAGGCCCGCACGATGTCCGCGATCGGCTGCTTGATCCCCAGGTTGTGCACCGTGTACCCGTTGTTGCTCAGGATGATGTCGACCAGGTTCTTGCCGATGTCGTGCACGTCGCCCTTCACCGTCGCCAGCACGATCGACCCCTTGCGCGGACCGGCGGACTTCTCCATGAGCGGCTCGAGGCGCGCCACCGCCGCCTTCATCACCTCGGCGCTCTGCAGCACGAACGGGAGCTGCATCCGCCCCGAGCCGAAGAGGTCCCCCACCGTCTTCATCCCGTCGAGCAGGTGCTCGTTGATGACCTGGAGAGGCGAGTAGCGCTCCAGGGCGGCATCGAGCGTCTCCGCCAGCCCCTCCTTGTCGCCGTCCACGATGTGGGCCCGCAGCCGCTCCTCGAGGCTGAGGTCCGCCCGGGGCGGCGCCGGCTCGACACCCGCGGCCGCGTCCTTGAACAGGGCGATGAAGGCCTGGAGCGGGTCGTGCCCCTCGCGTCGGTCGTAGATCAGGTCCATCGCCCCCCGCCACTGCTCCTCGGGGATCCGCGAGCGCGGCAGGATCCTGGAGAAGTGCAGGATGGCGCCGGTGAGCCCCGCGGCCTGGAGTTCGTGCAGGAAGGCGCTGTTGAGCACCACGCGGGCCGCGGGCTTCAGCCCGAACGACACGTTCGACAGCCCCACCGTGGTCTGGCATTCGGGCAGGGCCGCGCGGATGAGCCGAACCCCCTCGATCGTCTCGAGGGCCGAGCGACGATCGCTCTCCATGCCCGTGGACACCGGCAGCACGAGCGGGTCGAAGATCAGGTCGCGGGGCGCCAGCCCGTGGACCCGCGTGCCCCGCTCGAACCCCCGGCGCGCGATCGCGAGCTTGCGCTCGGCGGTCCGGGCCATCGACGCCTCGCGGTCCTCGTCGATCGACCCGACGACCAGCGCGGCCCCGTAGCGCCGGGCCAGGACGCAGAGCACGTCGAACTTGTGATCGCCCTCCTCGAAGTTGGCGGAGTTGATGACGCACTTGCCCCCCGCCAGCCTCAGGGCCGACTCGATCGTCGCCGCTTGGGTCGAGTCGATCATGAGCGGGGCGTCGACCTGGCGGACCACGCGCCGCACCACCTCGGCGACGTCCCGGGGCCCGTCGCGCCCCGCCACGTCGACGTTGAGGTCGAGCACGTGGGCCGTGTCGCGCCGCACCTGCTCCTTGGCCAGCGCCACGATGTCGTCCCAGGCCCCCGCCTCCAGGCTCTGCCTGAACCGCTTGCTCCCCGACGCGTTCATCCGCTCGCCCACGATGAGGAGCGACGTGTCCTGGCGGTAGTCCTGCACGGCGTAGAGGCTGGTCACGCCGGGGCGCGGCGCCGTCGCGCCCCGACGGGGCCTCCTGCCCAGCCCGCGCCGGTCCAACTCGCCGCGCAGGGCGCGGACGTGCTCCGGCGTCGTGCCGCAGCACCCCCCCACCACGCTCACGCCCAGCTCCTCCACGAACCGCGCCATGGCCTGGGCGAAGGGCGCGGGGCGGAGGGGATAGTCGGCCTTGCCCGCGACCATGATCGGGAGCCCGGCGTTGGGGATCGCCGACACCGCCCGCGTGAAGCCCCCCGCCCCCGCCAGGCCCCCCATGGCGGGCCAGTGCGACGAGAGCCAGCGCAGGTGCTCGGCCATCTCCGTCGGGCCCGTGGCGCAGTTCAGGCCCAGCGAGGCGATGGGGTACCCCGCCAGGGCCTGGGCCGCCGCCTCGATCTGCGTCCCCAGCAGCATCGTCCCCGTCGTCTCGATCGTGACCGAGACCAGAATCGGAAGGTCGACGGGCGATCGGCCCGCGGCGTCGATCGCGTCCATCGCCGCGCACACGGCGCACTTGACCTGGAGCAGGTCCTGGCACGTCTCGATGATGATCGCATCGGCGCCTCCGGCGATCAGGCCCCGCGTCTGCTCGCGGTACGACGCCAGCATCGTGTCCCAGTCGGTGTTGCCCAGGGTCACCAGGCGCGTGCCCGGCCCCATGGAGCCCAGGACAAACCGCGGGCGCCCCGGGGCCGCGCCCGCGTCGCAGGCCTCGCGCGCCACCCGCGCCGCCAGCCGGTTCAGCTCGAAGGCCCGGTCTTGCAGACCGAACTCGGCCAGCGTGAGCGGGGCGGCCCCGAAGCTGTTGGTCTCGACGGCGTCGGCGCCGGCGGCCAGGTGCGCCTCGTGGATCTCCCGCACCACGTCCGGGCGCGACTGCACCAGGATGTCGGTGCAGTTCTCGCACCCGTGGTAGTCGCGCTCGACGCTGAGCTGCCTCGCGTGCACCGACGTGCCCATCGCCCCGTCGAGCAGGAGCACACGGTCGGCGAGATGGTCGAGGAATGCCGAGGCCACGAGGCGAGACTCCGGGGCGGCCGATCCGACGCGCTCCGTGCGGATGGGGGGGGGCACGCCCGGCGCGGCGGAGCGCGGGCGGCCCGGCGCGGCCCGGACAAGTGGGAGAGGAGGGATTCGAACCCCCGTAGGCGTAAGCCAGCGGATTTACAGTCCGCCCCGTTTGGCCACTCCGGCACTCTCCCAGGGGCGCCCGGCCGCGCGTCCCGGCCGGGGGGCGGAGTATAGGTCCTCACCGCGCCGGCGAGTCAGGCGATCGCCGCCGACGCCGACCCGATCGGCTGCTCCCGCCGGGCGCCGTCGTCCCCCTCGGGCCCGCGCGACACCACGAACAGGTACTCCTTGTTGGACAGGTGCCCCACGCGCCCCACCTTCACGCCGCCGGGGCTGTAGATGCCGATCCGGGCGCCCACGTACCGCGGGTAGTCGTGCTCGACCACCGACACCCGGGCCCCGCCCCACAGCCCGCCCAGCAGCCCGGCCATGGCGTCCGCGCCAATGAACCCCTCGTTGCTGAACGAGACGATGATCGTCCGGGCCCTCAAGGCGCCCAGCACCTGCGTGAGCGCCCCGGCGCACGCCGACCGCGAGTTGAACCGGCTGCGCCGGCCCCGGCAGTCGATGCGCTTGCACGCCACGCCGTAGACCTCGGGCTTGTCCCACCGCGCCAGCGACTCCCAGACGTGGTAGTTCCCCAGGTACGAGTGCTGGTTGTAGGGCGGGTCCACGTACACCACGTCCGCTTCCAGCGCGCCGGCGGCGTCGAGCGCGTCCAGCGCGTGCGCCTCGCCCTTGCCGTGCCGGGCACGGGGCAGGAGCGCCGGAACGCGGAGTTCCAGGGGCTTGAGGGCCCGCGGGGCCCAGTCCTTGAGGTACGCCATCTGCACGCCCGTCGTCGAATCAACGCGGTCCGCCGCCTCCATCAGCGAGACGAGCAGCACGCTCTCCAGCTCGGGGTCGAGCCCCAGGCGCGCGATCGCCTCGCGGATCGCGTCCACGCGCTCGCCGTTGCTCGGGTGAAGGTACCGCGAGCGCACGCAGAAGGTCTCCGTGAAGTACCCCGCCCGCCCCGGCCGCGCGTTGAGTTCGCCGACCAGGCGCGTCGCGTCGGCGAGCCGATCCTCCCGGTCCGCCGCCACGTAGCACCGCGCCAGCGCCGCCGCGTAGGCGTTGTGGTCGTTGGCGATCACCCGGTAGCCCCGGGCCTTGAGCGCATGCCCCACCCGCGAGGTGCCCGAGAAGAGGTCGAGCACCGTGCGGGCCCCGGGCTCGCCCGCGACGGCGCCGAGGATCGAGGGCAGGAGCAGGCGCTTGGAGCCGAGGTACTTGATCATGGACGGGCCGGCGTGCCGCCAGTGTAACCCGCCGGGCCCATAGACTCGTCTCCACCGATGCGCGGCAAGCCGAACAAGCCGGGGCAGGAGACCGACGAGGAGCGCCTCATCGCCGAGAACCGCCGCGCCCGCTACGACTTCGAGGTCCTCGGCACGCTCGAGGTCGGCCTGGTCCTCCGCGGGAGCGAGGTCAAGAGCGTGCGCGACGGCAACGTCTCCATCGCCGAGGGCTTTGTCCGCGTCGAGGGCTCGCCGCCCCAGCTCAACCTCTACGGCGTGAACATCGGGGAGTATGGCCCCAGCGGGCCCGCCGGCTCCGCCGGGCAGCACCGCCCCACCCGGGCCCGCGGCCTGCTGGCCCACAAGCGCGAGATCGCCAGGCTCGCCAAGGGCGTGCAGACCAAGGGCATGACCATCGTGCCCCTCAAGCTCTACTTCCGGCACGGCTACGCCAAGCTGCTCATCGCCCTGGCCAAGGGACGCACCCGCTACGACAAGCGCGACGCGATCTCGAAGAAGGAAGCCGCCCGCGACATCCAGCGGGCCACCAGCCGACGGGCGCCCTGACCCCATCCGCTCAGCGCGCGAGCGACCGAATGCTCTCGTGCCCGAGCAGGTCGTCGCGGCGCTGCTCGGCGAACGTCCGCGGCGGGAACGATCCCCCGCGCCCGCCCGCGGGCGCCTGGCCCGCGACCGGTTCCGCCGCGACGGCCCGCACAAATGCGTCGAACGACGGCACCCTCTTCGTGTCCGCCCTGATCTCCGGCTCGATCCGGACCCGGTGCCGCTCCACGATCGGACCAAGGCGGCCCCAATCCAGCGACTCACCCCCGCCCGCGAGGAGACGAGGACGGGTTATCGCTCTATCGACGGGAGTTCCACACCCCGCAGGAAGCGGCTGACTTCCGAACCAAGTCGAAGTCGAAGGCATGGGTGGCTGAACTCCCGGCGTCAGCCATCGCGGCGCTGGGCTTGACGATCGAGCCGAGGCCACTGGCTGCCAGCGCCGACTTGCCCGAACAACCAGGCCACTCGGTGCTGCGTGAGCTGAACTCCGGAAGCCGGAGAACACCCGAAGCGGATCGGTGGAAACAGCAACTTCTCGCGGCGGTTACTGCCGTAACCGGACCGTACGACCCACCGGCCCGACCGGAACCACCCGCTCCCTCCGTGACTTGAACCATCCGCCGATGGACGGGCGTTTCTCTGCGCCGGTAGCAACCGGGTAGCCCCGACCCCAGAACACACGCGGCGAGCCGATGAACCCGACTCGCCGGAAGGCCCGCAGAACCCGGGCGAAACCCCAAAGTGCCCCCCGAAGGACTCGAACCTTCGACCCGCTGATTAAGAGTCAGCTGCTCTACCAACTGAGCTAGGAGGGCCTCCGGCGGCTGGGCGGGCGCGGGCCCCGACCAAACGCCTTCATCGGCAAGTGTACCGGTCTGCTGGCGTCGGTCCAGCTTGGGGACGGTCCCGGGGTCGGATCGCTGTCGCGCGGGCGTGCGCGCGTGAGATCGAATCCCGGGATTCGAAGACTCATCCCGGGCGTGCCCGGGGAGTGCGTGAGCACGGGGGGCTTGGGAGCCGGGATTCGAAGGCTCAATCCCGGGCGTGCCCGGGGAGCGCGTGAGCGCGGGGGGGTCTATTCTCGGGGCCCCCGACAGGGGTTTGGGCGGGTGGCGGGTGATTGACCCGGGTTGGGTCCGGGACTAACCTCCCTGTCCATCCGTCCGGTGCCTGATCGTGTGAATCCTGCCGCGGTTGGCGGGGTTGTGGTCGGGGCCGGGCTCGCTCGGGCGGCCGGGCGCGTGTTGCTGAGGAAGACCGATGCTCCCCACCCAGAGACAGAGCCGAGGCCGGACGCGTCGTCGCCGGTCGCACCACGCCCTGAAGGCCAAGACGTTCGCGCTGGACCCGCTGTCGGGGATGCCCAAGCAGCACCACCGGGCGTGCAAGGAGTCGGGGTACGTTCGTGCGGGGCTGCGCGTGAGCGTCCCGAAGCTGAAGATCGGCTTGACGGGCGGCTGAATCGGTCCGGGCGCAAGGCCACCGGGCGGGCCCCGCGGGGCGTCGGCCCCGTGTGCGAGGGGACGTGCCGCATGCGATTGGGCGTGGACGTCATGGGCGGCGACCACGCGCCCGACGCGATCCTGAAGGGCTGCATCGACGGCCTGGTGTACCTGGCGCCCGAGGACACGCTGGTTCTCGTGGGCGATCGTCGCGTCATCGAGGACATCCTGGCCGAGAAGGGCGTGCACGACCCGCGTCTGGAGGTCGAGCACGCCTCCGAGGTGATCGGGATGCACGAGTCGCCCGCCAAGGCCGTGCGGACCAAGAAGGACTCGTCCATCACGCGGATGTGCCAGCTTGGGTCGGAGAAGTCGGAGCGGCACTGCGACGTGGTACTGTCGGCGGGGAACACCGGGGCGTGCGTGGCGGCGGCGATCATGCACATGAAGCGCCTGCCGCTGGTGCACCGCCCCGGGATCGCCGTGACCTTTCCGGCCTTTCACGGGCCGGTGGTGATGATCGACGCCGGGGCCAATCCCGAGCCGCAGCCCCTTCACCTGTGGCAGTACGCCATCATGGCGGAGACCTACGCCCGTGTGAGCCTGGGGATCGCCCGCCCGCGCGTGGGGCTGGTGAACATCGGGTCGGAGGAGCTCAAGGGCACGGACTCGATCCGGGCGGTGCGCGACCTGCTCAAGGCCACGCCGGGCATGAACTTCGTCGGGTTCATCGAGGGGCGAGACTTCTTCGAGGGCTCGGCGGACGTGATCGTGACGGACGGGTTCGTGGGGAACACGCTGCTGAAGATGGCCGAGGGGCTGGCCAAGAGCCTGTTCAACGCGATCGTGCACGAGATCGCGACGATCGACCCGATGCTGATCCTGAAGCTCGAGCCGGTGATCGCGCAGATCTACAAGAAGAACGACTACCACGAGTACGGCGGGGCGCCGCTGCTGGGGGTCCGCGGGGCGTGCTTCATCGCGCACGGATCGAGCGAATCACGGACGATCCGGGCGGCGGTGCGGAACTGCCGCCAGTACGTCAGCCGGGGCGTCAATGAGGCTATTGTCCAGCGTCTGTCGGAGGTGGAGGCGGCGATGGGCCCGCGCCACGCCGCGCACCTGGAGTCCGCATGAACGCACGCCCACCGTCGGCTCGCAGGGGGGTGCGGCTGGTCGGCACGGGCCGATGCCTGCCCGAGAAGACGCTCTCCAACGCCCAACTCGAGCGGATGATGGACACCTCGGACGAGTGGATCGTCCAGCGGACCGGGATCCGCATGCGGCACGTCGTCGATCGCGACAGGGGCGAATCGACCCTGGGGCTGGCGAGCGAGGCGCTGCGGCGGGCCCTGGCCGACGCCTCCATCGACCCGCTCGACCTGGACCTGCTGGTGCTGGCGACGATGACGTCGGAGATGATGTGCCCGCCCACGGCCTGCCGGGTGGTCCACGCCGCCGGCGCCACGCGGGCCGCCGCCTTCGACCTCAACGGCGCCTGCTCCGGGTTCGTGTTCAGCCTCAACGTCGCGCACGAGCTCGTGCGGGGCGGGGCCTACCGCACCGTCGCGGTGGTGGGCGCGGACACGCTGAGCGTCCACATGGACTACTGCACCGCGGGGCGAGGCACGGCGATCCTGTTCGGCGACGGGGCCGGCGCGGTCATCCTCCGGGCCACCGACGACGCCACCAAGGGCCTGCTGGCCCACTCGATGCACACCGACGGCACGGGGTGGATGGAGATCTACATCCCCTACCACCCGACGGACTTCCCCGAGGGCACGCCCCCCGATCCCTCCAGGTTCGGGCACGTGCAGATGAACGGGTCGTCGGTCTTCAAGTTCGCGGTCAGCACCTTCCCGCAGCTGATCCAGGAGACGCTCGACAAGGCGGGGCTGACGGCCGACGACGTGGACATGTTCGTGTGCCACCAGTCCAACAGGCGGATCCTGGACGCGGCCCGGGCCCGCTTCGGGCTGCCCGAGGACAAGCTCTACGTCAACATCGACCGCGTGGGGAACACGGTCGCCGCCAGCGTGCCGATGTGCCTGGACGAGCTCCGCAGGGCCGGGCGCGTGCGCGAGGGCATGAAAGTCATGTTCGTGGCGTTCGGCGGCGGGCTGACGTGGGGTTCGAGCCTCTGGCAGTTGTGATCCCGGGCGCCGCCCGTGCTGAGCGCCCGCCTCGCGGCGCTATGGTGTCGCCCCTCCAGGAGGCCGCATGAAGATCCACGAATACCAGGCCCGCGACCTGCTCCGCCAGGCGGGGATCCCGGTCCCGCCCGGCGAGGCCATCGACACGGTCGAGCAGGCGGGCCCGGCGTACGCCAGGGTCACGGGGGAGGGCGGCTCGCCCCTCGCGGTCGTCAAGGCCCAGGTGCACGCGGGCGGTCGCGGCAAGGCGGGGTTCGTGACCCTGGTGCGCTCGCGCGAGGAGGCCGATCACGCCGCCCGCTTCATGCTCACCCACCGCATGGTCAGCCCGCAGACGCCCCCCGAGGGGCTGGAGGTCAAGAAGCTCCTGATCGCGGCGGGGGTGGACATCGCGGACCGGGCCGGCGGCGGCAAGGAGGAGTTCTACCTCGCCATCACCACCGACCGCGCCCGGCGGGCCCACACGCTCATCGCCAGCCGAGAGGGCGGCGTGGACATCGAGCGCGTGGCCCACGAGAACCCCGACGCGATCATCGGGGAGCGGCTGCACCCCCTCTCGGGCCTGGAGCCGCACCAGGCCCGGCGCGTCGCCTATGGGCTGGGCCTGACGGGCAAGCTCGCCCCGCAGGCGGCGGACGTCATGCTCCGCCTCGCGCGCCTCTTCGTCGACAAGGACTGCTCGATGGCGGAGATCAACCCCCTCGTGGTCGCGGGCACCCCGGCGGGCGAGCCCAGGGTCATCGCCATCGACGCCAAGTTCAACTTCGACGACAACGCGACCTTCCGGCATAGGGACCTCGAGGCCATGTTCGACCCCAGCGAGGAGAACCCGCTGGAGTTGCGGGCCCGCAAGTTCGGGCTTTCTTACATCGCCCTCAACGGCAGCATCGGCTGCCTGGTCAACGGCGCGGGGCTGGCCATGGCCACCATGGACACCATCAAGCACTTCGGGGGCGAGCCGGCCAACTTCCTCGACGTCGGGGGCGGCGCCAGCGAGGAGGCCGTCACCGAGGCCTTCTCGATCATCCTCTCGGACCCCAAGGTGCGGGGCGTGATGGTGAACATCTTCGGCGGGATCATGCGCTGCGACGTGATCGCGCAGGGAATCGTGAACGCCGCGGGCAACTTCCGCAACGCCGACGGCGCCGTCGGGTTCAGGGTGCCGCTCGTCGTGCGACTGGAGGGCACCAACGTCGAGGCCGGGCGACGCATCCTCACCGGCGCCCGCGCCAGGATCCCGACCATGCAGGCGGCGACGGACCTGGCGGACGCGGCGAAGAAGGTGTGCGCCGCGGTCGCGGGAGGCTGACCATCCGCCGTCGAGCCTCCCGCTCACGTCCCCCGGGGTCCAAGCCCGATATACTCCCGGCGCCGTGATCGTCCCCCACCTCCTCAGCCCCGACGCTCTTTTGAGCCGCTTCATGCGGTCGGACGCGGTGCGTTGGGCCCTCGTGGTGGTGCTGACGCCGCTGCTGGCCCTGGGCGCCCTGGGAGGGGCCACGGTCTTGGCGCATCGGCACGACGGGGGCGGGTTGCACTTGCACGCTCCGTGCGACGACGTCGGCGGGGCGCCGCCGGGGCTGTCCTGGGCCCCGGAACACCGCCACTGCGACCCCGTCGATCCCGACGGCGGGAGCGACGACCGGGACGCCGAGCGCCCGTGCGACGGGTCCCTGATCACCCTCCCCGATCACTCCATGGTGCCGTCGAGGGGGATGATCGCGCCGCGCCCCACGCCGGCCTACGACGGCGGCGTGGCGATCGCGGCGAACCCGATGGCGCTCGCGCCCGCCCGCCCCGGGCCCGGTCGAGCCCCGCGCGGCGCCGACCGCCGACCGCGACGCGCCCGCGACCATCTGCTGCGGACCAGCCGCGCCCTCCTGCTCTAGCCCGCGCGCCCGTGCCCTGAACTTCGGGGCCCTCACGCGCCGTTCCGCGGCGCATGCGAGGGCGTGTGGTGGATCGCGGGCCGTGCGATCACGGACGCCGCCAAGGAACCGCAGGATGAGATACTCGGAGACGCCGGGGGGCGGTGCGGGCGCCCCCAGAGCCGTGGTGCTGATGTTGATCGGCGTGGCGATGGCCGCGTGCCGGTCGTACGAGCCCAGGCCGCTCGACCTCCGGGCGGCGCGCGACGCGTGGCTGGCCCGGGGCGCCGCGGACGAGGCCGCCCTCCGCCTCGCCCAGCGACTCGGGGAGGCGGAGGGCGACGACACGCCCTTCGACCCCTCGGACGGATTGACGCTGCGGGAGGCCGAGCCCGTGGCCCTCGTGTTCAATCGCGAGCTTCGCGTGACCCGGCTCGAGCTGGGCGTGGCCCGGGCCGGCGCCGACCGGGCCGGCGGCTGGAGCGACCCCGTGCTGGGCGTCGACTTCGAACGCATCCTCACGGGCGTGCCCAACCCCTGGGTCGTGGGCGGCACGCTCGGGCTGACGCTGCCGATCTCGGGACGCACGGGGGCCGAGCGCGACCGGGCCGACGCGGAGCTGGCGGCGGAGGTGTGCCGCGTCGCGGCCCGCGAGTGGGCGACCCGGGGCCTGCTTCGCCGGCGCTGGGTCGAGTGGTCGGCCCAGTCGGCGCGGGCCGGGCTGGCGGAGGCCCTGATCGACCAGCTCCGCGCGATCGCGGACCTGGCCGGGCGCCAGGAGGACGCCGGCGTGCTCTCGCGCGTCGATGCCCGCGTGTTCCGCGTCGAGCTGGCGATCGCGGAGCTGGACGCGGGCGTCGCCCGCGCCGGGGCCCGCGAGCTGAGGCTGGGCCTGCTCGACGTGCTCGGGCTGGCGCCCACCGCGGACGTCGTCCTGATCGAATCGGTCGCCTTCGACGCTCGCCCGGCTTCGCCCGAGGCGTCGCTGGAGCAGATGGGGGCGCGCCACCCGGAGATCCGAGCGGCCCGGGCCGAGTACGAGGTCGCCGAGCGATCGCTGCGCCTGGAGGTGCGCAAGCAGTACCCGGACCTGTCGGTCGCCCCGGGGCTCGCGTCCGACGAGGGCAACGAGCGCGTGCTCCTGGGCCTGTCGCTCCCCTTCCCGCTGTGGAACGCCAACCGCCGCGGCGTGGCGGAGGCCAGCGCGACCCGCGACGTCGCCCGCGGGCGATTCGAGAGCCTGTACGAGCACCTCGGCTCGCGCCTCGCGGTCGCGATGACGCGCCTCGAATCCGAACGACGCGTGCGGGAAGCGGTCGAGACGTCGGTCCTCCCGCTCGCCGACGAGCAGTGGGCGGAGGCCCGGCGGGCCGCCGAGCTGGGGCGCGTCGATCCCCTCCTCCAGCTCCAGGCGATCCGGTCGTTCCACGAGGCCAGGATCAGGCTGGTCGACGCGCTGGCGGCCGAGGCCCTCGGCGCGATCGAGATCGAGGAGTTGCGGGGGCCTCCCCCGGGCCCGCGGAACGGGCCCGCGCTCTCCGCCGGCGTCACCAACGGAGACAAGCCATGAATCGTGTCGCCATGATCGTCGTGATCGCGGCGGGAGCCGCGGGCGGGTGCGACCGCCCGGGAGCGGGGCCCGCGGCCCATCCCCCGCCCTCCGCGGAGCCGGCCCCCACCAACCGCGTCGAGATCCCGGCGGTGGTGCGCCAGAACCTGGGCATCACCTTCGCGCGCGTGGAGCGCCGTGACGTGTCGCGGACCCTGCGCGTGCCGGGGCGGTTCGAGCTCACGCCCTCGGCCCGGCAGGAGCACCGCGTCCCCGCGGCGGGGCGCGTCGAGGTCCTCGTCGACCAGTTCGAGTCCGTCCAGGCCGGGACGGTCCTCTACCGCCTCGATTCGCCCCGCTGGCGCGAGCTGCAGCGCGAGCTGGCCGACGCGCGGGCGGCCCTGCGCCTGGCGGAGGCCGCGGCGGAGAGCATCGCCCCCTTCAAGGCCGCCCACGAACGCCACCACGAGGAAATCCAGACCGCCGTCGGCCTGTGGACGCAGCGCGTCGCGTCGCTGGAGCGGCTCCGCGACGCCGGGGGCGCCAGCGGCGACGAGGTGGCGCAGGCGCGGGCCACGCTGTCGGCGTCGCGCGCCGCCCTGGCCGAGACGCTGGAGAAGGAGGCCGACCTGGTCGCCCGGGAGCGCCAGGCGTTCGCGCAGCTCGCCGCCGCCGGCGCCCGCCTCGGCATCCTGATGGAAACCGCGGCCTCCCTCACGGGGCTGACCCCAGACGAACTGGCCGAGGAGGCTCAGGGCCGCCCGCGCTGGCAGTCGCTGTCGACGATCGAGGTCCGCGCCACCGCCGCCGGAGTGGTGGACGCGGTGGCCGCCACGTCGGGGGGACTTGTCGAGCAGCACGGGCTGGTGGTCTCGGTCGTGCGTCCCGAGCAGGTGCGGTTCCGGGCCGCCGCCCTACAGAGCGACCTGGGGCGCCTGACCGCCGGGCAGAGCGTCACGGTGGTGGCGCCGCGGGGCGGATCGCTCGACGGCGCGGCGCCGGTCCGCGGCACGCTGGGCTGGGCCCCCGTCGCCGACGCCTCGCGCCGGACCATCGAGCTCGTCGTCACCCCCGAGCCTGGCGCCCCGCCGCCCTGGGCCCGGGCCGGGGTCTCTGCCTTCGTCGAGGTGATCGTCGCGGGCGGCGCCGAGGAGCTGGCGATCCCGCTCGCGTGCGTGGTGCGCGACGGCCTGGAGAGCATCATCTTCAGGCGCGACCCCGCCGGCCCCGACCGCGCCATCCGCATGCAGGCGGACCTGGGCGCCGACGACGGACGCTGGGTCGTCGTCCGCAGCGGCCTGGCCGAGGGCAACGAGGTGGTGCTCGACGGCGTCTACCAGCTCATGATCGCGACCAGCGGCAGCATCGCCCGGGGCGGGCACTTCCACCCCGACGGGACCTTCCACGAGGGCGACAAGTAGGGACGCTCCATGCTCAGGTACCTGATCGCATTCTCGCTCCGGCAGTCTTCGCTGGTGCTGCTTGTCGCGGCGGCGCTCCTGATCTACGCGCTGGTCCGGCTGCCCCGCATGCCCGTCGACGTCTTCCCCGAGCTCAACGCCCCCACGGTGGTGGTCCTGACGGAGGCCGGCGGGCTCGCCGCCGACGAGGTCGAGCAGTACGTCACCTTCCCCATCGAGGCGTCGGTGAACGGGCTGCCGGGCGTGCGCCGCGTCCGCAGCGCTTCGGCCATCTCCCTCTCGCTGGTCTGGGTCGAGTTCGACTGGGGAACCGACATCTACCGCGCCCGCCAGCTCGTCGCCGAGCGCCTCGCCGGGGCCCGCGACTCGCTCCCCGAGAACGCCCACGCCGAGATCACCCCCATCACGAGCCTCACCGGCGAGATCATGCTCCTGGCCGTCTCGAGCCCCGACGCCAGCGTCAGCGATCTGGACCTGCGGGCCTACGCCGAGTTTGACCTGCGCACCAAGCTCCTGGGCGTGCCCGGGGTGGCCCAGGTGTCGGCGATCGGCGGGGAGCTCCCCGAGTACCAGGTCAACGTGCGCCAGGACCGCCTGACCCTCCACGGGCTCTCCATCCGCGACGTCGTCGACTCGGCGCGGGCCGCCCACAGCACCGCCAGCGCCGGCTACCTCGCCGACGTGGAACGCCAGGAGTGGCCCATCCGCCAGGCGGCGCGGGTGCGCGGCGTGCGCGACATCGCCTCCACCATCGTCGCGTCGAGCAACGGCTCCCCCATCACGCTGGGCGACGTCGCCGAGGTCACGCTCGGGCCCGCCCCCAGGCGCGGCACCGCGGCCAACCAGGGCCTCCCCGCGGTCGTCCTCACCATCCAGAAGTCCCCGGGGACCAACACCCTGCGGATCACCGCGGCGATCGACGACGCCCTGGACCGCATCGAGCAGGGGCTCCCCGAGGGGATCGCCATCAACCGCGAGGTCTTCCGCCAGAGCCGCTTCATCCAGCGCTCGCTCACCAACGTCACCCACGTGCTGCGGGACGCGACCGTCATCGTCGCGGTCGTGCTCGTCATGTTCCTGCTCAACGTGCGCACCACCGTCATCACCCTGACCGCCCTGCCGCTCTCCCTGGCCGCCGCCCTCCTGGCCATGAACTGGCTGGGGATGACCCTCAACGTCATGACGCTGGGCGGGCTGGCCGTCGCGATCGGCGTGCTCGTCGACGACGCCATCATCGACGTCGAGAACGTCCATCGCCGCCTGGGCGAGCGATCGGCCCTCCCCGAGGACCGCCGACCGACCGTCGCCGAGGTCGTCCTCAGCGCCAGCAACGAGATCCGCCCGGCGATGGTCTTCGCCACGGTCATCATCGTGATCGTGTTCGTGCCGCTGCTCTTCATGGAGGGGCTCGAGGGGCGCTTCTTCGCGCCCCTGGGCGTGACCTACATCGTCTCGATCCTGGCGTCGCTCCTGGTGGCGCTCACCGTCACGCCCGCCATGTGCAAGCTGCTGCTCCGCCCCCGCGCCGAGTCCCCTCCGCCGGGGCACGGCCCCCGCGCCGACGCCTGGCTCGTGCGCTGGCTCAAGCGCCGCTACGAGCCCTCCCTGCGCTGGTCCCTCGCCCACCGCGGCGCGGTCCTCGCGGGCGCCGCCTTCGTCACGGGGCTGGCGGGGCTCCTCGCCGGCACGTTCGGCACGTCCTTCCTCCCCGAGTTCAACGAGGGGTCGCTCACCGTCTTCGTCTCCTCGCCCCCGGGCACCTCGCTGGACGAGAGCGATCGCCTGGCCCGGGCGATCGAGCAGCGCCTCATCCGGATCGACGGCGTGCGGAGCGTCACCCGCCGCACCGGGCGCGCCGAGCGCGACGAACACGCCGAGCCCGTCTCCAGCAGCGAGATCGACCTGACGCTCGAGCCCCACGCCCGACCGGCGCAGGTCCGCGCCGCGGTCGCCGACATCGCCCTGGGCGTGCCCGGGGTCACCGTCCAGATCGGGCAACCCATCGAGCACCGCCTGTCGCACATCCTCTCGGGGACGCCCGCGGCCATCGCGATCAACGTCTACGGCGACGACCTCTCCACGCTCCGCGGCCTGGCGCGCGAGGTCGAGCGCGAGCTTGGAACCCTCCCCGGCGCCCGCGACGTCACCGCCAACCGTGAGGTGCTCGTCACGTCGCTGCCGATCAACTACCGCCACGCCGACCTGGCCGCCGCCGGGCTCACGCCCGCCGACGCCGCCGAGCAGGTGCGGACCGCCCTGCACGGGGAGGTCGTCGCCGAGGTCAACCAGGGCGTCCGCCGCCTCGACGTGGTCGTGCGCCTCGCGCCCGAGGAGCGCCGGCGCGTCGAGCAGGTCAGGGGCCTCATCCTCGAGGGACGCGACGGCCGGCTCGTGCGCCTCTCCGAGGTCGCCGACATCGGGCCCCAGCGGACCAGCAACATCATCGCCCGAGAAAAGGCCCAGCGCAAGGCGGTCATCTCCTGCAACGTCGCCGCGGGCCACAACCTCGGCGACCTGGTCGAGCAGGTCCGGACCAGGGTCGAGCCCATCGTCGCCCGCGCGGGGTGCACCGTCGAGTTCGGCGGGCAGTTCGAGGCCCAGCGCTCCGGCAGCCGGACACTCCTCGTCGCGGGCGTCGGCGTCTCACTGGTCATGCTCCTCCTGCTCCAGCTCTCGACCGGATCGCTCAAGGTCGCGGCCCTGGTCATGGTGAACCTCCCGCTCGCCGCGATCGGGGGCGTCCTCGCCGTCTTCGTCACGGACTCGATGCTGCACGCCGGGGGACCGCTCGGGCTCGCCCGCAACACCCTGGCGCTCGTGGGCCTGGCCTCGACGCCCTACCAGGCCCCCGTCATCTCGATCGCGAGCCTCGTCGGCTTCATCACGCTCTTCGGCATCGCGGTGCGCAACGGCATCCTGCTCGTCAACCACTACCGCCACCTCACCGACTTCGAGGGAAGACCCCTCGCCGACGCCATCGTCCGCGGATCGATGGAACGCCTCGTGCCCATCCTCATGACCGCCCTGTGCGCCGCCCTCGGGCTCGTCCCCCTGGCCCTCGCCGCGGGGAGGCCCGGCAGCGAGCTGCTCGCGCCCCTCGCCGTCGTCGTGCTGGGCGGCCTGCTCAGCTCCACGTTCCTCAACCTCATCGTCGTTCCCGCCGGCTATTCGCTCATCCGGCGCGCTGCCCCGGGCCGGGGCCTGCCCGCGGCGAGCGCCCCACCTTCGATCCCCGTACCATCCGCGCCAGACAGGAGACTCCCATGAGATTCGCCGTCGCCATCGCCCTGACCACGTGCCTTCTGATCCCCGCCGCCTGTGAGAAGGCCCCACCCGCCGCCCCCGCCGATCAGCGCCCGCAGCCCAAGAGCACCGAGGTCCCGTCGACCGCGGGGCACGGCGGCGCCGTGATCACGCTCGGCTCCACCGCGATCGGGCCCTTCCAGGCCTCCGCCACGCGCGACCAGGGCTCGATCGTCGCCGGCAAGGACGCCCCCATCGACGTCACGGTGACCGCCCCGGCGGATTCGACGGCCAAGGTCGCCGCCGTCCGGTTCTGGATCGGAACCCAGGACGCCAGGGGCTCGGTGAAGGCCCGGGCCGAGGTCGAAGACCACGCCGAGCCCAACCGCTGGCACACCCACGCCGAGATCCCCAACCCGATCCCCGCCGACGCCAGGCTCTGGGTCGAGATCGAGGACACTCAAGGCGGGGTGAGCGTCGGGAGCTTCGACCTCAAGACCTGAGCCGCGCCGCCGCGAAACGCCCCCGCCCCTGTTCGGCGGGGCCGCCCCGGGCTATCCTTCCGCCCCTCCGATCGCCCCGAGTTGACCGGGTCGCGTTCGGCGTCTGATCGCACTCCGCAGGAACCCACCATGGCCACCCAGGGCGTCATCACCCAAGTCATCGGATCCACTTTCGACGCGCAGTTCCCCGAGGACAAGCTCCCGGACATTTACAATGCCGTCGAAGTCAAGACCAAGTCCAAGACCGGCGAGTTGTCCCTCACGGGCGAGGTCCAGCAGCACCTGGGTGGCGGGCGCGTGCGGGCGGTGGCCCTGGGTTCGACCGACGGTCTCCGCCGCGGCATTCCCTGCACCGACACCGGCGCCCCCGTCGCCGTTCCCGTGGGCGAGGAGGTCCTTGGACGGGTCTTCAACCTGCTCGGCCAGCCCATCGACAACGGGCCGGCCGTCGCCGCCAAGAAGCGCGCCCCCATCCACAAGGCCCCGCCCGAGTTCGCCCAGCTCAACCCCAAGACCGAGATCCTCCCCACCGGCATCAAGGTCGTCGACCTCCTCTGCCCCTTCGTCCGAGGCGGCAAGATCGGCCTCTTCGGCGGCGCCGGCGTCGGCAAGACCGTCATCATCCAGGAGATGATCGCCCGCGTCGCCCGCGAGTTCGGCGGCTACTCCGTCTTCTGCGGCGTGGGCGAGCGCACCCGCGAGGGCAACGACCTCTGGCGCGAGATGAAGGAGGCCGAGTACACCGACGAGAAGGGCAACAAGGCCCACGTCATCGACAAGGTCGCCATGGTCTTCGGGCAGATGAACGAGCCCCCGGGCTCCCGCCTCCGCGTCGCCCTCTCGGGCCTCACCATGGCCGAGGAGTTCCGCGACGCGTCCGGCAAGGAGACCCTCATCTTCGTCGACAACATCTTCCGCTTCACCCAGGCCGGCTCCGAGGTCTCCGCCCTCCTGGGACGCATGCCCAGCGCCGTCGGATATCAGCCCACCCTCTCCACCGAGATGGGCGAGCTCCAGGAACGCATCACCTCCACCAACAAGGGCGCCATCACCAGCGTCCAGGCCATCTACGTCCCCGCCGACGACCTCACCGACCCCGCCCCCGCCACCGCCTTCTCCCACCTCGACGCCTTCGTCGTCCTCAGCCGTGGCATCGCCGAGAAGGGCATCTACCCCGCCGTCGACCCCCTCGCCTCCACCAGCCGAATCCTCGACCCCGGCATCATCGGCGAGCGCCACTACAAGGTCTCCCGCCGCGTCCAGCAGATCCTCCAGCGCTACAAGGACCTCCAGGACATCATCGCCATCCTGGGCGTCGACGAGCTCTCCGAGGAGGACAAGCGCACCGTCGCCCGCGCCCGCAAGATGGAGCGCTTCCTCTCCCAGCCCTTCTTCGTCGCCGAGCAGTTCATCGGCATCAAGGGCGTCTACACCCCGCTCGAGCAGACCATCGACTCCTTCGAGCGCCTGTGCAACGGCGAGGGCGACGACCTCCCCGAGGGCGCCTTCATGTACGTCGGCAACCTCGACGACGCCAAGGCCAAGGCCGCCAAAATGGCCCAGGGCTGACACACCCCCGACACCCCGCCGACCCACGCTCGCACGTTGGGCTCGTCCCAACGAGCCCCGGGCGCGAGCCCGGAGTCCTTCACTTGCGCCGGCGGAAGGCGAGGCCCGCCCACGGCCTCGACCGCGGCCTGGCCCTCGACCTCGGCATCCCCGCCGTCGTGAGGGCCGACGAGCACATGGCCGGCCGCGAGTACAACCGCGGCGTCCCCGACCTCGGCCTCACCCTCAAGTGACGCTTCTACCAGGGCGACGCCGGCGGCGGCGACACCGTCCGGGCCGCCCGCTCGCCGGCGCCTCGTCGACGACCGCGTCTTCCCCCCTCGCTTCACCTCCCAGCCCACCGGCGCCTGGCACCTCACCGCCGAGGTCGACCGGCTCTACGAGACCAACGGCGACCTCGAACTCTGCTGGGCCCCGGGATTCACGTACGAGGGACGCCGCTTCGGCTTCGAGGTCATGGCGCAGTTTCCGCTCTACCACGCCCTCGACGAGCGGCCCCACCGGACCTGGCCGCCGGCGTCGGCTTCCGATTGTCGTTCCAGACGCCCCCCCCGGTCCGCGCCCGCCCCGTTTCGTGGTATGCTCTGGCCGTGGAGGTCCCATGGCGGGCGGTTCCTACATAGCCCTCAGTCGAGACCTGGGCGGCGCACAGTCCAACGAGACCGACTCGTCGGGCATCGTCGCGCCCGCCGGCATGGACCTCGAGGAACTGCTGCTCCAGCTCCTCGCCCCCATGCAGCACCTCTCCACCGTCCGTGACCCGCACGAGCTCTTCCGCCTCGGCGCGGTCTACGCCTCCGACGGCCCGGTCTCCGACGAGCCACACGCCATGCTCGTCGTCTCCACCGCCGGCCTGGACAAGGGCGACTTCCGCGTCACTCGAAAGCTCCTCTCCATCCCGCGCCGACGCAGCTCCGTCGAAGTGGCCGAGGACGACGGCCGCGTCGAGCCGCAGCGCGGCGGGTTCATCGGGTCCATCCTCCGCCGCCGACAGCCCGAGCTGATCCGGGACCTCAACCTCGGCAGCGACCCCATCATCGGCCGAGAGCTCGCCGACTTCGATTCCTGCCTCCTCCTCCCGCTCTTCTCCGGCGGCAAGATGTGCAAGCGCGTCCTGGTCTTCCGCCGACGCTGGAGCGAGGTCGAGTTCGCCGACGTCGAACGCGCCCTCCTCATCCTCAACCTCATCGAGTCGGCGATCGAGAACATCACCACCGCCCAGCGCAACGCCGACCTGGCCCGCGCCCTCGACATGCAGTTCGAGCAGGTCAGCCGCCTTCAGCGACGCATGCTCCCCCGCCCCCACCCCGACCGCCCCGGCATCTGGCACGGCGCCACCGGCGGGGTCGAGATCGGCATGCACTACCAGCCCTGCGAACGCGCCGGCGGCGACTACTTCAACTTCTTCCCTCTCCCCGACGGCCGCCTCATGCTCATCGTCGCCGACGTCGCAGGCCACGGCGCCGACGCCGCCATGATCATGGGCATGCTCCACGCCATCCTCTCCTCCGACGCCCCACTTGCCTCCGGACCGGCCGAGCTCCTCACCTACGCCAACCGCCGCCTCCTCCCCCTCATGGTCGAGGGCCGCTTCGTCACCGCCGTCGCCGCCATGCTCGATCCCGCCTCCCGCGTTGTCACCTACAGCAGCGCAGGACACCCCGCCCCGCGACTGGTCAACCCCGCGGCCGCCTCGATCACACCCCTCGATGGCGCCCTGGGCGACGTCCTGGGCCTGCTCGACGACGCCCAGTACCCCGAAGCCCAGGCTCGCCTCGGCCCGGGGGCGCGCGTCGTCTTCTACACCGACGGCCTCACCGACATGCTCGCGACGGGAAGCGACGGCCGCGGCGCCGAGCGGCTCGATTCCATCCTGGTCCCCCTCGGGCCCGCCTCGCCCGCCGACCTGGCCGTCAGGCTCGTCGATGCCGCCATGGACGGCGCCGAGGGCGGCAAGGCCATCGACGACATCACCGTCGTCACCCTTTCGCTCCGATAGCCGCCGGCAACGGGTCCCGCGGGCAGATCGACGGGCTCATCGCCGGCTCGGTCGGCTAGTCACTCGACGCCTGCCCGAAGGACATGCAGGTCCCATGGCCCATCGGGATCATCCTCCGCACGTCCAAGCGCAGGTCCCTCAAGGCGCCGCTCCGCACCAGCGTCCGCATCCCGGGCGTCAGAGGCGGCACGCGCCGCACCGACGACCCGCCGTCCCATGAGGGCCTCCGCCGACTCCGCGACGCCTTCGACCGCCTCCAGAAACAGGCGACCACCCTCCCCAACCCTGTTCTCGGACCCTTGACCCACCCGGAGTGGATCCAGAACCACCTCCGCCACGCCGAGCTCCACCTGGGTTTCCTGCATCCCCAGTCGCCGCGGCCGCCGCGCTACCGTCGCCCATGCCCGACCAGTCCACTCTCTCCGGCTTGCGTCCCGACGACGAGGCCAAGGGCGTTCGCGCCCTCGCCCTCGCCTTCGCCGGGACCAGCGAGAGCGTCGTCGAGTGGATCGCACACGCGTCGCGCGACAACCTCCGCGTCCTCCGAGACGCCGGTCGCCCGGTCGCCAGTCTCGTGCGCGTCCCCATGGGGCAGCACTTCGGCGGCCAATCCGTGCCCATGCTCGGAATCGCCGGCGTCGCCGTCCCGCCCGAACTCCGCGGACGGTCCTGCGCCAAGCGCCTGATGCAGGGCTGCATCCGAGACGCCGACGACGAGGGCTGGCCGCTCTCCACCCTCTTCGCCTCCACCCACACGCTCTGCCGCTCCGTGGGCTACGAGCGGGCCGGGCACCGCTTCCAGTGCACCGTCCCCGCGGCCCAGCTCCCCAACCACGCGCGCGGCGACCGCATCGTCCCCATCGACGACCCCTCAAGCGACGCCATCTGCGCGGCTACGGACGCTGGGCCGCACGATTCGACGGCTCGCTCGACCGCGGGCCCTACTGCTGGCGCCGCGTCCGCAAGTTCCGCGACCAGGTCTTCCACGGGTTCGCCACGCTCGACGACCTTGGGGCCCCCGACGGCTACCTCTTCATGAGCCAGGCCCGACGGCCCGAGGATGGCTCCGACCTCAACCTCTCCGACGTCGCCTTCACCTCCGCCGATGCCGGGCGGCGCGGCAGGGCCGCGTCGAGGATGGACAGCACCGACTCGAACCGCTGCGCCAGCGTGGGCGCGGGGTCCCAGCTCATGAGGATCGCGGCCAGCGCGAGCGTCACGCCGTTCCACCCTCGCCCGAGCCGCGCGGCGGGCCCGAGCACGGCGGTGATGGCGGACGCGAGCGGGTGCCGATAGAGTGTGTGCGCGGCATCCCCGCCGCCAATCGACGCACTGAACATCGTGGCCTCCTTTGCCTTGGTTGCAGCTGCACTCCAACCATCGGCTCGGAGGCCGCGCCGACTGGCGCAATCCATAACTCAACGCCACGCGGGCACTTGGAGCACACGCT
Source organism: Phycisphaerae bacterium (assembly GCA_016873295.1). Classification (GTDB taxonomy): domain Bacteria; phylum Planctomycetota; class Phycisphaerae; order Phycisphaerales; family UBA1924; genus VGXM01. The sequence continues at coordinate 106,424 of VGXM01000005.1, forward strand.
CAGCCAACAAGTTCACGGCGTTGGGTGCCACGACTGTGCCGCTTGGGGCACAGTCGTGTCCGGCGAGGGACGCAGTGTCCTGCGACGGACGCACGACTGTTCGCCGAGCCGAACAGTCGTGGCACGCGATCGGGTAGGACAGGCGTCGCGCCTATCCCACCCATTGCACCGGGCAGGAATGGACAGGCGGGACGCCTGTGCCGTGTGCCACGACTGTGCCGCTTGGGGCACAGTCGTGTCCTGCGAGGGACGCAGTGTCCTGCGACGGACGCACGACTGTTCGCCGAGCCGAACAGTCGTGGCACGCCGTGTGCCACGACTGTGCCGCTTGGGGCACAGTCGTGTCCGGCGAGGGACGCAGTGTCCGGCGACGGGCGCACGACTGTTCGCCGAGCCGAACAGTCGTGGCACGCCGGGTGCCACGACTGTGCCGCTGGGGGCACAGTCGTGTCCGGCGAGGGACGCGGTGTCCGGCGAGGGATGCAGTGTCCGGTGGCGGGCGCACGACTGTTCGCCGAGCCGAACAGTCGTGGCACGCGATCGGGTTTGCCGCGGGGGCGCTTCGAGGTCGGCGGCCTGGCGTGCGGCGGCGTCCGTGCCCACGCCGCGTGTGATGCACTCCCCTCGGCCCAAGCGCAAGTCGGTTCCCGTTCGCGTCCGGCGCGTGGAACACTGCTGAGGAGTTACGTCCCCTGGAACCGCCGGGTGCTCCGCGCCTGGCCCAGCGTGCGGCACGCCCGAGCTCCGACAGGTCCGCGATGCCGCGCCGAACCCGCACCACCAAGGCCCGCCGCGACGCCGGGCTCAGTCTTTTCCCTCCGGGGCTTCCTTCAAGATCTGTTTGTCCAGCGTCAGGTCCGCCACCGCCTTCTTCAAGCGGCGGTTCTCCTCCTCCAGCGCCTTGTGCCGCCGGATGTCCTCGTCGCCCATCCCGCGGTACTGCTTCCTCCACCGCCCCAGCGTCTGCTCGCTGACCTCCAACTTCTGGCGGACCTGGGCCGCGTCTGCCCCGAGGCCACGAGCGTCTCGGCCTCACGCGGCTTCCGGATGATCTCCTCGGTCGTGTGTCGCGTCCGCTTCATCGAGAGTCTCCTGGGCACCTTGCACCCGAAAAGCCCTCGTCCGGACTGGCTCAGGTTCTCCGGAGCAGGTCAAGCCCGCCCGTAGTGGTCATACCCAAGGAACACGCTCGAAGTCGTGTGAACGCCGAGCGCCCAAGCACGTCTCCACGCCCCGTCAACCTGTCCGGGTTCGCCACGACACCATCGCGGGCGAAACGGCGCCGCCTTCGAGCAATACCACGTCCCTGCGGTGCGGGTGGGGGCTGGCAGAGGAGGAACGTCCAAACCGCCTCGTGGCCGGCGTCTCTCCTGGGGCATCGCGCGATGAACAGAGCGGACAGGCGGGGCGCCTGTTCCACCCGGCCTGATCAGGCGAGGAGAACGATGTCGTCCTGGACGCAGCTTGTGACCACGGGGCCGCGGGCGGGGTCGACATGGAGGTTGATCTCGAGGCGCACGCCAAAGCGACCGTCGAGGTAGACGCCCGGTTCGACGGTAAAGCCGATGCCGGGGAGCATGAGGCGGGTGTCGTGGGTTTCGAGGTTGTCGAGGTTCATGCCCACGCCGTGGACGAACTGGCCCGGGCTGAGGGAGTGCCCCGTGCGGTGCTTGACGGCCTTCTCGAAGCCGGCCTCGGCGATGACGTGGCGGGCTGTGTCGTCGAGCTGGTAGCCGCGGATCGGCTCCTCGCGGCTCCAGGCGGCCCGGGCGGCGGCGACGGCGGCGTCGCGGGCCGCCTTCACCGTCTCGAAGACCTTGCGGTGCTCGGGCGTGGGCTCGCGCCCCGCGAAAGCGACCCAGGTGATGTCGGAGAAGATGTTGGATTCGCCGGGTCGGCGGGCCCACAGGTCCAGCAGCACCCAGTCGCCCGGCTTGATGGGCGTGGGGTGGTCGGGCGAGGGCTCGTAGTGGGGGTCGGCGGCGTGGGCGTTGACGGCGACGATGGGGCCGTCGGGCCACTCCAGCCCCGCGTCGCGGAAGCCCCCGTGGATCGCCTCGACCACCTCGTGCTCGTGGATGACGCGCCCCGCCGCGTGCGCCTTGCGGATGACGTCGAAGGCGTGGTCCTTGATGAGGGCGACCTGGGCGGAGGCCTGGGCGTGCAGCTCGACGGCCTGGCGCGACCACGCCGCCACGCACGCCTGGATCAGGTCCGCGGAGGACACGACCTCGGCCCCGACCCCGCGCACGAACTCGACGGTGCCCGCGTCCACGACGCCGACCACCGGCAGCTCGTTGTTGGCCGAGTATTCCATGGCGACCTTGGCGTGCCCCTGGAGGAGCCCGCGGAGCTCCCCCTGCCACTGCCGCCAGGTGAGGAAGACCTTGCGCTCGACGCCCAAGCCGGCGGCGTGCTCGAACTGCCCGGCGTCGATGGCGTGCACCAGGAGCGTGGGGCGTCCGCGGGCGGGGATGAAGAGGTCGCAGCGTCGCGTCGTCCAGCGCTTGGCGCCGGGCGCGGGCGGCACGAGCGTGGAGAAGGCGTGGTTGTTGACGCGGAAGTCGTGGACCAGCCAGGCGTCGACGGCGTTGTCGCGCATGAAGGCCTGGGCCCGGGCGATGGGGGTGTCCTGCATGCCGCAGGGTAGCGTCAGAAGCCCAGCCCGCGGAGCGTGCACGCCACCTGGTCCGCGTACGAGGCCCCGAACAGGCGGGCGTGTACCAGCAGCGGATAGAGGTTGTAGACGTGCCGACGGGTCGAGAAGAACGCTTCCTGGTCGGCCCGCGGCGTGCCGCTTCGCTCGAAGTAGGGCCCGAAGAACGCGGTGCGGAACGTCGAGAAGAGCGTGATGAAGGCCAGCTCGACCTCCGCGTGCCCGTAGTAGGGCGAGGGGTCGAGCAGGGCCGTGATCCGGCCGCGGGACGACAGGACGTTGCCCGTCCAGACGTCGCCGTGGACCAGCGAGGGCGGGGGCGAGGCCGGGACCAGCTCGTCGAGCCGCGCGGACAGGCGCGAGAGCCGCGCGCCCAGCCCGCTCGACAGGGCGCCCTCGCGCGCCCCCCGCTCGATCATGGGGCCGAGGCGGCGCTCGCGGAAGAACGCGGGCCACGACGCCTGCCACGCGTTGGGCTGCGGCAGCGGGCCGATGGTGTTGTCGAAGGAGAGGCCGAAGCGCCCCAGCCCCTCGGGATCGTCGCGGCTGGTGACGGCGTGGAGCGCGGCGAGCAGGTCCGCGGCGTGGGCCTGGGTCGTTGCGTCGGCGCCGACGGTGCCCGGCATGTCCTCCAGAACGAGCAGCGTGGGTTCGGCGTGCAGCACCCGCGGCACGGGCAGCGTCGAGCGCCGGGCGAGCAGGCCCAGCGAGCGGGCCTCGGCGTCGAGCCCGCCGAACCCCGGGGCCGGCGTCTTGGCCACCGCGGTCGAGCCGTCCGCGAACCAGAGCCGCACCAC
>VGXM01000006.1 GCA_016873295.1 Phycisphaerae bacterium
CATCGCGGTCCTGTTCCTGCCGCCCAAGAGCCCGGAGATCAACCCGGTGGAGCGGCTGTGGCACTACATGCGGAGCCACTACCTGAGCAACCGCGCGTACGACGACTACGACCACATCCGCGAAGCAGCCGGCCGCGCCTACCGCGCCCTCACCCCGGACGTGCTCAGGTCCGTCTGCCGCTGCGACTACATCGAGCGCGCCTTGTGAACCGACTCCGTATCAGGTACCATGGTAACACCGGGGTCGGCCGATACGAGCGGGCGGCCCAGGGGTCTGAGAGAGACAGACGGAGCCGAGTGGGCAGCTCTGGAATCCGTCGTTGGAATAGGAGGAGAGGAATGCGCAGATCGATGAGTATCGCGGCAGCCGTCGGGCTGGCATTGAGCGCGCCAGCGCTGGCCTTTGTGCCGTGGACCCCTGGTCCCGGCGGGCAGGTCGGCTCGAGCGGCACGGCTTCGTTTTTCAACTGGTCCGAGGGCGGGTCGGACAACGGGCTGTTCGGCAGCCCGCGTCTGATCAGCGACAACTTCGTGTTCTTCCCCTCGGGCTTCAGGGCCCAGAGCGTGGGTGGGGCTCCGTCGCTGGTGGGTGACCGGTTGCAGGTCCGCCTGACGGCGCACGCCGGTCGGTTCTTTTCGCAGATCCGCATCCGCGAGTTCGGCGACTACGGGATCGTGGCCGGCGGCACGGTGAACGTGAGCGGCACGATGTTCGCGACGAACATGGGCACGAGCGTGGTGCGCACGGACGACCTGGTGACCAACCCCGTGATGCCGATCAGCATCCCGGGTTCGCAGAGCGGTCAGTGGACGGCGGTCGCGACGGTGAACCTGCCCGGCATCGGTCAGCCCGGGTTCGCGTGGACCGACGTGATGGTGGTGCTGAACAACAACCTGGTGGCGATCAGCCTGCCGGGCGGCGTGGCCTTCATCGAGAAGAAGATCGTCGGCACGGGCATCGTCATCGAGGTTATTCCGGCGCCTGGGTCGCTGGCGCTGCTCGGACTGGCCGGGCTGGCCATCGCGCGTCGCCGCCGCTGATCGGTGATCAATCGACTCCTTCGCAGGCGGCCGAGCGTGCTCGGCCGCCTGTCTTTTCTGGCGCGCGGGGGGCGCCTCGGCTTGACGGTGCGGGCCCGGTCGGCGAATCTGGCGGGGATTGACCACGCCTCCGCCCATCCCGCCGGCCCGCGTTCGCGCGGTGTGCGCCTGGGCGGCGGTCGCCGCCGGGATCTGGCTGGGGTCGCTGGCGTCGTGGGGCGGGGCGGCGTCGTGGCTGAGCGTGTCGAGCGCGGCGTGCGGGGCGGCGGTGCTGCTGCGCGGGAAGGCGTGCCGAGCGGCGCTCGCCATGGGGCTCGTGGCCTTCGGAGCCGGGTGGGGAGCGCTGCGGGAGCGTGAGGATGCGGCGGACTCGCTCGCGACGCGCCTGGCGGGGCTCGCGCTGGAGGCGCCCGTGCGCCTGACGGGCGTGGTCTCGACGCCGATCGCCGCCATCGAGAGGCCGACCAACCCGCTCATGGCGTTCCGCCCCGAGGACCCGGGTTGGCGATTCGAACTGTCGGTGGACCGGCTGGGCGACGACCCGAGGGAGGGGCCGGCGCGAGGGGCGGTCACGGTCCTGGCGCGCGAGCGCCCCGCGGTGGGCGCGGGGGACCGCGTGGTGGTGACGGGGGCGTACCGCGCGATCGGTCCGGCGCTGAACCCTGGGGAGAGCGACCGGGCGCGGTGGGCGCGGTCGAGGGGGCTGGTGGGGTCGGTGGACGTGCCGCGGGCGGCGTTGATCGCGCCGGACGAGGCCCACGCCGGCGCCTGGGCGCGGGCCCGATCGGGCTGGCACGCGTTCCGTGGGGCGCTGCGCGCCCGGGCGGAGCGGTCGCTGGCCCGCGCGACGGCGGGGTTGAGCGACCAGGGGCGGGTGCTCGTGCACTCGCTGCTGCTGGGGAGGCCGCCCCCGGGGGGCGCGGAGGCGGCGGGGCAACTGCGGGACTCGTTCACGAGGCTGGGGCTGGCGCACGTGCTGGCGATCTCGGGGTTCCACCTCGTGGTGCTGGTGGCGGTGCTGCTGCGGGTGGTGCGCCTGGCGGGCGACCCGGGGCGCCTCGAGCCCATCGGGATCGCGGCGCTGGTGCTGCTGTACCTGGCGCTGGTGCCGGCGTCGGCGCCCATCCTGCGCGCGGGCGTGCTGGCCCTGGCCCTCGTGCTGAGCGAGGCGCTCGGGCGGCGCTACGACCGCCTCACGCTTCTGGCGTGGGTGGCCCTGGGGCTGCTGGTGTGGCGGCCCTCGGAGCTGTGGTCGCTGGGGTACCAGCTCAGTTGCGGGCTGACGGCCCTGCTGCTGTGGATGGGGCAGCGCGTGCACGCGCGGGTCTTCCCCCCGCCCATCCGGACGGGCACGCTCGACGACCTGCGCTGGCTGGACCCGCCCGCGTGGCGCCGCCTTCTCAACGCGGCCCGCGGCCTCTTGTCGACGACCATGCTGTGCTGGCTGGTGTCGAGCCCGCTGGTGCTGTGGCGGACCGGGCTGCTCACGCCGCTGGCGATCCCCGCGGCGATGGCGGTCGTGCCCCTGTCGGTGCTCGTGCTGGCGATCGGGTTCGGATCGCTGCTGCTCGGGCTGGCGTCGCCCGCGCTGGCGGGGGTGGGGGCGGCGCCGCTGACCTGGTCGGCGTCGGCGTGCGTGTGGGCGGTGGAGCGGCTGGACGCGATCCCCGGGGCCGCGCTCGACCTGCCCCCGGTCTCGATGGCCTGGACGCTCGCGGCGACGGCGCTCTGGGCGTGGTGGCTGGGGTGGGCGCGGCGGCGCGACTGGCGCCCCCTGGCCCTGGCCGGGCTGCTGGCGTTCTGGGCCGGCGCCGAGTGGCGCTGGGCGTGGCGGCCCGCCGCGCCCCTGCGGATCGACACGCTCGCGGTGGGCGACGGGTCGGCCCACCTGCTCCGGGCCGGGGGCGAATCGCTGCTGTGGGATTGCGGCTCGCCCAGCCCCTCGGCGGGTCGGCTGGTCATCCGGCGGGCCCTGCGGTGCCTGGGCCAGACGCGCGTGCGCACGCTCGTGCTCACCCACCCCGACGTCGACCACTACTCGGCCCTGCCCGACCTGCTCGGGCCGCTGGGCGTCCGGCGCGCCCTGCTGAGCGAGCGGTTCGTCGACCAGGCCCGCGAACGCCCGGGCGGGCCGGCGGCGGCGGCCCTGGCGATGCTCGGGGCCCGGGGCGTCGACGTGGTGGTGCTGGCGGCGGGGGACCGGTTCGTGCTGGGCGGCGTTCCCTTCGAGGTCCTGTCGCCGCCTGGGGGGGCGCCGTGGAGCGCCGACAACGAGCACTCGCTGGCGGCGTGGGCGCGGGTGGGCGGGCGCTCGCTCCTGCTGACGGGTGACGCGCAGGCGTCGGCGATCGCCGCGATGCGCGAGCGATGGCCCTGGCTGCGCGCCGACGTGGTCGAGGCGCCGCACCACGGGTCGGCGATCCCCGCGGCGATCGAGTGGCTGTCGGGGATGGCGCCCGCGGTGGTGCTCCAGAGCGCCGGCCCGCGCCGGGCGGAAGACCCGCGGTGGTCGCCCTCGCGCGCGCGGTCCGAATGGCTGGTGACGGCCCGTGACGGGTCGGCGTGGGTCGAGTTCGGGCGCAACGGGGCCCTGTCGTGGGGGACGTTCCGTCAGCGGCGCGGGCCCGAGTAGAGCGAGTCCAGCTCCCGGCGGATCTCCGGGCGCGTGACCTTGTCGCGGACCTCCCGCACCATCGACTGCCCCGACCCCCGCCCGAAGACCCGCTCCCAGGCCCCGATCAGGGGCGTGACGTCGCGGCCGGCCTGTTCGAGGCGGATGTTGTTGCGGAGCAGGTAGAGCAGGGCGTGGTCGGCGGCGGTGGGCAGGCGGGGGGCCGCGACGTGCCACAGCGCGTCCAGCGCCACCGGGTTGTCGATCACCACCGTCGCGGGGTCGGGCCCGAGCCGCACGGCGACCTTGAGCATCGTCTCCACGTCACCGACGCGGAAGAGGGGCATCATGCAGGCGGCGGCGGCGGTCGGCGTCAGGGCCTCGGGCCGATCGCGGAGGAGGGCCGCGGCCAGTTTCGCCACGTCGCCGTCACGCCCCAGGGCCGCCAGCAGCGGCAGGGCCTCGGCGAAGCGTTGCTCGCCCAGGGCGTGGCGCATGGTCTGGCCGAGGTCGGTGGCGCCGGGGAGGTCGAGCGTCGCCGCGGGCGGGCGCTTGGACCAGGTGATGAGCGGGTCGCCGAAGACCGCGATGCGCCAGGGCTTGGAGAACGGGCCGGCCTCCCAGCGCACGCTCGCGCCCCACGGGGCGGCCGAGAGCATGCGCTGGGCGACGTCGGGCGTGGGCACGAAGGCCTGCAGGAAGGGCTCCTGCACCGACCCGGCGTAGGCGTAGGCGCCGTGCTCGAGCCAGCGCCCCGCGATGGCGTCGCGGCGCGAGCCCACCTGGAAGGACCAGGAGTGGACGAAGTGGACCATCGCGGGGCGGCCCAGCGTGGGCACCTCCGTCGGGCGGCACTGACCGGGCTGGAGGTCGAAGAAGTCCCAGTTGCCGCTGGTGTTGACCATGACCAGGTCGGCGTTCACGCCGCGCTCCACCTGGCGCATCCAGTCCTCGCGGCTGGAGCGCGGGGCGTCGAGCACGTGGGCGCTCCACCCGGCCTTGGTGAGGGCGTCGCCGGCGGCGGTGGCGTCGAAGGCGGCGAAGGTGCCCTGGTCGCGGTAGCCGTCGAACAGCCAGGCCCTCCCCGCGTCGGGGGCCGGGTGCAGGAACAAGGCGCACATGGCGCGGTAGGCGCTCTGGGCGGCGGTCCCGAAGACCTGCCCGCCCCAGCCCCAGCGCGGGCCGGGCGCGCCCGTCGAGCCCAGGCGACCCACCTGGTCGGTCAGCGCGATCATCTCGCGGTCGCTGGCGGGCGACGCCTGGACCTTGGGCGAGGTGTTCAGGCACAGCGTCACGCCCTCGATCGCGTCCGCAAGGTCGCGCCACGGCAGCTTGAGCCCGTCGAGCTGGGCGGCGAGGTCCTCCAGGAAGCGATCGACGCGATCGGGCTTGCTCCAGCCCGTCGTGCCCCGGTCCGGGGGCTCGACCCACACGACGGGCTGACCCCGCCCGGCGGCCAGGGCGGCGGCCGCGGTCCACGACGGGTCCGACTCGTGCGCCACCACCACGCCGAACGGCGTGTGCTTCCCCGCCATCCAGTGCCCGATCAGCGCCTCCCAGGTGTCGGCCTGGGGCGGGGCGCCCCACGCGGCGGCGACGGCGGCGAGCACCCGCCCCCGGCGCTCACCCTCGGCGTCCTTCGACGCGCCCGACCAGAGCAGCACGCGCTCGGGCGCGAAGGCGCGCACGAAGCGGGCGACGTCCTCCTTGGCCAGGGGCGTGCCGTCGTCGATCAGGATCGGGTACCGCGCCTCGCGCGTCCAGCCCGCGAGGCGCTCGACGTACGACGCCGCGTCCGGCACGATCACCACCACCGGCGCGACGGGCAGGGCCGACTGCACCGCCACCACGCGCAGCCCCAGTTGCACCTGGGGCGGGAGCTGGTCGAAGCGGACGACCGCGGCCGGCTCGGGGGGCTGGGCGAGGGAGAGCGGGGCGGTCAGACCGAGGGCGACGGCGAGGAGGGCGCGACGGATCATCGTCGAAGGGTACGGGGCAAAGCCGCGGGCCCGAGGGCGCCGATCCTGCTCTAGGATCGGCCCGCCGTCATGGGAGCGACCAAGCCAATCTCGCCGGACCTGTCCAGGGGCGAGTTCCTGGGGCTGGCCCGTGCGCACGCCGACGAAACCGTGGCCATCCCGCTGGGCGTGCGCCTGCTGGCGGACCAGTTGACGCCGGTGGTGGCCTACCGGCGCCTGGTGTCCGACGACCCGCGGACCTCGCCCTCGTTCCTGCTCGAATCGGTGGAGGGCGGGGAGCGCCAGGGGCGGTACTCGATCATGGGGGCGCAGCCGACGGCGGACGTGATCGCGACGGGTCCGCACGCCGTCGTGACGGGCGGGTCGGGCCACGTGGTCAACGCCCAGCGGAGCGTCAACCCGCTGCTCCTGCCGCGGGAGCTGTCGCGGCATGTGCGGCTGGTGGCGCCCGAGGGCGCGGTGGAGCGCGGCGAGCTGCCCGCGTGCTTCCTGGGCGGCTGGGTGGGCTACGCCGGGTACGACACCGTGCGCTACGCCGAGCCCGAGAAGCTGGCCTCGCCCCCACGCGACGACCGCGGGCTGCCCGACCTGGACTTCGCCTTCTACGACGGCGTGGTGGTGTTCGACCACGTCGCCAAGGTGGTGTACGTCGTGCAGTTGGCGCTGGTGGGGCGGGGCCTGGGCGGGGGCGCGGCGGTGGACGCCCACCGGGCCTACGACGAGGCGTCGGCGAAGCTGGCGGCCCGCGTGGCGCAGATCCAGCGGTTCGACGCCAGGCCTTTGCCCTCCGGTCGCGTGGAGCGGGCCCTCGCCGCGCCCGCGCCGCTGCGCAGCAACATCGGGCGCGACGAGCATCGGGGCATGGTGGCGCGGGCCCTGGAGTACATCCGGGCCGGCGACATCTTCCAGGTGGTGATCGGGCAGCGATTCGAGCGCCGCAGCGGGGCGGACCCGTTCGACGTCTACCGGGCCCTGCGGACGGTGAACCCCAGCCCCTACATGGTGTACATGCAGGCGCGGGGGTGCATCCTGGTCGCCAGCAGCCCGGAGATCCTGTGCCGGGTGCGGGCGACCCCGGGCGGGCTGGTGGTGACCAACCGCCCGCTGGCGGGGACGCGCCGTCGCGGGGCGACGCCCGAGGAGGACGCGCGGCTGGAGCGCGAGCTGCTCGCCGACGCCAAGGAGCGGGCCGAGCACGTCATGCTCGTGGACCTGGGGCGGAACGACGTGGGGCGGGTGGCGCGCCCCGGGTCGATCGACCTGCCCGCGGTGATGGAGGTCGAGCGCTACAGCCACGTCATGCACATCAGCAGCACCGTGACCGGGACGCTCCGCCCCGGGCTGGACTGCTGGGACGCGCTGGTGGCCGCCCTGCCCGTGGGCACCATCTCCGGGGCCCCCAAGGTCCGGGCCATGCAGATCATCGACGAGCTGGAGCCGGTGCGGCGCGGGCCCTACGGCGGGGGCATGGGCTACGTCGGGCTCGACGGGCAGATGGACATCGCCCTGGCCCTGCGCACCATGGTCGTGCCCACCGCCCAGCGCGACGGGCGCACGTGGATGTACCACCTCCAGGCCGCGGGAGGCATCGTCGCCGACTCCAACCCCGACGACGAGTTCCAGGAGACGGTCAACAAGGCGGCGGCCCTCGCCCGCGCGATCGAAGTGGCCGAGCGCGCGTTCGTCGGCCCAGGGACGCGCGACGACCCGGCGCGCTCGTCCTGAGCCCCTGGCCCCCGCCGGCACGACTGTGCCCCGAGCGGCACAGTCGTGGCACGGGAATCACCCGGACACGACCGTGCCACGACTGTCGGGGCTCTGACCGACAGTCGTGTCTTGGGATCTCAAAGGCACGACTGTGCCCCGAGCGGCACAATCGTGGCACGGGAATCACCCGGACACAACCGTGCCACGACTGTCGGGGCTCTGACCGACAGTCGTGCCTTCGGATCGCAAGCGCACGACTGTGCCCCGAGCGGCACAGTCGTGGCACGGGAACCACCCGGACACGACCGTGTCACGACTGTCGGGGCTCTGACCGACGGTCGTGTCTTCGGATCGCAAGCGCACGACTGTGCCCCGAGCGGCACAGTCGTGGCACGGGAACCACCCGGACACGACCGTGCCACGACTGTCGGGGCTCTGACCGACAGTCGTGTCTTGGGATCTCAAAGGCACGACTGTGCCCCGAGCGGCACAGTCGTGGCACGGGAATCACCCGGACACGACCGTGCCACGACTGTCGGGGCTCTGACCGACAGTCGTGTCCTCAAGTCGCAAGCGCACGACTGTGCCCCGAGCGGCACAGTCGTGGCACGGGAACCACCCGGACACGACCGTGCCACGACTGTCGGGGCTCGGACCGACGGTCGTGTCCTCAAGTCGCAAGAGCACGACTGTGCCCCGAGCGGCACAGTCGTGGCACGGGTACCACCCGGACACGACCGTGCCACGACTGTCGGGGCTCGGACCGACAGTCGTGTCTTGGGATCACAATAGCACGACTGTGCCCCGAGCGGCACAGTCGTGGCACGGGAACCACCCGGACACGACCGTGCCACGACTGTCGGGGCTCTGACCGACAGTCGTGTCCTCAAGTCGCAAGAGCACGACTGTGCCCCGAGCGGCACAGTCGTGGCACGGTACCACCCGGACACGACCGTGCCACGACTGTCGGGGCTCGGACCGACAGTCGTGTCCTCAAGTCGCAAGAGCACGACTGTGCCCCGAGCGGCACAGTCGTGGCACGGCGGAGTCGGGTCTTGGGATCTCAAGGGCACGACCGTGCCCCGGGCGGCACAGTCGTGGCACGAACACCATCAGGCGCAGGACGACAAGAACGACTCGAGCACGCGGTCGAGGAAGACATCGACGGCCTTGGCGGTGCCGCTGGGCTTGGTGCCCCAGCACGCCGCCATCGGCTCGCCCTTCTCGAACTGCACGACCCACTCACCAGCCTCGGCCATGGCCGAGCCGACCTTGTCGGCCAGGTAGGCGGTGAGGGCGTTGACCTCGGGCGGGCCGACGGAGATCGTGGGTCGGCGGCGCAGTTCGGGCTGATTGAGATACCACAGGTCGGTGCAGATCAGCGCGTGGTCCAGCCCCGGCCGCTCGCCCGCGCCGCGCGATTCGAGGCGGCGCTGGACCTCGTCGCGGAGCAGGCGCGCCGACGGGCGATCGCCCGCCTCGGCCCGCAGGTGCGCGCCCACCACGATCACGAGGCAGCGATCGATAGGCGGGTCCAGGGGCTGCGGGCTCGGGGCGGTGTCGTTCATGGAGGCGCGCTGAGCGTATCCGCCCCGCCCGGCGGCGGCGCTCGAACCTACAGTTCCTTCGGTGAGACCCGATCCCTCGACAGCCCCAGCGAGCGTGCCGCGGGCCTCCGCCCCCGAGGCCGAGAAGCCGGACGAGCCCGCCGGGGCGCCCGCGGCTCCCGCCGCGGCGGTGAAGGAGCGCCCGGCGCCGCCCGGGGTCGACCGGCTCCCGCCCTGGAAGGTGCTGCTGCACAACGACGACGTGAGCGACATGATCCACGTCGTGGCGACGATCATGGAGCTGTGCGCCATGCCGCGGGCCCGGGCGGTCCACCTCATGCTCGAGGCCCACACGCGCGGGCTGGCCATGCTCCTCGTGACCCATAAGGAGCGGGCCGAGCTGCTCCTGGAGCAGTTCCAGTCCAAGAAGCTCAAGGTCACGATCGAGCCCGAGGGCTGAGCGGCGGCGGGGCCCCGCGCGGCGGCCCGCCCGCGGCCGTCTTCCCGGACCCTCGCGAGCCTTCCCTACGAAACACCCGCCCCCCCGTCAACCGGATTCCGCGCCGCGGACCATGAATAGCCGGGTCGCGTGCCGCGCCATCGTGGCGAACGCGACGCCTCGTGCAGCCGGCGCCACGCGCCGCGGCACGCCACGCCGGCGCCAGCTTTGCCCCACGCCCGCCCCGGCCGCGCCGATCCACACCGCGGTCGGACGGGGGCGGCGGACGCCCGCGGCCGGGCCACGCGAGGGACCACCGATGCACTTGCGACTGGGCGACGTCCTGGTGAAGCGCGGCGTGCTGAGCGAGCCGCAACGCGAACAGATCATCGACGAGCAGACGCGGACGGGGCGACCCTTCGGCGTCCTGGCCGAGCGCCTGTTCGGCGTGACGCCGGCGGCCATCGACGACGCCTGGGCCGAGCAGTACGCCGCCCTGGCCGGCGTCATCGACCCCGGCTCCGAGCGCCTCGACCCCTACGCCCACGCCCTGATCGAGCACCGACAGGCGTGGCAGTTCGGCGTGCTGCCCATGCGGTTCGACGGCGACGAGCTGGTCGTCTGCACCACCCAGGAGAACCTGGCCCGGGCCCTGCGCTTCATGGGCTGGCGGATCGGGCAGCTTTGCCGCTTCGAGATCGCCTCGCCCGCCGACCTGGCCCGCGTGCTCTCCTCGCTGTATCCCATGGGCGGCATGGACGCCTCGACCCTGACGCGCAAGGCCGCCGTGGCCTAGGCGGGACACGTCGCCTCGCGCGGCGTCGGGGGCGATCCACCTAACATCCCGCCATGCGTGCGGCGATGGTGTTGTGCGTGGCGTGCCTGCCCCTGCTTGGCTGCCGGGTCGGGGGCGGCGGGATCGAGGCCGAGAACGATCGGCTGCGGCGCGAGCGCCACGACCTGGGCGAGCGGGTCGCGGCCCTCGAGACCGAGCGGGATGAACTGCGGGCCAAGGTGCACGAGTTGAACCTCGCCCGCGGGGCGGGGCTCGACGCCGACGCGCTCGACGCCCTGCCGCGGGTCGCCGCCCTCGAGATCGACGGGCTCTCGGGGCTGGTGCCGCCCGAGCCTTCGCGTGACGCCGAGCGGGTCGCGGTGTACGTCCGCACGCTGGACGGGCGTCGGCGCTTCACGCAGGGGGTGGGCACGCTCACGGTGCGGTGCGAACTCCTTCCGCCCGTGGGCGGCCCGGGCCCGGCGCGGTCGGCGTCGCGCACGCTGTCGGCGGGCCAGGTGCGCGAGGCGTACCGATCGGGGATCGCCGGGACGCACTACACGGTGGAGGTGCCGCTGGCGGTGCCGTCGTCGGACCGCCGCGGCACGCTGGTGGTCCGGGCCGAGCTGCGCGACGCGCTGACGGGGGCGGTGCACGCCGCCACCCTGACGCGCGACCTGCCCGCCCGCTGACGTACACTTGCCGCCGCCCAGGCCGGCCACCCCCACCCCCTATGAGCACGCCGACGACCCCAAGGCAACCCGGGGCGGTGGAGAACCGTCCCTTGGTCGAGATGGCGCGGATCGCCCTGCCGACCGTGGCCACGATGACGTCGTACACGCTCATGACGTTCGTCGACAAGTGGCTGGTGTCGCACCTGGGGCCGGACTACGTCGGGGCCCACGGCAACGGGGGGCTGGCGGCGTGGCTGCCCATCTCCCTGGCCCACGGCTCGCTCATGGTCGTCAACACCTTCGTCGCCCAGAACCTCGGGGCGGGCAGGCCCGAGCGCGGGCCGGCCTACTGCTGGAACGGCGTGTGGTTCTCGATCGCCTACTGGCTCGCGCTGCTCGTGCCCCTGGCCCTGGCCCTGCCCTGGATCTTCGGGCGCCTCGCCGCCCCCGCCGACGGCTCCATGGGGATGGACCCCGCGCAGGCGCGCCTCGCCGCGACCTACGGGTCGATCCTGCTCCATGGCGCCGGCCTCAACCTCACGACGCGCTGCATCACCCAGTTCTTCTTCGGCATGCACCGCCCGGGCGTGGTGCTCGCCGCCGGCGTCGCCGCCAACCTGCTCAACGTCTACCTCTCCGCCGTCCTCGTCTTCGGGGATGGGCCCCCGATCCCGGCCCTGGGGTGGCTGGGGGCGATCGCGCACGCCACGGCGTCGGCGCTGCACATCCCGCCCCTGGGCATCGCCGGGTCGGCGATCGGCACCGTCATCGCCACCGGCGTCGAGCTGGCCATCCCCCTGGCGGTCTTCCTCGGGCCCGGGTGCCACGCGCTCTACCGCACGCGCTCGGCGTGGCGCCCCTCGCGGGCGCACCTCCGCGACCTCCTCAGGCTCGGGACGCCCGCGGGGGTCATGTTCGCCAACGAGATGGTGTGCTGGTCGTTCTTCATGGTGTACCTGGTGAGCCGCTTCGGGCGCCTGCACGCCGCCGCCGGCTGGATCGCCCACCAGTACATGGCCCTGTCCTTCATGCCCGCCGTGGGCATCAGCGTCGCCGTCACCGCCCTGGTCGGGCGCTACCAGGGGATGGGGCGTCCGGACCTGGCGTCGGCCCGGGCGTGGCTGGGCGTTCGGATCGCCGCGGTGTACATGGGGGTGTGCGGCGCGTTCTTCGTGATCTTCCCCCGGGCCCTGCTCTCGCTCTTCATCGCCGACGACACGCCCGCGGCGGACGTCGCCGAGCTCGTGCGCCTGGGGTCGGCGATGCTGCTGGCGACCGCGACCTTCCAGCTCTTCGACGCCGTCGCCATGGTCATCTCCGGCGCCCTCCGCGGCGCCGGCGACACGCTGATCCCCGGCGTCGCCACCGTGGTCTGCGCCTGGACGATCATCGTCGGGGGCGGGTTCCTCATGGTCCGCCTCTTTCCGGGGCTCCAGTCCGTCGGGGCCTGGATCGCAGTCGCGGCGTACATCACGGTCCTGTGCGCCATCCTGGGCGGACGGTTCCTGTCCGGGAAGTGGCGGCACATCCGCCTGGTCGAGGCCGCCACGCCGGCCCGGTCGGCCTGAGCCGGGTACGGGTCCCGCCCGCCTATTATTGGGGTCTGACCGGAGCCCGAACAAACAACGGAAGCGCACGATGTCGAACAATCCGATGGACATGGTGATCGGCGCGGAGTCGGCCCGACGCGACTCCGAGGCCTCCGCGAGGCACCTCAAGGCCGCTCTGGCCACGATCGAGCCGGGGCGGATGGACCGCATGGCGACGATCGCCGAGCTGCGGAAGGCGGTGGCGGCGGACCCGACCAACCAGGAGGCGCTCTTCCGCCTGGGCTACCAGTTGGACCTGGTGGGCGAGGAGGAGGAGGCCCTGGCGATGTACGAGCGCGCGTGCGAGCGCTCGCCGGCGCCGATCAACGCGCTCATGAACCTGGCGGTGATCTACGAGGACCGGGCCGACTACATGCGGGCCGAGCGCTGCCTGCGCCAGGTGCTGGAGACCAACCCCACGCACACGCGGGCGAACATGTTCATCAAGGACGTGCGCGCCAGCAAGGCCATGGTCGTCGAGGAGGAGCAGGGGCGGGACATCTTCAAGCGCCGGGCGCTCATGGAGACCCCGGTCACCGACTTCGAACTCTCCGTCCGGGCCCGCACCTGCCTCAAGAAGATGAACATCCGCACGCTGGGCGACCTGCTCCGGATCACCGAGGCGGAGCTGATGAGCTACAAGAACTTCGGGGACGGGAGCCTGCAGGAGATCCGGCAGATGCTCACCGCCCGGGGGCTGCGCCTGGGGCAGGGGCTGGAGGACGCGCACCGGGCCGCGCGCCGGGCCCTGACCGACCAGTACAAGGGCACGAACCAGGAGGTCCTGCTCAGCCGCCCGGTCACCGAGCTCCAGCTCTCGGTGCGGGCCCGCAAGGCGCTCCAGCTCCTGAACATCCAGTCGCTCAGCGACCTGTGCAGCCACACCGAGGCCGAGCTGATGGGCGTCAAGAACTTCGGGGCCACGAGCCTGAAGGAAGTGCTCGAGAAGCTCACGGAGCTGGGCCTCACGCTGCGGACGCTGGAGGCCTGAGGCTCAGGGGCGGCCGGTGGCCTCGCGGACGGCGTCGCCGTCACGCGTGCCCGTGGCGTGGTAGTCCGACCGCGCCCTGCAATACTGCTCCGGGCTGATCTTCAGGTCGGGCTTCTCGCCGCGGGAGTGCTGGGCGTGCAGGTGCCGCAGAAACGGCACGCACCACCGGCATCCGGTGCCGGCGGACAGGCACTCGCTGATCAGCGACGCCACGGGCGGGTTCTCGCGCACCAGGTACGCCCGGATCTTCCGCAGCGAGACGTGGAAGCAGAGGCAGACGTCGTCGTCCGGGTCCACGCCCAAGTGTACGTGCCGCCGAGATCGGCTCGGCGATCTCGGTGGCACGGTGCAATCGGTCCCTCCGGTGTCCGCCAACCCCTCCCCGGCCCTCCCCCGGAGGGAAGGGGTCAGGGCACGCCGAAGCGGGCGAGGATCTCGAGCACCCCCTCGATCTCTGGGGCGGCGGTGACCACGTCGGCGCGTGCCTTGACCTCGGGGTGGCTGTTGGCGGGGGCGGCGAAGAGGGCGACGAGGGGCTGGGCGGCCAGGTCGCCGGGGGCGTCGCCCACGAACATGGTGCGCTCGCGCGTGAGCCCGGCGGAGCGCATGAGGCGCTCCACCCCCGTCGCCTTGCTCACGAACTCCAGGTCGCAGTTGATCCAGGCGATCGTCGTCGAAACCCGGAAGGGCCACCCCTCGGCGCGGAACCGGTCCGCCAGCGACGGGATCAGCGAGAAGAGGTACGCCGTGTCGGCGTGCCAGAGCGACATGCTCGCCGACTTGCCCGGCTGGATGGTGACGCCCGAAGGCCCCAGGTCGCGCTCGACCCAGCGCATGGCGGCGTGGACGAGGGCGACGTGCTCGGCGGTGATGCGGGGGTCGCGCTCGAACGCCCGGCGGAATGGGTCGTACAACCACACGCCGTTCTCGCACACCGCCGGCAGGCGGTCGTTGGCGATCACGCGGCAGATGGCCTCGACGAAGGGGAGAGGCCGACCCGAGCAGACGGTGAGGACGGGGCGGTTGCCGGCGGCGATGGCGGCCCGGTTGTGCCGCGCCACCCGCGCCAGCCCCTCCACCGGAAGCGGCTCGTCGGACTCGGGCCCCAGGCACCCGTCGATGTCGGAGATGATGGCGTCGAAGGGGCCCGGCACGGGGGCGACTGTACCCCGCGGGCGCTCGCGCGGGTATCCTGCCCGCTCCCGGAGCCACGCGTGGTCGCACTCTACACGCTCACGATCTTCCTCTCGGCGGCGTTGCTGTTCGTGGTGCAGCCGCTGGTGGCGAAGCTGGTGCTGCCGCAGGCGGGCGGGAGCCCGGCGGTGTGGACCACGTCCATGCTCTTCTTCCAGGCCCTGCTGCTGGCGGGGTACGGCTACGCCCACCTGCTGTCGCGCCGCCTGCCCCTGGGCGTCCAGGTCGTCACGCACGCGGCCCTGCTGGGGCTGGCGTGCCTGGCCCTGCCGATCGAGCTGCGGGGCGGGTCGCCCGACCCCTCGGCCGACCCGCGGGGGTGGCTGCTGTCGGCCCTGGCGCTCTCGGTGGGGCCGATGTTCCTCGCCGTCTCGACCACCGCCCCGCTGCTGCAGCGCTGGTTCTCGCGGACGCGGCACGCGCGGGCCCACGACCCGTACTTCCTGTACGCCGCCAGCAACGCCGGGAGCGTGCTGGGGCTCGTCGCGTTCCCGTTCGTGCTGGAGCCCTCGTTCGGGCTCTCGGAGCAGGGTCGGGGGTGGTCGGTGCTGTTCATGGCGCTGGCGGCCCTGATCGTCGCGTGCGGCGTGGCGTCGGCGGCGCGGAAGGGGTCGCGCCTGTCGCCGGCGCCGGAGGCCGCGTCGCCCTCGGTCGGGTGGCGCCGGCGGCTGTGGTGGATCACGCTGGCGGCGGTGCCGTCGAGCCTGCTCCTGGGCCTGACGCAGCACGTGACCTCCGAGGTCGCGACGCTCCCGCTCCTCTGGGTGCTCCCGCTGCTGCTGTACCTGGTCACGTTCATCCTGGCGTTCTCGACGGGCGTGCGCGTGGGGACGGAGCGCCTGGGGCGGTGGGCGGCCCTGGGGGCGCTGCTGCTGGCCCTGGTCATGCTCTCGAACGCGACGCAGCCGGCGGCGGCGATCGTGGCGGTGCACCTGCTCGGGTTCTTCGTGCTGGCGTGGATGTGCCACAAGCGCCTGGCCGACGACCGCCCGCCCGCGGATCGCCTGACCGAGTTCTACCTCTGGCTGGCGGTGGGCGGCGTGCTGGGGGGCGTGTTCAACGCCCTGGCGGCCCCCTCGCTCTTCGGCACGGTGATGGAGTACCCGCTGGCGATCGCGGCGGCGGTGTGGCTCCGGCCCGGCGTGGCGTGGGCGCGGCGGGCGTGGCTGGGGCCGGCCCTGGGCGCGGCCGGCGTCGCCGCCCTCATGGTCGCCCTCAACGCCGTGCGCCACCGACTCAGACTGGCCCCCGAGTCGTGGGAGATGATGACCGTGCAGGCCGGGTTCCCGGTGCTGCTGGCGCTGCTGTTCCTGCTGCGCGGGGCGGGGCGGTCCTTCGCCGCCGCGGTGCTCGTGATGGTGGTCGGGTCGGCGTGGTACTTCCAGCCCGGCACGCTGCTGCACCGCGAGCGCACGTTCTTCGGCGTGCACAAGGTGGTCACCGACTCGACGGGGGACTGGCACTCGCTGCTCCACGGCAACACGACCCACGGCCTCCAGAAGCGCGAGGGCCCGCCCCGCCTCGAGCCCACCACCTACTACCACCGCACCGGCCCCATCGGGCACGTCATCTTCACGCTCATGAAGGAGGACCGCTTCCGCAACGCCGGGCTGGTGGGCATGGGCGTGGGCACGCTGGCGGCGTACGCCCGCCCCCAGACCACCCTCACCTTCTTCGAGATCGACCGGGCCGTCATCGACATCGCGACGGGCGGGCGGCACTTCTGGTACATCTCCGAGGCCAAGGGCCCCGTCCGCGGCGTGCTGGGGGACGGTCGGCTCTCGCTGGCGGCGTCGGAGGAGTCGTTCGACCTGCTGGTCCTCGACGCCTTCTCCGCCGACGCCGTGCCCACCCACCTGCTCACCCTCGAGGCCTTCCGCGACGTCTACCTGGCGAGGCTGGCGCCGCGCGGATTGATCGCGGTGCACATCTCGAATCGCTACTTCGACCTGTTCCCGCCGCTCGCCCGCGTGGCGGGCGAGCTGGGGATCGCGGCGGCGATCGCGCGCGACGACCTGGTGTCGTTCGAGATGGAGCAGGTGGGCAAGTACCCCTCGACGTGGGTGGTGATGGCCCGCGAGAAGGCGGACCTGTCGGGGCTGCTCTCCAACCCGGGCTGGCAGCCCCTGACCCCCGCCCAGGCCGGCGACCTGTGGACCGACGACACCAACAGCCTCCTCCCCCTCCTCAAGCGCGACGTGTGGCAGTTGGCGCGGTAGGGGCGGGGCCTTTCAGGCCCCGACGGGAGCTGGAAAGCCCCCGCCCCGCGTCGGAGTCCGTTCGGCCGTTCGCCCATTCGACCCCTCTGGCCCATGGGCCCTCTCTCCCCGTCCCCCTCCCTCTCCCGATACCGTTCCCCATGCCCACGCTCGACTACCAGACCGCCGGGGAATCGCACGGGCCGGCCCTGCTCACGATCGTCACGGGCGTCCCCGCCGGGCTCGCGTTTGACGCGGGGTTCATCAATGGTGAACTGGCACGACGCCAGGGCGGGTACGGGCGGGGCGGTCGGCAGAACATCGAGAAGGACCGCGTGACGGTCCTTGCGGGCGTCCGCCGGGGCAGGACCACCGGCGCGCCCGTCGCGCTCCAGATCGTGAACCGGGACTCGCGTCTGGACGACCCGGGCAAGACCCCCGCGGTGTACCGCCCGCGCCCGGGTCACGCCGACCTGGCCGGCAGCGTCAAGTGGCTGACCACCGACTGCCGCGACACGCTGGAGCGGGCCAGCGCCCGCGAGACAGCCGCCCGCGTCGCCGCCGGGGCCCTGGCGCGGCTGGTGCTGCGGGTCGTCGGCATCGAGACCTTCGGGTTCGTGCGCTCGATCCTGGACGCGGCGACCGATCTTGAGGTGAGGGAGGACAACTGGCGCGCGCTGGCGGCGGTCCGCGACGCCAGCGATACCTACTGCCCCGATCCCGACGCCAGCGAGCGCCAGCGGGCCGCGATCCGCCGGGCCAAGGTGGACCAGGACACGGTGGGCGGGCTGGTCGAGACCCACGTCTTCGGGTGCCCGCCGGGGATCGGCTCGTGCGTGGACTGGCGCCTGAAACTGGACGCGCGGCTGGCGTACGCGGTCATGGGAGTGCAGGCCATCAAGTGCGTGGAGATCGGGCTGGGGAAGGGCTGCGGCGCGCGCCCGGGCTCGAACGTGCACGACCCGATCGTGTTCGATGCGGCGCGTCGGCAATCGCCCTCGCTCGGGTTCGTGCGCACGAGCAACAACGCGGGGGGGACGGAGGGGGGCATGACCAACGGGCAGCCGGTGGTCGTGCGGGCGACCATGAAGCCCATCTCGACGCTCCTGCGGGGCATGCCCAGCGTCGACCTGAACACCAAGGCGCCCGAGCGGTCGGCGTACGAGCGGAGCGACGTGTGCGCCGTGCCCGCGGCCAGCGTGGTCGTCGAGAACGTCGCGGCGTTCGAGGTGGCCCGGTGCCTGCTCGAAAAGATCGGCGGCGACAGCGTGCTGGAGATGCGGACCAACTTCGAGAGCTACATGAAGTACGCGTCGATGCTGCCCCTCGACCCGCCCGAGACGACGCTGGCTTAGACCCGCCGCAAGCGCCGCCAGACCCAGTATGCCGGGAAGCCCGCCGCGAGGATCCCCAGCCACGGCAGCGTGTCGCGGGGCGACTCGGCGATGGCCAGCCCCGTCATGGTGGCGGCGGCGAGGACGAAGAGGGCCGGCACGGCGGGGTAGCCCGGGCAGCGGAAGGGGCGCTGGGCGTCGGGGCGCTTGAGACGGAAGACGAAGATCGAGGCGGCGGCCAGCCCGTAGAAGATCCACATGGTGAAGACGAAGCCGCCGGCGAGCTTCTCGAAGGTGCCGACGAACCACGCCGCCAGGCACGAGAGGCCCATCTGCACCCAGAGGGCGGTGTCGGGCGTCTTGAAGGTCGGGTGCATGCGGGCCAGGGGCGTGAAGAGCAATCCGTCGCGGGCCTGGGCGAAGGTGACGCGGGCGCCGGTGAGGATCGAGCCGTGCGTCGAGCCGGCGGTGGAGACGATCACGATGAGCGTGACGATCACGCCCGCCGCGGGCCCGATCAGGCGTTCCATGACGGTTGGAGCGACGGTGGGCACGCCCCGCATCTCCGCGAGGGGCATCATCCACATGTACACGGCGTTGACGGCGAGGTACAGGGCCGTGACCACGCCCACCGCCCACAGGAAGGCCCGGGGGAGGTTGCGTTGCGGCTCCTTGACCTCGCCCGCGATCGCCCCCACGTCGCTCCAGCCGTCGTAGGTCCAGAGGATCGCGGCCATGACGGGGGCCAGGGCCAGCCAGCGGTAGGACGGGCCCTCCTGGGGTTGGAGGTTCTCGCCCGAGCCCTTGACGAGCGCGAGGGCGAGCGTGACGATGGCGGCCAGGGCCAGGGCCTTGATGACGGTGAAGAAGAGGGCGACGCCGGCGCCCAGGCGCACGCCGCGGACGTTCACGACGGTGAGCGCGACGATCAGGAAGATCGTGGAGAGGCGCGGGTCCCAGTCGACGCCCAGGAGCTTGTTGACGTGCTCGCCGAAGACGATGGCGATGCCGGCGGCGGCCAGGGGCTTGGTGACGAGCATGTACGTCCAGCCGAAGACGAAGGCGGCGCCCCTGCCCCACCCCTCGCGGAGGAAGACGTACACGCCGCCGGAGTGCGGGTACATGCAGGCCAGCTCGGCGCAGGTGAGGGCGCCGAAGAGGGAGAGCAGCCCGCCGACGCCCCAGAGGATCAGGATCAGGGCGGGGCTGGACAGTTCCATGGCGATCGACGTGGGCGTGCGGAAGATGCCCGAGCCGATCATGATGCCGACGGAGATGGCGGCGGCGCCCCAGAAGCCGACGGAGCGAGGAAGGTCCTGATCCACGGGCGGAGGGTACCAGAACCGGTGGGACCGGCCTCCGGCCGGTGTTTTGGGTTGGGTGGGAATCGAGGAAACCGGCCAGAGGCCGGTCCCACTGCTCACTGTTCACCATTCACATCGGCTCCCACGGGAAGCCGGGCGGGGCCCTGCCCGGCACCAAAGGGGCCGCAAGCGCCAGCGTGCTTCGAAGAGGGCGCTTGGTCACAGGTCACGACTGGCCACTCGGACCCGGTCGCGCCTTGAACAGATCAACCACACGCTCTGCTAGGGCGACCTGCTCTTCAGTCATGATCGGGGCGAGCTGGTCGCGGAGGCGCTGAGCGTCAGCGTGGCGCCCGTCTGCAGCGAGCGTCGACCAGAAGTAGGCCTCGACTGGGTCCTGCGGAACAGTGTCGTCCCGATGGTGCTTTTCAGCGAGCCTGAACTGCGCCTCTGAGTGCCCCTGCTCCGCGGAGCGGGTCAGCAACTCGACCGCCATTGAATCGTCCTTCGGGATGCCACGCCCCGCCTCGGCCATGAGACTGAGTCTGAACTGCGCTGTGGCGCATCTCTGCTCGGCAGCGCGGGCGTACCAGCCCGCGGCGACGCTCTCGTTCTTAGGAACCCCACGTCCCTCTTCGTGCATGCGGGCGAGGTACAACTGCGCGCGGTCATGACCCTGCTCGGCCGCGCACGTGTACCACACCGCTGCCATGCACTCGTCTTTCGGTGTGCCGCGCGCGAGCTCGTGCAGGAGGGCGAGCACGAACTGCGCCGTCGCTTGCCCTCCCTCCGCTGCGCGGGTGAGCAAATCAAGGAGCTTGCGCCTCTCCTTCGGCGGCCTCTCAGAAACCGCGTCGACAACGAAACACGCGAGACACAATCCTGCCAAGGGGTCCCCTTGCTCGGCAGCACATAGCCACCACTTCGCCGCCTCACACCAGTCTTTTGGGACACCGTTTCCGATGGAGCACCTCAGCCCGAAGAGGAGTTGGGCTTCGGGGCATCCGCCCGCCGCTGACCGGGCAAACCACTTCGTCGCTTCGAAGTCGTCCTTCGGAACGCCGTTCCCCTTGACATACATGTGCGCGAGATTGCACTGCGCCTCAGCCAGCTCCTGCTCGGCGGCACGCTTGTACATGCCCACGGCCTTCCCCGCGTCCTCTTTGACCCCACGGCCTTGCTCGTACATGACGCCGAGATTGCACTGGGCTTCGGCATGCCCCTGCACGGCCGCCCGGGTGTACCAGCCCGCCGCGGCCTGCTCATCCTGCGACGCCCCCCGGCCTTCAGCAAGTCGGAGGGCCAGCATGAACTGCGCCTTGGCATTGCCGTTCTTGGCTGCGAGCTCGTACAACGCCGTTGCCGCCTGCTCGTCCATCGGAACGCCTCGTCCCCTGGCGTACCGAGCAGCGAGCAGGCGCTGGGCTTCCGCGTCGAGAGGCTCAGCGGCACGAACGAGGCGCTCCAACGCAGCGCGATCATCGTCGGGCTCCCCCCGCTCTCGAAGGAGCGGCGGGTCGCCCGCGCGCCCCGGCTCCTCCTTGCTCTCATTGGCTCGGCGCGCGAGCGCCCGATCGCCCGAGCGCGAGGCACGCCCGCTGTCCCTTACATCATCCTCAGGGTTGGCGCGAGCGGCTGGCGTCTGCGGCGGCGGCTCGCTTCCGATGAGTTGCGGCATTGCTGGCTCCTTGATGGGACTTGCCCCACTCTATCGAAGCCGGTCCCGCGATGCAACGGCCCGCAGCCGGAATTCGCTCCAATCGTCGAGAAAAGAGCTGCCCGTCGGCCCAAGATCGACGGCACGCGATTGTCGCTTGTTTCTAGTGCCAGAGTCGACTTCGCGCGATTGCGCTCCGCAAGAACTTGTGTTTCTATCCACCAGTCTCAAAACACGAGACTGCACACCACCGGCACAACACCTCGAAACACACAACGATCAATGTACACTGCACTCTCTGTTTTGAACCCAGAAACAAGCGAGCGTCACCTTTGTTACTGCCTGGGCGGAAATGCCTCCCACGGGAACCCCGGCGGGGTCAGGTCGGGTCGGCGCTGCAGCCAGGAGACAAGCCACTCGAAGGCGTCGATGAGGCGCGGGCCGGGGCGGTGGAACATCTGGTGGCCGTCGACGAGGGCGACGCGGCGGCCGCGGACGGCGGGGAGGTCGGGCCACCAGGGTTTGCGGGCCAGTTCGTGGGCACCGCGGCGGGCTTGTCCGAGGTCCAGGCCGCGGGGGCAGATGATGATGGCGTCGGGGCGCGTGGCGGCGAAGACGTCGTCGGGGACGCGGACGCCGGGACCGGCGCGTCGGAAGGCGGCCTGGGGGCCGATGGCGGCGCCGGCCTCGGGCGGGGCCCGCGTCGGGTTGAGCGGGTGGCGCCCGCCGGCACGCTCGATGAGTTGCGGCGTCCAGAGCCCGGCGACGTGGAGCGGGTCGGTCCATTCGAGGAAGGCGACGGTCGGTCCCTCTTCGAAGGAGGGGACGTGGTCGAGGGCGGCGTAGAGGCGCTCGCGGAGGCGGACGACGGCGTCGCGGGCCTGGGACTCGCGCGCGATGGCGCGGCCGACGGTCAGGATGTCGTCGAGGACGCCTTCGAGGGTGGTGGGGTTGAGGCTGACGGTGGGATCGGCCTCCGGCCGGTGGCTCTGGTCCTTGGGCACCACTGAGGAGACCGGCCGGGGGCCGGTGCCACTGGGGCCCCGGGTCAGGATGACGTCGGGGGCGAGGCGGTCCAGCAACTCGGTGTCGATGGCACGGCCGAGTTCGGCGGGGGTGGTGAGGGGGGGCAGGGCGCGCACGTCGGGGGGGAAGTCGCACTCGTGGGAGCGGCCCACGAGGTCGGCCCTGGCGCCCAGGAGGCAGACGATCTCGGTGGCGGCGGGGTGGAGGCTGACGACCCGTGGCATGGGCGGGAGGGTACGGGTGCAGCCGTCGGCGGCCTCGGCGGTATCACGGTACTGTTGGGGCGTTGCGGCCCGGGCCGGCTTGGAGGGCGGGGGCGGGCCGAGGAGACGATCTCGATGGCACGAGGCAGGTTGACGGGCGGGTTCATGGCACGGCGGTCGTGGCCCGCGCCCATGGTGATCGTGGCGTTGGCGGGGAGCGCGTTGGGGCAGGGGCTCGAGCCCGGGGAGGGCGATCGACCGGCGGGGCTTCCGCCGCCGGTGCTGACTCCCCCGGCCGCGCCGGCGGCTCAGCCCGGGGCGGCGCCGGCCAACGACCCGTTGGTGACGCTGGCGGACTTCTCGGAGCCGGTGGAACTGACGGCGCTGGTGGAGTACGTGGCAACGACGCTGAACGTGAACATGCTGATCAAGGGGACGCTGACGGGGAGCGTGGTGTTCAACGCGCCGGTGTCGGTGCCCCGCGGCCGCCTGCTGACGCTGCTGGACTCGCTGCTGGAGCAGCAGAACTACGCGGTGACGCTGGACTCGGGGACGGGGTTCTACCACGTGGTGCCGCAGAGCGAGGTGGCGGTGAGCCTGACGGGCGAGCAGCCCACGACGCGGGTCTTCACGACGCCCAACATCCGCCCCAGCCAGCTCAAGCCGGTGATCGACGCGCAGTTCGGGGGCCCCGCCGCGGCCGCGCCGGGGATGCAGGGCGGCGGGGGCGGACGCCAGATCGCGTACATCGACGAGCTGGGCGTGATCATCGCGACGGAGAGCCCGCGCCGCCTGGAGAAGATCGAGTCGCTGATCACCGCGCTGCGCGACTCGTGGGCCGAGAACCGCTTCATCCGCATCGACCTCAACCACGTGGCGGCCCCGGTGGCCCGCGAGCGGGCCCTGCAGCTGATCGGGCAGGAGCCCCAGCAGAGCGGGGCGGCGGCGGCGGCCATGATGAACATCGGGCAGCCCGTGCAGGGCATGCCGGGGCAGCCCGCGGGGCGCACCGCCTTCGACAACCTGGGGGACCGGCTGACCATCGACCCCAACGGCAATGCGCTGATCTTCCGCGGGCGCCCGGAGGAGGAGACGCAGGTGCGTTCGATCCTGGCCGCGATCGACGTGAAGAACCAACTGGCGTACAAGAAGTACTTCGCGGGCTCGGCGGCGCGTCGGGTGGCGGACCTGGCCCAGAAGCGCGGGCTGGGCGAGATCGTGCAGATCCAGGACGCGCGCTCGCGCGGGCAATCGCCCTACGGGCCCTTCTTCGACCCGAGCCAGCAGCAGCCGCCGCAGGAGGGCCAGTCGCTCGCGGGCGGGCCCGTGATGGTGGTCGACGAGCGGGCCGGCGAGCTGATCTACTACGCCACCGAGCAGATGCACGCCCAGCTGGACGCGCTCATCAAGGAGATCGACCCCAAGCAGGAAGTGCCGATCATCAGGACGTACAAGCTGAAGAACGCGCGGGCGGAGAAGGTGGCGGACGTGATCCTGGCGATCGTGGAGAACCGCCCGCCGGTGGGCGAGGCCCCGCTGCTGCCCGACGGCTCGCGGGCCCCGGCGCCGCAGCCCACGCGGGGCACGCCCTCGATCTCCTACGACATGTTCGGCAACCCCACGATCACGGGGGACGGGATCTCGATCGCCGCCGACGAGAACTTCTACGTCGTGGCGGACCAGTCGAACAACCAGTTGCTGGTCAAGGCCCCCGGAAGGCAGCAGGAGGAGCTGGCCAAGCTCATCGGCAAGCTCGACCTGCGCCGCCCGCAGGTGTACGTGGAGGCCCGGATCGTGGCGGTGAGCTGGAGCAAGGAGATGCGCCTGGCGTTCGAGAGCCAGCTCATCAACGCCGGCGGCACGGGGGGCGTGCTCAACACCAACTTCGGGCTGGGCGGGTTCGGCGAGGGCGGGGCGCTCACCGGGTCCAAGAGCGTGGCGACGGGGCTCACGGGGCTGACGGCGGCGATCATCAAGAGCGACCAGGTGCCCATCATCATGCACGCCCTGGCCCGCAACACCGACGCGCGGATCGTCTCCAGCCCCGCGGTGCTCGTCGACGACAACGAGGAGGCCGAGATCGCCAGCGTCGAGGAGCAGCCCACCTCGACCACGACGCAGTCGACGGGGAACCCGGCCCAGACGAGCTTCGGGGGCTACCAGGAGGCGGGCAGCAGTCTGAAGATCACGCCGCAGATCTCCGAGAGCAACTACCTGCGGATGAAGATCGAGGCCGAGCTCTCGAGCTTCACGGGCGTGGCGACCGCCAACCTGCCCCCGCCCCGCCAGCGGAACAACATCAAGACCGAGTCGCTGACGGTGCCGAGCAACTCGACGGTGATCATCGGCGGTCTGAACCTGACCAACCGGAGCAAGGCGATCGTGAAGGTGCCGATCCTGGGGGACATCCCGCTGGCGGGGCTGCTCTTCCGGGACACGAACAAGAACAACCGGGAGACGACGCTGTACGTGTTCGTGACGCCGCGGATCCTGCGGGACCCGGCCTTCGCGGACCTGCATCTGCTGACGGAGGGCCCGCAGGCCCAGGCGCAGCTGGCGCCCAACCTGCCGCCGCAGGCCCCCGCGATCATCGAACCCTCCGACGGCCCCGGGTCCCGCTGACATGCCCGCACGCACCCCACCCGGCAACGGCTCGTCGACCGCGCTGGCCCGCGGCAAGGCCCCGGCGGGCACGCTCGCCGCCCCCCAGGGCGACTGGGTCCGCGTCGCGGAGCTGCTGGGCCCGCTGCGGCTGTCGCCCGAGCAGCTCCGCCAGTTCAGCACCATCGAGGGCTCGGACTACGAGCCGTGGGACGTGCTGCTGTCGCTGCTGGCCCTGGACGAGACCCAGGCCCTGCAGTTGCTGGCCCATCGCACGGGGCTGCGGTTCGACCCGGAGCCCAAGCTGGAGGAAACGGCGTCGCGGTACTACGAGCTGGTGCCGCCCGAGGTGTCGCGGACGTTCCACGTGGCGGGCGTGCGGATCGACGGGCCGCACGGGGCGCAACACGCCGTGATCGCGACGGCCCAGCCGCTCTCGCCCGCGGCCCTGTCCGTGCTCGAGGACCTGCTGCAGTTGCCCCTGCGCCTGGTGCTCGCGCCGCGGGCGAGCGTGGCGAACCTGATCAACCGGGGGTACGAGCGTCGCCAGGACCTGGTGACGGAGATCGTGGAGGAGATGCCGCTGGACGAGCGGGCGATCGCCGCCGCCGCGGGCATGGCCGGGCAGGCGACGGACCTGCTCGCCCTGGCCCGCCAGGGCCCGGTGATCCGGCTGGTGAACATGATCCTCTTCGAGGCCCTGCGCCGGCGGGCCAGCGACGTGCACATCCACCCGCAGGAGACCAAGCTCATCATCCGCCTGCGGATCGACGGGATGCTGGTGGACGCCTTCTACCCGCCGCTCTCGCTGGCCCCCGCCATCAGCTCGCGGCTGAAGGTCATGACCGAGCTGGACATCGCCAACCGCCAGACGCCCCAGGACGGGCACACCACCGTCCGCATCGGCAGCCGCAAGGTCGACATCCGCTTCTCGTGCATCCCCACGGTCTACGGCGAGCGGCTGGTGCTGCGCCTGCTGGACCAGAGCCAGACCCGCCTGTCGCTGGACGACCTGGGCATGGCCAAGGAGATGCAGGCCCGGCTGGTCGACCTGATCGACCGCCCCACGGGCATCGTGCTGGTGACGGGCCCGACGGGCAGCGGCAAGACGACGACGCTCTACGCCGCCCTGGAGCGCATCGACCGCACCAGCCGCAACGTGATGACCATCGAGGACCCGGTGGAGTACCACCTCGAGGGCATCAGCCAGATGCAGGTGAACGTGAAGCGGGGCGTGACGTTCGCCACGGGCCTGCGGGCCCTGTTGCGCCAGGACCCGGACGTCATCCTCGTGGGCGAGGTCCGCGACAAGGAGACGGCCCAGCTCGCGGTGCAGGCCTCGCTGACCGGGCACATGGTGCTGGCGACGCTGCACACCAACGACAGCCCGTCCGCCATCACGCGCCTCATCGACATCGGCATCGAGCCGTACCTGGTGACCAGCTCCCTCAACGCGGTGCTCGCCCAGCGCCTGGTGCGCAAGACGTGCCCGGCGTGCGCCGGCAAGGGCACGACGCCCGAGGGCCCGCGCTGCGACCCGTGCTTCGGCACCGGGTTCCGCGGGCGGCTGGCCGTCTACGAGATCATGACCATGACCGACGAGCTGCGGCAGCTCACCGAGACCCGGGCCGACGCGGTGACGCTGCACGCGGCGGCGGTGCGGGGCGGTTTCAAGCCCATGCGCGAGGACGCGGAACGCAAGATCAGCCAAGGCCTGACCACCGAGGCCGAGGTCTTCCGCGTGCTGCACTGAGGCGGGCGGTGGGGGGAATCGCGGGCGGGCCTCGCGCGCGAGCGTGGCGATGATCACGGGACAGGCTCCGCCAACGCTGATCGGACGGTTCATCGAGCTGGTGCCTCTGGCGGCCCGCCACGCCGCGGACCTGGCGTCGGCGGTCGACGCCGAGACGTTCCGCTACTTCCCGCCGCCCTTCGCGCCGGCGCGGACCGACGGAGCGGGCCTGCGGGCCTACATCGAGGGCCGCGCGGCCCAGGCGAACACCATCGCCTTGGCCATGGTGCTGCGCCAGAGCGGGCGGGCGGTGGGCTCGTCGTGCTACTTGGACGTGCGCCCCGAGCACCGGGGGCTGGAGATCGGGGCCACGTTCATCGGGGCCGCCCACCGCGGAACGGTGGTCAACCCGGAGGCCAAGCGGCTGATGCTGGCGCACGCCTTCGAGGCGCTGGGGTGCATCCGCGTGCAGCTCAAGTGCGATGCGCGGAACCTCCAGAGCCGGCGGGCGATCGAGAGGCTGGGGGCCGTGTGCGAGGGCGTGCTGCGTCACAGCATGGTGATGGGCGACGGGCACCTCCGCGACACGGTGATGTACAGCATCCTGGCGGAGGAATGGCCCGGGGTGCGCGCGGGTCTGGATCGCCGGCTGGGGCGTTGACGCGGTCAGGCGCAGGTGCGGGCGTAGAGGTGGTGGGCCACCGGCACGCCGCCCATCGCCACGCACGCCGCGCTCTCCGCAAGCCGGCGGAACCCCAGGCGTTCGGCGAGTCGGCGGCTGGGCTCATTCGCACCCGTGATCATGGCGTTGACGCGGTGGAGGCCGAGCCCGGCGGGCGGGTCGGCGAGGGCGATGTCGACCAGCGCCTGGACCGCCTCGGTGGCGAACCCGCGGCGCTGGAACTCGGGGGCGATCCACCAGTTGGCGTCGGCCTCGAAGGTCATGCCGCGGCGGATGTTGATCAGGTTGACGCCCCCCACGAGGCGGCCCTCGTCGTCCTGCACGGCCCGCCGCCAGCACCGCCCCGCCGCGGCGACGCTCTCGGCCAAGTGCCGCTCGAAGACCTGGTCGTCGGTCTCGCCGGGGCGGTGCAGGGGGAGCCAACAAGCGAGCTGCTCGCTGGCGTCGGTCAGCCGGTCGAGGAACTCGCGTCGGTCGGACGGTCGGTAGGCCCTCAGCAGCAGCCTGGGCGTCCGCGTCGGGGGCATCACCCAGACGTGCACGGGCGGATTGACCTGGGCAACCATGGTCGGGGCTGGGGCGTGGTGGGGTTTCGAGCCCATGCGGTTTCCTCGGTGCGGGAGCGATCAGGGTTATCGGATTGCCCGGGGGGTGGGTTGAGCGGAATGTCCCGACGGCGCACTCGGGTGAAACCACTGAAACCCGTCGATAACCCGGCCCGACGGCTGGATCGGATACGTGGTTTCTCCCCAGTGGCGCGAGTCGGAAGTCCGTGGACCGATGCGCCGCGGGTGCCACGGGTCATCGGGCGCTTCGCCCGATGACCCGTGCGGCTGTTCGAGGCCGGTCCTGACGCCGGCACGGGCGACCGCCGGGCGGCTCGCCCGTGGCACCCGCGCCGCCCACCGGCGCCTTGGTGCGCATTCTTCCGACTCACGCCACGTGTGACGTGAGTCGGCAGTCCGTGGACGGAGCGCCCCGGGTGCCACGGGTCATCGGGCGCTTCGCCCGATGACCCGTGCGGCTGTTCGAGGCCCGTCCGGACGGCGGCACGGGCGAGCCGCCGGGCGGATCGCCCGTGGCACCCGCGCCGCCCGTCGGGCCGTGCGGCACCCCGCCCGGCAGCGCCGTGGGCACCGGGCGCGCCGCTGCCCCTTCAGGGGGGCAAGGGGGGGTTGGAGACGCCTGACGGACCACGCCGTCGGCGGCAAGCCCGCCCGAGGCCCCTCCGTCACTCCACGGTGACGCTCTTGGCGAGGTTGCGGGGCTTGTCTACGTCGTGCCCGCGGAGCACCGCCGCGTGGTAGGCCATGAGCTGCAGGGGCACCACCGCGAGCATGGGGCTGAGGGGCTCGGTGATCTCGGGGATGAAGAGCACGTCGTCGGCGAGGCGCGTGATCTGGTCGTCGCCCTCGGTGGCGACGGCGATGATGCGCCCGCCGCGGGCCTTGACCTCCTGGATGTTGCTCATCACCTTGTCGTACTGGCGTCCCTTGTTGGCGATGAAGACGGCGGGCATGCCGTCGTTGATGAGGGCGATGGGCCCGTGCTTCATCTCCGCCGCGGGCATGCCCTCGGCGTGGATGTAGCTGATCTCCTTGAGCTTCAGGGCGCCCTCGAGGGCGGTCGGGTAGTTGTACCCGCGCCCGAGGAAGAGCCAGTTCTCGCGGTCGACCAGCCCCTCCGTCACCTTGCGGATCCGCTGGTCGCTCTCCAGGATGCGGTCGACCTTGTCGGGCACCCGCTCCAGCTCGCGCATCAGGTCGGCGCACTGGTCGGCGGACATGAAGCGCTTGCGGCCCAGGTAGATGGTCAGCATCGCCAGCACGGTGAGCTGGCCCGCGAACGCCTTGGTGCTCGCCACCCCGATCTCCGGGCCCACGCGCAGGTACACGCCCGCGTCGGTCTCGCGCGAGATCGACGACCCCACAACGTTGACGACGCCCAGCGAGAGGGCCCCGCGCTCGCGGGCCTCGCGCAGGGCCGCCAGCGTGTCCGCCGTCTCGCCCGACTGGCTCACCGCCACCACCACCGTGTTCTCCTCGACGATGGGGTTGCGGTAGCGGAACTCGCTGGCGTACTCGGCGACGGCGGGGATCTTGGCCAGGTCCTCCATCAGGTACTCGCCGATCATGGCGGCGTGCAGGGCGGTGCCCTGCCCGGTGAGGATCACGCGCCGGGCCTTGGTGAGCTCCTTGTCCAGCCGCGCCACGCCCCCGAGCACCACGCGCCCCTCGCGCGTCTCCAGGCGGCCGCGGAGCGTGTTCCGCAGGGCCTTGGGCTGCTCGAAGATCTCCTTCTGCATGAAGTGGGCGAAACTGCCCAGCTCGATCTGCTCCAGGTCCAGCTCCAACTGCATCACCTTGGGCGTCACGGGCACGTCGTGGATGTCCGTCGTGCGGAAGCCGCTCCGCGTCACCTTGGCGACGTTGTAGTCGTCCAGGGGCACGGCCTGGGCCGTGTGCGCGATGATGGCCGCCGGGTCCGACCCCACGATGAACTCCCCGTTGCCGATCCCCAGCATGAGGGGCGAGCCCTTGCGGGCCACGACGAGCGTGTCGGGCTCCTTCTCGCAGATGACGGCGATGGCGTAGGCGCCCGTGACCTCGCGCAGGGCCGCCTGCACCGCCTTCTCCAGGTCGCCCTCGTACAACTCCCCGATGAGCATGGCCAGGACCTCGGTGTCGGTCTGGCTCTTGAAGACGTGCCCCTTCTCCTCGAGGTAGGTCTTGAGGGCGGCGTAGTTCTCGATGATGCCGTTGTGGACCAGGGCGATGCCGACCTTGTCGTCGGTGTGGGGGTGGGCGTTGGGCTCGGTCACCCCGCCGTGCGTCGCCCAGCGGGTGTGGGCCAGCCCCAGCGTCCCGCGCAGACCGCCGATGGTCTCGAGCTTGTCCTCGAGGTTGGCGACCTTGCCGACGGCCTTGGCGAGGTCGAGCCGCCCGGCGTCGAGGATGGCCATGCCCGCCGAGTCGTACCCGCGGTACTCAAGCCGCTTGAGCCCCTCCAGGAGCAACTGCTGGCACTGCTTGGACCCGATGTAGGCGACAATCCCGCACATCCGCTCCTCCAGTCGACCCTTCGGTCGCAGGCGCCAATCCTAGCCGGCGCGAACCGATCCCAAACGCGGACACGCCCGGTCCTTCTCTACGTCGGCTCGAACGCCCCGGATCGTCAACCGCGTCGGCCCGGTCGTGTTATCCGGGCGGCCCGCGATCCCGCCATGCGTCGCCGGCGGCGCCGTCGACGGGGGGACCGGAGAGAGATCGCTACCCTCTCGCCGTGCTGCTCTCGTTCGTCATCCCGGCGCACGACGAGGAGCAGTGCCTCGGCGCGACCATCGGGGCGATCCGGGCGGCCATGGGCGGCGTCGACCGGCAGTACGAGATCATCGTCGCGGCCGACGCCTGCACGGACGCGACGGCCGCCATCGCCCAGGCCGCGGGGGCCCGGGTCGTCTCCCACGAGCGGCGCCAGATCGCGGCGACGCGCAACCTGGGGGCGCGGGCCGCGACCGGTTCGGTCCTGGTCTTCGTCGATGCCGACACCCGCGTCACGCCCGGGGCTCTGGCGCAGATGCTCGACCTGGTGCGGTCGGGCGTGGCGGGAGGGGGCGGGCCGGTCCGCCTCGACGGCCCGCTGCCGCTCTACGTGCGCCTCATGATGCCCGTGCTGCTGGCGGCGTTCCGCCGGTGCCGCCTCACCGGGGGCGCGTTCTTCTTCTGCTCGCGCGAGGCGTTCGACGCCGTAGGCGGCTGGGACGAGGCCTACTTCGCGGGCGAGGAGCTCGTCCTGGCGCGGGCGCTCAAGAAGGTCGGGCGGTTCGAGCTCGTCCGCGACCCCGTGATCACCTCGGGGCGCAAGGCGCGGACGCACTCGTGGCGCGACCTGCTCGGGCTGCTCCTCCGAGGCGTGTTCAACCCGTCGATGGTCAAGGACCGGAGCAGGCTCGGGATCTTCTACGGGGCCCGGCGGCGCGATCCGTACCCGGACCGGACGCCCGGGGAGGGCTGAGGCGCCGGGCGGGGCGTGGGGCGCATCGATCCCGGGATCCGTCGCGGACCGCTCATCCTGGGCGTGGGGAGGGGGAGCGCTTCTCGCACTCCGCGAGGGCGTCGGGCAGGGTCCCGAAGAGGTTCTCGACTCCGATGAGCAGGTCGAGCCCGCTGCGGGCGAAGGCGACGTGGGGCTGGGCGTGGACCCCGACGAGGAAGAGGGCCGTCCCGCCGCGCCTGCACTTGGCGTGGAGCTCCTCGAGGGCGTGGATGCCGGTGGCGTCGATGTGCGGGACGCGCTCCATGACGAGGACGAACGCGCGGGGCGGGCGTTCGAACATCGCCAGCGTGTCCTTGAGGCGGTCGGCGACGCCGAAGAAGAACGGGCCGTCGATCTCGAAGACTTCGACGCCGGACGGGGGCTTGATCGGCCTCCCCCCGTCGCGCTCGCGGGCGTCGGCGTCGTTGGCGAACTCGCGGGTGACGGCCGAGATGTTGGCCACCTCGGCCATGCGCTTCATGAACAGCAGCGCAGCAAGGACCAGCCCCACCCCCACCGCCACCGTCAGGTCCACGAAGACGGTGAGGGCGAAGGTGGTGAGGAGCACGGCGACGTCGCCGCGGGGCGTGCGCAGGATCGAGCGGAAGTGGTCGATCTCCGCCATGTTCCAGCAGACCATGAGCAGGACCGCCGAGAGAGCCGCCAGCGGAATCTCCTTGGCCAGCGGCGCCAGGGCGAGCATGAACAGGAGGAGGAACACGGCGTGGGCGATGCCCGCCAGGGGGGTGCGCCCACCCGCCTTGATGTTGGCCACCGTGCGCGCGATCGCACCGGTCGCGGGGATTCCGAAGAACATCGCCGAACCGATGTTGGCGACACCCTGCCCGACGAGCTCGCAGTCGCTCTTGTGGCGCTGCCCGGTCATGCCGTCGGCGACCACCGCCGCCAGCAGCGACTCGACGCCCGCGAGCAGCGCGATGGTGGCGGCCTCGGGGATGAGGCTCCGCACCAGGTCGAGGGAGATGCCCGACGAGCCCCCCCAGGGCAGGTGGGGCAGGGGCAGGGTGCGGGGCAGGTCGCCGAAGCGCCCGCCGATCGTGGCCACGTCGAGCCCGAGGGCCCGGGCCGCGACCGCCGAGAGCACCACGACCACCAGCGCCCCGGGGGCCCGCGGCAGGAAGCGCCGCAGCAGGATGAGCCCGCCCAGGGCGCCGACCCCCACCGCCGTCGCCGACCAGTTGATCGAGTGCAGGTTGACGACAAGCGTCCGCACCTTGGGAACGAACTCGGCCGGCAGCGACGCCAGGGCCCCCTCCGCGTCGGTGATGGTCAGCCCGAGGAACTCGCGGACCTGCGACGCGGCGATCACCACCGCGATCCCCGTCGTGAACCCCGTGGTCACGGGGTAGGGGATGAACTTGATCATCGCCCCGAGACGGGCCACGCCCATGATGATGAGCATGACCCCCGCCATGAACGTCGCCGTCGCCAGCCCCGCGTACCCGTGACGCTCGGCGATGCTGAAGACGATGACGATGAAGGCGCCGGTGGGCCCGCCGATGAGCACGCGCGAGCCGCCCACGAGCGAGATCAGGAACCCCGCCACCACCGCCGTGTACAGCCCCATCGCCGGCGGCGTCAGCCACGGGTGCAACGACCGCAGGTCCTCCGCCACGCCCGCAGGGATCGACGCGATCCCCAGCGCCATCGCCAGCGGCAGCGCGATCACCGCCACCGACAGCCCCGCCACAACGTCCGACGCCACCCGCCTGGTCGTGTAGCCCTCGCGAAGGCACACGACCGACTTCGGGATGAACCTGTGCATGGGGCCGGCGACCGACGAGAGCGGGAGGGTAGCATCGGCCGACCCCGCATTACCACCCCAGCCCGGGCCCGGATCAGGGGCGGCGCGTTCTCGTCCTTCCACGTCGGTCGAGCGGGCCTGATGCCTGCTTGAGGCGTCCCACGCCCGGTCGGTGACGATGGAAGCGGGGAAGGCGATCGCCCGGGGAGCGCCTCATCCCACAAGGACGCCCCGCGTGGGGCTCGTCGGGTGGAGCGACGCGAGCCGCGTACGAGCCCCGGGCGCAAGCCCGGGGGCAGGGGCACGCGCTCACGCCGTCACGGCGCGCGATCGACCTTCGCCGCGACCACGAGCGAGCCCGCGTCGCCCAGGCTCTCGGTGACGCTGATCACCGTGAGGACCCCGGGCCTGATCCGCGTGCGGGCCTGCACCGAACGCTCCTGCGTCACCGGCAGACCCATCGTCAGGTTGGCCCCGCTCACGAGCGGCTGTTCCACCATCTTCACGTCCGCCTTGCTGATCCGTCCCGTCACGTCCAGGTCCAGTTGCTCGCCCGAGCCCGCCACCACCACCACCGCGTCCAGCCCCGAACTGACCGTCTTGACGACCGGCTGATACCCCACGGCGTTGCCGGACACCACGGGCTGCCACTCGGCGATGTACGTCTGCCTGACCGTCGCCTCGAACTGGGTCTTCCGCGCCCGCGCCAGGTTGTGCTGCACGCGCACCATGGGCTTCTCGACCTGCGCCGGCGCGCCCAGCGCCGGCGTCCGGTCCGCCGACACGTCGTAGGCCACCACCTCCACGCGGTACAACTCCGCCGCACGCTGCTCCTGGAGCGATGCCACCAGGTGCTCCACCATCGCGTGCTCCTCCGGCGTCGCCATCACCGCGAAGATCGAGTCGCTCACCAGCGTCACCGGCACGCGGATGGACGTGCTGATCAGGCTCACCAGCGGGCCGACGTTGAGGTGCCCCGCCGCGTCCCCCAGGTCGTAGACGCGCATCGCCGCGGCGGGGACGGGCTCGTCGGGCTTGGGCGGCACCGGCATGTTGGCCCTTGTCCGCACGCCCGTCTGCTGCCCGCCCGCCGTGATCCCCGTCACCGCCACCAACAGCATCGCCGCGATCCACTTCCTCATGGCACGCTCCTTGTTCTGCCCGGCGTCACGCCGGGCCCTTGCCCAGGTACGACCGCACCCACGCCGACAGGTCCGCCCGACCGGCCAGTTCCGCCAACAGTTCCCTCACCTGCGCCACGACCGTCGGGTCGTCGCGCAGCGTCGCCAGGCGCTCGAACGCCACGGGGCGCAGGGCCGGGTCGTCGGCCCACGCGCGGCAGGCCTCGATCTGCATCGCGGCGGGCATGGCGTCGAGGATCCGCCGGCTCGTGTCCGCCGCCAGGCGCGCACGCCCGATCCGCACCAGCGCCGCCGAACGGTCCGCCCCCTTCTGCCCCTCGACGAACGACAGCGCCGCCACCGCCTCGCCCCGCGCCAGCATCTCCTCCAGGCGCGCCGGATCCCACGCCTCCGGCGGCGACTCGGGCATCGCCACGCCGCCCGTCACCGGCCACGAGGCGATCACGCGCAGCACGGGCCCGTCGTCCGCGCCCGTCCCCGCCGCCGTCGGCGTCGATCGCCCCCTCACCCCTCCCCACGACCACGCGAGCAGCGCGACCGCCGCCGCCAGCCCCGCCAGGACCGCCCACGCCCGCGCGCCCGCCGGCGCCGACCGCCGCGCCGGCTCGGCCGTGAGCCCGTCACGGACCAGCCCGTCCAGCCGCGCCACCTCGCGCAAACCCTCCCGCGCCGCCCGATCCCACAGCAGCCGCTCCGCCACCCGCGCCGACGCCGACGCGTCCAACTCCCCGTCGTGGAACATCTCCAGTTCCAGCCTCCGGGCGCTCATACCCCGTCCCCTTCCGGCCCCAGGTCGGCCAGGGCCTTCCTCAGCCTTGCGCGCGCCAGGTGCAGGTTCGACCGCACCGCCCCCACTTCGCATTCCAGCGCCGCCGCGATCGACCCGTAGTCCAGCCCCGCCGCCACACGCAGCACCAGCGCCGCCCGCTGCGTGGGCGGCAGGTCCGCCACCGCCCGCTCGAACCGCGCCCGGCGTCCGTCCGCGTCCAGCGACGCGCCCGCATCGAACACGGCCCACACCCTCCCCGCGGCGTACCGCCCCAGCCACGCCGCACGCCGCGACGCCCGCCTCTGCTCGCTCAGCCACCGCCTCGTCAGGGTCGTCACGGCGTACCCCTCGTGATGGGCCAGGTCGGGCCGCGTCGCCAGCACCCGGGCGATGGCCTCCTGCACCAGGTCCTCGGCGGCGTGCCGATCGCGTGTGAGCCCGAGGGCGATGCGCCGGAGGCGTTCCCGCAGCCCGACCCAGTCGACGCCGGACGGGACGCCGGGCGCCGGACCCCCGTCCGACCCGCTGGGCTCACCGGTGTATCGCACGTGGGGTGCCCTCGGGCCGCCCGCGCCGGACTGGAGGCTCGCCGCCCGCACACACCAAGAACGCCGCTCGGGCCGGTCCATCAACCCCAGTATGGCACGATCCGGAGCATTGGTGCGCGCACACCGAACCCGACCCGCCTACGCTCGCCGTTCAGGGCGGCGTCGCGTCCTGACTCCCCCCACAGCGCCGGGTCCGGCCCGGGCGAACCCGGTGCCGCGCGAGCGGTCCGTACGGGGCCCGAAAGGCCCCGCCCCAGGCGGAGCGATCATGCCCAAGCGCACCGACATCAAGACCATCCTCGTCCTGGGCTCCGGGCCCATCGTCATCGGGCAGGGGTGCGAGTTTGACTACTCGGGCACCCAGGGGTGCAAGGCCCTCAAGGACGAGGGGTTCCGCATCGTGCTGGTGAACTCCAACCCGGCCACGATCATGACCGACCCGGCCTTCTCCGACCGCACCTACGTCGAGCCCATCACCCCCGAGGCCGTCAAGCGGATCATCCGCCAGGAGAACGAGATCGCCGCCCGGCGCGGCCACGGGCGGATCGACGCCATCCTGCCCACCCTGGGCGGGCAGACCGCGCTCAACTGCGCCTGCGCTCTCTTCGACAACGGCACGCTCGCCGAGCACGGCATCGAGATGATCGGCGCCGACCGCACCGTCATCCACCGCGCCGAGGACCGCCAGACCTTCAAGGAGATCTGCGAGGGCCTCGGGCTCAAGATGCCCAGGGCCAAGACCGTCAACTCGCT
Source organism: Phycisphaerae bacterium (assembly GCA_016873295.1). Lineage (GTDB taxonomy): Bacteria > Planctomycetota > Phycisphaerae > Phycisphaerales > UBA1924 > VGXM01. The sequence goes on from VGXM01000006.1 coordinate 36,297, forward strand.
CGACGAGGCCTTGGCCTTCCTCGAGGAAATCGGGCTGCCCGCGATCATCCGCCCCGCCTTCACGCTGGGCGGCTCGGGGGGCGGCATCGCGTACAACACCGAGGAGTTCCGCGAGATCGTCTCGCGCGGGCTCGGGCTCTCCATGATCCACCAGGTCCAGATCGACCAGTCGATCATCGGGTGGAAGGAGTACGAGCTGGAGGTCATCCGCGACCGCAACGACAACTGCATCGTGGTCTGCGGCATCGAGAACATCGACGCCATGGGCGTGCACACGGGGGACTCGGTGACCGTCGCCCCCATCCTCACGCTGACGGACAAGGAATACCAGGCGATGCGCGACGCCGCCTTCGCCATCATGCGGGCCGTGGGCGTCGAGACGGGCGGGTCCAACGTCCAGTTCGCCGTGAACCCCGCCCCCGCGCCCGGACCCGACGGCCGGAAGCCCTTCGAGATGATCGTGGTGGAGATGAACCCGCGGGTGTCGCGGAGCTCGGCCCTGGCGAGCAAGGCGACGGGGTTCCCCATCGCCAAGATCGCCGCCAAGCTCGCCGTGGGCTACTCGCTCGACGAACTGCGCAACGACATCACGGGCACGACCAGCGCCTGCTTCGAGCCCACCATCGACTACGTGGTCACCAAGATGCCCCGCTGGACCTTCGAGAAGTTCCCCGAGGCCGACGAGACCCTCACCACGCAGATGAAGAGCGTGGGCGAGGCCATGAGCATCGGGCGCACGTTCGCGGAGAGCTTCCAGAAGGTCATCCGCTCCATGGACGTCAAGCGCTTCGGCTTCGGGCTGGACCGCAACGACAAGTGGCTGACGGCGATGCGGGCCATCGCCCAGCAGGTGGGCGAGAAGCGCCCCGTGCCCGACCGGGCCTTCCGCGAGCGCGTCGCGGGCATGAACGTCGCCGACATGAACCTGCGTACCGCCGACGGGCAGCCCATCCAGTGGCCCATCGACGCCGAGAAGGTGATGCGCAAGCTCAGCGTCCCCAGCCAGGGGCGGCTCTACTACGTCCGCTACGCCCTGCGCACGGGGTGGAACGCGGAGCGGATCAGCGCCGCCACGCGGATCGACCCGTGGTTCCTCGACCAGTTCCAGCGCCTCGTCGCCTTCGAGGACGAGCTGTGCGAGTTCGCGACGCTCGACGACGTGCCCGCCGACGTGCTCCTCCGCGCCAAGCAGCTGGGCTTCTCCGACGCGCAGCTCGCCAACCTCTACCTGGGCAAGCTCGACACCGATTCGATCCTGCGGGTGCGTCGGCGTCGGCAGGCGCTGGGCGTCGAGCCGGTCTACAAGCTCGTCGACACCTGCGCCGCCGAGTTCGAGGCCGTCACCCCCTACTTCTACTCCACCTACGAGACCCCCTACACCGACGCCCGGGGCCACGCCGTCACCGACGACGAGATCCGCGTCAGCGAACGCCCCAAGATCGTCATCATCGGCGGCGGCCCCAACCGCATCGGGCAGGGGATCGAGTTCGACTACTGCTGCGTGCACGCCGCCTTCGCCGCCCGCGAGCTGGGCTTCGAGTCGGTCATGATCAACTCCAACCCCGAGACGGTCTCCACCGACTACGACACCAGCGACCTCCTCTTCTTCGAGCCCCTCACCCTCGAGGACACCATCAACATCATCGAGCGCCTCGACGGCCCGCGGGCGCCCGGCGCGAGCCGGCCCGGAAACGTCAAGGGCGTGATCGTGCAGTTCGGCGGGCAGACGCCCCTGAACCTCGCCCACGGCCTCGAGAAGGCCGGCGTCCCCATCATCGGCACCAGCGTCGACTCGATCGACCTGGCCGAGGACCGCAGGCGCTTCGAGAAGCTGCTCGACAAGCTCGGGCTCGAACGCCCCGCCGCGGGCACCGCCCAGAACCTCGACGACGCCCTCCGCATCGCCTCCGAGATCGGCTACCCCGTCCTGGTTCGCCCCAGCTACGTCCTGGGCGGTCGCGGCATGGAGGTCTGCTCCGACGAGAAGGCCCTGCGCACCTACGTCATGCACGCCTTCCAGCAGGCCGGCGTCGATGACGCCCCGGTCCTCATCGACAAGTTCCTCGACGCCGCCACCGAGGTCGACGTCGACGTCGTCGCCGATTTCATCCCGGGCAAGGCCGACACCGACGGCATCGACCCCACCGAGGGGGGCCAGCGCCGGGCCCTCATCGCCGGCGTCATGGAGCACATCGAGCAGGCCGGGATCCACTCGGGCGATTCGGCCTGCACGCTCCCGCCCTGGTCGCTCCCGCAGGGCGTGACCACCCGGATCGAGGAGATCGGGCGGGCCCTGGCCCGCGAGCTGCGCGTCTGCGGCCTCATGAACGTGCAGATGGCCGTCAAGGAAGGGCGCATCTTCATCCTGGAGGTCAACCCCCGAGCCAGCCGCACCGTCCCCTTCGTCGCCAAGGCCACGCACGTCCCCTGGCCCGACGTCGCCGCCAAGCTCATGATGGGCAAGCGCCTGATCGACCTGGGCGTCACCGAGGTGCGCGACACCAAGAGCTACGCCGTCAAGCAGCCCGTCTTCCCCTTCAGCAAGTTCCCGGGCACGGACGTGGTGCTGGGCCCGGAGATGCGCTCCACGGGCGAGGTCATGGGCATCGACCCGTCGCTGGAGCACGCGTTCATCAAGAGCCAGTTCGGCGCCGGGATCGACCTGCCCCTCCGCGGCTCGGTCTTCCTCTCCGTCCGCAAGAGCGACCGCCCCGGCATCGTCGACGTGGCCCGCCGCCTGGTCGACATGGAGTTCGAGGTCTTCACCAGCCCGGGCCTGGGCGACTTCCTGAAACAGAACGCCATCGAGACCAAGGTCATCCAGAAGATCGACGCCGGGGCCCGACCCAACGTCCTCGACCTCCTGGCCGACGGCAAGATCGACCTGGTCATCAACACGCCCACGCGCACGGGTTGGCAGACCGACGAGGGCAAGATCCGGGCCGCGACCGTGCGCCACCGCGTCCCGATGATCACGACGCTGCCCGGCGCCCAGGTCGCCGTCCGCGCCATCCACGCCCTCCGCGACTCCCAGTGGGACGTCGCCGCCCTCCAGGACTTCCGCGGTCGGCTGCCCGAGGCGTGAGCCTCCAGCCGAGCCGACCCGCGCACGCGGTCCCTATCTACCGCCGTACATACTTCGTTCATTCTACGAACGTCAGGCTTTCGGAACCCTGGCATGGGCAAGCGGGCCCCGCGCGCAAACCACTGTCGCGAAAGCGATTTCGAACGGTGATCGACACTCTTTCCAACTCGGTTGGCATTCTGACCTCCCATGGGGCATGTTTAGGGACGTGGAGGGCGCGCCGCGAGGGCCTGTGGTGGGCCATGGGCGCGCCGTGGAACAGGATCGGACTGGGGGTCCTCCCGTCGATCGGGGCGGGAGGACACGGAAGGGAGATGCTGAGATGCGCTCGATCTGCCTGGGTGCGGGCATCGCGATGGTCGCGGCGGCGGCGTCGGCGCAGACCGTCACCTGGAACTTCACGCTGGACGGCTCGCAGGAAGTGCCGCCGGTCATCACCACCGGCATGAGCGAGGCCGTGGTCGAACTCAACACGCTCACGAATCAACTGATGTGGCACCTGGTCGTGATGGACCTCTCCAGCGACTTCACCGCGGCGCACTTCCACCAGGCCGAGGTCGGCGTCAACGGACCAGCCATCCTCAACATCACCGGCTCATGGATGCCCGACCCGGGCACGACCCGCCACGGGCACATGATCGGCATGGCGACCGTCAGCGACTCCGTCAAGTCGGCGCTCCTCGCCGGCAACGTCTACATCAACGTTCACTCCCGCCAGCACCCCTCGGGCGAGATCCGCGGGCAGGTGGTGCCCGCGGCCGGCGCCCTCGCTTTGCTCTCCATCGGCGGCATGGCCACGATCCTCCGCCGCCGATAGCCCGTCCGTTGCACGTGGTGTTCTGAACAGGAACGTGGTGGACAGGCGTACTACAGGCGAACGCCCCGGACGGCAACGGCCGGGGCTGTTCGTTTTCTCACCGCTCACACGGCGCCCAGGGCCGCGTGCGCGTCGACCAGGCCGTGACGCGGGCGTTCTCCCCGACCCGAGGCGCTGGCGGGGTTGCCCCGCCCCGCGCGGACGCGCCGGGCGGTGCGACGCAGGGCGTTCCGGACCTGGAGCGGAGTGAGCGACGGGTCGCGCTGGAGGAGCAGGGCGCACACGCCCGCGACCTGCGGCGCCGCCGACGACGTGCCGCTGAACACCGCCCAGCCGTCGCGGGGCCCCGTCCCGTCGTGGGCCGCGTTCTCCCGGTCGATCCGCGACCCGGGCGGCACGGGCAGCATGAGGTAGTCGGCACGGTTCCGGGCCATGCCCACCAGTCCGCACACGTCGGGGGACCGCCGCCCGGGGAACGGTCGGCTGGTGAACACCGAGGCGTAGTCCGAGGCCGACATCGACCCGTGCTCGTCCATGAACACGCCGCCCGCCGAGAGCACTCCCGGCAGCATCGCGGGGAAGGCGACGTGCCCGTTGCCCGCGGCCGCCACCACCACGATCCCGCCTCGCACCGCGGCCTCGATCTCGGCCCGCAGCGCCGCCAGCCCGTTGGGGAGGCGGGGGAGGGGCGTGCGCGAGCCCGGTTCGACCAGGTCGTAGCCCACGCTCAGCGAGATGACGTGCGGGCGGAGCCCCAGCGCCGTCTGGAACCCTTCGAGCAACGAGGCGCCGTGCCCGCCCCGGTCGTCGTCGAGCTTGACGCCCACCACCTCCGCGTCGGGTGCGATCGCGAGCAGGTTGGCGAGCACCCCCGTGCCGTGCCCGAGCCGGTCGGCCCGGGGGCGCGTGGCCCCGGGCCCCAGCACGACCCGGGCGTGGAGGCCGCTCGCGCGGAAGTAGGGGTGGGCGAGCGCGAACCCGCTGTCGACGACGGCGACGCGCACGCCCCGCCCGGTGACTCCCCGCCGATGGGCGCGGGCCGCGTTGAGACCGCTCGCCAGGTCGCCCGGCAGGCGCAGGTGGTGGTGGGCGACCCGCGGCGGAAAGACGGGCCCATCCATGTAGATGTGGGGCCACTGGATGTACGCGCGCTGGATCGACTCGCCGACCGCGGGCCCCGGCGCCCACGGGGCGCCGTGGGGCGGGTAGTAGATCGTCAGCGCCGCGCCCCGCCCGGCGGGCCCTGGGTTGACTCCGATCCTCTTGAGCCGCGTACCGAAGACGCGCTCGAACAGGGCGCGCGGCGCACGCAGGGAGGCGCTCCTGGCCCCGAGCGCCGACACGCGGAACCCCAGCCGCTCGAGGCTCGCCAGCCCCGGGCGGACGCCCCGTCCCGGGTCGGCTTGGTGCGCGAAGGCAAGTGCAACGCGGAGTTCGTCGCTCGACCACCCCGCGCCGCCGACGTGGTTTGTGCCCTGTTCGCGTCCGCCGCCGCGGGCCATGGTCCGCACCCCGGACCCCCAGTCCCCGGGCCCCGCCGCGCGCACACGGACGGCGCGCGCGGCCCGAGGGCGTCACTTGGGCGCACGGGCGCGGCGGTCCCGCCCCGCCGGGGCGCGATTGCGGAGCGGACGGTCAGGATCCGCACGGGCACCGGATCCGGGGCCGAGCCGCCGGGAATCGCGGGATTCCGGGCGAACCCTGTTGCAACAGGGGTTCATTCGTGGCATACTTGGGCGACACGCCGAACGCTCGGGCGGGGGGATGCGGCGCGATCGAAAGGAGCGAGTGATGCGCGTGCGTACATGGCTGGCCGTCGCGGCGGCGGCGACGATCCCGGCGGTGTCCTTCGGCCAGATCCACACGTTCCCGAACTTCCCGCTCGACGGGCTGCAGGAGGTGCCGCCGAACGCCTCGCCCGCGTCCGGCACGGGCACGGTCATCCTCAACATGAACACGATGATGGTGAGCTGGGACGTGACATTCACCGGGCTGATCGGGGCGTTCACGGCGTCGCACTTCCACGCGCCGGCCCCGCCCGGGGTCAACGCCGGCGTCGTCCTCGCCATCACCGGGTCGCTCAGCGGCAACCGGCTGATGGGGTCCGCGCCGATCACGGCGACCTTCGCGGCCAACATGCTGGCCGGCCTCACCTACATCAACATCCACACCACCCAGTTCCCGGGCGGCGAGATCCGCGGGCAGGTGGTGCCGACGCCCGGCGCCCTGTCGCTGCTGGGGATCGCGGGCCTGGCCGCCGTGCGCCGCCGGCGGTGAACCGACTTGTCCATCCCGCGCCGGGGTGAGAGCCCCGGCGCGGGTGGACGGCAGGTCAGTCCTCGGGCCTCTCGCCCTCGGGCGCCATCTTGACGATCTTGGGGTCGAAGCGAGCGACGGCGTCGACGAGGTCGCTCTGCTTGGCCATCACGCGGTGGATGTCCTTGTAGACGCCCGGCGACTCGTCGGCGCCGGCGGACAGCACGGTGATGCCGGCGTCCTTGAGTTCCTTGCGCACGGCGCCGAAGGCGAAGCGCTCGCGGGCCTTGGTGCGCGACATGAGGCGCCCGGCGCCGTGGGCCGCCGAGTGCAGCGACTCGGGCTGGCCCTTGCCGACGACCACGAAGCCCGGCGAGGCCATGGACCCGGGGATGACGCCCATGACGCCGGGGCCGGCAGGGGTCGCGCCCTTGCGGTGGACGACGACCTGGCGCCCGCCGCCCACGATGGGGTGTTGTTCGAGCCAGGCGAAGTTGTGGTGGTTCTCGACGTCCGCGATGGCGTGGGCGCCCAGGTGCTCGAGGATGGCACGGTGGATGCAGGCGTGGTTGGCGGCGGCGTACTGCCCCATGAGGTTCATCGCGTTCCAGTACTCGCCCCCCTCGGGGCTGTCCAGGTCCAGCCACGCCAGACGCGAGAGCTCGCCCGAGAGCCCGGGGTGCAGGGCCTTGGCGACGCGCGAGTAGTGGTTGCAGACCTGGGCGCCCGTGCCGCGGCTGCCCGAGTGGGAGAGCAGGGCGAGGTATCGTCCGGGGGCCAGGTCCCAGTTGGCGTGGGAGCCGCCGATCCAGGACTGGCGCACGCCGCGGGGCGAGTTCTCGCCCACGGTGAGCACGCCGAACTCGACGAAGTGGTTGCCCGACCCGCTCGTCCCGAGCTGATGCCAAGCCTTGTCCTTGGCCCCGGCGGTGATCGGCGAGACGTTCCAGTCGGCGTCCATGACGGCGTGGTCGTGGGGCTGCCTGAACTCGCCCCCGATGCCGAAGAGCGTGCGGCGTTCGATCGCCTCGGCCAGGCGGCGGCGCTGGGCCTCGTCCTCGAGGGCCTCGGGGGGGAGGTCGAGCACCGAGAGCTTCATGCGGCAGGCGATGTCGACGCCCACGGCGTAGGGGATGACGACGCCCTCGGTCGCCAGCACGCCGCCGATCGGCAGCCCGTACCCGATGTGCGCATCGGGCATCAGCGCCCCGCGGCGCGACACGGGGAGGGAGCAGGCGCGTTCGAGCTGGTCGAGGGCGGGCTGGTCGAAATCCTCGCCGACCGAGCCCCAGAGCCTGTAGGGGCAGTGACTCATCGCACAACGGTAGTTGGGGACGATCAATCACACGGGGCGGGGCTTCCCAGCCCCCGCCGGGGACCGGAATGCCCCGCCCCGGAGGCACGGTTCGCCACTTGCACCGGGGCTTGTGATCGTGCAGAATGGGGCGGGGGAGCGGCGGCGGGTGGGTCATCGCCGCCGCCGCACGCGTGGAACCCCGATGACCGCAGGGAGATCGCCATGCCCGCACCCGTCGTCCATTTCGAGATCGGCGTCCGCGACACCGAGAAGGCCAGGAAGTTCTACGGCCCGCTCTTCGGGTGGGAGTTCCACCCGGGCGGTCCGGCGGCGATGATCGGCAACATCGGGGGGTACTGCCCCAACCCCACGCCCGGCATCGGCGGGCACCTGATGGCGCTGGGGCACGAGCCGCACAACTACTGCGTGGTCTACGTCCAGGTCGACGACCTGGAAGCGACGCTCAAGAAGGCGGAGGGCCTGGGCGGCAAGCGGATCGTGCCGCCCACCGAGGTCCCCGGCATGGGGCACTTCGCCTGGTTCCAGGACCCGGAGGGCAACTGCGTGGGTCTGTGGAAGCCGATGGGGCAGTAGCGCGCCGCTGGAGAATCGGTTTCGCTCGTTGGGTTGACGGCACCCCGAGCGGAGACACCCTCCCGTGGGCGTTCAACGTGGCGCTGCGCGCTGAGTGCTCAAGCGAATCCCCCGCTCATACCGATCGATCGACGCGTCGAATGCCCTGCGAACAAAGTCGCCCGCGTCGAGCCGGATCCGGTGGCTCTTGAACGCATCCGGAGCCTCTGCGAGGATCGTCATGACGAATGCGTTCGCGAAGGACGGGGTCACACGCTCGGCGGTGGTCGCGTCAATCGTCACGAACTCATCCGCGCGGAGAGCCTCAAGAGCGCGCAACGCCATCTTCAGCCCTTCCGCGGCGGAGTTCAGTGTTCGCTCAAACTGGAGAGTGGCGCAATGCATGGACCGTTCTCGCTACTCGCACATACGCGAGTATCGCGTTGATCGGTCGCCTTTGCAACCCCTAACCTGAAAGAAACTGCACATCGACCAGGCATCCCGCGAATCTGGGCAGAACGGCATGAAAACTGGGGCCTTGTCCCGATGCGAAGCACCCATAGGCAGACCCGCTGAGGATCGTCAGAGTGCTTTTTCCGCCTTCGCAGAATCGTCGCAGCTCGTAAAGCCCTACGCCGCTGTTCGGATCACCAAACCGGTTGCGACCGACCGTTCCGGTGACGCCCTCGATCGTCGCCTGCTCGATCGCGTCCCTGTCGGAGGCGATCTGCGCATGTCTGGGGTTTTTCGACAGATGGCCGCGAATGGTCTGACCAAGGTCCAGGACCGCGATCTCAACCGACTGGTTCCTTGGGAACGCCTGCCCCACGACCACGCACCCGATCGGCGATTCGGCGTGCGTCAACGCGTTGAGCACCAACTCATCGAGGTGGTTCGCGAGTTCTCGCGAGACATTGACGGCGTAGTTCAAGTGACGAGCGAGGCCGTTGATCACCCGGTCGGCGAAGTCCCCGGCGGGGTGCCGCAGTTGATCGGCGACGATGGTCGAGTCGCGTGCCTCAGCCTCGCCCGATTGCACGCCCGTGAACCACCGATCGAGCCTGAGCCCGGTCAAGTAGTCCGCACAGCGTTGGTCGAGCGGCGGGGCGAGGCTCGCTTGCCCATCGGCTTTGGCGCCGAGCGCAATCAAGCAGGCGATCGCGTAGGGCTTGAGCATGACCGTCTGGGTGAGGTCGACTCGCGATGGCAGGGTCTGTTCGTGGGCGCCCGCCGCATGGAGCACGTCCCATGCCAGGCGCTCTCCGCGAAAGTCGCCCGCGTCCGCCTCTGATACGCGCAGCGAAGTCACACCAGGCGTTCCGCGAGGTAGCCCGTGACCTTGTCGAGGGCGATGCGTTCCTGCGCGCCGGTGTCGCGGTCGCGGACGGTGACGGTCTGGGCGGTGAGCGTCTCGCCGTCGATGGTGAAGCAGAAGGGGCACCCGGCCTCGTCCATGCGGGCGTAGCGTTTGCCGATGGACTGCTTGGGGTCGGTCTCGATCAGGCCCGTGCGCCCGAAGCGGGCGAAGAGCTCGTCGTAGAGGCGTTCGGCGACCTCGGGCATGCCGTCCTTGTTGACGAGGGGAAACACCGCGGCCTTGATGGGCGCGACGCGGGGGTGGAACTTGAGCAGCTCGGGGCTGGGGCGCGAGGGGTCCACGGTGTAGGCCTCGCAGATGAGGGCCAGGGCCCCGCGGTCGAGCCCCGCGGCGGGCTCGATGCAGTGCGGGATGTAGCGTTCGCCCTTGCGCGACCCGTTGGGCAGGAGGTCGCCCCGCTCCTGGTCGAAATAGTCGAGCTTGACCCTGGAGTGCTCCTGGTGCTGGGTGAGGTCGAAGCAGCCGCGGTGGGCGATGCCCTCCAGCTCGCCGAAGCCGGGCGCGGTGAAGGGGAAGCGGTACTCGACGTCGCTGGTGCCGATGGAGTAGTGGGAGAGTTCGTCCTTGCCGTGCTCGCGGAGGACGAGGTTGTCGCCGGCCAGCCCGATGGACTTCCACCACTCCATGCGGAAGTCGCGCCAGAAGCGGTACCAGTCCTGGGACTCGTCGGGGTGGCAGAAGAACTCGAGCTCGGCCTGCTCGAACTCTCGGGAGCGGAAGGTGAAGTTGCGGGGCGTGACCTCGTTGCGGAAGGATCGCCCGGTGTTGCCGATGCCGAAGGGGACCTTGACGCGGGTGGAATCCACGACGTTCTTGAAGTGGATGAAGATGCCCTGGGCGGTCTCGGGGCGGAGGAAGACCTTGCTCTCTTCGTTGAAGACCGCGCCGGTGTAGCTGAAGAACATCAGGTTGAACTGGCGCGGCTCAGTGAGCGAGCCCTTCTTGCCGGTGAATGGCGAGGGGATATCCGCGGCGTTCTCGCGGAGGAGCGGCACCGGCACGACACGCACGGACCAGGCCTGCATTCCTTGTCCGAAGTCCGCCTCGACAAGCCCGGCCTCCGCGTTGACCTGCCCGAGGTTGCGTATGCCGATGGTCTTGCGGAGTGACTTGTCCGAGGCAATCTGCTCGACGGCCTCGCCGGTCGTTGACGCGACGACCGTGCATCGCGGCATGATCACGTCGGACCCACCCGCAAACAGCCCCGAGAGTTGGTCCGCGCGGAAGCGCTGTTTGGTCTCTTTGTCGTCCACCATCGGGTCGTTGAAGCCCGCGACGTGCCCGCTGGCCTCCCAGACCTTGGGGTGCTGGATGATGCAGGTTTCGAGGGGCACGCAGCGGACGCGTTCGCCGTCGGGTCCTTTGCGCCCCCAGGCGGGGTTCATGATCATGTCCTGCCACCAGGCGTCGCGGAGGTTCTTCTTGAGCTGGGCGCCCAGGGGCCCGTAGTCCCAGAAGCCGTTGATCCCGCCGTAGATGTCGCTGGCCTGGTAGACGAACCCGCGGCGCTTGCAGAGCGCCATGATCGCGTCCATGGATTTGGCGGGCGTGGTCACGGGTGCCTCCTGGGGTGGAGGCAAGGGTAGGGCCCGCGCGCGTCGGCTGAGCGCCTCGCGCACGAGCCCCGGGCGCGAGCCCGGGGTTCCTCGCGCCCGTGCGCCGGGCACCCCCCGCGGCGGGCTCGTCCGCGCGTCAGGGTTCGAGGCCGTCTTCGGGCTCGTCGGGCTCCGGCGTCCCCCACTGGTCCTTGGGGAGGTGCCGATGGTGGACGTGGATGACGCGGGCCAGTTGGCGTCCGAAGATGTCGCCGATGACGCGGAGGCCCTCGCGGTGCGTCTCGTTGAAGCCCGATCGGCGGTCGCGGAAGAGGACGATGACGGCGAGGGTCTCGTCGTCGTGCCGGCAGGCCAGGGCCGCCAGGGCCGACTCGCCCATCCAGTGGGCGTGGTCGCCCAGCTTGTCCTCCAGCGCCTCGGCGGACTCGAGGATCGTGACCTCGGTCTGCTTCTCGAAGCGCGGGGCCAGCACCGCGGCGAGGTGGTCGAGGAGCACCTCGGCGGTGTCCCGGGGCACGTCGTAGTTGACGTAGGCGCCCAGCGAATACTCGCCGCTGGAGGCGGGGAGGAAGATGGCGGCGTTGGTGGACCCGAGCTTGGCGAGCACGAACTCCAGCGTGGTGCGGAGGAGGCTCTCGACCTCGAGCTCCTGGCGGACCACCCCGGAGAACTCGCTGGCGAGCGTGACCTTGCCGAACTGGTCGGTGAGCTCCTTGTAGGCGTCGGCCAGGTCGGTGCAGAGCGAGCCGACCTGGCGCGAGACCTCCTGGCGGGCGCCGTTGAGCTGCTTGCAGAGTCGGCGGAGGCGGTCGAAGCGCTCGCGCCGGGCCTGGAGCTCGCGGGCCTTGCGCATCGCGGCGTCGAAGCGCTCGCGCAGGGCGTCGGCGGGGAGGGACGCGGGCCAGAAGTCGGAGACGCCGCTGCGCATGGCGTCGACCGCGGCGTCGAGCGTGGGGGACGGGGACGCGAGTACGCACACGAGGGCCAGGTCCAGGCGCGTCGCCGTTTCCGCCAGGTCGCAGCCCCGGGCATCGGTCAGCCTCTCGGCGGCGACCAGCAGGTTGAACTCGCCGGCCCGGACCAGCCCCAGGGCCTCGGCGGCGCTCCAGGCGTGCGTGACCAACGCCCCGAACTGGGTGAACCGTCGGAGGAGCGTGTCGCGGGCGGGGGTGTCGAACCCGGCGAGGAGGACGCGGGGCGCGGTGAGCGAGATCGGGCCGGTCGTCGCGTCGGCGCGGGGCTGCTTGCGGCGTGGCATCGTCAGGGCTCCGGGTCCGGCGCCAACGGGTTGGCCCGCCGCCGGTCCACCGGGACGACGCGGGGCACGGAGATGATGCCGACGGCTCCGCCCGACGGCGCGTTCTCGATCGTCACCGTTCCCCCCAGCGACTCCACCATCCGCCGGGCCCGCGTCAGGCCCAGGCCCCGCTGGCGTCCCGCGGGCTTCTCGCTGAAGAACGCGTCGAACCCGTGCCGACGCGCCCGCGGCGTGAGCCCCGGGCCGGTGTCGATCACCATGAACACCAGTCGGTCATCCACGGGGTCCGTTTGAGCCGTGATGCGCACTCGGCACGAACCGTCCGCCTCCCGGGCGTTCACCACCAGCTCGGCGATCGCGATCGCCAGCAGTTCGGGGTCCTGTTCGGCCCGCGGCAAGCCCTCGGGGAGCTCCGTCTCGACGCGGGGGTCAGCGCCCAGGCGGGCCCGCGCCAGCTCCACGGCCCGCGCCACCGCTTCGCCCGGCGCGAACTCGCTGTGGAGCCCGGGCAACGGGTTGGACAGCACGTACAGCGTCGTCACCAGCTCGCTGATCTGCTCCCCCGCCTCCGAGATCGCGCGCAGGGCCTCGGCGTGCGGGCTCGCACGCAGTTCCTCCTGCAACTCCTGGCACCGCAGGCTGATCGTCGTCAGCGGGTTGTTCAGCTCGTGGGCCGCCCCCGACGCGAACTCGCCCAGGCGCGCCAGTGACTCGGCCTCGGTGATCCGCTCCTGGGAGAGCGCCAGTCGCCGCGAGGTGTGCGCGAGCGTGTCGTTGGTGCGGCGGGCGCTCTCCAGCGCCCACGCCGACTGCAGCGCCGACGACCACAACGCCGCGACCTCGGGCGGCGGCGGGTCGGCACGCTCGGCGACCCACACGAGCGCCACCGCGGGCGTGCCGGGCTCGGCGCCGGGCGGCGTCAGCGACTCCAGGCGCAGGCGCCCCGGGCCGGCGTTGTCGCCGAGCTGGGACGCGACACGCGCGATCCGACCCAGCGCGTCGTCCGCCCCCGCGTCGCCGGCGTCCGGCGCCGGGATCGGCACGGCGCCCATCGGCAAGCCGCTGCGCGGGTGGAACCGCGCCAGCCGCCCGCTCCCGTCCGGGCCGTCCAGGCAGGCCACGCCCAGGAGGTCGGCGTCGAGGACGCGCGTCGCCGAGCGCGCGATGGCCTCGGCCAGTTGGGTGAGGGACTGCCCCACCGTCGTGGACTGGACGAAGTCGCGGACGGCGTGGAGCGAGGCTTCCCGCTTGGAGGCCTCCCACGCGGCCCCGCGCAACTGGGCCGCCATCGAGGCCAGTTCGCCGTTGGCCGACACGATCGCCGACGTGAGCAACTGCGGGCTCGTGACGAGGTCGAGCCCCAGGGCGGCGACCCGGGCCGCGACCTCCTCGAAGAGGGGGACCGTGAGCTCGTCGAGAGTGCTGCCGGCGATGGACCAGGAACGGGCGATCGAGGAGAGGGAGGGCGGCGGGCTGAAGTCGCCCGACCACCCGAGGCGCAACGACCGGGCCAGGGCGTTGGCGAGGGTGACGGCGGAGATGAGCCCGCGGTGGGCGGTGTCGGGGATGGACGCCGCCGGACGCGAGTGCAGCCAGATCGAGTCGCGCAGCGACGCGTGGAGGCCCCAGTGTTCGGCCAGCCGCCGCCCGGCGCCGTGATGGTCGATGCCCAGGACCGCGCGCTCGACGTAGGCGGAGTCCTCGCGGCGTCGCTCGGCGAGCGCGAGCACCTTGCCGTAGGCGCGGGGCAGGACCGTGTCGAGCGCGAGCCGCCCCAGCCCGTGGAGCAGCCCGGCCATGTAGGCCTCGTCGGGGGTGACGCCCAGCCCGGGGAAACGCCCCGCGACCAGCTCCGCCGCGCACCCCACGCCGATGCTGTGGCGCCAGAAGCCGGTGCGGTCGAAGGCCGAGGCACGCTCGTCCTGGGCCGAGACCTCGCGGGCCAGCGACTCGTCCTCCGACCCGCCCCGTTCGAGCAGGTCGAAGATCTGGACGGAGAGGACGGCGGCCCGGACGGCGTCGAGCCCGAGCATGAGCACGGCCCGCCGCACCGTGCCCACGCGCGCTCCCAGCCCCTTGTCCGCCGCCCCGCACATCTTCAGGATCCGCGCCGCCTGGGCCGGGTCGGACTCGATGAGCCGGATGATCTCGTTGAGGTCCGCCTCACGGGCGCTGGTGATGGAGAGCAGCCGCGTCGCCACCGCCGGCAGCGTGGGCAGGTCGTCGACCCGCTGGAGGACGGCCTCGACGCGGCGGGCGCGCAGCTCTCCCCCGCGGGCGAGGGCTTGGTCGTGCTGGTGGTTCAGGAGGTTCATGCGTCGGGGCGGGGGGGCGGCAACTACGCGATCGCGGTGCGGGCGGCGCCCATCCCCAGCAGGCCGCGCACGCGCTCCAGCAGGTGGTGGACGTCGAACGGCTTCTTGATGAACTCGTCGGCGCCGGCGTCGAGGAGCGACTGCACCTCCGCGCGATCGACGGCGCCCGACACGAACACGATCTTGACCGGGCCCAGCTCCGGGCGGGCCCGGATCCGCCGGCACACCGCCGTCCCGTTCACATCGGGCAGCATGTAGTCCAGAAGGACCAGGTGCGGGCGGAAGCTCTCGGTGAGCATCCCCGCTTCGTACCCCGTGCCCGCGACGCGGAGGTCGAAGCGGGGGTCGCGGGCGAGCAGCTCGGCGAGCGCGCCCGCGATCTGCGGGTCGTCGTCCACGATCAGGACGCGGCGCTTCCCGGGCCCCTCCAGGGCGTCGGTCGCGATCCCGTTGGCCCGCATGAAACAGATCAGCTCCTCGCGCGGGATCCGCCGGAACTTGGACCCCGGCACGCGGAACCCCCCCAGGCGACCCGAGTCGAAGCACCGGATGATGGTCTGCTGCGACACCTTGCACAGGGCCGCGGCCTCGCCCGTCGTGAAGACGCGCTTCTCGCTCGGCTCGCTGGGCGTGTCTTCGGACATGGCTGACCCCACGCCCCGGCCGCGCCTTCACAGGCGGCACCGACGGCGCAGGCGTCTATCGACCCCCAGAACCCCCGACTTCACGCCCAGCCCCGACCCGCCGCCCTCCCCACGCCCCCGGGCCCGCGTCGTGCGTCGGTTATCCGGCACGGGCCGCGGCGGCCCTACGGGCGGCGGGCCCTGAGGGCCCTCCACTTCACCACCGCCTCAGGCTCGCGCGGGTAGAGGGGGTGGAGCGCCGCCGGGTCGCCCGGCGGCGACCCCGACGACAGGTCCAGCAGTGCCAGCGGGTCGAAGACGGGCGCGACCACCCGCATCCCCAGGTCGACCGCCCGCGCGCGCATGGGCTCGGGCAGGAACCGATCCGCGACCAGGCACCTCACGCTCAGCCCTTCCAGCCCGTCGCGGTCCAGGAGCGAGCCGGCACCCTCCGGTTCGTTCGGCGATCGGAAGCGCGTGACGAACGCGTCGTCGCCCTTGGAGGCCAGCGCGACCGCGAAGGGGCCCGGCTCGGTCACGCGGGCCGCGACCACGCGGGCGCTGGCGATCCCGACGACCCGGGCCCCGACCGACCAGGCGATGAACCGCCCCACCGTCACCGCGATCCGCAGGGCGGTGTACCCCCCGGGGCCGACCGACACCGCGACGAGCCCGAGTTCCGCCGGGCGGCGCCCGAGGCGCACGAAGAGGCGGTCGATGGCCGGCAACAGGTCGTCGTCGTGGGGCTTGGTGACATCGACGGGCTCGACCCCCAGGGGCGCCACCCCACCCGCGTCGGCCAAGCCCAGCGCGACCCCCGCGCGGATGGGCTGGTCGGGCGTCCACGCCGACGGGTTGCTGGTCTCGATCGCGAGGATGAGCGGCTGGGCTGGGGGCATCGTGGGCGGGCGAGGCCGGGGTCGGGTACGCTAGTGCCCTGATCCTGGGGCCGCCGCGTGCATCCCAGGAATGACGCCGGACGGCTGGAGACCGCGCAGAGGGCCCCTCCGTGGGCGCGCGGAGCGGCAGGATCGGCGTGGGCTGGGCCTCCGCCGACAACCCCTCCCCGGCCCTCCCCCGGAGGGGGCGAAGCCGGCTCCCAGACTGCATGAGGAACGGACCATGATCGATCGATCGACATGCGGCGTGGGTGTGGCGGCGGCCTTGGCGTGGGGCGCCCCGGCGATGGCGCAGGAACCGCCCGCGCTTGAGGCCAAGCCCGCGCCGTGGCGGTTGCAGGCCACGCCCGGCGCGTGGTACGTGGGCCTGGGCGGCGACCTGACCATGCCCGGCCCCTCGGGCGATGGCATCCCCTCGACCAACACCATGATGGACCTGATCGACATGGACCTCGACGGCCCGCGGCTGGCGCCGGCGTTGCGCGTCGACGCGCGCCTGGACCCCTGGCGCCTGACCGTCTCCGGCTTCTCGACGTCGGCGGAGAGCCGCTGGTCGGCCCCCTCGCCCCTGCTCTTCGGGACGCTCGCGATCGGCGCGGGCGAATCGGTCGAGAGCCAGATCGACTACGCCGGGCTCGAGTTCGCCCTCGGGTACCGGGTCTGGGAGAAGTCCACGGGCGTCAGCCCGGCGGGGCGCGTCAAGGCTCAGCCGTCGGCCACGGTCTTCGTCGGGGCCCGCCTGCACGACGTGGGCGTGCGCTCGACGCGGACCCTGGGCCCGGTCACCGGCACGCAGGACGTGAACGAGGCCTTCGCCGAGCCCATCGCCGGGCTGCGGCTCGAGCTCGACGTCTACGAGCGGGCCACGCTCGACCTGCAGGTCGACGCCGGGACCTCGGGCGCCAGCACCTCGTGGAGCATCTGGGTCGGGTTTCAATACCGCCCTCTCGATTGGCTCGGGCTCTACGTTGGGTATCGACACCTCGGTTTTGACGTCAAGACCGGTTCGGGCTTGGATCGGTTCCGGTGGGAGGGGTCGGCGGCGGGCCTCGGCGCCGGGATGGTGCTGCGGTTCTGAGTCTGGCAGGCCCGGGGATCCGCCCAATCCGTGCGCCACACCGCCCGGGGGTGTTGACGCCGACGCCGGAATCGAAGATACTCCACGTTCGCAGGGAGTCGGATGCGACTAGTCTTGCGGGAGGTGGGGCGTGCCAAGGAACGCGACGTGCCGGGCAGCGCGGCGCATTCGGCGGGGCTTCCCATCGGACCCGCTCGACCACCAGGCCGGGCACTAGAGAGGGCGATGCATGGGCACTCTCACGAAGAAGCAGTTGATCGAGAAGATCTCCGCGCGGACCAGGATCCCCCGGACCGAGACGCGCCTGGTCGTCCAGGAGTTCCTCGACCAGATCATCCTCGAGCTCAAGCGCGGGCACCGCGTCGAGTTCCGCGACTTCGGCGTCTTCGAGGTGAGGATCCGGGGCGAACGCACCGCCCAGAACCCCAAGACCCTCGCCCAGGTCCGCGTGCCCGCCCGGCGCGCCGTCCGGTTCAAGATGGGTCGGCTCATGCGCGAGAGCGTCGCCACCGAGCCCAAGCCCGCCCCCGACGCCCGCGCCGACCACGCGCCGACGCCCGACGTCGTCACCGTGGGCACCCGGGCCGGGAAGTCCCGCGTCTAGCCATCAGTCGGTCAGGGCCGGCGCCGCCCGCGGGGCCGACGCGGTCAGCGCCAGCATGCGCTCCAGCGCGATCAGCGCCAGCCGCCGCGCCTCGGGGTGCACGCGGATGACGTTGACCTCCCTGGGCGAGCCGTCCCTGCTGAACGCGCCCGCCAGGTGATCAAGCACCCAGCACAGGTGGGGCTGGTCGATGCGGTACATGGTGGTGCACAGGCACTGGCAGTCGGAGAGGATGCGGACCGACACGCCCCGGGCCGCCGACTCGCGCGCCAGCCGCGCGACCAGGTTGTGCTCCGTCCCGATCGCCCAGCGCGACCCCGGCGCCGCCCCGCGCACGCTCCGGATGATGAACTCCGTCGACCCCGAGAGGTCCGCCCGGTCCACCACCTCCTTGCAGCACTCGGGGTGGACCAGGATGGTCGTCCGCGCGCGCTCGGGGTGGGCCGCGTCGTCGGCGCGGACCTGGTCGCAGTGCTCCGGGCGGAAGAGCTTGTGCACCGAGCAGTGCCCGGCCCACAGGACGACCCCGGCGTCGAGCACCTGCCGCGCCGTGGCCCCGCCCAGGGGCTCGCCCTTTCGCGCCAGCCTCGGGTCGTAGACGCACGAGCGCCGCTCCACGTCGATCCCCCGGGCCGCGGCGGTGTTCCGACCCAGGTGCTGGTCCGGCAGGAAGAGCACCTTGACGTCCTTGCCCCGCGAGAGGGCCCAGGCAAACGCCGCGTCCGCGTTGCTCGACGTGCAGCACGCCCCGCCACGCTCCCCCACGAACGCCTTCACCGCCGCCGTCGAGTTCACGTACGTGATCGGGACGATCTTGCCGGACCACCCCTGGTCCTTGAGCGACTCGTGCAGGCGGTCCCAGGCGTCGACGGCGTCGTCGTGGTGGGCCATGTCTGCCATGCTGCACCCGGCGGACAGATCGGGCAGGATGACCTTCACGCTCTCGGGCGTGAGCATGTCCGCCGTCTCGGCCATGAAGTGCACGCCGCAGAACACCACCCAGCGCACGCCCCCGTCCCGGCATCGCTCGGCCGCGGCCTGCGAGAGCTTGAGTGAGTCGCCCGTGATGTCCGCGTGCCGGATGACCTCGTCCACCTGGTAGTGGTGCCCGAGGATCAGCAGGCGCTCGCCCAGCTCACGCTTGCGCGCCGCGATCCGCACCGCCAGCTCGCCCGGCGAGGCCTTCACGTAGCTCTCTGCGAGTGTCGGCTGCCACAGCATCGCAAGCCCCCGCGGCCCGCGACATCATAGGTTCCGCCTCGTGCCAACCCGTTCAGGCGGCCCGGGCCCGCGCGGTCAGCGGGCGCTCGAAGCGAACGGCGACGGTCCGACGGTCGCCCTCGGACTCCTTCACCCGCACGACCTCCGAACGCACCAGCGAGTCGCCCGGCAGCACGGGGCGGTCCGTCCACGCGATCACCACGTCGATGGCGTCGCCCGGGGCGGGCGGGCGCGGCGACTCGAACGTCACCAGCGCCCCACCCTCCGATACGTCGGTCGTCCGCCCGGCCCAGAAGCGCAGGCTCGGGCGATGGAACATCTTGCAGGGGCGGTCGACCAGCTCGCGCGGGTGCCGGCGCCGGTCCGGCGCCTGGATGGTGGTGCTCATGTCTGCCTCCTGAACGGGGGCGCCTCGGGCGCTCCCGTGGGTGCATCGACCGCGACGCCCACCGCCGACCGTCCGAGGCCCCAGAACCGCGCCCGACCGTTCCATCGGGATCGATCAAGCGGGCCGCACCATCGGCCGATAACACCGCCCGGTGGAGATCTCGGTGGTCATCCCGACGCGGAGGCGCGCCGCCAAGCTCGCGGCCTGCCTGGCCAGCCTGGCGGCCCAGGACATGCCCCGCGATCGCTTCGAGGTGCTCGTGGGGTTCGACGGCCCGGACCCGGACGCCGCGGCCCGGGCGGGCGACGCTTGGCGTCACGCCGGCGGCGATCCCGCGTCGCTCCGCCTGTCCCAGTTCGACCGGGTCGGCTACCAGGCGGTGCGCAACCTGCTCCTGCCCGAGGTGCGGGGCCGGATTCTGCTCTCGACCAACGACGACGTGGTCGCCGATCGCTCGTTCGTGCGGACGCACGCGGCGGCCCACGCCGGGCGCTGCGCCATCGTCTCGGGCGACTCGCCCTGGCGGGTGCACCAGCCCGACCGCCTCTTCGACCGAATGATCCGCGAGACGTCCATGGTCTTCTTCCTCGACCGCATGGACGACACGGACCCGGCCCGCGACTGGGGCTTCCGGCACGCCTGGGGCCTCAACATGTCCACCCCCACCGACGCGGTGCGAGCGGTCGGCGGGTTCGTGGTGCTCCCCGGTCACTACGGCTACGAGGACACCGAGCTGGCCCACGCCCTCGCCGCCCGGTTCGGCGCCCCGGTGCTCTTCCGCCCGGAGGCCCGCGTGGAGCACGACCACCGCATGGAGCCGGAGGACTACCTCCAGCGCGAGTACCGCCTGGGGTTCGCCGCCGTCGGCCTGGCCCTCCAGCGCCCCGACTGCGCCCGCGCGATCTTCAACCGCGACATTCTGTCGAGCGACGAGATCGAGTACTCGAGGCAGTTCATCGCCCGCGAGCACCGCGGCGCCGCGGGCGCGCTCGCCGCCTTCGCGACCCTCGCCGACCTCCCCGCCTCCACGCTCGACGCCCCCCAGGGGCGGGCCCTGACCACGCTCCTCTACCAGCAGCACCTGCCCCTGAAGCGCTGGTGCTGGCGGCGCGGGCTGCTCGACTCGTTCGAGGGGCGCGCCTGCGACCCCGCCCGCGCCCTCCAGTCCATCGCCGCCCCGCCCCCCCCTGCCCGCGACGCCGACCGCCACCGGCGCCGGTCGGCCTAGAGGTCCCCCATGCTCCTCGTCGTCTGCGGCATGCCGCGCTCGGCCTCGACGCTCCAGTACCAGCTCGTCAGCGAGATCGTCGAGCGCACGGGCGCCGGTCGCCGCCTGGGGTGGGACTGGCCCGCCGCGTCGCCCGGCATGGCCGACGCCCCGCGCCCCATGCACGTGGTCAAGGTGCACGAGCCCAACCCGTCCTTCGAGTCGCGCCTCGACCCGCGCTTCCTTCGGTACTTCTACACCTACCGCGACGTGCGCGACGCGGCGGCGTCGGTGGCGCAGTGGAAGGGCCCGGCCCACGGCACGCCCGAGGCCGCCGCCCAGTGGATCCGGTGGGCCGACCACTTCACCGGCCGCCCCGGCTCGCTGCGCTCTCGCTACGAGGACTGGACGCGGGACATCCCGGGCGAGATCCGGCGCGTCGAGTCGTTCCTGGGCCTTGCCCTTCCCGAGCCCGACCGCCGCTCGCTCGCCCAGACGCTCTCCATCGAGGGCCAGAAGGACCTGATCGAGCGCGAGCTGGTGTCGGCCGGGCGCGACCTGGACCCCCGCTCGCTGGTGTGGAAGCAGCAGATCCAGGACGCCCGCGTCGGCAAGTGGCGCACGTTCTTCGATCGGGCGACGCTCGACCGGTTCGACGCCCTCTGCGGCGAGTGGCTCGCCGCCCACGGCTACGAACGCTTCCGCGTGCCGCGCGTCGCCTGACGATCCGTTACGCCGCGGCCCCGTACAGACGGACGACCTCGATCCCGCGCTCGCGCAGCGGAAGGCTCGCCTCCCACAGTTGTGCCTCATGGAAGTGTGACGAGAGGACCACGGCGTCAACGCCGAGCGATCCGGCGCGATCGGCGGAGATGATCGGCACCCCCTGGAGCCGCGTGCCTTCCAGTGATGGGTCGTCGTCGAGGATGGCCACGGGCCGCGGCGGCATCACGCGCCCCGGCGCGAGCGCGGCGCGGGTGTGGCGCCCGGCGCCGTACAGCGCCACGCGCGCCCGCCCGCGCTGGACGCACTCGCAGATCGCTCGCGCCACGCGCGCGCGATAGCCGGCTTCGTAGGCGCGCTCGGGATCTTCACGCAGCCACTCCAGGGCCTCGGACCGCAACCACAGCCCGTCGACGCAGATCGTCTGATACTCCGCCCCCTGCACCCACACTTCGTGCAGTTGGTGCAGCAGGAAGCCCCGGCTCCGCAGGTGCAGGTCGATCTCCGAGAACGTCGCCGCACCCGCGTACTCGGGCACCATCTGCGCCTCGGAGTTCACCGCCAGCGCCGTGCCGACCAGCCGTTCGGCGCCTCGGAGCACGTCGAGCTCCAGTCCCTGCACGTCGATCTTGATCAGGTCCGCACGGGGCACGCCGGCATCCACGGCCCAGTCGTCGAGGCGGCGCACCGGCGCTTCGATCTCCTCCACCGTCTCGATCGCGCCGCCGTGGTAGGCCAACCCGCGCTCGCTCGGAGGCAGCACGCTCGAGAAGCGCGCGTCGCCCGTGACGCGGAACCGCGCCGTCCCGTTCGCGTTTCCCGCCGCCATGCGCACGGGCTGAATCGCGGGGCACTGGCGCGCCGCCCCCACAAGACCCGCGAACGACGCGGGTGTCGGCTCGAAGGCGTGGATCGTGGCGTGCGGGAACTGGCTCGCGATCCGGCGCGACACGTCCCCCACGTGGGCGCCCACGTCGAGCACGGTGATCGGGTGCGACCACTCGATCACGCGCTGCAGCATCGAGTACGCGTCGCGATGCAACTGGGGCACGATCAGACTCCTCGCCGTCAGGCGGCCCTCTGCACCGCCCCCGGCGCGTACAGCCGAACGACTTCGACGCCGGCCCTCCGGAACGCCTCCGACCGACGCCAGAGCGCCTCCTCGTGCGCGTCCGACGAGAGCACCACTGCATCCAGCCCCATCCGCAGGGCTCGCTCCGCGGGCACGATCTCCACTCCGAACAGGCTCCCGCCGGCCCGCGCGGGGTCGTCGTCGATGATCCCCGCGATCGGCACCGGGCTCTCGCCGACCGCGGGTCCCAGGTCGCGCGTGTGAGCCCCCGCGCCATACAGGGCGACGCGCCGGCATCCAACGCCCGCCAACCGCTGCAACGCCCGCGCCATGCGCTCGTTCTTCTCCGCGGCGTAGGGCCCGTACACGCGCATCACCTCGACGCGCCCGCCGTCAAAGAGCGGCCCGGTCGGGCGCCACGCCTCGATCTCCTGGGGCGGCGCCGCCACCAGCGCCGCGTCCGGGCCCAAAGCCGCCGCTTCGCTCTGCGTTACCACCGGGTATCCCCACAGACGGCTGCCGGCACGCCGGTCGTCGACAATGCACGCAATCTCCACCGGCGGCTCGCGGAGCGCCGCCGCCGCGCTGCGCGTGAACTCGCCCGCCCCGACCAGCGCGATCCGCCGCTTCCCGTGCTCGGCGCAGCGGGCCAGGGCCCGCTCCATGCTCGTGTTCCAGGCCTCGCGGGCACGCTCCTGCTCCAGCCACCATGCCATCCGCTTCTCCCACAGCCTCACCGGGTCGGCCAGGATCGGCTCGGGGTCGAAACGCCGATCGACGCCCAAGGGCCCGTGCCCGGGGAACCCTCGCCACATCCTGGAGATGTACAGACGGCAGTCGTCGATGTCGCGCGCCTCGATCATCGAGCGCGATTCGTGCTGGGCCCGCTCGTCGGCTCCTCCCCGCCGGTAGTGGTCGTGAAAATGCGTGAGGTCAGGGCGGGTCCAGAGCGCGCCCAGGCACCGCGCGACCCAGTACAACTCATAGTCGCCCCAGTTGTGGAAATACCCCCCCCACAGCGGGCCGCGCCCCCCATACATCGCGTCCACCCACCGCCGCCCGAGGAACGGGCTCCCGCAGTAATGACGCGCCCAGTTGTAGTCGTCGCCGTGGGGCTGCATCACGCCGAAACCGTCGGGGAATCGGGAGTAGAACTGCTCCGCCAGCTCCTGGGCGGTGTGACCCGGGTCGGGCTCCATGTCGTCACCGCCCGTCACGATGAGCGACGCCGACGCCGGCACGACCTCCTTGCAGAGCACGTTCACCGCGGTCGCCCAGCCCTCATACCGATCGCCGTGGACGACGACGTCGGCGTGAGGGCAGGCGAACCGCACCTTGTCCTGCAGGAGCGCTACGCGATAGCCGCGCTCCTTCCACTTCGGCAGCGTCTTGGCCGCCATGTCCGGGTACGCCGTCGGAATCGCCAGCCAGACCTCGTGCTCCACGCCGCCTCCTACGCCGCATCGCCGAACCACACGTCGCCCCGCCCGTCGTACATCCGCACCACGGGGATCCCCGCGTCGCGGAACACCGCGCTGTTGTCCCACAGCCGGGGCTCGATGCTGTTGGAGCTGAGCACCACCGCCCCGGGCTGACGCCCCAGCGCTTCCTCGCGCGAGACGATCGGGTAGTTCCACAGGCGCGAGCCGTGCAGCCGCTCGTCGTCGTCGATGATGCACTCCACCCGCACCGGCGGGTCGATCAGCACCGACCCCAGCCCGCGCGTGTGCTTCCCCGCCCCGTACAGCGCCACCCGCGCAAACCCCCGCGATCGGCACCCCTCCAGCGCCTCCCGCGCCCGACCCGTCCACGAGCGGTTCAGCAGGTCCGACGCGTACAGGTTCACCCAGTGCGCCTCCGCCAGACGCGCCGTGTCCGCCTCCAGCGGCGACAGGTCCAGCGGCCGACCCCCCCCGATCGGCTCGTGACCGGGGAACCCCGTCCACGCACGCGACAGGTACAGCCGGCAGTCCGCCCGGTCACGCCCGTCGATCTTCGCCCTGAACTCCCCCTGCTCCCGCGGCAGGCGCGTGAAGTGCTCGTGATAATGCGACAGGTCCGCCCGCGACCACAGCGCCCCCATGCACCGGGCCACCCAGTAGATCTCGTTGTCGCACCAGTTGTGGTAGTAGCCGTCAAAGACCGGCCCACGACCGCCGTACATCGTGTCGATCCAGCGCCGACCGAAGAACGGACTGCCGCAGTAGTGCGGGGCCCGCAGGTACCCGTCGCCGTGCGGCTGCATCACCCCGAACCCGTCGGCGAATCGGGAATGGAACTGCTCCGCCAGCTGCCCCGCCCAGTGGTTCGGATCGGGCCTCATGTCGTCGCCCCCGGTCACGACCAGCGACGCCGACCCCGGCACGACCTCCCTGCACAGCCGGTTCACCGCCCAGGCCCACCCGCGGTAGTCGTCCACCCGCAGCACGCGGTCGGCCTCCGGGGCCTCGAACCGCACCCGGTCCTGCAGCAGCGCGATCCGGTATCCCCGCTCCTTCCAGAGCGGCAGGTTCCGCCGGCACATCTCCGGCGACGCCGACGGGATCGCAAACCACACCTCGTGCCCCAACGGACCCTCCGCGCAGTATCCCCCAACCCCCTATCGGCCTATCCCGCCGAACCCCTTGACCACACCCCCTCTCCTCCCGGAGTCCCGATCACGCCCCCCCCGGTGCTCTCCGGGGCGAGCGCCGCTGGTACCGCGGCTTGCTCGGGCTCGCGACGCGCGAAACGAAGTGCCCATCATCAAGGCCCGACTCAGCGGCCGCTGTAAACCAGACCGCCCGACTCTCTCCCGCCCGCCGAGAGTCTCGCCCCGAGAGGACCGCCGGGCCCCCGTTTCGCCAAGGGGTTGGCCCACACGCCGAACCACAGAGCGCTCTCGCGAGCGCGCCCCCTCCGCCCGCAGCGCGATTCCCCACGCGGTTTGACGGGCTTCCCGCCGCCCCTCCGGGCCCCCGATCCGCAAACGAACAGGGCCGCGCCCCTTTGATGCGGCCCTTGAAGCTCCATATCCGCAACCACCGCAAGCCGTACGGGCGGCGGTTTCCGCGTTCTGCTGGCAAAGTGGCTGGTGACGCGCAACAGCCGCCGGGCCCAAGGGGCAATAATGTGCAAGGCGCTACGAAGGACGGAGAGTACGCCACGAAACGCCCCGCCGCTCGTATGCTCGCGATACGTGAAAAACGGCTTGACCAAAGCCCGCTATCATTGTAGACTGTTGTGTCCGCTTTGCCGCCAGGCCCGTCGTTGATTGGCCTGGGAAGAGGTCCGAACCAACGGAGGTCATGCCATGAAGCGGTTCATCGCCACGCTGGGCTTGGTATCCATTCTCTTCTCTGCAGACGGCGTGGCCCAGACACCCCTGGGAACGGGTTTCACGTACCAAGGGGAACTGAACAACGCCGGCAACCCCGCCAACGGGGCCTATGACCTGCGGTTCCGGCTCCTCAACGCCGCCGCGGGCGGAAGCCAGGTCGGCAATACCCTCTGCGCCGACAACGTTGCGGTGACCAACGGCCGCTTCACGGTTTCGCTGGACTTCGGCGCACAGTTCGCCGGGCAGCAGCGGTTCCTTGCCATCGAAGTTCGGGCCGACACGGGGCTCGACTGCTCCAACGCCGCCGGCTTCACCGCCCTCCTGCCTCTGCAGGAACTCAGCGCCGTCCCCAACGCCGCCTTCGCCCTCGCCGCCACCACGGCCACGACCGCGACCACCGCGAGCAACGCCACGCTGCTCAACGGGCAGGGGGCGTCCTTCTATCAGAACGCCTCCAACCTCACGGCCGGCACACTCCCCGGTGGCCTGCTCAGCGGGATCTACTCCAGCCCCCTGACCTTCAGCAACGCGGGCAACGCTTTCACCGGGTCGTTCTCGGGCTCGGGCGCGGGTCTGACAGCCCTCAACGCCTCGAACCTGGGAACCGGAACGCTCGCCGACGCACGCCTCTCCACCAACGTCGCCCTGCTCAGTACCCCCCAGGCCTTCACCGCCGGCAAGACGTTCTCCGGGGGGCTTTCGACCAACGCCTTCACCCTGACCACGGGCGCGGCGGCGGGCAGCGTGCTCCGCTCCGACGCGGGCGGCGCGGGGACCTGGCAGCCCCCTCCGCCCCCATCCGGCGCGGCGGGCGGCGGCCTGGCGGGGACGTATCCCAATCCCTCGATCGCCGCCGATGCGGTCCTGAGCGGGAACCTCGGTAGCGATCCCGCGTCGCTCGGAAGGGTCTCCGGGGGCGCGGTGTACACCAACGGCGATTTCGTGGGGATCGGCACCGCCACGGGCATCGGCGCCGCCCGCTTCGTGGTCAGCCAGAACACGGGCGGTTTCGGCGGGATGTATGTCAACACGTCGGCCGCAACGGGGTTGCCGTTCTACGGCTACGCCCAGGGCGGCTCCATCGCCGCGTATCACTACCTCGACGGCGGGGAGGGCAACAAGTGGAAACTCATCAATGGCGGGGTCCGGATGACGGTGACGAGCGGCGGCGATGTGGGCATTGGAACCACGAGCCCCACGTCCCGGCTTGACGTGGTTGGAAGCGGAGGGGACGCGTTGCTGGTCACCAACACCGGAACCGGCCGCGGGGCCACCATCAACGCCCAGACCGGCACGGCGCTCTGGGCCAACACGACCAGCGGCATGGCGGGCGTCGATGCGCGCAACGCGAATCCATCGGGCATGGGGGTCTATGGCCTGGCCAGCGCGAGCACCGGCACGGCCTACGGGGTAGCGGGCCAGAGCCTCAGCGCGGGAGGGATTGGCGTCCTGGGCCACGCCAGCGCCGGCGGCGGTGAGACCTACGGCGTCGCGGGCCGGTGCGACAGCACCGGAGGGGCGGGCGTCTTCGGCCAGGTCACCGCCACGACCGGCGCCAACTACGGCGTGTTCGGCCGGAGCGACAGCACGTCCGGGACCGGTGTCTACGGCGCGGCCTGGGCCAACAGCGGCACGATCTACGGCGTGCACGGCTACGCGAGCGCCTCCAGCGGCGGGTACGCTGTCTTCGCCAGCGGCCGATCCGGGGCCAGCGGCACCAAGTCGTTCCGCATCGACCACCCTGACGACCCCGAGAACAAGTACCTGCTCCATTACAGCACCGAGTCGCCCGAGATCCTCAACGCGTACTCGGGCACGATCGCCCTGGACGCCGCTGGCGGGGCCGTGGTCGAACTGCCGCGCTACTTCGCCAAGATCAACAGGAATCCGCGGTACACGCTCACCGCCGTGGGCGCTCCCATGCCGATGCTGCACGTGGCCGAGGAGATTGACGAGGCCGCGCTGATCTCAGGGGCCACGGCCGGACCCGCCGACGTGGCGCCCCTCTGCTCGTTCCGGATCGCGGGCGGAGCCCCCGGGCGCAAGGTCTCCTGGCGCGTCGAGGCGGTCCGCAACGACCGCTGGATCCAGCAGCACGGCGCGCCCGTCGAGGTCGAGAAGTCGGGCGCCGAGAAGGGCACGTACCAGCATCCGGACCTCTACGGCCGGCCCGCCACGGAGGGCATCGGGTTCCGTCCCAATCTCAGCGGTGGCAAGGCTCCGCCCAGCCCGGACCATCCGTAGCGGCCCGGGGCTCGCCCTCGATCGCGGTGCGACGGCAGAACTCAGCGACTTCGATGAGCATGGTGGTTCCAGTGCCGCATGGAGCTGGAGAAGCCCACCACTGTACGAACGCCCGCGCCCGAGCCGTTTCGAACGAACTGCCCGGCATCAAGGCCCGACTCAGCGGCCGCTGTAAACCAGACCGCCCGACTCTCTCCCGCCCGCCGAGAGTCTCGCCCCGAGAGGACCGCCGGGCCCCCGTTTCGCCAAGGGGTTGGCCCACACGCCGAACCACAGAGCGCTCTCGCGAGCGCGCCCCCTCCGCCCGCAGCGCGGTTTCCCACGCGGTTTGCGGGGGGCTCCCGCGGGCCCTCATCCATGCGGGCAACTCTCGCCTGCACGACCTCTCAGGACGCGCCCCCGGCTCGGCTGGCGCACGTGTTTGGCACCCCTCACAAGCCGCGAGGATGGTACAAACCCCCCGAAACTCCGATCCGGCGGGCCCCGCCGGGCCGATCCAACTCCGCAGCCCGTGTCCACTCCTCCCGCGCCAACCCGGCGTCTCGACGCCCCCGCGCTCCCAACGAGCCCCACGCGCGAGCGTGGGGACTCCGCGCCTGCCCCCCACTGCGCCTCTCCTGCCCCGTGGGCCGCGCTCCACCAGTCGCTGGCCCGCTGGCGCGCTGCCGCGACCGACGCCGACGCGCTCCTCGCCGCGGCCCAGGCGCTGACCAACCTCGCCCTCACCACCGCCGCGCGCGACCACCTGGCCCTGCTCCCGCAACCCGGCGCCCCGCCTGATTCGAACGCCGCGCCGCCGGACGCGCCGATCCCCGCCGACCATCTCATCGCGACCGCCCAGGCCAACGCGCGCGCTCTCTCGGAACGCGGCGTCGAACTGTCCCTCCCTTTCGACGCCTGGCGGGCACGGCTCGCCCACACCTTCTTCTACCGGGCCGCCGACGGCAACGTCGTCAGGCGCAGGCTCCTGCCCGGCTTGCCCCCCTCCTGGTCGCGCTTCAACGACGACCTCGCCGCCGCCCAGAGCGTGCCGCTGGCCCTCGCCGACCCTTCCGACCCCATCGGGCGCGACGCCAAGCCCGTGATTCTCGAGGGCCTCGACCCACCCTGGCTCTTCGGGCGGGTCATGCGCCTCACGCCCCCCAGCCCCGCCGGCTACCAGCCCTGGGTCGTGCTCGTGCAGGCCGACCCGCTCCAGTTCCTCGACGGCCTGGCCCTCGCCGACCTGCGCACGGAACTGGCCGACCCGCGCCTGTCGGTCTTCGTGGGCCCGACCGCCGGCTCGGGCGTGCTGGCGTTCCTTCGAGCCCGTCTCGGCACGTCGATCCAGGCCACGCCCCTGCGCCTCCCCACCACCGCCGCCCGCACCAATCCGCCCCTCGAACAGGTCCTGACCCAGGCCCTGCGCGAGCAGGAGGCGGATCTGGCGTCCCTCCTGGCGCAGAACCGGCGCACCTACGCCGGTCGCGACGCCACGTGGTGGTCGCGGCGGTTCTCCGATCCGGG
Organism: Phycisphaerae bacterium; assembly: GCA_016873295.1. Taxonomy (GTDB): domain Bacteria; phylum Planctomycetota; class Phycisphaerae; order Phycisphaerales; family UBA1924; genus VGXM01. The sequence continues at coordinate 65,716 of VGXM01000006.1, forward strand.
CTCGACGCCGCTGCGGGCCCTGATCCCGACGACGCGGTACTCCACCTTCGTGCGCCACTCGGCCCAGGACCTGGCCGCCGCCCTGCGGGAAGCCGGCTGGCGCGCCGAGGTCCTGGAGGAGCCCGACCCATCCAGCCAGCACTCCACCAACGGGTACGCCCGGGCCGTGCGCGCGCTGGAGCCCGACCTGGTGGTGCTGATCAACTACGAGCGGGTCACGGTGGCGCACGCGATGCCGGCGGAGACGCCCGTGCTGACCTGGGTACAGGACTCGCTGCCGCACCTCTTCGAGGGGCGGGCGGGCGGCCCGCTGGACCTGGTCGCCGGGTGCATCTCGGCGGGGGCGATGGAGGCGCGGGGGTATCGGCCCGGGCACGCGCGGGAGGCGCCGGTGCCGGCGCGGGCGGCGAAGTTCCACGTGGGACACGTCGACGCGAATGCGCGCGCGCGGCTGACGTGCGACGTCGCCTACGTCGGGCACCAGAGCCGGACGCCCGAGGAGTTCCTCCGGGCGGGGCTGGCGGCGGTGGGGGACGACCCGATCATGCACCGGGTGCTGGAGTCGCTGTACGTGCGCACGAGCGACGCCGCGGCCCGGGTGCTGGACGTGAACCTCTTCGACGCCCTGGCGGGGGCGGTGCACGGGGCGTGGTGGGCCGCGACGGGGGAGGCGCCCCCGGCGGAGCGGGCCCGGCGGCTGCTGTTCGGGCACGCGGTGCCGCTGGCGGACCGGCTCCTGAGGCACACCACGCTGGCGTGGGTCGCGGAGATCTGCCGTCGGCGGGGGTGGTCGTTCCACCTCTACGGGACCGGGTGGGAGCGGCACCCGACGCTCTCGGCGTACGCGCGCGGGGCGGTGGAGCACGGGGAGGAGCTGCGTGGCGCGTATTCGTGCGCGCGGGCGCACGTGCACGTCTCGTCGACGGCGATGGCGCACCAGCGGGTGTTCGAGTGCGCCCTGTCGGGGGGGCTCCCGCTGTGCCGGCTGGCGCTGCCGGAGCTGCAGCAATGGTCGCTGGTCGGGGCGTGGTGGGCGATGGAGCGCGCGGGGACGCGGCCCCGGCACGACCGCGAGGCGTTCCCCACGCTGGCGGTCGCCGACTCGCCCGAACTGATGATGGCGACGCGGGTGCGCCAGCTCGTGCGGGGCGGCGAGGCGCCCGCGGTGGTCGATCCGAACACCTGGCCCGGGTGGCTGCGGGCGGCCCTGCGGCGCGACGACCCTCCCGACCGGAGGGTGATGGCGGCATGGGTGATCGGGGACCTGTCCGAATCGTGCTTCTGGGACCGGGCGAGCCTGGAGGCCCGGCTGGAGAGGGCGGTGACGCGCCCGGAGTGGCGCGACGACCTGTCGCGGGGGATCGCGGAGCGGGCGTGCACGGCCGAGGCGTTCGCGCGGTCGATCCCGGGGTGGGTGGCGCGGGCCTTCCACGCGGGGACGGCGGCGGCGGCGGCGTAGATCGCGGTGGAAGCGGGGCCTGAAAGGCCCCGCCCCGGTCTGCAAGGTCCCGGCCCGGATGAGTCGATGGAGGGTGCGATGGCGGTCGGCGGCAAGATCGTGGACCTTCCGACGCTCTTGGAGCGGCGCGAGTCGCTGCGGGCGCGGGGGCTGCGCCTGGTGCAGTGCCACGGGTGCTTCGACATCGTGCATCCCGGGCACATCCGCTATCTGCGCTACGCGCGGGGGCTGGGCGACGTGCTGCTCGTCTCGATCACGGGCGACCGGGAGATGGTCAAGGGGACGGGCCGCCCGCTGATCCCGGAGGAGCTGCGGGCCGAGAACCTGGCGGCCCTGGACTGCGTGGACTGGGTGTACGTGGAGCCGCGTCCGACGGCGGTAGAGCTGCTGGCGCGGGTGCGCCCGGACGTGTACGTCAAGGGGCGGGAGTACGAGTTCAACGACGACCCGCGGTTCCGGGCGGAGCGGCGCGAGGTGGAGGGCGCGGGCGGCAGGGTGGTGTTCAGCTCGGGGGACGTGGTGTTCAGCTCGTCGGCGCTGATCGCGGCCCTGGAGCACTCGGCGGACCCGTACCAGCAGCGGCTGCGGCAACTGCACGCGTCGCCCGACCTGGAGGCGTCGCGGCTGGACGCGCTGCTGGCGTCGTGCCGGGGCCGGCGCCTCGTGGTGGTGGGCGAGACCATCAACGACACCTACGTCTTCTGCGACCGCCCCGAGGTCGCGGGCGAGAGCCCGATCATGACGCTGCGGCCCGTGGAGGCCAGGCGCTACGACGGCGGGGCGGCGGTGATCGCCCGGCACGCGGCGGCCTTGGGGGCCAGCCCCGTGCTGGTGACGGCCCTTCCCGACGGCCCGGAGCGGAGCGATGCCGAGGCCTTCGCCGGGCGGATGCGGGCCCAGGGCGTCGAGGTGCGGTCGATCGACGCGGGGGAGCGGATCCCCGAGAAGCAGCGCCTGCTGGTGGGGGCGCAGAAGGTGATGAAGCTGGACCTGTTCCGCCCCTACGCGCTGGACGCGGCCCTGCAGGACCGGTTCGTCGGGCTGGCGGTGGAGGCGGCCGGGAGCGGGTGCGACGCGGCGATCCTGGCCGACTTCGGGCTCGGGCTCTTCTCGACCGCGCTCGTGGAGCGGATGTGCGCGACGCTCCGTCCCCTGGCCCGCACGCTCTCGGCGGACGTCTCCGGTCGGCGTTCGAGCCTGCTCTCGATGCGGGGCGTGGACCTGGTGTGCCCGACGGAGGGGGAGCTGCGCGACGCGACCCAGTGCTTCGACGAGAGCATCCCGGCGGCGGTGGTGTCGCTCCTGGCGCGGACGGGCGCGAAGCGCGCGATCGTGACGCTGGGCTCGGACGGGCTGCTGGCGTGCGAGCCCGCGGGCGCGCCCCTCGCCGCCTCCGATGCGCCCACGGCGCCCGACACCGGCGCGTTCGTCTCGCGGCTGCGGAGCGAGCACGTCCCGGCCCTGGCGCCGCTGGCGCTGGACCCGCTGGGGTGCGGCGACGCGCTGCTGACGGTGGCGACGCTGGCGCTCTCGGGCGGGGGGTCGACGCTGGGCGCGGCGTACCTGGGCGCCGCCGCCGCCGCCGTGCAGGTCCAGCGGCTGGGCAACGGCGCCGTCTCGGCTTCGGACCTGCGCCAGTTGATGGCCCGCGTGCGCGAGGCGCGCCTGGCGTTCGTGAGCGAGGCGGAGGCCAGGCCGCGTCGGCGGTCGGCGGCGGGATAGGGGCGGGATGGGGGAGGGTGAGGAGTGCCTTCTGCGAGGCCGGTCTTCACCACGGAGCACACGGAGAGCACAGAGGAAGAAGACTCTTGAGTTCAAGGCATCCCGAACTTCGCGTTTGCGTGGCGTCGGGTCATGGCCGGGTCCTGGGATGGCCTCCGCACGGGCGGGAAACCCGTGGGAGCGGGGGGCGGAGAGCTGGGACACCGCCCGGAGGCCGGTGCCGCCGAGCGGTGGGGGATCGCATGCGGGGGCCGCGATGATCACGTACGTCATTCCGACCCGAGACCGTCACGGGCGCCTGTCGGCGACGCTGGACGCGATCTCGGCGCTGGGGCGGCAGCGCGACGCGGAGGTCATCGTCGTCGACAACGCGTCGGCGGAGGCGGTCGTGGCCCCGGTGCGGCTGGCGTCGGGCGTGCCCGTGCGGGTCATCCGGCTGGGGCGGAACCTCGGGGCGGCGGCCCGCAACGTGGGCGTGCGGCACGCGGCGGGCGACTGGGCGGTGATGCTGGACGATGACTCGTACCCGCTGGACCTGGGGTTCGTCGGCGGGCTGCGCGGGGCGCCGGCGGAGGTGGCGGCGGTGTCGGCGGACATCCGGCTCTCGGGCGGGCGCGAGCAGGGCGGGCTGCCCGAGGTGTTCATCGGGTGCGGCGTGGCGATCCGCGTGCCCGTGTTCATCGCGCTGCGGGGCTACGACGCGGCGTTCGACTACTACGCCGAGGAATACGACCTGGCGGCCCGCATGCTCCTGGCGGGGTACCGCGTGGCGTTCGACCCGGCGTTCCGCGTGGAGCACGCCAAGGTGGCGCAGGGACGCGACATGGGGACGATCCTGTCGCGGCTGGTCCGCAACAGCGGGTGGGTGATCCAGCGGTACGCCCCGGCGGGGGAGCGGCGTGCCACGCTCCGCGCCCTGCGGCGGCGGTACCTCGCCATCGCGCGCAAGGAGTCGGCGGGGGCCGGGTGGGGCCGAGGGGCGATCGAGCTGCGGGCCACCATTCGGGGTCAGGTCCGCCGGGAGATGCCGCGGGGGCTGTGGGATCGCTTCACGGGCCTTTTCCACGCGCGCGAGGCGTTGCAGGCCGCGTTCCGCCGATCGCCGTTCCGAACCGCGACGCTGGTCGATCCGGGGAAGAACCAGGAACTGGTGGCGCTGGCGCTGGCGGAGCTGGGCGTGAGGGTGGTCGCCGGGGACGCCGAGGCCCTGGTCATCGGGACGCTCTCGCCCGGGCCCATGCTCGATGCGCTGGAGCGCCGGGCGGGGTCGGGCGCGCGCGTCGTGGCCCCGTGGGGCGTCGCGGAGGCGATGGGCCCGGCCCGGCGCGCGGCCTGATTCGAACCACGGACATGACCGTCCCACGACGGTCGGGGCTCCGACCGACAGTCGTGCCCGAAGACACCACTGTGCCCCGAGCGGCACAGTCGTGGCACGGGTTGTGGCACGCCATTCTGGCCGTAGTGCGAGTCGGAAGAACGTGCACCAGGGCGCCGGCGGGCGCCGCGGGTGCCACGGGCGATCCGCCCGGCGGATCGCCCGTGCCGGCCGTTCGGACGGGCCTCGAACAGCCGCACGGGTCATCGGGCGAAGCGCCCGATGACCCGTGGCACCCGGAGCGCCCCGTCCACGGACTTCCAGCTCGCGTCACTCGTCGTGCGAGTCGGAAGAACGTGCACCAAGGCGCCGGCGGGCGCCGCGGGTGCCACGGGCGATCCGCCTTGCGGATCGCCCGTGCCGGAGTCCGGACGGGCGTTGAACAGCCGCACGGGTCATCGGGCGAAGCGCCCGATGACCCGTGGCACCCGGAGCGCTCCGTTCACGGACTTCCGGCGCACGCCACGAGCCCGCGGCCCCCGCTCAACGCCCGCGGGCAATCCCGTGCAGCGCGATCCCCGCGGCGACCACGACGTTGAGCGAATCGACGCCGGGCGTCATGGCGATCCGCGCGCGAAGGGCGCAGGCCGCCAGCGCACCCTCGCTCAGCCCCGGGCCCTCCGATCCCAGCACCAGCGCCCAGCGCCGTCCCGGCGCGATGTGGACCTCGCCCAGGTCCACCCCGCCCGCGGGGGACAGGGCCAGCGTGTCGAACCCGGCGTCGGCGAGCAGCGACAGCGACCCGGGCCAGGGGTCCAGCGTCGCGAACGGCACACGCAGCGCGTGCCCGATCGACACCCGCACCGCCTTGCGGTACAGCGGGTCGCAGCAGCCGGGGGAGAGAAGCACCGGGGTGCCGGGCGGCGCCAGCGCGGCGACGCATCGGAAGACGCCGCCGACGTTGTCGTGGTTGGTCAGATCTTCGAGAACGACCGCCCCGGGAGCGTCGCGGAGGAGCGTGTCGGCGGACGCCGGCGGCAGCCGCCAACCCAGCGCCAGCACCCCCCGGTGCACGTGGAACCCGACGATCGAGTCGAGCACCGCCTGCGGCGCGACGTACACGGGCGTGCCCGGCGGGAGCGAATCGAGCCCGCCACGCAGGGCGCCGACGCGGGCCTCGGCGACCAGCACAGAGTGCACCGGGAACCGCGAGCGGAGCAGTTCGAGGACGACCAGGGCCCCCTCGGCCACGAACAGGTCGGCGCGGTCGGGCGCGTGGGCCTGAGCCCTGAGGTCGCGGTCCTTGAGGTTGGCGAACCCGGCCAGGGCCGCGCGGTGGTCGGGGTCGTCCAGGGAGGCGACGCGGATGAGGCGCACGGGGGAGGGTACTCGGCCCCGGACCGAGGCACGATCCGGGAACACACGCGGTGGGGCGCGGCGACCCTACGCTCGCGCGTCGGGCTCGTCGGGAGGCACGCAAGCGGAGGTCGGGCATGGAATGGTGGCAGGCGGTGGTTCTGGGGATCGTCGAGGGCGTCACCGAGTACCTGCCCATCAGCTCGACCGGGCACCTCGTGATCACCGCCGACCTGCTCGGGCTCAAGACGCCGGAGAAGCAGGCCGCGGTCGACGCCTTCAGCATCGCCGTGCAGGGCGGCGCCATCCTCGCGGTGCTCACGCTCTACTGGGGGCGTGTGCGGCACATGGTCCGCGGCGTGTTCGGGAAGGACGCCACGGGGCTCCGCCTCCTCGTCAATCTCTTCCTCGCCTTCCTCCCAGCGGCCATCATCGGGCTGGCGGTGCACGGGTGGGTCGAGGCCCACCTGATGGCCACCGGGCCCGTGGCCCTGGCCCTGGTGGTGGGCGGCGCGTACATGATGGGCATCGACCAGCTCCGGCAGGGGCGGTTCGGGCTGCCGCCCGCCGACGCGCGCGGCAAGGGCATCGACGACCTCACGCCCCTCAACGCCCTGACGATCGGGCTCCTCCAGTGCATCGCCATGTGGCCCGGCACCAGCCGCAGCATGATGACGATCACGGGGGGCATGCTCGTGGGGCTCAGGCCCCGGGCGGCGGCGGAGTTCAGCTTCCTGCTCGGGCTGCCCACGCTGGGGGCCGCGGCGGCCTACGCGGTCGCCAAGAACCTCTACCGCGCCCTGGCCAACGACGAACCCAGCATGTTCGAGGTGCTGGGCGCGCCCAACATCATCATCGGGCTGGCGGTCGCGACCCTCTCGGCGGCCCTGGCCGTCCGATGGCTCGTCGCGTTCCTCAACCGCCACGGATTGTCGGCGTTCGGATGGTACCGCCTGGCCCTGGCGGCCCTGCTCGTCGTGCTCAGCATCGGCGGGTTCGTGAAGGTGGCGGGGTAACGGCGAATGCCGCGAGATCCCGAGGCGCCGACGAGCGACGCGTCTCGACCCGCCGACTCTTCGGAGCCTCCTTCAGCGTTCCGGCGCCGTCAGGCGCGGGGCCCATCCGGGCGGAGCCCGCGGATCCGCGGGACGCCCTCGCCGACGATGATCAACCGCCGCTCCACCGCCGAACGCTTCTCGAAGTTGGCGGCGGGCCCGGCGTAGTCCACGCCGCGCGTCATCGACGCGACGCCCCGGGCGGGGCGGTCGGGCCTAAGAGGCGTCGGCCGAGGGTAGTGGCGCGAGTCGGAAGTCCGTGGACGGATGCGCTCCGGGTGCCACGGGTCATCGGGCGCTTCGCCCGATGACCCGTGCGGCTGTCCGAGGCCCGTCCGGACGCCGGCACGCGCGACCGCCGGGCGGATCGCCCGTGGCACCCGCGGCGTCCGCCGGCGCCTTGGTGCACGTTCTTCCGACTCGCGCCACGAGTGGTGTGTGTCGGAAGTCCGTGGACGGATGCGCTCCGGGTGCCACGGGTCATCGGGCGCTTCGCCCGATGACCCGTGCCGCCGTTCGACGCCCGTCCGGACGCCGGCACGGGCGAGCCGCCGGGCGGCTCGCCCGTGGCACCCGCGGCGTCCGCCGGCGCCTTGGTGCACGTTCTTCCGACTCGCGCCTAGAACTCCGCCTGCCCCGGCGCCCGCGGGAAGGGGATGACGTCGCGGACGTTCTGCATGCCCGTGATGAACATCATGGCCCGCTCGAAGCCCAGCCCGAACCCGGCGTGGGGGACGGTGCCGTAGCGGCGCAGGTCGCGGTACCACCAGTATTCCTGCAAGGGCAGCCCCATCTCGGCGATGCGGACGTCGAGCACGTCGAGGCGCTCCTCGCGCTGCGAGCCGCCGATGATCTCCCCGATCTTGGGGACGAGCACGTCCATGGCGGCGACGGTCGGGCCCGGGGCCCCGTCGGTGCCGGGCGGGTTCTCGCGCATGTAGAAGGCCTTGATCTGCTTGGGGTAGTTGATGAGCACGACGGGCTGCTTGAAATGCTCCTCGGTCAGGTAGCGCTCGTGCTCGCTCTGGAGGTCCTTGCCCCACTCGACGGGGAACTCGAACCTGGCCTTGCCGGACGCCGCGGCGTCGCGGAGGATCTTGACGCCTTCCGTGTAGGGCAGCCGCCGGAATGGCGAGTCGAGCACGTGCCGCAAGCGCTCCACCAGCCCCTTCTCGATCCGCTCGTCGAAGAACTTCATGTCGTCGGCCCGCTCGGTGAGCACAGCGTTGATCAGGTACTTGACGAACTCCTCGGCGAGCGTGGCGTTGGCGGCCAGGTCCGCGAAGGCGATCTCGGGCTCGATCATCCAGAACTCGGCCAGGTGCCGCGACGTGTTGCTGTTCTCGGCGCGGAAGGTCGGGCCGAACGTGTACACGTTGGTGAGGGCGCAGCAGTACGTCTCCACGTTGAGCTGCCCCGACACCGTCAGGTGGGCCTCCTTGCCGAAGAAGTCCTGCGAGAAGTCGATCCGCTCGCCCTCCGCGGCCACGCCCGGCGAGGTGAAGGGGGCCGAGCCCGCGTTGATCAGGCCCGCGTCCGTGGGCCCCGTCATGTCGTCCTTCTTCCGCGGCAGGTTGAGCAGGTCCAGCGTGCTCACGCGGAACATCTGCCCCGCCCCCTCGCAGTCGCTGGCGGTGATGATCGGCGTGTGCACGTAGAAGAAGCCGCGCTCGTGGAAGAACCGGTGCATCGCCATCGACAGCGCGTGCCGCACCCGCGCCACCGCCCCGAACGTGTTGGTCCGCACGCGCAGGTGGGCCACCTGGCGCAGGTACTCGAACGAGTGCGGCTTGGGCTGGATCGGGTAGTGGTCCGGGTCCTCCACCCACCCCACCACGCGCACCGCGGAGGCCAGGATCTCGTTCCCCCCCTTGGGCGTCCGCTGGATCACGCCGTCGATCTCCACGGCGCAGTGCGTCGTCAAGCGCGCGACCTGGTCGGCGTAGTTGGGGAGCGTGGCCTGCGCCACCGCCTGGATGGGCTCGAAGCACGACCCGTCGTGCAGGGCGATGAACGACAGGCCCCCGCCGGCCTTGGAGTCGCGGCGCGTGCGGACCCACCCCTTGACCGTCACCTCGGCCCCGACCGGCGCCCCGAGCGCCTCGACCACTCGCGTCCACCCCATCGCGCACCTCCTGGGAGGGTCGATGGTAAGGGGCCTGGCGGTGTGTGTCGGAAGTCCGTGGACGGATGCGCCCCGGGTGCCACGGGTCATCGGGCGCTTCGCCCGTGACCCGTGCGTCCCGGGTGCCACGGGTCATCGGGCGCTTCGCCCGTGACCCGTGCGGGTCGGGTGTCGGGATCAGGGCGGCACGGGCGACCGCCGGGCGGATCGCCCGTGGCACCCGCAGCGCCCGCCGGCGCCCTTGCGCACGCTCTTCCGACTCACGCCACTATCGCGGGTTGTTCATCCACCCATAGGGCTGGGACAGCGAGAACCGCCACTGCCGGTCCGAGACCCCGTACCAGGTCCCGCCGCCGAGGTTGGCGTACAGGTCGTTGGCCTCGAAGTCCGCGGCGGGGTTGCGGACCGGCTCGTTCCTGTCCGCCGGCGCCTTGAAGAGCATCGAGGACCCGTCGAGGAACACCACGTGCCCGCCCCGGGCGTGCCGCTGCGTCACCTGGTCTTCGTTCCCGAACATCCCGTCCCGGTAGAGCTGGTTCCAGATGTACGTGCTCTCCTCGAAGAAGAGCGGGATGGCGTGCAGCGTCACCGAACCGGCCGGCAGCGCGGTCAGCGCGGGGCCGCCGTTGAACGCCGTCGGCGGGATGTACGCCACCCGCGTCTGGGCCCCAAGCAGCAGGCCCTCGGTCTCGTCAAAGAAGGTGTAGTCGAACTCGACCCCCCTCCGGCTCGACCAGATGCTCGTGTATTCGACCCCGTCGGCCCGCTGGCGCTTGTTCGTCGGGCACTCCGCGATGTAGTGGGCGTTCTCGACGTACCGGAACAGGAACCCCGGCAGCCGCTGCCCGTTCTCGACGATCTGGGCCCACATCGCCACGTCCGTCGGGGGCGGGGCCCCGGGCGGCGGGTTGGTCTCCGGCTGCCAGTACCGCGTCCCGTCGGGCCAGCGCGTGCGGTGCGTCACGGGCCAGATCCGGTCCTTGTAGTCCGCCGCGTACTGGGTCGCCGCCAGCCCGAACTGCCTGACGTTCGACAGGCACCGGACCTGCCGCCCGGCCTCCCGGGCCCGGCCCAGGGCCGGCAGCAGGATCCCGATGAGCAGCGCGATCACCGCGATCACCACCAGCAGCTCGATGAGCGTGAAGCCGCGGGGCGGAACCTGGGGGGCGCGTGCCTTCATCGTCGATCCCCGGGGGGGCTGCCCCGGACGTCCCTTCCCTGTAGGATACCGCCGAATGCCAGCCGATCGATGCCCGCCAACCCGGAAAGGGGGGCGAATGCAACTGGGACTCCGTAGTCTCGAATGAGTGATCGGACGGACCGTCAACCGGGCCCGCGCCGCGGCGGGCTCACCGCATGGAGAGATAGGCCATGTCCATCGTGGTGCTCATTGTCGGGGTTGCCATCGCGCTCCTCCTTCTGGCGTCGATCCCCAGGGCCCCGGACCCGCGCCTGCGGGGGGCGGCCGCGCTGGGCGCCGCCCTCGTCCTCGTCACCTCCATCGCCCTCTCCTCCATCCGCTACGTCAGCCCCGAGGAGGTGGGCATCGTCGCCAAGAACGCCCTGGGGCCCAGCCTCAAGGAAGGGCGGATCATCGCGACCGCCGGCGAGATGGGCATCCAGGCCGACGTGCTCGCGCCCGGGTGGCACTTCTGGTACTGGCCCGTGATCTACGACGTGCGCACGGTCCCGCTGGTCGAGGTCAAGGCCGACGAGATCGGGATCCTCGAGGCCCGCGACGGCCTGCCCCTCCCCGAAGGACAGGTCTTCGCCGAGCCCTGGGACGACGCCGCCACGCGCGACATGCTCGACGCACGCCACTTCCTCACCACGGGCAAGGGCCAGAAGGGCGCCCAGGCGACCGTGCTCACCGCGGGCAAGTACCGCATCAACACCGAGCTGTTCAAGGTCGCCAACGTCAAGGTCACCGAGATCCTGCCGGGCGAGGTCGGCGTCCTCAAGGCCAACTTCGGCACCCCGCCGACCCTGTTCGTCGTCGGGGTCGCCCACGAGCACGCCCCAGGCCGGGCCGAGCCCTCGGAGCCCGACGCCTCCGACCGCCGCCTCCGGCTCGCCAGGCCCGGCGAGATGGGGGTGCGCGCCGACGTGCTCCAGCCCGGCAAGTACCCCGTCAACACCAACGCCTTCAAGGTCGTCGAGGTCTGGACCACCCAGATGATCGCCCACTACACCCAGGACTCCGCCGCCAACCCCACCTCCACCGGCGCCGGCATGCAGGAGGAACGCGAGATCGTGGTCCGCACCAGCGACGGCTTCACCTTCCCCGTCGACGTGCGCATCGAGTACCACGTCAAGCCCGAGAACGCGCCCATCGTCGTCGCCAGGCTGGGCGACGACGAGGGCGAGCGCTTCCGCAACCAGCTCAACTCCGCCGTCCGCGCCACCTTCCGAAACGCCGCCGAGGGCGTCAAGGCCCTCGACTACGTCCAGCAGCGCTCCCAGCAGGAGCAACTCGCCGTCCGCCAACTCGCCCAGGACATGGCGCCCTTCGGCGTGACCGTCACCGCCGTCCGCATCGGCAACGTGGGCGACGAGAAGACGCTGGGCGCCCTGCTCAAGACCCAGACCGACCGCGAGATCGCCAAGCAGGAGCAGATCACCTTCCAGGAGCAGCAGCGGGCCGCCGAGCAGAAGAAGGAACTGACGCGCGTCACGCAGGAGGCCGAGGAGGAGAAGCGCCTCGCCACCGCCGCCTACGCCGTCAAGATCGCCGACGAGGAGAAGCGCCGCAGGATCATCGACGCCGGCGCCGAGGCCGAGGCCATCACCATCCGCGCCAAGGCCCAGAGCGACGCCTACCGCCTCATCGCCGACCAGATCGGAAAGGGCAACGCCGCCCTCGTCGAACTCCTCAAGATCGTCGGCGAACGCAACATCCAGATCACCCCCCGCGTCATGATCACCGGCGCCGCCCAGCCCGGCGGCGAAACCACCGCCCTCATCGGCACCATGCTCGACACCATGATCTCCCGCGAGGAGGAAAAGCCCGCCCCGCGCTGAGCCGCGCACCCCTTCAGGGGGGGCACGGAGGGGTTGGCGATCAACACCGCCCCCCTCAAGGCACGCCAGTTCCACCCCCTCCCGAGCCGACGGCGCCAGCCGTCGGTCGGGCGCGCGGGGCGCCACGCTCCGACCGCCGGCGCGGTCGGGCCCGAATGCAGCGGAGACCGCGCCCCCCGGCGCGTAGGCTTGCGCCCCGAGGAGGCCCGCGCGATGTTCGACAACCTCAAGGCCATGGGCGCCGTCGCCGGGCTGCTCAGGAACCAGGACAAGCTCAAGGCCTCCGCCGAGCGCGTGCGGGCACGCCTGGCCCAGGCCCGCGTCGAGGGCCAGTCCGGCGGCGGGGCCGTCCACGCCACCGTCGACGGGCAACTCAAGGTGGTCTCGATCGTCCTCTCGCCCGCGCTGGCGGCGGGGCTCGCCGACGCGCCCTCGCGCGAGCGGGCCGGGGCCCTGGTTGCCCAGGCCGTCAACTCCGCCACCGAGCGCGCGCGGCTGCTCATCGCCCAGGAGGTCTCGCGCGAGGCCGACGAGCTCGGACTCCCCCCCGAGATGCTCCAGGGCCTGCGGGGGCTCATGCCGTGAGCGCCCGGCCCCGGGCGGCGGTCTGGCCCCTCCGCGGCGGGCCGCCGACGATCACGCTCGATCGCTCCATCGCGCCCATCGACGACCCCGCCGTCGAGGCCGAGTGGGCGAACCTGTGCGCCCGGAACCCGCGCCTGTACGACGGGCCCATCCTCTCCGTCCACGAGTGGGACGAGCGGGCCCGCCGCGTCCGCTGCCGCGTGCTGGGGTACCGGCACCTGGCGGTGCGCGAACGCGTCCCCAACCCCGCGGAACTGCTCTCGATCCTGGGCGTCACCCTGTGCGCCGATGGCGACGGGCGCGAGCACGTGCTGCTGGGTCGCAGGGGCGCGGGCGTGCGCATCTATGAGGGGATGTGGGAGCTGGCCCCGGCGGGCGGGATCGAGGTGCCGCCCGAGGGCGTCGACGCCATCACCCACGCCTCCCTGCTGGACCAGCTGGCGCAGGAGTTCCGCGAGGAGGTCTCGCCCATGCTCGCGCCCGACGCCGCCCGCGCGGGCGAGGCGGCGGCGCGGGACGCCCCGATCGTCGCCCTCGTGCGCGACCCGCTCGCGTTCAGCCTGGACATGGCGGCGGTGATCCGGCTCCCGGTCGGGCTCGAGAACGCCGCCCCCGTGCGCACCGCTGCGCCCGGCGCCTGGGAGTACAGCGAGGTGCGCTGGATCCCGCGGGAGGAGGTCGCGGCCTTCGAGGCGCGGGAGCCCGTGATCCCCGCGACGCGCTCGCTCTTGCGGGTGCTGGGGTGGGTTCCGATCGCGTAGGCGCGGCGCACTGCGGGGGCGATCCCGGGGTTCGGCGCGGACTTCTCGTCCCGGGCGTTTCGATCAGGCGGGGCGCCACCAGCCCGATTCCGTGTCCTTGGAGAGCGTGCCCGCCGCCTGGCGGATGCAGCGGGCGCAGATGCGGGCGTCGGGGTGGGCGGGGCTGGCCCAGTGGTTGTCCGGGCGCGCCTCGAGGCACATGGTGCAGCGGGCGCCGGCGTCTCCCTGAGCGGGGTTGACGACCGTGGCGTAGGCGGTAGTGAGGCACGGGCCGCAGATCAGGCTGCCCTGGTGCCCCTCGACCATGGGACGATCGGTCGCCCAGTGGCGTCGGCAGAAGTCGCAGACGAAGAACTCGTTGCCGGTCCTGGTCGGGTCGTGCATGGGGGCTAAACGGGGGCGGGGCGGGCTCGGACGCTGACCGGCGGCGCCGCCGGCAGGAGCTGGTGGTGGGCGATGGTGCGGTAGACGGGGCAGCGGTCGAGGAGCTCGGCGTGCGACCCCTGGTCGACGATGCGCCCCTGGTCGAGCACGACGATGCGGTCGGCGGACATGACGGTGCTGAGGCGGTGGGCGACGATGAGGCAGGTCCGCCCGTGGGCGAAGTCGGCGAGGGCGGCGGCGATGTGGGCCTCGGAGTCGGCGTCGATCATGCTCGTGGCCTCGTCGAGCAGGAGGATGGCCGGGTCGCGCAGGATCGCGCGGGCGATCGCGACGCGCTGGCGCTGCCCGCCCGAGAGGGTCAGGCCCTGCTCGCCCACGGGCGAGTCGTAGGCGGCGGGGAGGGCGGCGATGAAGTCGTGGGCGTGGGCCTGGCGGGCGGCGCGCTCGACCTGGTCCTTCGAGGCGCCCCCCGAGCCGTAGGCGATGTTCCCCCGGATGGTGCCGGCGAAGAGGACCGTCTCCTGCGTCACCACGCCGATCTGGCGCCGGAGGGAGCGGATGTTGAAGTCGCGGATGTCCCGCCCGTCGACGAGGACGCGCCCGGCGTCGGGGTCGAAGAGGCGGGGGATGAGGCTCAGGAGCGTGGTCTTGCCCGAGCCGTTGGGCCCGACGAACGCGACGACCTCGCCCTGGCGGACCGAGACGGAGACGTCGCGGAGGGCGGGCGCGTGCGCGTTGGGGTAGGTGAAGGTGACGCCCTGCACCTGGATGGACTGGCGGTGTCGGGGCAGCCTGGGCAGGGCGCGGTCGTGCCCGGGCTCGGGCTGGAGGCTCACGACCTGGACGATGCGGTCGGCGGCGCCCGCCGAGGCCTGGATGTCGTTGAGGATGCCGGCCAGGGGCTTGAGGCTGGCGCCGGCGACGCCCAGGGCCCCCACGGCGAGGATGAAGTCGCCCTTGTCGAGCAGCCCGTCGAGGATGGGCTTGGCGACCAGGAGCACGAGCGTGCCCAGGGCCAGGAGCGTGAGCAGCTCGACCAGGGGGCTGGCCAGGGCCCGGGCGGTGCGGACGCGGAGCAGCTCGCGCATGACCTGCCTGTTCATGCGGTGGAAGCGGCCGGCCTCGTAGCGCTCGGTGGCATAGGCCTTGACGACGCGGAGCCCCTGGAGGGCCTCGGCGGCGGCGGTGAGCAGGCGGGCCTGGGACTCCAGGGCCGCCCGGCTGGCACGCCGGATCCGCTTGCCCAGCTTGCGGATGACCACCGCGATGACCGGCCCGACGAGGAGCGCGATGAGCGTCACGCGCCACTCGATGACCAGGGCGGCGGCGAGCGCGGCGACGCCCTTGAGCGTCTGCGAGACGCCCTTGGAGAGCAGGGCGTTGAACCCGTTCTGGAGCTGGGACGTGTCGTTGACGACGCGGCTGACGATGTCGGTGGCGCCCGTCGGCCCGCCCACCACGCTGCGGAGCGGCAGGCGGAGCACGCGGTGGAAGACCTCGCGCCGGACGGAGGTGATGGCGCGGGCCACGACCGTGAGCGAGAGGTAGGCGTGCAGGACGTTGGCGACGGCGCCGAAGGTCGCCAGGAGCGCCAGCCCGCCCATGACGACCACCATGGCGGTGTACGGGCCTTCCGGAAGCGCGGCGAGGCGCTCGGGCGTGAGCACCGCGCCGACCACGGGCCAGCCGGTCGCGGGCCGCAGGAGCGCGGCGAGCCCGACGCGCTCGCCCAGGATCTGGCGGAGGACGGGCTCGACGGCGAGCAGGCCGGCGCCGAGGGACCCGGCGGAGAAGAGGGCGAAGCCGGCGGCACCGGCGAGCGTGCCCGGGTAGCGCGTCATGCGCCGCGCCAGCGACCAGAAGGGAGAGTATCGGCCCCGGCGCGGAGAGGAGGGACGGGGGGAAGGGGGCTGGGGCGCCGGGGGCTGGGTCACGGGTTGGTGAAGCCCGGGTTATTGAGCCGGAAGATGTCGCCGGTGTTCTGCCCGTAGGTTTGGAAGAGCACGCCGTTGATCCGGTCGTAGCGCGTGAGCTGGGCGACGGCGCCGGCGGTGATGGACTGCCCACGGAAGGAGTTGGTGTAGTTGATGGTCATGGCGTAGTCGTGGTACTGCGGGCCGCGCCGGAGCTGGGTCCTCAGTTCGCGGATGGCGCCGGTGAGGATCTGGACGCGGGAGTAGGGCTTGAGGGCGTAGGAGCGGGTGGTGACCTCGGTGCCGTCGGCGAAGGTGAAGGTGAGGGTGAAGGCGAGCTTGAAGTCCCAGCTGCGGTAGGGGCTCCAGACGGTGAGGACCTCGAGGGAGCGGCTGTCCGACGAGCCGATGCGTCGCGGGTCGACGAAGCCGCCGGCGAAGATCGTGCCCCGCCCGACCTCGCTCTGGAAGGGGATCAGGCTGCCGATGAGCTGCTGGGCGGCGGGAGCGCGTGGGTCGCGGTACTGCTCGGTGCGGAAGGCGACGGCGACGGGCTGGTCGGAGGCGTAGCGGACGGTGAAGCGGGCGCCGGGGGTGGCGATCCGGCGCGTGGTGTCGCGGGTGAGCGGGTAGTCGAGCCGGCCCCACCCCGGGACGCGGACGATGATCTCGCTGAATCCGTGGCGCGAGCGCAGGTCGGTGCGGATGAACTGGACGACGACTTGGGCCTGCCGGGCGGTGCTGTTGACGAAGCTCAGGGCCGAGTCGAACCCGCGGCCGGTCAGGGCGCTGGAGAGCACGCCCTCGGTGAGCCCCGCGTTGGGCACGCCCAGGGCCATCCAGCCGGGGGTCGCGCTGTAGCCGGGGTCGATCGGGAGGTCCCAGTCGGCGACGGAGGCGGCGATGGTGGCGCTGCTCACGATGCGGACCGACACGGGCTCGAACCCGCCCACCAGGTCGGAGATCAGCAGCGATCCCTTGCGGTGCCCCTCGACCGTCCGCCCGATCGTGATGGGGATCCCGTTGTTCTGGTAGACCTCGATCGTGAGGACGGAGTCCTCGGGCGAGAGGTTCTGCCAGTGGATGCGCTCGACCGACAGGCTGTTGCGCTCGACGTAGGGGAAGGCCCAGGCGCGGAGCTCGCCGTCGTCGTAGCGGAAGGGGCGGAAGAGCGAGACGACCGCCCGGGAGCCGAAGTCCTCGCGGGTCCACGTGGCGGCGACGGGGAGCGTGTTGGCGCCGGTGGCGCCGGACTCGACGTAGATCGAGTACTCGGCGTCCGGGCGGACCAGGGCGCTCGAGAGATCCTCGAAGTCGCTGACCACGAGCACCGTGGACGAGCGGGCGTCGAGCGTGCCCGTGGCGACGACCCTGTCGCGCAGCCCCGTCGCGTAGCGAACCACGACCTGGTACGCGGCCTGGGTCGCGTTGGGGTTGGTCAGGCGCAGGGTTTCGACCGCGGTCGTGCCGGCGCGGCCGTCGGGGAACATCAGGACCTGCCCGTAGAACGCGGCGATGTCCGCGGGCTTGATGACCTCCGCGTTCACGAGTTGGACCAGCCCGCCACGCTGCACGTCGTTGGGGTCGAAGCGGCTGGTCACGGGCACCTCGCCCATGGCGCCGTGCTGGGGCCCCGCGAAGAAGGGGTTGGAGACGAGGTTCTCGATGTCGAGCCCGGCGATGGCCTGGACCACGCTCCACCCCGCGACGACGCGCCCGAACACCGTGTACCCGCCGCCGGACGTGTTCAGGCTGGGGTTGTCGACGAGGTTGATGAAGAACTGGCTGGTGGCCGAGTTCAGCTCGCTGGAGCGGGCCATCGCCACGGTCCGGGCCAGGTTGGCGCGCCCCGTCTCCTCGCGCACGATGGGCGGGTCGAGCTCGATGGACTGGAGCTTCTGGGCGCGGTCGCCCCGGTAGCTGAACCCGCCGCCCTGGATCACGAAGTTCGTGACCGAGCGATGGAAGAACGTCTCGTCGAGCCGACCCGACGTGACATAGTTGAGGAAGTTGGCGATGGTGATGGGGGCGGCGGCGTTGAAGAGCTCGACGTCGATCGTTCCCATGTTGGTCTCGAGACGCACCACCGAGTTCAGCGTGTTCTCGAGGTCCTGGAGCTGGGGCAGGGGCGACGGGGCCAGCACCAGCCGCTGCTCCAACGCCTCGAACGTGGGCGGCGTGCGGTCGGTGCGGGTGACGGGCTCGGTCCGATCCGTGGTCCGACGAAAGAGCATCCCAGCCTCCTGGTGCGGCGCGCGGCCGCGGGTCGTGGTCCGGCGATCGTAAGTCGGGCATCGCACGCCCGTTGGGCCCGCGTACGGTCCACCCGGTCACACCCGGGTCTCCATCCGCCTTCGACCCTCCATCGGATCGGCCGGATGCCCCGGATCGGCGGAAGATCGACGAAGACCGATCCGCGCCCCGATCATTACCCGAACTTCATTCATTGCGGGGGCGGGTGCGGAGGATCGCCTCCAGGAGCGACCGCCACTCGGCGTAGCGGTAGGGCACCGCGTGGGTGTCGTGGAGCGTGCGCAATGGCGCGAGCATGCGCTCGGAGAGGTCCTGCTGCCACGCCGTCGCCGAGCGGTCGCAGAAGTAGATCCGGCACGTGAGCGGCTTGGTCGCGTGGATCGTGCAGAGGTTGGCGGCTTGGAAGGGGCACCCGCCGGCGGCGCGGGCGGCCTCGACCTGTGGGAGCGACAGGGCGCGGGGGGCGGGCGTCGGCGGGGGGCGGGCGAGCGCGTAGGCGGCCTCGAGCCCCGTGACGTAGAGCCGGTGCCCGGCCCGCTCGAAGTTGCAGCACCGCCCCGAGGCCCAGCACGCCGGGCCGCGACGCTCGACCTCGTCGGCGACGGCGGCGAAGAGACGCTCGAGGTCCGCAACCACCGCGGGGGCCTGGGCCGCCTCGAACCAGCGCCGGATGATCGTGGGGTCGTCGCGCACGGCGCGGCTCCGGCGGGCTCAGTCGCGGCAGGCGATGCGGACGCGCTCGAGCAGGTCACGGGCCGAGTCGCCGGCCTGGCGCGAGCGCTCGTGGGCGTCCACGGCCTCGGGGGCGGGCAGCCCCTTGCTGTTGATCCACACGTTCCAGTTGCTGGCGCGGACAGCGGCCTCGGCCAGCTCGGCGGCCAACCCCAGGTCGGACCGGAGATGGCGGTTGGTGATCGGCCCCAGCGTGTCCATGAGGCGGAGCAGGTCGACGCAGGCGGCGGCGACGGCCTCGGGGATCTGCACGCAGGCCCGGAGCGCGGGCGCGTGCTCCGCCGCCCGCCGCGGGTCGGTCTCCGGCAGGCGCGAGAGCTCGTTGCACAGCCCGTACGCGGCGGCGTCCTCGTCGGCCAGGCGCAGCATCAGCGCGCGGGCCCGCTCGAGCCGGGCACGGGCGTCCTCGAGGGCCGGCGCGTGCGGGGCCAGGCTCTTCTTGCCCAGCGAGAAGCTGACGACCATCCCGGCAAGGGCGGCGGCCAGGGCGCCGACGGCGGACGCCACCGCCCCGCCCCCGGGCGTCGGGGTCTTGGCGGCGACCTGCTCCAGGAGCGTGCCGAAGGGGACGGCGGCCAGTGAGGTCATGCGTGAGGGTATCGGGGGCCCGGGCGCCGGGTTCTACAGTCGGGCATGTGGATCGCGACCCTGTCGTTGCTGATCGCCCTGGGGCAGCCCGAGCCGACGACGCCCCCCGGACTCCCGCCGCCCCCGGCGCCCGTCGCGGCGGAGGTCGAGTGGGCGGTGGTGACGCGGGCCGACCTGGTCGCGGCCTCCACGCGCTTCGAACGCATCTACCGCGCGCTGACGGACCGACAGGCCCGGGCCCGGGAGGCCAACCGGGCCTTCGACGTGGCGACGGCGTCGTTCCTGGGCGGCAGGATGAACGACGCGATCCGGGCGCTGCGGACCGGCGCGGACGCGCTGGCGGCCGAGGGCGAGGCGTCGCCGGCGCAGGCCCTGGCCTCGTCGCTACGGGTGACGGTCGAGCCGGCGGTGTACGGGCGCGCGATGTCGCGGGCGCCGCGCCTGGCGATCGAGCAGTGGTACGGGCCCGAGTCGCCGGCCCGCGTCACGCTCGGCGTGAGCCTGCTCCCGATCGACGCCCTGGAGCCGCTGACCCTGGCCGTCGACGTGGCGTACACGCCCGGCACGCCCGTGAGCATGAGCGTGCCGCTGGACGCGGGCGCGTGGCTGGGCAAGGCGTCGGGGGCGTACCTGGTGTCGGTGGGCGTGGGCGAACAGTCCGACCCCGGGCCGCTCTTCTTCTGCGTGCTCAGCGAGCCGGCCGGCCAGACGCTCCACGCCCTCAAGCCCAGGATCGACGCGCTGAACGCCGGGGCCGCCCTGAGCCCGTCGGCCCTGGCCACGCTCCGAGGCACGTGGAGCCTGCTCGGCGGCGGCGTCAACCCGCAGGAGTCGGCGAGCTTCATGACGCCCATGAGCACGCGCGCCGACACGCTGGCGGCGGAGGTCACGCTCGCGGAGGGCAAGGTCAGCCCGTTCGCGGGGCGGGCGGGGATGACCTGGCGCCTGCTGGACTCCGGGGGGAGACTGGTCCCCTATGTCACGCACGTGCCGGTGGGGCGGACGGGCGCCATGCCGGTGGTCGTCGCCTTCCACGGGACGGGTGGGGACGAGTACTCGTTCCAGGTGGTGCACGGGGACGGGGAGCTGCGCCGGCAGGCCGACGCGCGCGGGTTCATCGCGGTCAGCCCGCGGGCCGAGGCGTTCATCGGCAACCCCGACCTGTTCGACGCGCTGCTCCGCGAGGTGGCCCGGGACTACGCGATCGACCGCGCTCGGGTGTACGTGCTCGGGCACTCGACGGGGGCGGCGGCGGCCAGCGCGCTGGCGGCGGCGCGGCCGGACTCGCTCGCGGCGGCGGTGTGCCTCGCCGGGGGCGATTCCCTCCGCGGCGAGCGCGTGGCGCCGACCCTGGTCATCGCCGGGCAGTTCGACCCGATCATCCCGCCGGCGCGCCTGAAGGTGGCGGCGGAGCAGGCACGGGCCGCGGGCGCGCCCGTGGAGTACCGCGAGGCGCCCGGGCAGGGGCACGCGCTGATCGTGGGCGACCTGCTGGGCGAGGCCCTCGACTGGTTGTGGGGGCGGAGGTTGAACGCCAGGCCGTGAACGCGGCCTCTCCTACGATCGCCCAGCCGGTGGGGTGGCCGAGCGGTTGATGGCACCGGTCTTGAAAACCGGTTTGGGCGCAAGTCCAACGTGGGTTCGAATCCCACCCCCACCGCTTCCCGGCGCGGAGTTCACAGACCCGTGCCGCTCGCGAGCGATGGCGCGCCTTCGCCGCCTTGCATCCGGCGCGTCGGGGATGGACGACCCTGGGGCGCGGGTCGGGCCCCGGCCAAGCGCGGGAGGCCCGCAACGGCGAACTTCAGCCCCGCGCCCTGAGCAGGTCACGGATCTCCGTGAGCAGCGCCACGTCGGCGGGCGGCGCCGGGGGCGGGCCCGCCTCCTTCTCCTTCTCGAACCGCCTCCTGGCGATGTTGAACGCCTTGACGACCAGGAAGATGCAGAACGCCAGGATCATGAAGTTGAGCGTGATGGTGATGAAGTTGCCCCACGCGATCACCGGGCCCAACTCGCGGGCCTTGTCCAGCCCCGGGACCGCCTGACCGGCCTGGGCGGCGGCGGCCACCGCGTCGGCCCCCTTCCGTGACAGCGGGACGTACTGGTTCGAGAAGTCCACGCTGCCGGCGATCCCGATCACGGGCATGATCACGTCCTTGATCATCGACTGCACGATCCCGCCGAACGCGCCGCCGATGATGACGGCGACGGCCAGGTCGAGCACGTTGCCCCGCAGGGCGAAGTCGCGGAACTCCTTGAGCATTCCCATCGAGCGTTCTCCTTTCATGGGGTCGAGCACGCCCACTCCCGGCGTGCCTGGGGATCGATCGGGGTTTCCGTCGCGGACTCCTCCTCCGGGCGTGGCCATGCGGAGCGCGGGCGATCGCGCCCCGTCAGAAGCTCCATCCGAGCAGCAGGAAGTAGTCGACGTCGTTCTTCTTGCGCCCCGGGCCCGGGGTGGCGTCGTAGCGGTCCTCCACGCCCAGGCGCAGCGTCATGTTGGCCTCCGGATCGACGAGGACCTCCCACCCGGCCTTGGCGACCAGGCGGTAGTCGTCGGTGTCCTTGAGGGAGGGGTAGGCGTCGAACGAGGCGAAGAGCCGCTGGCGCTCGGTGAGGCGGTGGTTGAAGTCGGCGCCGAGGTTGAGCTCGGGGGTGAACTCGTTGTCGCTCCCGCCGATCTCGCGCGACCCGCCGACGCCCAGGCGCGCGACCAGCGTGGTGCGCCCGTCCTTGACCGGCGAGTAACCCAGGCCGACGACGCCCGACAGGCGCCACGTCCAGTCCTGGAACTCGTCGTACTCGCCCTTGCCCTGGGCGTAGACGCTCCAGCGCGAGCGGTCGACGGCCCAGTCGTTGCGGAGGCCGACCTCGCCCCTGGACTTGCTCTTCTGCCCGTCGCTCGTGCCGTAGGCATAGTGAGACGCGAACGCGGTCTTCATGCGCTCGG
Source organism: Phycisphaerae bacterium (assembly GCA_016873295.1). GTDB lineage: Bacteria > Planctomycetota > Phycisphaerae > Phycisphaerales > UBA1924 > VGXM01. The sequence goes on from VGXM01000006.1 coordinate 87,935, forward strand.
TGTCGCGGGTGAGCGACAGCGCGGCCCGGAGGTTGAGCGTCTCGGAGTTGCCCGCCGACCCGTTGATCCCTCCCTCGATCGACCCCTTCCAACTCTCGACGAACGAACGCGGCGGGGGCGGTTCCGGGGGCGGTTCCGGGGGCGGTTCCGGGGGCGGTTCCGGGGGTGCTTCCGGGGGTGTCTGCGGCGGCGCGGCCAGGGCGAACGCGGCGGGGGCCTGGACCAGGACCGGGCGGGCCTCGTGGGCCAGCGCACCGGTCGGCACGACCATCGCGGCCAAGGGCAGGATCGAGCGGGTGAGCATCGTGGGAATCCGAGCGGGCGCGTGGCGGTCGGCCCCGGGCGACGGGGAATATACCGCGCCCACGCCGCCGCGTCCCCTCACCCCCGCGCGACCAGCCGCTCGGCACGGATCAGCTCCGCCACCGACCACGCCTGGAACGGGCACCCGGCGGGGCGTCGCGGCGGGTCGGCGTCGAAGACCTCCGACACGTGACCCAGCCCCGCCTCGCCGACGTGGGCCCGCAGCCCCGCCAGCATCGCGCCGGCCTCCTCCAGCGACGCCGGCGCGCCGCCCGCGACGCGAAGGTGGGCCTCGACGAATGCCCCCATGAGCCACGGCCACACCGTGCCCTGGTGGTACGCCCCGTCGCGCGAGCGCTGATCGCCCTGGTAGCGGGGCTGGTACGAAGGGTGGCCCGGGTCGAGCGTGCGCAGGCCCAGGGGCGTCCAGAGCCGCTCGCGCACCGTGCGCACCACCGACGCCGCTCGCGCCCCCGTCAGCAGCGGCACCGGCAGCCCCCCCACCGCCAGCACCTGGTTGGGGCGCACGGCGTCGTCGACGGCGCCGCGGCGGTGGTCGGCGTCGACCACGTCGAAGAGGCACCCCAGGGCCGCGTTCCAGAAGCGCGCGTTGAACGCTTCCGTCGCGGACCGCGCGGCCTCGGCCCGTGCCGGGCTCCACCGCGCCGCCACCGACAGCGCGTTGACCCAGAGGGCCTGAATCTCGACGGGCTTGCCGATGCGGGGCGTGACGACCCACTCGCCGCACTTGGCGTCCATCCACGTCAGTTGCACCCCCGGCTCGCCCGCGGCCACCAGCCCGTCCCCGTCCACGCGGATGGCGTGGCGCGTGCCGGCGGCGTACCCGTCGAGGATCGCGTCGACCGCGGACCGCAGCCGATCGCGGTCGCGCGCGTCCAGCGACCCCGCCGCCAGGTCCATGTACTCCCCCGCCGCGACGACGTACCACAGCGACGCGTCCACCGAGTTGTACTCGGGCGCCTCGCCCGCGTCGGGGAAGCGGTTGGGGAGCATGCCGCGGCTCACGTGCCCGGCCCACTCGACCAGGATGGCGCGGGCCTCGTCCAGCCGCCCCGTCGCCAGGCACAGCCCGCGCAAGGCGATGAACGTGTCCCGCCCCCAGTCGCCGAACCACGGATACCCGGCGATGACCGTCAGGCCCGAGTCGCGCCGGACGATGTAATGGTCGGCGGCGCGGGCGAGCGCGTCGGCGCCGAACCGCCCGCGCCGAACCCGCTCGCGCTCCGCCGCGGCGTCCCAGGCGGGCGCCGGGTCGCCGACCGGCTCCTCCGTCGAGAGGGCCATCACCGCCGGGCCGCTCAGCAGGTCGAACTCGAACCCGCCGGGCGAGGCCAGGTCCTCCACCGATTCCAGGCCGCGCGCGGCTTCCTCGTCGAGCTGGAAGGCGCGGAACCACTCGGGGGCGTGCCGATAGGCGCCCGACGAGGCCGCGATGACGGCGGGGAGCGCCGCGTAGGGACGCCATCGGACCACGCCGCGCCCCTCGCCCGCCTCCGCGCCGAAGTCAAACGCCGGGTTCTCGCGGTGGACGTGGTGGAGGGGCGACCCGCCCAGGAGCGGGCGGACCCGCAGCCGGGCGACCTGCCCGTGCTCGGGCGCGCCCCCGAGCGTCCAGCGCAGCCAGCACGCCCGGCGGTGGCGCTCCAGGAACAGCTCGCAGGTGAGCCGGTGCCCCGAGGGGAGCCGGTAGCGCCACGTGGGCCACGGATCATGCCGGAAGTCCGCCAGGTGCGACGGGCCCACGGGGTGGACATGCCCGCCCCGGTAGCGGTGCGGCGTGAGCCAGACCGAGCCACGCTCGGTCTCGACCCACGCCTCCAGGTCCTTGACCAGGGCCACGCGCTCGGCGGGGGGGCGCAACGCGACGGTCAGGATCGCGTGGTAGGAGCGCGTGCGCACGCCCGACGCGGTGCCCATGGCGAACCCGCCCAGGCCATCGGTCTCGAGCCACTCGCGCGACTCGTCGGGGGAGAGGGGCATCGCGGGCTCCGGCGCCCGGGCGTCGGGCGGCGGCAGTGTACCGCGACCGGGGCGGGCTACGCGGCCCGGCGGCCGGCGCCGCCCGACGCGAGCCACCCGCCGACCAGGTTGAGCAGGGCCTGCCTCGGGATCGGCTTGCTGGCGTAGTCGTCGCACCCGGCGAGGGACGCGGCGCCGCGATCCTCGGCCGTGGCCCGGGCGCTCAGCGCGACGATGGGGGCGCGGAACCCCCCGGCACGCAGCCGGCGCGTCGCCTCCAGCCCGTCCATCTCGGGCATCTGCATGTCGATGAGGACCAGGTCGAAGGGCGCGCCGTCGGCGCGGGCGGCGTCGACGCGCCCCAGCGCCTGCCGCCCCGTGTCGGCCCCCTCCACCGTCAACCCCGCCGAGCGGAGCTGGTGCACGAGCAGGCGCTGAATGTCCGGCGAGTCCTCGACGACCAGCACGCGGCCCGAGAGCGCCCCCACGGGGATCACGGCCTGCGGCGCCGCGGCCGTCGGCTCCGCGCACGCCCGGAACGGCAGGGAGAGCGTGAAGCACGACCCTTCCCCGGGCTTGCTCGTGACTTCGATCGCGCCGCCCAGCAGTTCGGCCAGCCTCCGCGAGATCGCCAGCCCGAGCCCGGTGCCGCCGAAGCGGCGCGTCGTCGAGGCGTCCGCCTGGCTGAAGGGCGCGAACAGGCGCCCGACCTCGTCCGGGTTCATGCCGATGCCCGTGTCGCTCACGGCGAACCGGAGGCGGCCTTCCCTGAGCCCCACGTCGACGCGCACGCCCCCGCGGCTCGTGAACTTGACGGCGTTGCCGACGAGGTTGAACAGGATCTGCCGCAGCCGCGTGGGGTCCGTGATCGCGGCGGCGGGACAGTCCGGCGCGACGCGGATCTCGAAGGCGATCCCCTTGCCGCGGGCGATGGGCCCCAACACCACGTCCAGCCCGCGAACGATCGCCCCCGGATCGCACACGATCCGCTCGGCGTCCATCCGCCCCGCCTCGATCTTCGAGAAGTCGAGGACGTCGTTGACGAGGTCCAGCAGGTGGTCGGCGTTGGCGTGCACCGTCCGTGCATGACGGGCGACCTCGTCGCGGGGCGTGCCGGGGTCGGCGAGCAACTCGGCGAACCCGAGGATCGCGGTCAGGGGCGTGCGGATCTCGTGGCTCATGTGCGCCAGGAACCCGTCCTTGGCCCGGCTCGATGCCTCCGCCGCCGCCTTGGCCTGCCTCAGCTCCGACTCCATCGCCCTCTGGTCCGTCACGTCGCGGGCCACGGCGTAGATGCGCCGCGACCCGATCGGCAACGCGGGCGCGTTCCAGCTGAACCACCGATACTCCCCGCCCGCGGACCGGTACCGGTTCTCGAACCCCACCACGGCACAACCCCCCGCCAGGTGCGACATCTGATCCATCGTGGCCTCGCGGTCGTCGGGGTGGACCAGGTCGAGGAAGGGCCGGCTCAGGAGCGCCTCCTCGGTGAGCCCCAGCGTGCGGACGAACGCCCGGTTGACGCGAGTGAAGTACCCGTCGAGGCTCGCCACGCACATCATGTCGATCGACATCTCGAAGGACCGGTCGCGGTCCTGCTCGGCCTCGCGCCGCTCCGTGACGTCGATCCCGCAGGCCACGTACCCCGCGAACCCGCCCCCCCCGTCCTTGCGAGGCTCGCCCCGGACCATGAACCAGCGGTACGCCCCGTTCGCCGAGCGGATGCGGCACTCGACCTGGAACGAGGCGCCCGCGCCGTGGGCCCGCCGGAACTCGGCGTCGCACGGGGCCTCGTCGTCCGGGTGGATCCCCGCGATCCAGGGGAGGCTCCCGCCCGGATCGCCCACGCCCACCAGCGCGGTCCACGCGGCGTTGCGGAACTCCGTGCGCCCGTGCCGATCGACGAGCCACACCAGCGCGGGCAGCCCGTCGGTCATGTCACGCAGGAGCGCCTCGTTCTCGGCGATCCGCTCGTTCGAAGACTCGAGCGCCCCGAGCGTCGCGTTGAACGCGTGGGCCAGGCGCGCCAGCTCGTCGCCGCCCCGGACCGCGACGCGCCGCGAAGGCTCGCCCGACCGACCGATCGCCTCGACCTCACGCCCGATCCGCTCCAGGCGACGCAGGACCAGCACCCTCAGGACCAACAGCGTCGCGGCGATCGAACCGATGGCGGCGACCGCCAGCACCAGCCGGATGTGCCCGATGGTGCGCCGCGCCTCGGTCGCGACCAGCCGCCGATGCACCACCTCGAGCCGGAAACGCGGCTGGCCGTGGATGTCCACCATCACCTCGCGGCCACGGACCATCAGGTCGCTGATCGGAGTCACGACGCACGCGCCGCCCGAGGCGTCCGCCCCGGCCCGCTCCCCGCCCCCAAGCGGCTCGATGTGGGCCCGCAGAAGCAGCGACTTCGAGAGCGAGGCGAGGAACGCCCGGTCGAGGCGCACGCCGAACACGATCGCGCCCCGGTCGCCGCCGGCGCCCGCCGAGGGACGCACCGCGCGCGCCGCGATCAGGAAAGCGTGGTCGCCGACGCTCACGAGCCCGTGCCTGGGTCCGTCGGCGCCCACCGACACCAGCCAGCGCGCCTCCTGCGCGAGCAGGTCTCCGATCTCATCCGGGACGCCGGCCGCCAGCGCCCGATCGGGCCCCGGCACGCCGCACCAGCGCACCGCTCCGGCCTCGTCCACCAGCGCCAGGAACCCCAGGCCCAGGTCCGCGATCGTGGTCCCGGACAGGTGCTGCTCCACGAACGACCCGCTCGGATCGCGCAGGAACTCGTAGGTCTCGCCCCACACCGCCCAGTCGCTCAGCTTGGCGGCCAGGTGCCGGCCCTCGTTCTGAACCGCGCGGCGGACACGCTCGACGTTCATCTCGACGCGCTCGCGCTCGACGCCGCCGAACCCCCGCTCGATCGAGCGCGCCACGGCGCAGTAGAGCCCGGCGAGCAGCACCGCCAGCAGCAACCCCACCACCACCGCGGTCTTTCGCTGCAGGTTCATTCGCCCACGCCGCTCCGTTACCGGGCCCACGCGCCCTCTTGCCGACTGGCGGGTCACTATCGAAACGCCGACGCCCCCAATGCAGCCACGCCGCGACATCCCCGGATCGCGGGACGCGACGGCCCATACAGGCAACCCCGCAGGGCCGGGAATCGTGCTACCGGGAATTGCCTCTCGGCTCGATGCGCTCCGGCGGGGTCGGGGCGTCGCCGGGAGGAGCCGCCGGCGGCTCGAACTCCACCCGCGCCGACCCCAGCAGCGTCCCCGTGGAAAACGCCAGGTCCACCTGGGCGATCTGGTAGTCGGCCAGGGCCCGGATCTCCTGGAGCTGGGCGTCGGCCAGGCTGGCCGCCGCGTCCAGCACGTCCGTGCTCGTGCGCACGCCCACGTCGAACTGGCGCTGCTCGGCCTCCAGCAGCCGAGTCGTAAGGACCACCGACTGGCGGGCCGCCACGATCCGCTGCCACGAGGCGTCGATCTGGTCGATCGCCTGGAGGACCTCCTGGGTGATCGCCTGGCGCCGGGCGTCCCGCGTCGAGAGACGCTGCATGCGCCGGAGCATGGATTCTCGGACCCGCGCCCTGGCCGCCTCGTTCCCGATCGGCACCTCGGCGTTGAGACCCAGTTCCCAGTCCTCGAAACGGTTGCCCTCGACCTGGCGGAAGCTGTCCTGCGTGCTCGCCCCCAGCCCGTTGATCCGGTACACGTACTCGAGCGAGAGCAGGGGAAGGGCCTGGTTGCGGTTGACGGCGATGGTCGCGGCGTCGGCGGCCAGGCGCAGCTCCAGCTCCAGCAACTCCATGCGGTTGCCGACGGCGTCGGCGATCAAGCGGTCGCGGTCGAACTCATACTCCACCGGATCGGGCGGGGAGGAGGGCAGCACCATCGTGCGCGTGTCGATCGTCAGCCCGGGCAGGTTGACGATGCGCTTGAGCTCGCGCTGCTGCGTCAGCACCCCGTTCTCGGCCAGGATGATCGACTCCAGCCGCTGGGCCACGCCCGCCTGGGCCCGGACCAGCTCGACCTCGGCGGCCTGTCCCGCCTTGACGCGCCGCTCGGCCCGCCCTTCCTGCTCGCGGGCCAGCTCGTACTGGCGCTGCGAGACGTCGAGGGCCTGGCGGGCCGCGACCAGGCGCCAGTAGGCCCGATCGACCGCCGCCAGTTGCCGGATGACTTCGAGCTTGGTCTGGGCCTCGCTGGCCTGCCGGTTGTACCCGGCGATGCGGATGGGGGCGGTGCTGGTGCGTCGCCCGGCGTTGCGGAGCAGGGGGTGGCTGATCGAGAACTGCAGGTCGGTCGAGAAGGCGGGGTTGAGCGTCGAGAAGCGGTTGTTGTTCTCCGCCCGGCTGAGGGGGAGGTTGACGCTGGCCGACCCGCCCGTCCGCAGCGGGATGCGCACGCCCGGCTCGATCGACAGCACCTGGTTCTGGGCCGACGCCAGCTCCGATGCGGTGGGCTGGTTGAGGTCGAGGGAGCGGGCCCGGAGCGTGAAGGCCGACTCGAAGCGGGCCTCCTCCACGCGGACCTGCTCGGCGGCGATGGACGGGCCGACCAGCGCGACCTTCAGGTCGAGGTTGTGGGCCAGGGCGCTGGCGCGGGCCTCCTCGAGGGTCAGGGCGTGCGATTCCACGCCCTCGAAGCGGCCCTTGAGCGGGGGCGGCTCGGGCGAGGCGGGCTTGCGGTAGGGGGCGAAGTCGGCGTTGGCGACGGCGCGGAGGCGTTCCGCCGGGACGCGCTGGGCGAAGTCCTCGGGGCGGGCGACGAAGGGGTTGGCGCACCCCGCGGCGAGCAGGAGGCAACCCGCCGACACCGACACCAGCGATCTGTTCATGCGCTCGGGCTCCTGCGCTACTCGTGGCGCAGCGCGTCGATGGGGTTGAGGCGTGCGGCCTTGATGGCGGGGAACATGCCGAAGATCACGCCCGTCGCCGCCGCGAACGCCGCCGACACCACGATCGCCCACATGGGGGTCTGGGCGGCTTCGAGGGGGGAGTCCTTGGCCATGCGCATGGCCAGGACGGCGCCGTTGCCGAGCAGGAGCCCGACGCCGGCGCCGACCAGGCAGAGGACGACGGCCTCGACGAGGAACTGGATGAGGATGACGCCCGGTCGTGCCCCGACGGCCTTGCGGAGCCCGATCTCGCGGGTGCGCTCGCTGACGGAGACGAGCATGATGTTCATGATGCCGATGCCGCCGACCAGGAGGGAGATGCCCACGACGGCCCCCGCGCCGACGGTGATGGCGCCGGCGACCTTCTTGAACTGCTCGATGACCTGCTCGATGGCCTCGACGCCGAAGGTGTCGGGCTCGTCGGGCTTGAGGTGCCTCACGCGCCGCAGGTAGGTGCCGATCTCGACCTTGGCGTCCGCGAAGAGCTCGGGGGACCGGGTGGTGGCGATGGCGAACATGCGGGGCTCGGGGCGCATCATCTCGCCCGTGCGGAAGGGGATAATGAGCTCGCTCTGGGCCTCGTTGCCGCCGAACATGGGGCTGACGGCCTTGGTCTCGACGACGCCCACGATGAGGAAGCGGCGCCCGTCCAGGAGCAGGAAGTCGCCCGTGGGGTCGGCGTCGAGCCCGAGCTCGTCGATGGCCTTGTCGTTGACGAGGCAGACCTGTCGGCGTTCCTCCTCGTCCAGCGGCGCGAGCGGGCGCCCCTTGAGGGCGAAGCGCTGCTCGATCTCGTGCCAGGAGGGGCGCACGCCCTGCACGGGCACGCCCGGGCGGACGCGGTCGCCGAACTGCACGGTGGTGTTGAGCATCATCACGGGCGTGATGCGCTCGAGGGAGGGGCTGAACTGGGCGATGCCGTCGATCTGGGCGGTCGTCAGGCGGAGCTGGCGGAAGGAGTAGCGGTCGCGCATGTTGGGAGGCATGCGCGGGAAGACCCAGACCTTGTTGGCGCCGAAGGTGGCGAACTGGTCGAGGACGAAGGTCTTGAGCCCGGTCATGGCCCCCACGATGATGATGACCGCCGCCACCGCGATGATGATGCCCAGGGTCGTGAGCATGGCCCGGACCTTGTTGGCCCAGATCTGGGCCAGGGCCAGCACCACCGTCTGGATGAGCACGCGGATGAACATCACGGCGCGGCCCCCGGGGCGGCCCGCCCGGCGTCGCGCTGGGCCGTCTCCAGCGCCCGGCGCACGTAGTCCTGGTGGGTCGGGTCCTCCTCGGTGGGGTGGTCGCTCATGACCACCCCGTCGCGCAGGCGGATGATCCGCCCGGCGTTGCCCGCGATGTCCTCCTCGTGCGTGACCATGATGATGGTCTGCCCCTCGGCGTGGAGCTGGCGGAAGAGCCCGATGATCTCGTCGCCGGTCTTGCTGTCGAGGTTGCCCGTGGGTTCGTCGGCCAGGATGATGGCGGGCTCATTGACCAGGGCCCGCGCGATGGCGACTCGCTGGCGCTGCCCGCCCGAGAGCTGGTTGGGGCGGTGCTTCATGCGGTCGGCGAGGCCCACCCGCTCCAGCGCCCGCCGAGCCCGGGCCCCCGTCCCCACCCAGTAACGCCGGCTGTAGATCAGCGGCAGCTGGACGTTCTTCAACGCCGTGGCCCGCGGCAGCAACTCGAAACTCTGGAACACGAACCCGATCAGGTCGTTGCGGACGCCCGACAGCTCGCCCACGCTCATGCGGTGCGTGGGGCGACCGGCCAACTCGTACACGCCCCTGGTGGGCTGGTCGAGGCACCCCAGCACGTTGAGCAGCGTGCTCTTGCCGGAGCCCGAGGCGCCCATGATGGCGACGAACTCGTTGCGTCGGATCTCGAGGCTCATGCCGCGAAGCGCGTGCACCTTCTCGGCGCCGATGCGGTAGACCTTGTGCAGGTCGGCGATGCGGATGATGAGGGGGTGCTGCGGGGCGACCATGGGCTTGCTCCGCGGCTAACCCTGTCCCGCGGGCCTGTCGGCCCCGCCGGCGGTGCGCTCGCCCTTCTTCTCGGCGGGCTTGAGGTCCTCGTCCTCGACGCGCTGGTCGTGCTTGAGCGACGCGAGCGTCTTGAAGGGACCGACGACGATGCGGACGCCCTCGTCGAGCCCGGCCCGGACCACCGTGTGCGTCAGGTCGCTGGCCCCCACGTCCACCGGGCGGGCCACCGTCTTGCCGCCCTCGAAGACGAAGACCACGCGCACGAATCGCTTGTTGCGGTCGACGAACGCCGCCCGCTCGACCAGCTCGCGGGGCAGGTCGTCGATGTTGCGGTCCTGCACGGCCTGGCTGGGGACCTTCACCGTGCTCTCGAAGGTCTCCACGGCGACGTCGGCGTTGGCGGTCATCCCGGAGCGCAGGAGCATGTGCTCGGGCTTCTCGAGGAGGATCTCGCTCTCGAAATAGGCGGTGCCGTCGCGGTCCACCTCGCGCTTGAGCCCCACCCGGTCCACGCGCCCGCCCACGGGCAGGTCGGGGAACGAGTTGACGAACACCTTGGCCCGCTGCCCCTCCTTGACCTTGGCGACGTTGGCCTCGTCGACGCGGGCCTTGAGGAGCATGACCGACAGGTCCGCGATCTCCATGATGACCGAGGCCGGGTTGTTGAGCGTGCCGACGACGACCAGCTCGCCCACCTCGGCGTTCAGGCGCGTGATCACGCCGTCGAACGGCGCGTTGACGATCGTGTTCGACAGGTCCTTCTCGGCCCGCTGGATGTTGGCCTCGGCGATGGCGATGGCGAACTGGGCCGAGCGGAGGTTGGCCTCGCCCCGCGCGAACTCGGTCTCGGCCTCGTCGAGCTGGGCCCGGGGGATGTCCTTGCTGGCGAAGAGCTCGCGGGCCCGCCCCAGCTCGGTGGTGAGGCGGGCGAACTCGGCCTTGGCGCGGTCGAGCTGGGCGATCTGGCTCTTGTGGTTGGCCTGGGCGCTGGCGAGGGCGGCCTGAAGGTCGCGGTCGTCGAGGCGCAGCACCACGTCCCCCTTGCGCACCAGCTCGTTGTCGCGGAAGGGGATCTCGATGATCCGGGCCGAGACCTGGGCCGAGATCTCGACCTTGGTCTTGGGCTCGATCTGACCCGGCGCCGACACCGTCCGGGTCAGCTCGCCCTTCTCCACCGCCGCCAGCCGGACGTAGGTCGGCTTGAGCGACGGGTCGAACATCTTCCGGACTTCATCGATGGCGCCGGAGGAATAGGCCCAGTAGCCGCCGCCCAGAAGGGCCGCCAGCAGGAAGACCGCCAGTCCCAAGAGCCACTTCCACAAGGCTCGGTCCCTCCAGGCGCGTCGCGGGGCTGTCGGCGTGGCCCCGGGCGGGCTCGGGCCGCCCGACCCCAACGCCGCATTCCCTTGGCTTTGGGGATCGCCTCTCCCCGGTTTCGATCCCCTTGACGGCGCACCCTCCCCGCCCAGCCCGCGGGGGACGGAATGCTAGCCCGCGGCGGGGTCGCGGCCCGATGGCGTCGCGGGCTTGCCCAGTTCGCGGGCGGTGAAGAGCGTCCCCGTCGAATCCCGCTGCCACGTGTGGGCCGGGCCGTGCCGGGCCTCGTAGAAGGTCCACAGCTCGAACCAGTAGCTGCGGAAGGCGTGGTCCTTGAAGCGGGCGTAGCGCGTCCGCAAGCGGCGCATGATCGACTCGCCCGAGCCGCGCATCTTCAGCACCGTGCGCCCGTGCCGCACGCTCTCGGTGTCGAGCGCCAGGCGCGAGTAGCGCCCCAGGAGCTGCATGACGTTCCCCGCGGCGTAGGGGCCGATGCCGGGCAGGTCGAGCAGCGCGTCGAACACCTCGTCGTCGCCGATCGCGGGGTCCTCGAGGCGGGCGAATCGCCCCGGCTCGTCGCGGAACAGGCGGGCCAGCTCGATGATCCGCGCGTCGCGGTAGCCCACGCGGCAGCGGGCCCGCAGGAGGTCCGGCGACGCCGCGGCGACGTCGGCGGGCGCGGGGAAGGCGTGCGTCAGCCCGCTGCCCGCCTCCTCGGCTCCCGCCCGGGCCCCCAGCACCTCGCACAGCCGCCGGTTCATGACCACCGTGCCGGGCCAGGTCACGTTGCAACTGGTCACGGTCTTGATCACGTCCTCGAAGAGCGTGGGCGAGCGGAACAGCCGCCCCCGCCCCGACTTCCTGAAGCGCCGATCGAGGCGGTGGAACCGGGCGATCTCCTCGGCGGGTTCGTCCAGCCGCAGCATCCGGCGGGCCTGGCGCTCCAGGTCGGCGCGGGCGGGCCGACCGATCGGGGCGGCCGGTTCGACGCGCAGGGGCGCGCCGGGGCCCTTGGGCTGGGTGATCCGCGCGAGCACGCCGCGGCCCGCGACCGCGAACACGCGCCAGAGGCTCCGCGTCTGTGGGTGCCAGTGGTTCGGGGCGAGCAGGAAGTAGCCGTAGGAGCAGGCGTCCCGGACCAGGTCGTAGTCCGTCGGCGTCTTGAGGGTCATCCGGGTCGGCACGCGGGTTCAACGTAGGCGCCGGAGGGGCGCCCGAAGGCTCGGGGGCCCGGCGGGGTGGAATGCTCCCTGCCCTGAGGAAGCACGCCGATCGCGGCCCCGCACGGGCCACGGGCCACGCGCCGGATGGCCCGTGGCACCCGCACCGCGCCGATTACACTTGCCCGTGCCCCCCACCATCGCCATCTCCATGGGCGACCCCGGCGGCATCGGCCCGGAGGTCCTCGTCAAGGCCCTGGCCGACCCGGCCCGCCAATCCCGCGCCCGCTGGGTCATCCTCGGCTGCGACGCGCCCCTGGGCCTCGCCGCCGAGCGCGCGAGCATCGCGCCGTTCTGGCGCGGCTCGGTGGCGTCGGTCGCGCTCGTCGCCGACGACGACCCGCGGACGCAGGACCCCTTCCCCGCGAGCGCCAATCCGCGTGCCGGCGCCCTCTCCTTCGAATGGGTGCGCGAGGCGATCCGGCGCGCGACGCTGCCAGGGTCGGACGCCGACCGCGCCGACGCCCTCGTCACCGGGCCCATCTCCAAGCACGCCTGGACGCTCGCGGGGCACGGCGCGTACCCGGGCCATACCGAGTTGCTCGCGGACGCCTTCGGGCTGCTGGGGCCGACGCCGGGGCGCTTCGGCATGATGTTCCACACGCCGCGGCTGAACGTCATCCTGGCGACGGCCCACATGCCGCTGTCGCGCGTCGGCGCCTCGCTCACGATCGGCACGATCCATGACAGGATCGCGCTCGGGCACGAGGCCTGCCGACGCCTGGGCGTCGAGCGCCCCCGCATCGCCGTGTGCGGCCTCAACCCGCACGCGGGCGAGGGCGGGCTGCTCGGCACCGAGGAGCCCGACGTCATCACGCCGGCGATCGAGGCCGCCCGCGAGGAGGGCTTCGACGCCTCGGGCCCGCACCCGGGCGACACGGTCTTCAACGCGGCGATCGAGGGGCGCTACGACCTCGTCGTCGCCATGTACCACGACCAGGGGCTGATCCCCGTCAAGCTCCTCGACCGCGACCGGGGCGTGAACATGACCGTCGGGCTGCCGGTCCCCCGCACGAGCCCCGACCACGGCACGGCGTTCGACATCGCCGGGACCAACGCCGCCAACCCGGGCAGCATGGCGGCGGCCCTGGACCTGGCGGTGCGCCTGGCCCAAGCCCGATAAGCTGACCCCATGCGCACGATCCTCCTCGCGGCTCTGCTCGCCGCCCCGGCCCTGGCCCAGCACGATCTCCGCACGGTCGCCGAGCGCACCGACTTCCGCGGCACGGCCCTGCACGCCGAGGTCGTGGCGTTGCTCGACGCCCTCGCCGCCGCCGATCCGCGCGCCACGCGCCACTCGCTGGGCACCTCCACGAAGGGGCTCGACATCCCCGTGCTCGTCCTGGCCGACCCGCCCGTGCGCTCCGCCGACGAGGCCCGGGCCCAGGTCGAGAAGGGCAAGATCCTCGTCTTTGCCATCGGCAACATCCACGGCGGCGAGGTCTGCGGCAAGGAGGCCCTGCCCATGTACGCCCGCGCCGTCCTCGCGGGTGAGCACCCCGGGCTTCTCGACCGCGTCCTCCTCGCCATCGCCCCCATCTACAACTGCGACGGCAACGAGCAGGTCTCCCCCGACAACCGCCCCGGACAGGTCGGCCCCGAGCTGGGCATGGGCAAGCGCGAGAACGGGCAGGGGCTCGACCTCAACCGCGACTTCGTCAAGCTCGAAGCCCCGGAGACCCGGGGCCTGGTCCGCTTCCTCAACGAGTGGAACCCCCACCTCTTCATCGACACCCACACCACCAACGGCTCGCACCACCGCTTCACCATGACCTACGGCACCGCCAAGTCCCTCGCCGGCGACGACGCCCTCCGCGCCTTCGCCCGCGAGCGCTTCGTCCCCGGGCTGTCCGCGGCGTACACCGGGGCCAGCGGCGAGCCCGCGTTCTGGTACGGCTCCTTCGGCGACGGGGTCTTCAACGCCAGCGTGGGCGACCGCACCACCTGGGGAACCTACCCCGCCGAGGCCCGCTTCGGCACCACCTACGTCGGCCTGCGCGGGCGCCTCAGCCTGCTCACCGAGGCCTACAGCTACGCGCCCTACCGCGAGCGGGTGCTGCGCACGCTCGACATGGTCCACGCCGCCGTGGGCTGGTGCGCCGAGAACGCCGACGAGGTCAGGCGCGTCTGCGCCCAGGCCGACGACCGGGCCCGCTCGGCGCCGCGCGACCGCGTCGTCATCCGCGCGCGCCCCGTCCCCTGCCCGGGCGAGCACACCATCCTCGGGTTCGAGGAGGAGGTCCGCGACGGGCGGGCCATCAACACCGGCGTCCACCGCGACTACGCCGTGCGCCTCCTCGACTGCCTCGACCCCGAAACGGCCGTCGAGCGCCCCCGCGGCTACACGCTCCCCCGCGACGAGAGGCTCCAGCCCGTGATCGAGACGCTCCGGCTCCACGGCGTGCGCGTGACCGAGGTCGCCGCCGACATGACCGTGCCGGGCGAGCGCTCGGTGGTGACCAAGGCCACCCCCGCCAGCCGCGCCTTCCAGGGGCACGTCCTCGTCCGCGTCGAGACCGACACGGTCGCCGAGCCGATCCGGCTTTCCAAGGGCGACTGGTACGTCACCACGGCCCAGCCCCTGGGCAACCTCGTCGTCTACCTCCTCGAACCCCGATCCGAGGACGGGCTGGCGACCTGGAACTTCTTCGACCCCTGGCTCACCCCGGGCGAGACCTTCCCCGCCCGGCGCGTCACGGGCCCCTCGACGCTCTCCGGCTGACGCCCGGGATGCGCAAGCCCGTGAGCCAATCCCGGGATCCGCCCCACCCATCGCCTCAGGCGGGCAGCGGGAACCGATGGCACAGGTGCCTGATCTGCTCGACGACGCCCGCGCTCTCGATCGCCAGTTCGTGGGATCCGCGCAGCCCCGCCGAGACCACGCGGTCGATGAGCCCCGCGACGACGCCCATCTCCGCCTCGCCCATGCCTCGGGTCGTGAGCGCGGGCGTGCCCAGGCGGACGCCGCTGGTCAGCTTGGGCGGGCGCGGGTCCTGCGGCACGCCGTTCTTGTTGCAGACGATCCCCGCGCCCTCCAGCCACTTCTCGGCGTCGGCGCCGGTGAGCTGCTCGCTCTTGCGGCGGAGGTCGACGAGCATGAGGTGCGTGTCGGTGCCGCCGGTGGTGATCCGGTAGCCGCGCTCCGCCAGGGCCCCGACCAGGGCCCGCGCGTTGGTCACGATCCGCCCGCTGTATTCCTTGAACTCGGGCTTGAGGGCCTCGCCGAACGCGACCGCCTTGGCCGCGATGGTGTTCATCAGCGGCCCGCCCAGCACGCCCGGGAAGACCGCGCGGTCGATCTTCCTGGCCATCTCCTCGTCGTTGCACAGGATCATCCCGCCCCGGGGCCCGCGGAGCGTCTTGTGCGTCGTGGTGGTCACGACGTGGCAGTGCGGGAAGGGCGAGGGGTGCACGCCCGTCGCCACCAGCCCCGCGATGTGGGCGATGTCGGCGTGCAGGATCGCCCCGCACCTGTCCGCCACCCGGCGGAAGCGGGCGAAGTCGATCACGCGGGGATACGCCGAGTACCCGCACATGATGAGCTTGGGCTTGGCCCGCACGCAGATCTTCTCCATCGCGTCGTAATCGATCCGCTCGAACTCCGGGCTCGACGCGTCGTAGACCAGCGGGTAGTGCACGGGCTTGAACCACTTGCCGGACATGTTCACCTTGAGCCCGTGCGTCAGGTGCCCGCCGTCGGCCAGCACCAGGCTCGCGAAGGTGTCGCCCGGGTCCAAGAGGGCCAGGAAGAGGGCCTGGTTGGCGGTGGCGCCCGAGTGAGGCTGGACGTTGGCGAAGGCGCAGTTGAAGAGCTGCCTGGCCCGGTGCCGCGCGATCTCCTCGATCTGGTCGTAGAACCCGCACCCGCCGTAGTACCGCGCGCCGGGGTACCCCTCCGCGTACTTGTTGGTCAGGCACGTGCCCATCGCCGCCATGACCGCGCCGGAGGCGTGGTTCTCGCTGGCGATCAGTTCGAGCGTCTCGGCCTGCCGCCGGGCCTCCTGGCGGACGAGCGAGGCGACCTGCGGATCGCGGTGATCGAGCAGGGAGTGAACCGTCTGCGCCAGGACATCGTGTGCCATGCCCGGAGGGTATCCGGAAACGAGCGCCTAGGGCTCGATCAGGACGCGCACGCACGCGGGGTCCGCCGCCACCCGCGCCGCCGATTCCCCCTCCGACAGCCTGAATCGCCGGCCGATCAGGCTCACCACGTCGACCCCGGCGGTCAACGCCTCCAGCCCGCCCGCGATCCGCCCGCCCCGGCAGCCCAGCACCGTCAGTTCGTGCTCCGTCACCGCCGCCGCGTCCAGGCCCGGGGGCCCGCCCTCGGGCGACGCCGCCAGCACCACGGTGCCGCGCGGCCTGACGAACCGCGTCGCCAGGTCGATCATCCGGGGAAGCCCCGAGCACTCGAAGACCAGCTCCTGGTCCTGGCGTCGCCCGGTCTCACCGATGAGCCGATGCTTGATCCCCCACTTCTCGCACAGTTCGAGCCGGCCCGGGCGATCACCCAGCAGCCGCACCGAGGCGTTCCGCCGCGCCATGACCTGCGCGCACAGCAGCGCCAGGCACCCGTCGCCCAGCACCGTCACGTACGTGCGCCCCTCGACCCGCGCCATCCCCGCCGCGTGCACCGCGTGCGAGAGGGGCTCCGCGAACACCGCCACCTCATCCCCCACCCCCTTGGGCACCTCCGCGAGATTGCGCACGGGCACGGCGACTCGCTCGGCGGCCCCCCCGTCACACCCCATCCGCCCCAGCACGCGCCGCCCGGCGCAGTGGTTGGACAGCCCCGACCGGCACCGTTCGCACCTGCCGCACGCGATCAGGGCCGACGCGACGACGCGACGACCGACCCACGCCTCCTCGCGCGCCCCGTCCGCCACGCGCTCGACGACGCCCACGAACTCCCTCCCGGGGATGCCCTCGCCCCGCCCCGGCACGTCGCCCCCGCCCAGCGCGCAGCGCAGCACCCGCACCAGCGCCTCGCCCGCGCGCAGCGTCGGCTCCGGACACTCGGCGTCGAATCGCGCCGTCCCCGCGTTGACTCGCATGGCTCGCAGGCCCGGGCCTCCACCGGGGACAGAGCCCCGCGGGAGCTCATCGGCGCGGTCGGGCGGTCGCCACGCCCCCCCCGCGATGCGCCCCTTGCGCGCGGACGGGCTGGTCCGGCCGGGAGAGGCGTGAACGTCCGAGAGCCACGCCCCGGGCGCCACGGGCCAACGGGCGCCCCGCTCGTGACCCGTGACGGCTCCGGCATGCTCCCCCAGGTCGGGAAGCACGCAGCCCCGCGCTTACCGTGGCGCGCCGGGCGGCGGCAGGCCCGCGGGGGTCAACGACGGCTCGTTGGGCGGGGGCGGGACGAACGGCAGGCGCTCGTACCACCTCTTCTTGCGGCTGAACGCCGGGTAGGTAAAGACGCTGCGCCCCGCGAACGCCGCGCCCCCGGCCCCGCGGTACCAGTCGAGCCAGGCGCGGGCGTCGCCGCCCAGGTCCTGCCCGGTGAGCGTCCGCAGCGAGGCCTGCGTGGCCCCGTTCACCGCCAGGTGCGGGTCGCCCAGGGCCGCGATGAGCGCCTCGACGACCCGGGGCTCGGCGTACTGCCCCAGGGCCGTCGCCGCCTCCGTGCGCACCGAAGCGTCCAACTCCTCGTCCTCCTTGAGCAGGGCCAGGAGCGGCTCGACCGCGGCGGGGCTGTGCAGGCGCTGCAGCCCGCGGGCCGCCTCCCAGCGCACGAGCCGGTCCGAGTCCCCCAGCGCCGTGACCAGGATCCGGGCGTGCTCGGGGCGACCGTGGTTGGCCAGGGCCCGCAGCGCGACCGCGCGCACGCCCGCGTCCGGGTCGTCGGCGTTGTCGACGAAGAGCGCGATGTAGGGCGCCTCGCCCGCGAAGGGCGCGGTGGAGAGCAGCCGGGTACCCCGGAAGCGCAGGTCGGCGTCGTACTCGTCCGTCGCCATGCGGGCCGCCTCCTCGGGCGTGGGCGGCGCGAACATCGCGAAGATGCTCTCGGCCCCGGGGCGCATGCGGTCCGAGGCGCACCCCGCGAGGAACACCGCCATCGCCATCGTCACCGGACGCATCGGCTTCATGGGCGGGAGTATAAGGATGGCCCGCTCAGGCGTGGTCCGGACCGGCGTGCGTGCCGGTCAGCCCGGGCGGGGGCTTGATGATCTCGCGCAGCACCAGGGCCTTGCGCCAGTCCGCCGCCGAGCGGGGCACGAACCGCGTCTTGACCGGCGCGCGCACGGGCGCCTCGATCGGCACGTCGGGCACCAGGCGGTGGGCGAACGACTCGCCCTCCGGGTGCTCCGAGACGTCGTGCGCCGGAGGCACGTGCTTGGGCTTGGCGTCGGCTGAGGCCTGGTGGGCCGGGCGGGGCTGGGGCGGACGCGCCGTCGGCTGGGCCGCTCGCGCCGGTCGGGCCGCGGACGGGCGACGCACGACCCGAGGCACGGGCTGAGCGACCGTCGCCGGGATCGGCACGCGCCCGGGCGTCCCCGCCGTGGGCGCCCGCACGACGACCGGGCCCGGCCCTTCCTGCTGTTGTCGCGCCTGCGCCCGTCGGCGGAGTTCCTGCAGCTGCGCCTGGCGCCGGGCCGCGATCTCGCGCAGGCGGGCCTCCTGCTCCGTCATGGGCGGGCCCGCCGGGCCGCCCAGCGCCGGGTCCTTGCCCGTGCGCAGGAGCTCGCTCCGCCGGCGCTCGACCTCCTCGATGGCCCGCTTCTTGGCCGCCTGTTCCTGGAGCTTGCGCACGACCCACCCGATCGCGGAGAAGCCCACGATCATCGCGACCACCAACAGGTTGACCCACTGCTGCGTGCTCAGGTTCATCGACCGAACCTCCGCCTGATCCTATCGCCCGGCGTCGTCGGCGACGAGCACCGGACGCCCCGGGTCGCCCAGGCTCCGGAACGCGATGGAGAAGACGCCCGAGAGCAGCCCGGGGCGGAGCACCTCCGACGCGGCCCCGCACGCGGCCACCGTCCCGCCCTCGTGCAGCACGAGCACGCGGTCGGCCAGCCGACCCGCCGCCGCGAAATCGTGCAGCACCACCGCGACCGCCAGCCCCTCGCCCGCCAACCCGCGCATGACGGCGCACGCCTGGGCGACGTGCCTCGGGTCCATCGCCGAGAAGGGCTCGTCGGCGAGCAGGACGCGCGTGCCGCCCGGGCGGTCGCGGTCCAGTTGGGCCAGGGCCCGGGCGAACATCACCCGCTGCTGCTGCCCCGCCGACAGCTCGTCGAACGCCGACGACGCCAGGGCCGCGACCTCCATCCGTTCCATGGCCCGGCCGACGGCCCGGTCGTCGCGCTCGCCCCCGAGCGAGTAGCGCCCGAACCGCACCACCTGCCCCGCGGCGAACGAGAACGCCACGCCCCCGCGCTGGCTGACATAGGCGATGCGTTCGGCCCGCGTGGTCGCCGGCATGCCCGCGACCGGCTCGCCATCGAGCGTGACCTGGCCCGCGTCGGGCGCGAGCAGCCCGGCCAAGAGGCGCACGAGCGTGGACTTGCCCGCGCCGTTGGGCCCGATGATCGCCGTCACCGACCCCGGCTCGATCGACGCCGACACGTCCGTCAGGACGGTCCTCCCCGCCCGGTACCCGAACCGCACGCCCTGGGCCCGCAACGCCATGCACGAGGCTAAGCCCCGTGGGCCAGTCAGCCCAGTGGGACCGGCCTCTGGCCGGTGTGTCTGCCGCTCGCCCACGGCGCCCCGGACCGGCCCGAGGCCGGTCCCACCGATCGCGCGATACGCTTGGGCCGACAGGGAGGCCGCATGACCCAAGCCCAGCAGACCGTCGCACTCACCGGCGCCGCCGGGTTCGTGGGCCGCACGCTCACGCGCGAGTTGCTCAGGCGCGGCAAGCGCGTGCGGGCCCTGGTCCGCGACCGCGGGCGGGCCGCCCGGGAGCTGCCCTCGCGCGACCCCGGGCTGACGCTGGTCGCGGGCGACGCCCTGGACGGACACTCGCCGGCCGAGCTGGTCGCCGGGGCCGACGCCTGCGTCAACCTGATCGGGATCATCCGCCAGGAGCCGGGCGGGCGCACGTTCGCCGAGGTCCACACCGAGGCGACGCGGGTCCTCGTGCGGGCGTGCGTGGCGTCGAACACGGCGCGCCGGTTCGTGCAGATGTCGGCCCTGGGCGTCTCCGGCGACGGCGAGTGCGAGTACCGCCGGACCAAGTGGGCCGCCGAGCAGGCCGTCCGCGCCTCCGGGCTCGACTGGACCATCTTCCGCCCCAGCCTGATCCACGGCCCGTCGGGCGACCTCATGCAGATGGCGGCGGAGTGGGCCTCGGGGCAGAGCCCGCCGTACTTCTTCATGCCCTACTTCACCCGCTGGGAGCACGACGAGCGCGTGCCCGCGGGCCCGACGCGGGCGATCACGCCCAAGGTGCAGCCCGTGGCGGTCGAGGACGTGGCCGCCGCCCTCGCCGAGTGCCTCGACCGCCCGGAGACCGTCGGCGAGATCTACCCGCTGGTCGGGCCCGAGACGCTGACCTGGCCCCGCCTGCTCACGCTGGTCCGCGACCACGTGCCGGGGAGCAACCGGCGCCTGGTGCCCTGGGGGATCCCGAGCGAGGCGGCGGCGCGCGTCGCCGGGGCCGCCCGGGTCGCGGGCCTAAGCGGGCTGCTGCCCTTCGACCGCGGCATGGCGGTGATGGGCGGGCAGGACTCGACGGCGAGCGTGGACAAGGTGCGGGCGGAGCTGGGCATCGACCCGCGCCCCTTCACGCCGACGTTCCTCGCCTACGCCTCGCGCGTCTAGAGCGTGTCATGCACTTTCGCCGAAGCGCCCGATGATTGGGCATGGCAAGGAAGCCGTACCCGACGGACGTCACGGATGACGAATGGGCGTTTGTGGCCCCATACCTGACCCTGATGCGTGAGG
>VGXM01000007.1 GCA_016873295.1 Phycisphaerae bacterium
GCGACGAAGCCGACCGGGTCGCGCCACTGCGACCGCCACGGCTCCAGGGCTTCCCGCGTCGGCGACCCCATCCGCCGGCAGCACTCCGCCCCGTCGAGCGCCATCCGGCTCGCCACGCAGTCGAGCCCGCTCCCCTCGGGGATCAACCGCCCGCGTTCGCGGAATCGGCGAGCCGCGTCGCCGGACCTTCCCGCCTTGAACCTCTCGACGACCATGACGAGCATGTCCCCGCGTACGCCCGCCCGCCTGGGATGTTCGGGGGGCCAGAAGCGGAAAACCCCCGGGCCGTGGTGGACGGCGCCGGGGGTAGGGAGGTGCGAGTCTCGGACGCCGAGGGAGAGGGGTGGGATGGCGTCGGGACTCGCGTGGTGGGCTTGGGTTGGTCGGCCTGTCCGGGTCGTTCGTGCTCCCGTCGATCCTCCGTGGCCGCGGCGTGTGGTCCGCGCGCCGAATCCCTCCGGTCGATCGCCGGGCCGTCCCGGCGGGCCGTGTGGTCGTCGGTGGAGTCAGGGGAGGCGCCGCGTCACTCCATCGTGCGTCGCCCCAGCGGCATTCCATCGTCGCGCTGGCCCGGATCCCCGACACGGACGTGCCGATCTGCCCTCCACTCCGGCGCCCGGCCGCGCTCGCCGCGACGCCGACTCCTCGTGTTCGCCGGGCCTTCGCCCGGCTCATCCCTGCCCGGCCGCGCTCGCCGGGCGACGATGGCCTACGAACACCCCATGCTGTTCCCGCAGTTCAGGCACTTGTAGCACATCCCGCTGCGGACCGTGATCGTGCCGCACACGTCACAGGGCGGCGCGTCCGCCTGGTGCTCGGCGTTGGCGACGCTCATCGGGTCGACCGTCGCCACGACCACCGTCGTGGTCTGCTCGATCAGCCCGACCAGCGAAGCGCGGCTTGCCCCAGGGGCGGGGCTTGCGGGTCCAGGGGCGGGGCCCCCAGCCGACAGGCCCCCCATCCGTCCGCCCGACGGCTCCGACGCGTGGTTCCATCGCCCGTCCTCCGGCCTGGGCGGGCGCTCCGCGCCCGCGGGTGCGTTTGAACCCAGCGCGCCGCGGCTGGGCGCGTGCTGCTCGCGATACCCCGGAATGAACTGCATGCCCATCCAGCGGAAGATGTAGTCCACCAGGCTCTTGGCGAAGGGGATCTCCGAGTTCTCCGTCATCCCCGCCGGCTCGAAGCGCTGGTGGCTGAACTTGTTGACCAGGCTCTCGATCGGCACGCCGTACTGCAGGGCCACGCTCGTCGCCGTGCCCAGGCTGTCCATCAGCCCGCCGATCGTCGATCCCTCCTTGCTCATCGTGATGAACAGCTCGCCCGGCTTGCCGTCGTCGTAGAGCCCGACCGTCAGGTACCCCTCGTGCCCGGCGATGTTGAACCGGTGCGTGAAACTCCGCCGAGTCTCCGGCAGGCGCCGCCTCGTGGGCTTGACGATCGCGGGCGGCTTGCTCTCCACCGCCGCCAGCTCAGGGAGGGGCGAGGCTGCCGACGTCGCCGCAACCGGGGCGATGGCAGAGGGCTCCGAGCTGGTTGTGGCGCCGGATCCGGCGCTCGGAGGGTTTCCCGCGGTGCCCTCCCTGGCCTTGTCCCCGTCGGCGTTCGAGCTCAGGGGCTGGCTCAGCTTGCACCCGTCGCGGTACAGCGCGTTGGCCTTCAGCCCCAGCTCCCAGCTCAGGCGGTAGCAGCGACCGATGTCCTCCACCGTCGCCGAGTGGGGCAGGTTGATCGTCTTGCTGATCGCCCCCGTGACGAACGGCTGCACCGCCGCCATCATGCGGATGTGCCCCTCGGGCGCGATGAACCGCTTGCCGATCCGCCCGCAGGTGTTCGCGCAGTCGAACACCGGCAGGTGCTCGTCCTTGAGCCCCGGCGCCCCCTCCACCGTCTGGCGACCGCACACCACCTCGTTGAGCCGCTCGATCTGCCCGTCCTTGAGCCCCAGCTCCTTGAGCAGATTGAAGCCGGGCGTGCTCCGCCGCGCCCCGGGGTCGACCCCGCACCGCCGCAACGCCTCGTCCGGCACGCTCCACGCCGCGAACGCGAACGACAGCTCGAAGACGCCCGGCAGCCCCGACGCGATCTCGCGCACGTCCGCGTCCGTCAGCCCCTTGCCCACGAGCCACCCCGCGAGCGTCTGCCCGGGCCCGACGCCCTTCACGTCCGTCGGCATGGGCACGTCCAGGTCGAGCGTGCCCAGCAGGTAGGTCATGATCTTCTTGATCTGCGCGTCGGTGTAGCCCAGGGCCCGCAGCGCGGGGGCCACGCTCTCGTTGGCGATCTTGAAATACCCGCCCCCCGCCAGCTTCTTGAACTTCACGAGCGCGAAGTCCGGCTCCACGCCCGTCGTGTCGCAGTCCATGAGCAGCCCGATCGTGCCCGTGGGCGCGATCACCGACACCTGCGCGTTGCGGTACCCCCACCGCTCCCCGAAGCCCAGCGCCTCGTCCCAGACCGCCTTGGATCGCGCCGACAGCTCGCCGACGTTGGCGACGCCCTCGAGCCCCAGGAGCAGGTCGTGGTCGATCGGCACCGGGCGCGTGCCCGGGTTCAGCCCCTCGTAGCGCTCCGAGTCGCGCTTCTCCCCGTGGGCCGCCAGCCGGTGGTTGCGGACGACCCGCAGCATGCTGTCGCGTTCGGGCGCGAAGCCCGGGAAGGGCCCGTGCTCGCGGGCCATGTGGGCGCTGGCTCGGTACGACCGCCCCGTCAGGATCGCCGACAGGCTCGCCCCGATGGCCCGTCCCCCGTCGCTGTCGTAGGGGACGCCCGCCTGCATCAGCATGGCCCCCAGGTTGGCGAAGCCCAGCCCCAGCGTGCGGTACTTCCACGACAGCTCGGCGATCTTCCGCGACGGGTACGCCGCCATCAGCACGCTGACCTCGAGCACCACCGTCCACAGGTCGATCCCGTGCTCGTAGCCCTCGACGTCGAAGGTCCGCGTGCCCGCGTCGTAGAACCGCAGCAGGTTCAGCGACGCCAGGTTGCACGCCGTGTTGTCCAGGAACATGTACTCGGAGCACGGGTTGCTCGCGTTGATGGGGCCCGCGCCGGGGCAGGTGTGCCAGGCGTTGATCGTCGTGTCGTACTGCACGCCCGGGTCGGCGCAGCGCCAGGCCGCGTGGCAGAGCGAGCCCCACAAGGCCCTCGCGTCGAAGGTGCGGGCCGGGGCGGCGCTGGTCCGCCACCGCGTCTCCCACGCCGCCCCCGCGTCCAGGGCCGCGAAGAACGAGTCCGGGATCCGCACGCTGTTGTTGCTGTTCTGCCCGCTGACCGTCTGGTACGCCTCGCCGTTGAAGTCGTAGTCCAGCTCCAGCCCCATCCGCCCGGCGGTGCCCGCGAACGACGGGTCCGTCTTCATCAGCAGCCGCTGCCCCTCCACCATCGCCTGGACCTTCAACTCCTCGCGCACCTTCCAGTTGATGAAGGTCTCGATGTCGGGGTGGTCCATGTCCAGGCAGACCATCTTCGCCGCCCGCCGCGTCGTCCCCCCGCTCTTGATCGCGCTCGCCGCCCGGTCCCCGATCCGCAGCCACGACATCAGCCCCGAGCTCTTGCCCCCGCCCGAGAGCTTCTCCCCCTCGCCCCGCAGGCGCGAGAAGTTCGTCCCCGTCCCCGACCCGTACTTGAACAGCCGGGCCTCCCGGACCCACAGGTCCATGATCCCGCCCTCGTTCACCAGGTCGTCGTCCACCGACTGGATGAAGCAGGCGTGCGGCTGGGGGTGCGTGTACGCGTCCTCCGCCGGGCACACCTCCCCCGTCCTGGGGTCGGGCACGAAGTGCCCCTGCGCCGGCCCGGAGATCCCGTACGCCCAGCTCAGCCCCGTGTTGAACCACTGCGGGCTGTTGGGCGCGCACATCTGGTGCACCATCATGTACACCAGCTCGTCGTAGAACGCCTGCGCGTCACCGGCCGAATCGAAGTACCCGTGCTTCTCGCCCCAGTGACGCCAGCACCCCACCAGGCGGTGGATCACCTGCCGGGCCGAGCGCTCGGGCCCCGCGCACGGGCCCTCGACCGGATACCCGTTCGCCCCGCCGTCGGCCGGCACCCCCGCCTTGCGGAAGTACTTGCTCACCATGATGTCCGTGGCGAGCTGCGTCCAGGTCTCGGGCACCTCCGCGTCCTTCATCTCGAACACCACCGACCCGTCCGGGTTCGTGATCCGCGACGTCCGCCTCACCCACGACACCGTCGCGAAGGGGTCCTGACCGTCCTTGGTGAACTTGCGCGTGATCTTCATGGGAAGGCACCCCGGCATCGAGGCATCAAGGCATCAAGTGTCCGAATGACGCTCCAGGCTCCGGATCAACCCCGCGAGCACGCGCTCGCACTCATCGAACTCCGACTCGCCCTCGCCGCACAGGCCCTGGTTGAGGTGCCCGAACTCAACCGCGAACATCGGCTGTGGGTCCAACTCATACAGGGCTCCTCGCGAGACCTTGAGGAAGCGGACGCAGTCCGCCGTGCTCCCGCGTCCGTACCCCTCGGCGATGTTGCCCGCGAGCGAGACCGCGCCGAAGCGGCACCGTCAATCCGAACCGCTCCCGCTCCGGAAACGCCTCGGTCACTCGATACACCCGCGTGCCCGGCCAGAACGCCTTCTGCCAAGCCACCAGGTCTCTGTAGCTCTTGATCTCGCCACCCATTCCCGCCCCAATCCCTCGATGCCTCGATGCCTTCCCCCTCAATCCACCTTCGGCAGCGTCAGCCCGCCCTGGTCCTGGTACTTCCCGCCCTTGTCGGCGTAGCTCCGCTCGCACACCTGGTCCGCCTTCAGGAAGACGAACTGCGCGATCCCCTCGTTGGCGTACACCCTCGCCGGCAGCGGCGTCGTGTTGCTGATCTCCAGCGTCACCCTCCCCCGCCACTCCGGCTCCAGGGGCGTCACGTTCACGATGATCCCGCACCGCGCGTACGTGCTCTTCCCCACGCACAGCACCAGCACGTTCCGCGGGATGTCGAAGTGCTCCACCGTCTCGCACAGCGCGAACGAGTTGGGCGGGATCACCACGTGGTCCGTCTTGAACGCCGCGCAGTCCACCTCCACGAACAGGTCCGGCGAGAAGTTCTTCGGGTCCACCACCGTGATCCCGCCCGTCCGCGGCGTGGGCGTGAAGATCTTGAACCGCGTCCCCACCCGCACGTCGTACCCGTAGCTCGACACCCCGAAGCTGATCCGCCCGGGACGCTTCACCGACTCCTCGAACGGCTCGATCGTCACCAGCTCGCGGATCTGTCTGTCCGAAAGCACCGGCACGCCCCACCTCCCTGAACCGCCCCACCCGACGGCGCGACATCCCCCGGCGCTCCACGCCGGGCATCCCCATAAACCTTACGAACTTAGAACAATACCCGACCAGACCCGAGCGGGTCCTCCCTCCGATCCGAGTTGGAACACCGAAGATCCGGACACGTTCCAACCCCAGCCGCCGCCCGCCCGACCCGGCACCCGTCCACCCGGGCACCCCCGCGTCGAATGAGCGGTAAGGGAAAGAATACCACAATCCGTCGTGGGTTCAAGCCCACATGCCCCCAAAGTATCGGGCGGTTGCGGTGCGATCTCTGTCGGATTCGCCGAATCAGAGCGCAAGTCTCGGCGGATCTTCATCTTGCCGCGAGCCGGACGCCCGCCCCGGCGCCCGGACAACCGACAGCGATCGACAGACCCGAACAGGTTGGGGCCCGGTTATCCACCGATCCCGACCTCCGCGTCTCTTGTGCTTCTCCGTCAGGCCGCGCGAGGAGAGACGCGCCGATCCGTACACTCCGCCACGCGGCGGGGCGGGTGGAACGGAGGCGGCATGCGCAGGACGTGGTCACTGATGCTGGTGCTCGGGGCGGTGGCGGGGCTCCAGGCGTGCAGGGGCGGACCGCCCCCGAGGCCCCGGGCCGTAACCCCCTCGGTCATCCGCGAGGTCCCTTCGCTCCTGAGGGGCACCGTGGGATCCGAGACCACCATGAACGGCGCCGAGCCGACGCTGGTCTCCGGGTACGGGCTCGTGGTGGGACTGCGGGGCACGGGCGGGCTGCCGCTGCCCCCATCGATCCAAGCCACGATGGAGCGTGAGCTGGGCCTCCGGGGTGTTTCCCGGACCAGCGACGCGTTCCGCGGGACGCCCCTGCACGGGTTGACGCCCCAGCAGGTCCTGCGCTCTCCCGAGGTGGGCGTGGTCGAGGTGTGGTCGGCGATCCCGCCCGGGGCGCCGCTGGGGGCCCGATTCGACGTCGGCGTGCGCGCGGTGAACGCGAGCAGCCTGGAGGGCGGGCAACTCTGGTCGACCGACCTGAGGCTGTCGCCCCCGGGGCAGCCGCTCGCCTTCGGGCAGGTCCAGACGCGCAAGCTCGCGGAGGCGCGGGGGGCGGTGTTCGTCAATCCATTCACGGAGGCGGGCGGGCAGGCGGCGACACCGACGGTGACCGGGCGGATCCTCAACGGGGGCACGGTCACCGACCCCATGCTGCTGGAGTTGGCGTTGGACACGCCGAGCCACGCCCGCGCGCGCGCGATCGCGGCGGCGATCGCGGCGCGGTTTCCGGAGGAGCCTGGGGACGGCGGGTCGATCGCGCGGGGGCGGAATGAGAGCAGCATCTCACTGCGGGTGCCGCGGAGTTTCCGGGAGAGGCCGGCGGAGTTCCTCGACATCGTGCGCAATCTTCCGATCCACACGCTGGACCCGGAGACGGTGGCTCGTTCGGCGGTGGAGGGGGTCAAGCGTGAGGCGGCCCTGGCCAACGAGATGTCGTGGATGATGGTCTCGGCGGGCCCGAAGGGTCTGCGGATCATCCGGGAGTTGTACGACTTTGCCGAGCCGGTGCCGAGGCTGGCGGGGCTGGCGGCGGGGGCGCGGCTGAACGACCCGGTGGCGGTGGAGCCCCTGATCGAGATCACGCGGCGCGGGCCGGGGCTGGACCGGCTGCGGGCGATCGAGCTGCTGGCGCGGATCGACGCCGGGCCGAGGGTGGACGCGGCGCTTCGGCCGCTCCTGGGCGAGCCGGACCTGCCGGTTCGGGTGACGGCGTACGAGGCCCTGGTGGATCGTGCGGTCAAGGCGCGGCTGGTGCGGCTGTTGGACGCGGACGCGACGCGTGGCCCGACGGACGGCCCGCCGCGGACCCTCAATCACCTGGAAGTCCTCTCCCAGCAGTCGGTTCCGGCGGGGGCGATCCAGGGGGTCGAGCGTCGGCTGGTGGAGGGGCGGTTCTTCCTGGACCTGGTGCCGGTGGGGGACCCGTTGATCTACGTGTCCCAGCAGGGGAGCCCGCGGATCGTGGTGTTCGGGGCGGCGGTGTCGCTGAACGCCCCGGCGATCCTGACGATGTGGGACGACCGCCTGGCGGTCTCGACCGAGAGCCCCACGGGGCAGGCGAGGCTGATGCACCGGGACCCCCAGACCGGGGTGGCGGGGACCGAGACGGTCGGCATGGGGCTACCCGAGGTGCTGGACCTGCTGGGGCGGGTGCCGGTGCCGGAGGACGCCAGGCCGGGGTTCGGGTTGACGTACTCGGAGGTGGTGTCGGCGGCGTACACGATGCAGCAGCACAAGGTGGTGGAGGCGGCGTTCGCCACGGAGCAGGACCGGTTGCGGGCCCAGATGCTGGCGGCGACGCGGTCGCAGGAGGTCCGGCTCCGGCCCGAGACAAGCGCGGACGAGTACCGCGTGATCCGCCTGGATGCGGGCACGGCGTCGGCGGCGCCGGTGGAGCCATCCGGCCCGCCCAAGCCCCGCCTCATTCCGATTGTTCCTCCGGCGGGCGCAACGCCGAAGGGATAGGGGCGGGGCGGCGGGGGGCATCCCTCGATATGCTCTGCCCACTCCCCGGCGCCGATGCGTCGGGGCGGATCGGGTCACGGAGGACCCCGGCGGGCCCGGGCGCGCCGGCGGCATGAGGTCGCGCATGCGTTTGACCAGGCTCACCGTCAGCGGGTTCAAGTCGTTCGCGGACACCACGGAGTTCACGTTCGACCGCCCGATCACGTGCATCGTCGGGCCCAACGGGTGCGGGAAGAGCAACGTCGTCGACGCCATCAAGTGGGTGCTGGGCGAGCGCTCGAGCAAGAGCCTGCGCGGGACGGAGATGCTCGACGTGATCTTCGCCGGGTCGGCCTCGCGCAAGCCCAGCGGCATGGCGAGCGTCAAGCTCCTGTTCGACAACCCGGTGCTGGAGGGGGCGTCCGCGGCGGTGGCGGCGAGCGTCGACCACGGCGAGCGGGGCGTTGAGGACGCGGGCGAGGGAGAGTCGGAGGTGGTGGTCGACCGCGAGGCGATGCGGCTGTCGGGTCGGCGGCGGGGGCTGCCCATGGACGCCGACCAGGTCGAGGTCGAGCGCCGGCTGTTCCGCGACGGGACGAGCCAGTACCTGATCAACGCCAAGCGGGCGCGGCTGCGGGACATCCGCGAGCTGTTCATGGACACGGGCGTGGGGGCCGACTCCTACTCGATCATCGAGCAGGGGAAGGTGGACGCGATGCTGCTGGCCAACCCGCAGGACCGGCGCACGTTCTTCGACGAGGCGGCGGGGATCGCCAAGTACAAGCAGCGCCGCCTGGAGGCCCAGCGCAAGCTCGACCGAACCGAGGCCAACCTGGGAGATCTCCGGCGGGAGCTGGAATCGACGGAACGCCGCCTGCGGATCGTGAAGGGGCAGGCCGCCAAGGCGCGGCGGTTCATCGCGCTGGACGAGGAACTCAAGGCCTGCCGCACGCTCCTGGCGCTGGAGCAGTTCGACGGCGTGCACGAGCGGCTGGCGGGTCTGACGGGCCGGCAGGCGGACCTGTCGTCGCGGCGGGAGGAGTCGCACGCGGCCCTGGCGGCGTTGGAGAGCCGCAAGCAGGAGGCGGAGCTGGTCCGGTCGGGGCTGGTGGACGAGCGTCGGCGGATCGAGCACGAGCGGCTGGGGGCCGAGCACGCCCGCGAGCAGGCGGCCCAGCGCCGGCACATGAGCGAGCGGGCGTTGGACGAATGCAAGGGCCGCCTGGCGGCGGACCGGGAGCGGCTGGGCGCGACCGAGGCCCGGATCGCCGACGCGGAGGCGGCGCTGGCGGCACGGCGCGAGGCGATCGCGGCCCTGGGCGAGCGCCTCGGCGAGCACGATCGGGCACTGCGGGCCGGCGCCGACGGGCGTGCCGCGGCCCTGGAGGCGCTCAACGAGCGCCAGGCGGCGCTGGCCGAACTGCGGGCGACGGTGCAACGGATCGAGCGCGAGCGCTCCGGGCTGGCGGCGTCGCTGGCTTCGGAGGGACGCCGCCTGGAGTCTCTGCGCGAGCAGGCGGAGCGGATCGCGGGCAAGCGGGCCCAACTGGGCGAGAGCGAGCGGGCGGCCCGCGGGGCGGCGGGGGAGTGCGAGCGGAACGCGGCCGGTCTGAAGTCGGCGGTGGCGTCGACCGACGCCTCCCTCGAATCGCTGGAATCGTCCCTGTCGCGGATCACGGGCGACCGGCGCGCGCTGGCGGCCCGGGTGTCGGAGCTGGAGCAGGAGCTGGTGCGGCTGGACAGCCGGCGGAGCACGCTGGCGGAGATGATCGCGACGCACGCGGGGTTCGGCGAGGCGGTGCGGGCGCTGCTCGATCGGCGGAAGCAGGGCGCGTTCGCGGGGGCGGTCGGGGCGCTGGCCGACCTGGTGGACCTGGCGACCGCGGGGGGCGAGCCGGACGCGGGAGCGCGGGCGGCGGCGGTCGAGTCGGCGCTGGGGCCGCTGCTGGAGTGCGTGGTGGTGCGCTCGCTGGGGGAGATGCCGACGCCCGAGGAACTGGCGTCGCTGCCGGGGCGGGTGAGCCTGATGCTGCTGGACCATCCCGGCGTGGTCGGCGGGGCGCCGGCGCCGTTGGAGCTGGGCGACCGCGTGGTGCCGCTGCGGGGCGCGGTCCGGGCGCGGGCGGGCGAGCGCGCCGAAGCGGTGACGCGCCTGCTGGACCGCGTGCTGGGCCGATGCTTCCTGGTGGAGAGCCTGGACGCGGCGGTGCTGTTGTCGTCGGGCCCGCTGGGGCCCGGGGCGCGGTTCGTGACGCGGGACGGCAAGGTGCTGGACCGGGAGGGCGTGATCGTGGCGGGGCCGAGCGGGGCCGCCGAGCACGCGGGGCACGGGCCGCTGTCGCGTCGCCAGGAACTCGAGGCCTTGACGACGCGGATCAACGCGATCTCGACGGACCTGGCGGTGGTGCGTCAGGACCTGGCGTCGGCGGACGCGGAATCGGCGCGCGTGTCGGACGAGGCGTCGGCCCTGCGGACGCGCCTGGCGGGCGAGCAGCGGGCGCTGCTCGGCGAGCAGACGCGGCTGGAGCGGCTGCTGGGCGACGCGGACCGGATCGGGCGCGAGGCGGGCGGGCTGGGGCAGGAACTGGCCCAGGCCGAGGCCCGCTCGGCCCAGATCGGCGACGACGTGGCGTCGCTGCGCGAGCGGCACGACCGGCTCGGCGGGCTGGCGGAGGAGCAGGCGGGGCGGTGTGAGCAGGGCGAGGGCGAGGTCGCGGGGCTGCGCACGTCGGCGGACGAGGCCGCGGAGCGGCTCACCGCCATCAAGGTGGAGCTGTCGCGCGTGGGCGAGCAGCTGTCCGCGGCCCGTCGCGAGCAGGCCCGGCTGGAGTCGTCGCGCGACGACCTCCTTCGGGCCAAGCGCGAGGCGGAGGCGTCGCTGGCGGCGCAGGAGTCGCGGCTGGAGGAGCACGTCTCGGCCATCGACGCGGCGGCGCGGCTGATCGACGAGGCCGGGGCGAGCATCGCGGACCTCTCGGCGGCGCTGGAGGACGTGGGCGAGCGCCTGGCGTCGGCGGAGGCGGCGGCGCGCGACCTGGGGGAGCGGGTCCTGGCGGCGCGGCAGCACGCCCAGCACATCGAGCGCGACTGGCACAGCCTGGAGGTCTCGAAGCGCGAGCTGGAGGTGCGGCGCGAGGGGCTGGAGGATCGGACCGCGGAGGAACTGCGGATCGACCTCCACGCCGAGCACGGGCAGTATCGGGAGCTGATCGCGTCGGGCGTGGCCCGCCCGGACGTCGCCGCCCTGGAGGGCGACGCGGGGGAGCTGCGCGAGATGATCCGGCGGCTGGGCAGCGTGAACCTGGAGTCGATCGAGGAGGAGACGCAGCTCGCCGGCCAGAACGAGTCTCTGCTCGGGCAGGTGGGGGACCTGGACGAGGCCCGGGGCAAGCTGGCGGCGTTGATCGAGCGGCTGAACGCCGTCAGCCGCGAGCGGTTCGGCGAGGTGTTCGGGCACATCCAGCGGGAGTTCGGGAGCGAGCAAGGGATGTACCGGCGTCTGTTCGGGGGGGGCAAGGCGGAGGTGCGCCTGATGCCGATGACCCGCGAGGTGGACGGGCAGACGGTGCAGACCGAGGAGATCGACCTGCTGGAGAGCGGGATCGAGGTGATCGCCAGGCCCCCGGGGAAGGAGCCCCGGTCGATCAGCCAGCTCTCGGGCGGCGAGAAGACGCTGACGGCGGTGGCGCTGCTCATGTCGATCTTCCGGAGCAAGCCGAGCTGCTTCTGCGTCCTGGACGAGGTGGACGCGGCCCTGGACGAGGGGAACGTGGGGCGGTATGTCGGCGCCGTGCGCCAGTTCACGGACCGCTCGAACTTCATCGTGATCACGCACAACAAGCGGACGATGCAGTCGGCGGACCAGCTCTACGGCGTGACGATGCAGGAGCGGGGCGTGTCGAAGCGCGTGAGCGTGCAGTTCGACCAGGCGGCCCGCCTTGCCGACGGTCGGCACGTGGAGATCCACAAGGCGGAGGCGAAGGGGTCGCTGCGGGTCGCGCTGGCGGGGATGCGCGAGCCGGCGGCGCGGCTCGAGAGCGCCTAGACGGGCCGCTGGGAGGCCGCAGGGGCGGCGAATCTGCGGAGCACCATCGCGGCGACGAACCACCCGGCGATCGAGAGCAGGCCCGAGAGGAAGTAGGGCGCGCCGGGGAGGTAGATCGGGGCGCGGTCGGAGATGAAGTAGGCGAAGGTGACGCCGCCGAAGATGGGGCCGAGGATCGCCGCGACGCTCTGGAGGCTGGTGAGGGCGCCCTGGACCTCGCCCTGCTCGTTGGGGGGGACGGCCTTGGTGATGATGGCCTGCCCGGCGGGCTGGGCGATGCCGCCCAGCGACGCGGCGAGCACGATCACGTAGAGCAGCCAGCCCCAGGGCGCCAGCCCGTAGCCGACGTAGGCGACGACGCCGATCCCGATGCCGATGAGGAGCGAGCGGGGCTCGCCGAGCCAGGGGACGATCTTCCGGACCAGGCCCCCCTGGACGACGGCGGCGCCGACGCCGACGAGCGTGAGCGAGAGCCCGGTCTCGACCTCCGACCAGGAGTAGCGGTGCTTGGTGTAGAGCACCCAGGTGGCGTGGAGCGCGAACATGGCGAGTTGGAGGAGCACGAGCGAGGCGGCCAGCCCCAGGACGATGGGGTAGCGGGTCAGGTGGGCGAAGGTGCCGACGGGGCTGGCGCGGGCGAGGCTGAAGGGTCGGCGCCTCTCCCTGGGGAGCGACTCGGGGAGCACGAAGTAGCCGTAGCACCAGTTGGCGAGGGTGAGCACGCCCGCGGCGACGAAGGGGAGGCGGATGTTGATCTCGCCGAGGGCGCCGCCGATGACGGGCCCGAGGATGAACCCGATGCCGAAGGCGGCGCCCATCATGCCGAAGCCGGCGGCGCGCTTGTCCGGGGGGGTGACGTCGGCGACATAGGCGTTGCAGGCGGTCATGTTGGCGCCGGAGACGCCGTTGACGGCGCGGGTGATGAAGAGCCAGAGGAGGTTGGGTGCGACGGCCGCGACCAGGTAGTCGATGCCGGAGCCCAGCAGCGAGAGCAGGATGACGGGTCGGCGTCCGAAACGATCGGAGAGCCCGCCCAGGATCGGGGCGAAGATGAACTGCATGACGGCGTAGGAGGCGGAGAGGAGCCCGACCATGACCGCGGCCCCCGCGGTGCCGTGCCCGTAGAGCTGCTCCACCAGCCTCGGGGCCACGGGGATGATGAGCCCGATCCCGATGACGTCGAGGAGGAGGGTGAGGAAGACGAAGCGGACGGCGGGCTTGTGGGCGGTCACGTCGGCTCCACGGTGGCGGTCCCTAGGCCCCGGAGGCGAGCGCGTCGGGGGACTCGTACGCCGCGCCGAACGGCGTGGCGTTGAAGGCCTCGATCGGGCACTGCTCCTGGCGGATCAGGCCGGTCGCGGGGAGCTTGGCGGTGCGGTGCAGGTCGACCATGGCGCAGACGCCGGCGGCGGTGGTCAGCTCGATGGCGGGCCAGATGCGCCCCCACAGGCTGGCGGCGCGGATGACGCGTCGGAAGTTGACCTGCTCGCGACGCCCGTCGGGGCGGAGGCCGACGGCGTTCGCGAAGACCACGACGCAGTCCTGGAGCGTGGCGGGGATGGCCAGGTCGAGCAGCTCGATGGCGGCGGCGCGGTCGTAGGCCCGCCCGGAGGGGGCCTTGGGCCCGCCCTTCACGCCCAGGCGCAGGTCCTGCAGCAGGAACTTCATCAGGTCGCGGTGCCCGGGGTAGCGGATGGTCTTGTAGGCCACGTCGGCGTGCTGGCTGAGGCGGCCCTCGGAGACGAGCGTGTCGATGAGGCTGCCCACGCCGCCGGAGGTGTAGAAGGCCTCGTACTCGACGCCCTCGAAGGAGAAGCGTTCCAGGCCCTCGAGGGCCGGCACCTTGACCCGCTGCCCCCCCAGCATGACGTTGCAGGGCTCGCAATACTCGTTGATGACGCCCGCGGCGGACCAGGTGACGTTGTACTTCAGGGCGTTGGTGGGGAACTGGGGCAGGGCCCCGACGCGGAGCGTGAGCTGCTCGATCGATCTGAACCCGCGGGCCAGGGCGTAGGCGGCGATGGCGACGTACCCCGGGGCCAGCCCGCACTGGGGAACGAGCGCGACCTTGGCGCGACCCTCGGACTGGATGCGGTTCACGCCCTCGGTCGTGGCGACGTCCTCGGTCACGTCGAAGTAATGGACGTCTTCGGCGTTGGCGGCCTCGGCGACGCCGGCGACGAGGTCGTAGGGGAGCATGCAGACCACGTAGTCGTGCCCGCGCAGGGCCTGCCGCACGGCCCCGGGGGCGGACAGGTCCGCCTTCTGGACGGCGAACTCCGTGGGCTGGCCGCCCCGGTGCGCCTTGAGGCGGTCGAGGTTGGCCCGGACCTGGTCGAGGGCGGCCTGCTGGGCGTCAACGACGGTGACGCGGTAGTCCCCCCCGGCGCGGCCCAGGAACAACTCCGCGACCGATTTGCCGACCTTGCCGCCGCCCAGCACCAGCACGCTCTTCATGGACCCTCCGGAACCGTGGGGGCGATGGTACGCGCCGGGGGGCGGCGTGCGTGGGATCTCAGCCCGGGCGGTGGTCGGCGGAGTCGAGGAGGAGGGTGACCGGGCCGTCGTTGGTGAGTGTGACGCGCATGTGGGCCCCGAAGACGCCGGTGGAGACGGGGACCCCCGCGTCGGCGACCCGGGCCGCGACCTGGTCGTACATGGCCCGGGCCCGGTCGGGGGGCATGGCCCGGTCGAACCCGGGTCGGTGCCCCTTGCCGGTGGAGGCGCAGAGGGTGAAGTTGGGGACCAGCAGCACCCCGACCCCGGACGCAGGCCCCAGTGCCGCAAGGACTTGCAGCAGGCTGAGGTTCATGCGTCCCTGGTCGTCGGGGAAGACGCGGAGGGGCGGGAGGCGCTGGGCGATCCAGGCCGCGTCGGCGTCGGTGTCGCCGACGTGGATGCCGAGGAGGACGGCCAATCCGACCCCGATCCGTCCCGTGACCCGGCCATCGACCTCGCAGCGGGCGCCGTCGACTCGTTGGATGAGGGCTCGCATGTCGTCGCTCCGATCGGACGGGTGGTCCGCTTGCACGCCGGGCGCGCACAAGGTACATTCACGGGCAAGACCCAGGCGCCTCCGGGGGACCCGGCGGGCGCACTGGCAAGGAGTACCGCACGTGGCCAAGAAGAAGAAGGGCAAGAAGAAGGGCTCGAAGAAGAAGGCGTCGAAGAAGAAGGGGAAAGCCAAGGCGATGAAGGCTCCGGCCAGGAAGAAGGCCGCGCGGCGCCCGGCGAAGAAGAAGGCCGCCAAGCCGGCGGCCCCCGCCTCCCTCGGCGTGATCGAGCCGGCGCCGATGACCAATCCCCCGTTCATGGGCTGAGCCGTCTCGCCCGACGACCACGCGGGTGCCCAGCGGCAGCCGCGTCGGTTTTCCACACTCGACGCCCCATGGCGAAGCCCCCCCGCTCTCGCGAGGAGGTTGGGCGCCCGACGGTTCTCGCCCCACGCCCGCCCGGTCCGGCCGTGCCGACTGCGGCGGTTGCGATGCGAACGCCGATCGCCGACCATGGCAACCCTCCCGTCCGTTGAGCCCAGGCCCCTACTCGGCCGATCTTCAACCGGTCCGGCGGATACTCGGACCTGCCGCGCCGATCATGTTCGGGCGGGCTGGACGCATCGACAGGAGTAGACACGATGGACCTTGGCCTGGTCGGACTCGGGAAGATGGGCGGCAACATGGCCCTGCGCCTCCTGCGGGGCGGCCACCGCGTGGCGGTGCACGATCACTCAAAGGAGAACATGCAGCGGCTGGCCCGCGAGGGCGCCAAGCCCGTCGAGTCGCTGGTCGAGATGGTCAGGGCCCTGCCCGGGCCGCGCGCGGTCTGGCTCATGATCCCCGCGGGCGACCCGGTGGACAAGGCGATCGACGCCCTGACCCCCCTGCTCTCGCCCGGCGACACGATCATCGACGGCGGGAACACCTACTACAAGGACACGCTCCGGCGGGCGGCGGCCCTCACGAGCAAGGGACTGCACCTGGTCGACAGCGGGACCAGCGGCGGGATCTGGGGGCTCGACCACGGGTACAGCCTGATGATCGGGGGCGACCCGGACCCCGTCGGGCGCCTCACGCCCATCTTTCAGACGCTGGCGCCCACGCCCGACTCGGGGTGGGGGCACGTGGGCCCGTGCGGGGCCGGGCACTTCGTCAAGATGGTGCACAACGGGATCGAGTACGGCATGATGCAGGCGTTCGCCGAGGGCTTCGCGATCATGGAGAAGAAGGCCCAGATGCGCCTGAACCTGCACCAGGTCGGGCGGATCTGGCAGCACGGGTCGGTGGTGCGTTCGTGGCTGCTGGACCTTGCGGTGCGGGCGTTGGAGCAGGACCGCACGCTCGACGACATCCGGCCGGTCGTGGGCGATTCGGGCGAGGGGCGGTGGACGGTGGCGGAGGCGATCGAGCTGAACGTCGCGGCCCCGGTGATCACCGACTCGCTGCTCATGCGGATCCGCTCGCGCGACGAGCGGTGTTTCGCCGAACGGGTCCTGGCGGTGCTGCGGAACCAGTTCGGGGGTCACGCCGTGCAGAAGGGCGGGAGCGCCCGATGAACCTCCGAGCGCCCGAGCGTCACACGCTGGTCTGCTTCGGCGCCACGGGCGACCTGGCCCAGCGCAAGGTCCTGCCGTCGATCTACCGCCTGCACAAGGCGACGCCGGCGCTGCACCGCACGGCGGTGGTGGGCGTGGCCCGCTCGGCGCTGGACGACAAGGCCTACCGCGAGAAGGTCGCCGCGGTGCTCGTCAAGTCGGGCGTGCCGGGCGAGGGGGCCCGGGCCTGGTGCGAGCAGAACCTCTTCTACTGCCCGATCGGCGAGGGGGCGCACGACGCGTTCGCGGCCCTGGGCGCGCGCCTGGAGGCGATCGAGCGCGACATGGGCCTGCCGGGCAACCGGGTCTTCTACCTGGCGCTGCCGCTGCAGGCCTTCGAGCCCACGATCCGGTGCCTGGGCGAGGCGGGTCTGCACCGGGCCCGGGGCTGGTCGCGTCTGGTGGTGGAGAAGCCCTTCGGGCGCGACCTGGCGTCGGCGCAGGCGCTCAACGCGCTGGTGCACCGCTACTTCGACGAGTCGTGCGTGTTCCGCCTGGACCACTACCTGGGCAAGGAGACCGTGCAGAACCTGATCGCGTTCCGGTTCGGGAACTCGCTCTTCGAGCCGTTGTGGAACCGCGACCGCGTGGAGCGCGTGGAGATCACGGTCGCGGAGGACCTTGGGGTGGAGGGCCGGGCGGCGTTCTACGAGGAGGCCGGGGCCGTCCGCGACGTGCTGCAGAACCACGTCCTGCAGCTCCTGTGCCTGACGGCGATGGAGCCGCCGGCGGCGCTGGACGGCGACTCCATCGCCAACGAGAAGCTCAAGGTCCTGCGCTCGATGTCGGTGTTCGACGAGTCCTCGGCGGTGCTGGGGCAGTACGCCGCGGGCGAGCTGGAGGGCAAGTCGCTCCTGGGCTACCGCGAGGAGCCGGGCGTGCCCGAGGGGTCGGAGGTGGAGACGTTCGTCGCGGTGTGCACGCGCATCAACAACTGGCGTTGGCACGGCGTGCCGTTCTACCTCCGCACGGGCAAGCGCATGCCCCGGAAACTCAGCCGCATCACCGTGGTCTTCCGCTCGCCGCCCGCGGCGGTCTTCCAGCCGCTGGTGGTGTGCGGCATGGCGTGCAACCGCCTGGAGATCGCGCTCCAGCCCAACGAGGGGTTCAACCTGACGTTCCAGGTCAAGCAGCCGGGCGAGGGCATGCGCCTGCACACCCAGGAGATGCGCTTCCGGTACGCCGAGGCGTTCGGACCGCTCGCCGAGGCCTACCAGACGCTGCTGCTGGACGTGATGCGCGGCGAGCGCACGCTCTTCGTGCGCCACGACGAGATGGAGGAGGCGTGGCGGCTGTGCGAGCCCCTGATCAACCGGCCGCGCACGCTGCTCCAGTACCCCGCGGGCTCGTGGGGCCCGGCCCGGGCGTGCACGATGATCGACCACGACGGGCAGGGATGGACGCACCAGTGATCCGCGTGCTGGAGTCGCCCGACGGAGTCGCCCGCGAGGCGGCCCGCGAGATCGTGGCGCTGGCCCGGGGAAGCGCGCGGTTCCGGATCGCCCTGGCGGGCGGCTCGACGCCCCGGGCCCTGTACCGCCTGCTCGCGACCGAGTTCCGCGACCAGGTCGACTGGCCCCGCGTCGAGGTCTTCTTCGGCGACGAGCGCTGCGTGCCGCCCGACCACGAGCAGAGCAACTACCGCATCGCGGCCGAGTCGCTCCTCTCGCGGGTACCCGCGGGCAAGGTGCACCGCATCGAGGCCGAGGCGGGGCCCGTGGTGGCGGCCGACCGCTACGACGCGCTGCTCAAGTCCCTGGCTCCCTCGGACCCGCTCTTTGACGTGGTGCTGCTGGGGATGGGGGCCGACGGTCACACCCTGAGCCTGTTCCCGGGGTTCGACCGCGGCGGGCACGCGGGGCGCCTGGCGGCGGCGGCGGACGCGGGGCCCAGGGCCGCAGTGCGCGAGCGCGTGACGCTCACGCTCGACGCGGTCGCCCGCTCGCGCGTCGCGATCTTCCTGGTGACGGGGAGCGACAAGGCCGCGACGCTGCGGCGCGTGCACGAGGACGGGGGGCCGACGCTCCCGGCGTCGATGGTCCGGGCGAGGGACCGCACGCTCTGGCTCGTGGACGCGGCGGCCCGGGGCTAGCGGTGTGTGTCGGAAGTCCGTGGACGGATGCGCTCCGGGTGCCACGGGTCATCGGGCGCTTCGCCCGTGACCCGTGCGGATCGGGTGTCGGGATCAGGGCGGCACGGGCGATCCGCAAGGCGGATCGCCCGTGGCACCCGGCGTGCCACGACTGTTCGGCTCGGCGAACACTCGTGCGTCCGTCGCCCGACACTGCTTCCCTCAGCGGACACCGCGTCCCTCGCAGGACACGACTGTGCCCCAAGCGGCACAGTCGTGGCACCCGGCGCGTTCTTGCGACTCGCACGACGCGCGGTGTGTGTCGGAAGTCCGTGGACGGATGCGCTCCGGGTGCCACGGGTCATCGGGCGCTTCGCCCGATGACCCGTGCGGCTGTTCGACGCCCGTCCGGACGCCGGCACGGGCGATCCGCAAGGCGGATCGCCCGTGGCACCCGCGGCGTCCGCCGGCGCCTTTGGGCGCATTCTTCCGACTCACGCCTGGACGCCGCGGTAGAACCCGTCGCGCGGGTTGGGCCCGCGGGCGGCGATGTCGCGGAGGGTCCGCTGCTCGGCGTCGGAGAGCGCCGAGCCGTCGGGCGGCACGATCTTGAGCACCGCGTACAGGTCGCCCTTGGCGCCCGAGTCGTCCTCGAGGCCCTTGTTGCGGAGCCGGAGCATCCGCCCGCTGGCCGAGCCCGGCGGCACGCGCAGTTCCACGCGCCCCGACAGCGTGGGCACGGGCACCTCCGCGCCCAGCGTCGCCTCCGCGATGGTCAGAGGCAGGTCGACGTACAGGTCGAGCCCGGCCGCGGGCCCGCCCGTGGGCGAGCGCCGCAGGACCGGGTGCGGCTGCACGCGCACGGTCAGGACCAGGTTCACGTCGTGCCCGCCCTCGGACACGGCCTTGGCGATCCGCAACTGCGTGCCGTCGGCGGCGGCCCTGGGGATCCGCACCTCGATGGTGCGGGGTTTGCCGGTGGGCGTGGTGAGGCGGAGTTCCTGCGTGCCGCCCCGGGCCGCGGTCATGAAGTCGACGCCCAGGTCGCGCTCGACGGTCTGCGTGGAGCGGGCGTGCTTGCGGGGTCGGGCGTGCCCGCCCGCGGGTCCGCGGCGTCCGCCGAAGAAGCTCTCGAAGAGGGACTCGACCTCGAACTCGTCGAAGTCGGCGCCGTGGGCGCCCGGCGCGCCCCCGACGCTGGACCAGGTGTAGGTGCCGGGCCCGGGGGCGCCACCCACGTCCGCCGCGTGCGCGCCCGCGTGCCCGAACTGGTCGTAGCGCTGGCGCTTGTCGGGCTCGCTGAGGACCTCGTAGGCCTCCTGGACGAGCGCGAACTGGGCCGCGGCGTCCGGGGCCTTGTTCACGTCCGGGTGCAGCTGGCGGACGAGGCGGCGGTGGGCGCGGCGGATGTCCTCCGCCGACGCGGTCCGCGGCACGCCCAGCACCTCGTAGTAGTCACGCCTGGCCATCGAGCGACTGTAGCCGTCGCGGAATGAAACACGCCGGCCCGAGAGGGGCCGGCGCGTGGGAGCATGCGTCGATCGGCGCGTTTACTCGGGGCGATCCATCCCGCCGCCGTCGCTGTCGGGCTTGGCCCCGCCCGGCGCATCGCCCTCGGGGGCCTTGACGGGCTCGACGGGCGTGGGCTTCTGGATGGCCATGACCTCGGTCTCGAAGATGAGCGTGGAGTGGGGCGGGATGGTGCGCCCCGCGCCCGCCTCGCCGTAGGCCTGCGTCGGCGGGATGATGAGCCGCCGGATCGTCCCCGTCGTGCCCCCGAGCGAGCCCGCGATGAAGCCGGGAATCAGTCGTCCCTCGGCCACGTCGAAGGGCACGGGCTGCCCGCGGTCGCGCGAACTGTCGAACTTGGTCCCGTTGGTCAGCCAGCCCGTGTAGTGCATGAACGCGCGGTCGCCCAGGACGATCTCCTGGTCGCCGCTGGGCCTGGCGTACTCCATGATGAGCACGCCCGCGTCGGTCTTGGTGAGCTTGATGTCCGCCGTCGCCCGTGCGAACGTGTACTTCTCCCCCGCGCCCGAGCCCCAGACGATCGCGCCCGAGGCGTCGAACCCGCGGTCGATGCTCACCAGCGCGTCGGGCGAGATCGACAGCTCGCTGGTCATCTCCACCGCGCCGCCCACGCCCGTCGGGTAGGGGTACGGCGTCTTGCCCGACCACGCCGAGCCCGCCTTGGAGAGCTCGATGTCCAGCGTCGCGATCAGGTCCGAGCGCGGCACCTTGGGGAAGAACTCCGGCGCCATCCACAGCCCCACCACCGCCGGCTGGATGGGCGTGCGGAAGAACTCGTACGTCCGCAGGCGCACCTTGCCCTTGAACTTGTACAGCTGGAAGATCGCCTGGCGGTACGGGGCGTGCAGGGCGTCGCTCCGGGCCGCCTCCACGTACAGCGCGTCGGACACGTCGTCCTCCAGGCGCACGGGCACGATGCTCATCACCACGTCCGTGCTGGCCCCGCCCTCGCCCGCTTCGGCGACGGGCGTCGAGGTCTTCCACGTCCCCGTCAGCAGCTTGGCGATCTCCGCCAGCTCCGCGTCCGAGAACACCGGCGGCGTCCAGACCTCCGGCTGGGGCTGAGGTGGCTTGGGATCGCTGGGCACCTGAATCTCGTCACGCCCCGGGCCGCCGTCCTGAGCCATGGCCATCCCCAGGGGAGCCGCCAAGCCCCCCGCCATCACCAACGCCAAAGCACGCGTGCGCATCGAAGACCTCCAGAAAAGTGCGGCCGGAGTATAGGAAGCCCCCGCGCCCCCTCGCCGCCAGGCCCATGGCCCGTGACCCCATGGGCTGGTCGGCCACGCCACGGCGCGTCGAGCACCACGCCTACGACGGCCTGCGCCGCATTCCAGGAGGTCGTCCGCAACCCCTACGTCCCCACCGCCTCCGACCCCAGCGAGGAGGAGTCGGTCGAGAACGAGGAGCGGCAGAGGCCCGAACGCTTCGACCGGCGCGTGGGGCTCGTGGGGCGCGGGCGTCAGGCCAGTTCGGGGAAGAGCTTGATGGTCGCGGCGATCAGGTCCTTGACGTGGCTGATCGACTCGTTCATGGACCTGGCCTCGGCCTCGTTCATCTTGAACGTGAGGATCTTCTCCACGCCCTTGGAGCCGATGACGCACGGCACGCCCACGAAGAGGCCCTTGCCGCTGTTCATCGCCTTGACGCCGAACTCGTTCTCGCAGAAGGCGGCGGAGGGGATGACGCGCTTCTTGTCGCGGACGATGGCCTCGACCA
Source organism: Phycisphaerae bacterium (assembly GCA_016873295.1). Lineage (GTDB taxonomy): Bacteria > Planctomycetota > Phycisphaerae > Phycisphaerales > UBA1924 > VGXM01. Next base: position 21,711 of record VGXM01000007.1, read on the forward strand.
TGTCGATGGTGCCGGCGGCGGGGGCGTAGAAGGCGCTGGTGCCCATGAGCTTGACAATCTCGCCGCCGCCCATCTTGGCCCGCTCGACGCAGGCGTTGATCCGCTCCTCGGGGAGCAGGTCCTGGACGGGGATGCCGTTGACGCTGGTGAGGCGGGGGAGTGGGACCATGTCGTCGCCGTGACCGCCCAGGAGCAGGCCCTGGATGTCCTCGACGCTGACGCCCAGCTCCATGGCGAGGAAGGCCTTGTAGCGGGCGACGTCGAGGGCACCGGCCTGCCCCATGACGCGGTGGGCGGGGAAGCCCGTGACCTTCCAGGCGACGTAGACCATCGCGTCGAGGGGGTTGCTCACGACGATGACGATGGCGTTGGGGGCGTACTTCTTCACGTTCTCCGAGACGGTGCGCACGATGCCGGCGTTGACCTGCACCAGGTCGTCGCGGCTCATGCCGGGCTTGCGGGGCAGGCCCGCGGTGATGACCACCACGTCGGAGCCCTCGATGTCCTTGTAGTCGCCGGTGCCGGTGATTCGGCTGTCGAAGTTCTCGATGGGCCCGCAGCAGAAGAGGTCGAGGGCCTTGCCCTTGGCGACGCCCTCCCTGTCGGGGATGTCGAGGAGGACGATGTCGCCGAGTTCCTTCTGGGCGGCCCAGTGGGCGCAGGTTCCGCCGATGTTGCCGGCCCCGATGATCGAGATCTTCGCGCGACGCATGTGAGCACCTTCCTGGATATGGCCGCGGTGTCGAACCGGGCCAGTTGGGGGAATGGTCGCTCCCCGTTGGGAGGGCGGGATGGTAGCCCCGGGGGTGCGGGCCTCCGTCCAACCGCCGTGTGGCCCCCCTGGATCCGAGGGGAGAGGGGCGACAGGCGGGCGAGTCGGGATCCGGCACGATCGGAACTTGAATACATGATACACTTATCTGGTTGGTGGCGTCGTTCTGGCGCCAGGGGTGCAGGATGCTGAGCCAGGCCGTCGGATATGCGATCAGCGCGATGGGGCACGTGGCCTCGGGGGGTGGCCGTCCGGTGCTGGTGAAGGAAGTGGCGGCGGCGGCGGGGATCCCGCAGCCGTACCTGGCGAAGATCGTCCACGCGCTGGGGCGTCGTGGGCTGGTGAACACGCAGCGGGGCGTCGGGGGCGGGGTGACGCTGTCGCGTGGTCCGACGGACATCACGCTGTACGACGTGTGCGTGGCCTTGGACCCCTCGTTCGCCGAGCCCACGTGCATGCTGGGCAACGCCCCGTGCTCGGACCAGCGGGACTGCCCCGCGCACAAGTTCTGGGTGGAAGAGCGTCGGCGGATCGTGGAGTTCCTGGCGACGACAACCGTGGCGGACGTGTCGGCGTTCGAGGCCCGGCGTTTGGCGAGGCAGGTCGAGCCGCCGGAGCCGAGGTTCGCGGACTGACTCACGGCCGAGCCGTGCCTCCGACCCAACGCAGGGCCGACACCGACCCAACGCAGGTCGCGCGGCCGCCGGGGCGGGCGCTCAGGGCCGCGGCCCCGGGGAAGGCCCCGATGGCCTGGGCCGCCCGCGCCTGATCGAGCGTGGCGATCGCGGTGGCGAGGGCGTCGGCGACCGCGCCGTCCCGGCACACGACGGTCGTGGTCGCGGCGGGCGACCCGCTCCATCCGGTGCGCGGATCCAGGAGGTGCGAGGAATGCCGCCCCTCGATGACCACGGACTGCTCCTCGTCGCCCGAGGTCGAGACGGAGGTGTTGGAGAGGAGGAGGGCCGACCCGAGGCCCAGTGCCGGCGGCGTGCCGATGCGCCAGCCGGCGGCGCCGGGCGGCGGGTCCCCCGCGGCGACATCGCCGGCGAGGGCCACCATGGAGCAGGGGAGGCCTCGGCGAGCGAGCACGGCGAGGGCTCGCTGGGCGGAGTAGCCCTTGGCGATGCCGCCCAGGTCGAGGCACATGCCGGGTCGTTCGAGCATCACGGTGCGGGCGGACGCGTCGACGCGGATCGCGGTTCCGTCGATCAGGTCGCGGGCGGCGCGGAGCGCCTCGTTGTCGGGCGGGCGGGAGGTGCGTCGCGACTCGCGCCAAAGCCTCGACGCGGGTCCGACGGTGACGTCGAAGGCGCCGCCCGTGGCGTCGTGCACCCGGCGGGCGAGGGTCAGCACCTCGACCAGGTCGGCGCTCACCGGCAGGGACTCGACCCCGGCGGCGCGGGCGAGGGCAGACACCTCGCTCGAGTCGCGGTAGTCGCTGAACACCCCTTCCAGGCGGGCCAGTTCGGCGAACGCGGCGCGGGCGGCGTCCGCCGCGGGTTCGGCCCCGGGCGCGTAGGCCACGATCCGGCATTGCACCCCCATCACAACTCGGGTATATTCGAACCGGTCAAGCCTGCGGGAGGCGCAGCACGCGAGGGTCAGCGAGGCGACCAGCGCCGCCGTCGTGCGGACGAGGGGTCGGAGATCGAGCGATGGCACGGTCGGCATCTCAACGGTGGGTGGGGCTCGCGGCGGTCCCTCCGCTCGCGGCGATCGTACTCGGCGCCCCGTGCGGGCCGCCCGACCCGCCCGGCGAGCGGCTGGCGGTGGAGATCCCGGAGGCGGCGTTCAGGTTCGAGCTGGTGCGCGTCCCCGCGTCGGCGGACGGCGCCGTCAAGCCCTTCTACATGAGCCGGCACGAGATCACCTGGGAGGCGTTCGACGTCTACATCTACGGGCTGGACGAGGAGAAGTCGCGGACGCCGGCGGTCGACGCGGTGACCCGTCCGACCAAGCCCTACCTGCCGCCCGACCGCGGGTTCGGGCATGAGGGGTACGCGGCGATCAGCGTGGGGGCGGCGAGCGCCAAGGGGTTCTGCGCCTGGCTGTCGGCGCGGACGGGCCGCAAGTACCGCCTGGCGACCGAAGCGGAGTGGGAGCATGCGGCCAGGGCCGGCTCGGCGACGGGGATCCCCGAAGGGGCCACGCTCACCGACGTGGCGGTGTTCAAGGAGAACAGCGGCATGCGCCCGGCCCCGGTGGGCTCCAAGCGGCCCAACGCGTGGGGGCTGCACGACATGCTGGGCAACGTGCAGGAGTGGGTGGTCGGGGCCGACGGCGAGCCGATCACCAAGGGCGGTTCCTACCGGCACGCGGCCGAGGCGCTCAGGCCCGGGGCCCGCGAAGCCCAGGCCGAGTGGTGGAACGCGAGCGACCCGCAGATCCCCAAGAGCCGCTGGTGGCTCAGCGACGGCCCGTTCGTCGGGTTCCGCGTGGTGATGGAGCCGCCCGACGCGCCGGCGTCGGCGAACCCCGAGCCGAAGGAGCAGCCATGAGCGAACTGACGCGCCGCGAGTTCCTGGCCGGCACCGCCGCCGCCGCGACCATCCCGACCTTCGCGGGGGCGCTGGCGCTCCCTCACGCGGTCCGGGCCGCGGCCCACGCGGGGTCGCGCTCGACGCTGCGGGTGGGGGTGATCGGGTGCGGGGGGCGTGGGACAGGGGCGGCGGTGCAGGCGCTGCGGGGCGACCCGGGGGCCGTGCTGGTCGCGATGGGGGACGTGTTCCCCGAGCGCGTCGAGTCGTGCCACGCGGCGATCTCCAAGGCGATGGGCGACCAGGCCCCCGAGCGCGTGCGGGCGCCGGAGGAGCGGCGCTTTTCGGGGTTCGACGCCTACCGCAAGGTCCTGGAGTCGGGGTTGGACGTGGTGGTGCTGACGAGCTACCCGGCGTTCCGCCCGGCCCACCTGCGGGCCGCGGTCGACGCGGGCGTTCACGTCTTTGCCGAGAAGCCGCTCGCGGTCGATGGCCCGGGGGTGCGCTCGGTGCTGGAGTCGGCCCGGCTCGCGGAGGAGAAGAAGCTGGGCGTCGTGGTGGGGTTCTGCTGGCGGTTCAACGAGGGGATGTCGGCGACGTTCGAGCGCGTCAACGCCGGGGCCCTGGGGCGGCTGCTCAACGTGCACACGACCTACCACACGGGCACGCTGGGTCGGCGCCCGCGCGAGGCGGGCTGGAGCGACCTGGAGTTCCAGATGCGCAACTGGTGGCACTTCACCTGGCTCTCGGGCGATCACGTCGTCGAGCAGGCGGTGCACTCGATCGACCGCCTCATGTGGGCCATGGGCGACGAGCCGCCCGTGCGCGTCAACTGCCTGGGCGGGCGTGCCGCCCGCGCCGGGCCCGAGCACGGCAACGTGTTCGACCACTTCGCCGCGGTCTACGAGTACGCCGACGGTCGACGGACGTTCCACACCTGCCGCCAGATCGACCGCTGCCCGTCGGACAACACGGACTACCTCTACGGCGAGAAGGGGTGGTGCGTGGTCAACGGCTGGCAGCCCACGTACTCGATCCGGGCGCACGACGGGCGCGAGGAGTGGGCGTACTCGGGGCCCATCGGCGACATGTATCAGAACGAGCACAACGCGCTCTTCAGGAGCATCCGCGAGGGCCCGCCCCTCAACGACTGCCGACGCGGCGCCCACAGCACCCTGGCCGCCATCATGGCCCGCATGTCGGCGTACACGGGACAGACGGTGACGTGGGAGAAGGCGCTGAACAGCCAGGAATCACTGGCGCCCGAGTCGCTGGAGTGGGGCGAGCGCGCGACGCCGGAGGTCGCGGTGCCGGGCAACACCCGGCTTCTCTGATGGACGCGCGGGGCCGAAGGGTCCTGCGCGGGGAGCACCGCATGGCCCGGTTTGCCGTCGCGATGGCGAGCCTGATCCTGGCGGGGGCGTCGCTGGCGTGCCAGGGACCGCCGCCCGACGCTGACCGCGACGAGCGGATGGGCTGGTGGCGCGAGGCCCGATTCGGGATGTTCATCCACTGGGGTCTCTACGCGATCCCCGCGGGGGAATGGGGCGGGACGCCGGCGCCGGGAACGGGGGAGTGGATCCAGCGCAACGCCCGGATCCCGGCGGACGACTACGCCGCGCTCGCGAGCCGATTCAACCCGCGCCGGTTCGACGCGCGCGCCTGGGCGCGACTGGCCCGCGACGCCGGGATGAAGTACCTGGTCATCACCGCCAAGCACCACGACGGGTTCTGCCTGTTCGACAGCGCCGCGACTCGCTACGACGTGATCGACGCAACGCCATTCGGGCGCGACATCGTCCGCGAGCTGGGCGAGGCGTGCCGCGAGGAGGGCGTCCGCTTCGGCGTGTACTACTCCATCTGGGACTGGCGGCACCCCGACTTCCGGCGCGACGACGGCGGCCTCGACCGCATGCCCATGTACGTCGCGTACATGAAGGCCCAGCTTCGGGAACTCCTTACGGGCGACGACGCCCCCGCCGTCGTGTGGTTCGACGGCGAATGGACCGAGGAGTGGACCGAGGAGCGCGGGCAGGACCTGTACGCGTTCTGCCGGTCCATCAGCCCCCGCGTCATCGTCAACAACCGCGTGAGCAAGGCCCGCGACGGCATGGCGGGGTTCAGCAGCTACCGGGGCGCCGGCGACTACCACACCCCCGAGCAGGAGATCCCCGCCCGACCGCCCCCGGGCACCGACTGGGAAACCTGCATGACCATGAACGACACCTGGGGCTACCGCGACGACGACCCGAACTGGAAGCCGGCGGCGGCACTCATCCGACAGCTCGCCGAGGTCGCGGGCAAGGGGGGCAACTTCCTGCTCAACGTCGGCCCCACGGGCGAGGGCGAGATCCCGGCGCCCAGCGTCGAGCGGCTGCGGGCGATCGGGCGCTGGCTGGCGGTCCACGGGGAGGCGATCCACGCCACCTCCGCCGGCCCTTTTCGCAGAGCAACATGGGGCCACGCGACCGTCAAGGGATCCACGCTCTACCTGCTCGTGACGGATTGGCCCCGGGACGGGCGGCTGGAAGTCGTCGGGCTGCGTTCTCGCGTGCTCGGCGCCCGCGTGCTCGGGGGGCCAGAGGTGGAAACCCTGGCCCCGCGCGGCCCGATCCGCTGGCCCATGCTCGTGCTCCCCATCGACCCGCCCGACGAGGCAGCCGGCGTGATCCGGCTCGACCTTGACGGCCCCGCGGACGTCGAGGAACCGCCCATCACACCGGGCCCCGGCGGCGAGCTGGTGCTCCACGCCGCTGCCGCCGACCTCACCGGGCGGGGTATCCGCGTCGAGCGCAAGGCGGACGACATCCCCAACATCGGGGCGTGGACGGACCGCGACGGATCGGCGTCATGGCCCGTGGCGCTCGGCGCCGGCGCCTACCTCGTCGAACTGGAACTGGCGTCCACGGACGGCAGCGCGGGATCGGGGTACGTGGTCGAGTTGGGCGCCGCCCGAGTGGAAGGCGTGGTGCCGGCGACGGGCGGATGGGAGCGGTTCGTGGCGCACGCCGCGGGCGTGGTGCGCCTCCCCGCCGAGGGGGCGGGCACGGTCGTGGTCCGCGCCCGGGGTGAACTCAAGCACGCACTGATGAACCTGCGTCGCGTGACGCTCACGCCGGTGCGGTAGGTGGTGACGCGCGGGTCCTGGACCCAGGAGGCCGTCATGAAGGAATCCGGCACGACACTGACCCGTCGCGGCGTGCTGAAGGCCGCCGCCGCGACGACGCTCGCCGCGACGCTCGGGCTCCCCGGCGCGCAGGCCTCGGCCCGGGGCCGGGGCGAGGCGCTCCGCGTGGGCGTGGTCGGCTGCGGTGGGCGCGGCACCGGCGCCGCGGTCAACATGCTCGAAGCCTCTCCCGACGCGCGGATCGTCGCGCTGGGCGACGTGTTCGCCGATCGGCTCGCGTCGTGCCGCGAGCGGCTGGCGGACCAGCCCCCGGAGCGGGCCGGGCGCGTGGACATTCCCGACGAGCGCTGCTTCACCGGGTTCGACGCCTACCGCAGGGTGCTCGGCGCGGGGATCGACATCGCCATTCTCGCGACGCCGCCCGGGTTCCGGCCCCTCCACATCGAGGCGGCCCACGGGGCCGGCGCCCACGTGTTTGCCGAGAAGCCGGTCGCCGTGGACCCGGCGGGCGTGCAGCGCGTCATCGAGGCCTCGCGCCGGGCCAGGGCCCGGGGCCTGCACCTGGTCGCCGGCACGCAGCGCCGGCACGAGGCGTGCTACGTCGAAGCGATGCGGCGGATCCACGACGGCGACATCGGGCGCGTCACGGGGGCCGCGGTGTATTGGAACCAGGGCGGGCTGTGGGTGAAGGCTCGCCAGCCTGAGTGGTCCGACGCGGAGTGCCAGATCCGCAACTGGCTCTACTACGCGTGGCTCTCGGGCGACCACATCGTCGAACAGCACGTGCACAACCTCGACGTGGCCCACTGGGCCCTGGGCGAGCCCCCCACGCGCTGCCTGGGCATGGGCGGACGACAGGTCCGCACCGGCGCCGAGTACGGGCATGCGTTCGACCACTTCGCGGTGCAGTACGAGTATCCCGACGGCCGCGCCGTCAGCAGCCAGTGCCGCCAGATCGACGGGTGCTCGGGGCGGGTCGAAGAGGTCGTTTACGGGGCCCACGGGCACGCCGTGCTGGCGTCGGGGCGGGCCGAGATCTTCGGGCGCCGCCCCTGGCGCTGGGAGGGCGAGCAGGAGAACCCGTACGTCTCGGAGCTCAAGGCCCTCGTCGCGGCGATCACGGGCCGGGGACCCGCGATCCACGAGGGCGAGCGCATCGCCCACAGCACGATGATGGCCGTCATGGGGCGCCTGAGCGCCTACTCGGGCAAGACGCTCACCTGGGAGAAGGCGATGGCGTCCACGCTCGACCTCATGCCGCCCTCGCTGGAGCTGGGCCCGATGGAGACGCCGGCGGTCGCGGTTCCGGGGCGCACGCCGCCGGGCTAGCGGACCAGCCCGCCGCGCCGAAGCGACTGGAGCACTAGCGCGTCGATCGGCGTGTCGGTGGGCACGAGCACGTGGGCGATGCCGCGGGCGGCGCACTCGCGCTTGAGCCGGGCCAGGTACGCCTCCGCGTTGCGGCGGTAGCGGGCGATGAGGGCCGACGAGACGGTGACCTCGGCGGCCCGCCCCGATTCCACGTCCGTCAGGCGCAGGTCGCCCGCGAGCACGCCCGTCCCGGCTCGGCGCGGGTCGATCTCCTCGGGCGTGAGCACCTGCACGCAGTAGGTGTCGAAGGCGCCGCTCTCCGACGCCGCCAGCGCGTTGAGCCCGGGCCCGTACGCCGGCGCATCGCCCTCGCCCGGCACCAGCAGGTCGGAGATGAGGACCACGATGCCCCGCCCGGCCCGCCCCCGCGCGACCGTGCGCATGGCGGCGCCGAAGTCGGGCGCCTCGGGCACGGCCCCGCCCCGCTCGCGCAGGCTCCCGAGCAGGAACACGCTCAGCCGATTCAGGCTCGTGCGCCCGCGCAGCGGCGCCAGGTGCCGCACGCGAGGGCCGCCCGGCGCGCCGAACACCGCGGCGGAGACGCGGTTCTGGTTCACCAGCCCCACGTACCCCAGCGCCATCGCCAGGCGGTGCGCGTACGCGAGCTTGGTGGTGCCGTCGACGCTCCCGCCCTCCATCGAAGCCGAGCGGTCGACGATCAGGTGGAGGGCCAGGTCCTCCTCCTCGCGGAAGAGCTTGACGAAGAGCTTCTCGAATCGGGCGTAGACGTTCCAGTCGACGTGCCGCAGGTCGTCGCCCGGGACGTAGTGCCGGTAGTCGTCGAACTCGACGCTGCGGCCCCGGCGCTTGCTCCGGCGCTCGCCCGGCAGCTTCCCCGCCAGGATCTTGCGCGACAACAGGTCGAGGCGATCCAGGCGGGCCGCCAGCCCCGGGCCGAGCAGTTCATCGAGCGTGGCGGGCGGGGGCGTCGATCGGCCGACGAGCATGGGGGACGGTAGCCGGGGGCAACCCCCGGTCAGCGCTCGCGTCGGGGGTTCTCGGCGGGCTTGCCGTCGGCGTACTCCCACACCGTCACGCGCAGGTGCTGCACGCCCCAGCGGACCGCCTGCGAATGGGTGCGGTAGAGCACGTCGAGGCGGTTGCCCTTGATCTTGCCGCCGCAGTCCAGCACCGGGACGATGCGGCCCTCGTCGTAGCCGGGCACCGTGACCATCGACCCATACGGCAGGACTCGCGGGTCGGCGGCAACCAGTCGATGGGCGTTGGTGTTCACGCTGTGGAGGGTGGCGGTCCGCCCGTCGGCCCACGGGCCGCACGACCGGGCGTCGGGGGAGTAGGCGGTCACCGTCATCCGGACGGTCCGCGCGGGGCGGATCGGTCGGCCGTTGAAGAACCTGATCGCGGGCGCCCAGAGGCGCCGGTCGGGCGTGGCGTCGACCGCCCGCTCGGACCCCGCCGGCTCGCCCCCGAGCGCCCGGACCGGGTCGGGCTCCGGGAGGGGCTGGCTGGGCAGTCGGACGCCCGCCAGGGCGGGAAGCGAATGGGTCTCCTTGACGAGCATCGCGGACCACGCCGAGACCGCCGCCAAGGCCAGGAAGCACGCCCACTCGGCGACCCGGCGCGCGTGGAGGCGAGAGAGCAACAGCACGGCCGGTTCGGCACGCCCATTCGTGTCCAAGTCTTGAACTCCACCCAGTGTCAGCCGACTCGGTCGATCCGAACCGGCCCCCGCCGCGCCCACCCGCGCCGCGGGGTCCGACACCCCGGACGGGCGGAGTTTAACCTGCCACAGGGGACCAGACTTGGTCACCTAACGTTATCCTAATCGCATTCAACAAGGCCGCACCGGCGGGCGCAGATCCCCTACCTTCCGGTTTCGGGCGTTCCCGCATCGGCCATCGTGGAGGCCGTGGGGGACCCAGAACCGGCGGAGCACCTTGGACCTGACGCTCGCCCATGCACTGCAGGCCGCCGGTCTTGGCCTGGTCGCCGGGGTGGCGGGCGGGCTAGCGGGGATCGGGGGGTCGCTGATCATCCTCCCCGGGCTGGGGCTGTTCATGGGGTACGACGAGCCCGAGCGCACGGTGCAGCACCTGTACATGGGCTCTGCGATGATCGTGAACTTCCTGGTCGCGGCGCCGGCGGCGTGGCGGCATTCCCGGGCCGGGAGCGTCCCGGGTTCGATCGTGAAGGTCGTGCTCCCCGCGATGACGCTGGCGATGCTGGCCGGCGTGCTGCTGTCGGACCAGGTTCGGGGTGAGCGGCTCGTGCTGATCCTCGCGGCGTTCATCGGCGGGTACGCGCTCCTGAACATCTACCGCGTCGTGCGTCCGCGGCGGAACGCCCCCGCCCACCCGCCGGCGCCGCGGGGCGGGTTGCTCGCCGGGATCGGGGGCTTCACCGGCGTCATCGGGGGCCTGCTGGGGATCGGGGGCGGCATCGTCATGGTGCCGCTGCTCCAGGTCTTCGCCAGGACGCCGCTGCGCCTGGCGATCGGCGCATCGTCGGCGGCCATGTGCGTGACGGCCGTGTTCGGGTCGACGCTCAAGGTCTGGGGGCTGCCCGCGCACGGGTTCTCCGCGGGTGATGCGCTGTTGCTGGCCGGGGCGATGGCGCCCACCGCCATCGTCGGATCCCTCGTGGGCGCTCGCCTCACGCACACCCTGCCGCTCAAGGCGGTCCGGATCATCATCTCGGCGCTGCTCCTGGCGGCGGCTGCCAGAATGGCACTCAGCCACTTCCAGCACGAGCGCCGCACGCCCGGCGCCCCCTCGGTTGAACCGACCCGGGCCCCTTCCGAACAACCCGGGTGAACCGCCCGACCGGCACGGCGTATGCACGCGCAGGGTCGGACGACCGCCCCCGGGGAGGCCCCATGACGGCGACGTGGAACAACTTCAAGACGGTGCTGCTCATGGGCGGGCTGACGGGGCTGCTGCTCGCCGTCGGCGCCGCCATGGGGCAGCAGTACATCCTGCCCTTCCTGGGCCTGAGCATCCTGATGAACATGGGGGCGTGGTTCTTCTCCGACAAGATCGCGATCGCGGCGATGCACGGGCGCGAGGTGACGCGGGCCACCGGCGGCGAGCTCTACGCGCTGGTCGACGAACTACGTCAGCGGGCCGGGCTCCCCATGCCCCGCGTCTACATCTGCCCGCACCAGGCCCCCAACGCCTTCGCCACGGGGCGCTCCCCCGCCAAGGCCGCGGTGGCCGTGACCGAGGGCGCCCTGCAACTGCTCAACCGGCACGAGCTGGAGGGCGTCGTCGGGCACGAACTGGCCCACGTCAAGAACCGCGACACGCTCATCAGCACCCTCGCCGCCACCATCGCGGGCGTGCTGGCGACCATCGCCCAGTTCGCGCTGTTCTTCGGCGGTCGGGGGCGCGAGAACCCTCTCGGGATGATCGTCGCGATCGTGGTGGCGCCGATCGCGGCGGCGGTGATCAAGGCCATGATCAGCCGCTCGCGCGAGTTCGTCGCCGACGCCGAGGGCGCCGCCATCGCGGGCGCCCCGGACGGGCTCATCAGCGCCCTGCACAAGCTCGACGCCCTCAACCGCCGCATCCCCACGCACCAGCCCAACCCGGCGATGAACAACATGTTCATCATCGAGCCGTTCAGCGCCCGCGGGCTCATGGACCTCTTCGCGACGCATCCGCCGACGGAGAAGCGCGTGGCGGCCCTGGCCCAGCTCCGCGGACGGCTCTGACGCCTCAGGCCCGCGAGCGACACGGCCTGACTCGGGGAATGCCGAGGGGCGGACTCGAACCGCCGACCTCCGGGTTATGAATCCAGCGCTCTAAACCAGCTGAGCTACCTCGGCGTCGGATCAATGCTACGCCCGATCCCCGCCGAATCGGCGCCCGGGCGGGCGCGGGGACCCATCCCCACCCACCCGACACCCCCCCGAAAGGGAGGGTTCGGCGAAGGAGTGGCCCCGGCCTCTGGACGGTGGGCGACTCGGCGGGCCTGCGCCGCGGCGGGCGCCACTGGAGGCAGTCCCTCCCCTGGAGGGGGTCAGTCGGCCTTCTCGAGATCGAGGGTCAGGACCGCGTGGCCGTCGATCTCGAAGTACTCGACGCGGATCTCGACGGGCGTGCCGTCGGATTCGAAGGTGCCGGTGTCGCGGGTGGGGCCGTGCCAGGTCCAGTTCTCGACGACGGTCCGCCCGGCGACGCTGACGCGCACGCCGTCGTCGCTCATGGTCACGACGCGCCACGCCCCCTTGGGGAGCGTCAGCGTGGTCGTGGCGACGAGGCCGAACCGGTCGTTGGGGAGCGAGCTGGCCTTGACCTGGTCGGACCATGCGAGGGACCGGGGCCCGCCGCCGCCGAACTTGAAGTCGATCGCGGGGCGCTTGACCCGCAGGGCCTTGTCGGAGCGAGCGAGGGCCCGCCAGCCCTCCAGGTCCTGGCGCGGATCGGCCTCGTCGGTCCAGGGGAAGACCGAGACGTCCCACGACGCGGCGACGAGTGTCCCGGCGAACGTCGTGGTGCGCCCGGCGGTGGTCGCCTCGAGCGAGTAGGGCCAGGCGCCGGGGGGCGCGGTCAGCGCGATGGCGTGGGGCGGGCCCGGCTCGATCTTGACGTCGACCTCCGGCGGGGCGGCCACAAGCACGTCCAGCGACCCGCCCCCGGCCTCGGGGAACGAGGCCAGGTACCGGTCGCGCCCGCTGCGCATGCCCGCGGCCCCCGCCGCGCCGAACACCTCGAAGGTGAGTCGGTTGGCGTCCTGCTTCCCGCGCCGGACCATGAGCGAGGCGTGGTCCCACGGGCCCCATTGGTCCATGACGATCTTGTCGCGGCCCGCCAGGGACGGGCGCGCGCCCACGGGTCGCGTCTGCCCGAGCGCCTGGGCCTCGGGCAGCACGTACGCCGGCACGCCGCCGGCGCGCACGATCTCGATGCCGTCCTTGGCGTCGATCTCAACGGCGTCGGCGAGCTCGACGGTGTTGTCGGCGTAGACGGTGCCGGTGAGGCGACCGCCCGCGTCGTCGCGCAGGTGCAGGGCGACCAGGCGCTCGTTCGCCCGCATCTTGAAGGGGTGCGAGGCGTCAATGGTGATGGTGTTGCCCGCGACGATGTTGCCGGTCGCCCCCTTGTAGTTGGCCTTGCCCCAGGGCTTGTCGGGGAGGTCGTCGGCGTCCCACCACAGGTGCACGGCGGCCTTGTTGTTGAGGAAGGTGTTGCGGAGGACGCGGTTGCCCGAGCCGTGCTCGATGTTCACCCCGCCCCGCTCCAGCCCGTAGCCCATCCCGCCGTTGCCCTCGACGTGGTTCTCGGCGATGAGCGAGTCCTGCGAGTACCCCAGCCAGAACCCGCAGATGGCGTTCTGGACGATGCGGTTGCGGGCGAAGACGTTGCCGAAGGAGAAGGTCATCTCGATGCCGTGGGCCGGCGCGTGGGAGAAGTCGTTGCCGACGAGCAGGTTGTCGTTGCACCCGCGGCGGACCAGGTCGAGCCCGGCGGAGGTCTGGGCCTCGCCCATGGCCTCGCGCCCGGCGAAGCCGAAGAACCCGTCCCCGCCGTGCGTCGCGGAGTTCTCGACGAACACGTTGTTCGAGCACTGCTCGAAGGCGAGGATGCCCGCCGAGTCCTGCCCGCGGTTGTAGACGCCCTCGGCGTGCCCGCGGACGCAGAAGTCGAAGGCGTTGCGGCTGACGAGGTTGCCGCTCGAACGCCACATCGCCAGCCCCCAGCCCGACAGGAACGAGCAGTCGTTGTCGTAGAGGCGCGAGTCCGTGACGCGGTCGAGCACGATGCCGTTCTGACCCCGGCGCACGCGCACCTGGCGGACCGTCACGCCGGTGGAGCGCTCCACGCACAGGGCGGCGCCGTAGCGGGTGATCCACTCGTGCTCGTCGTTGCGGTGGGGCCAGAGCCAGTCGGCGGAGTCCTCGCCCGCCGGCGTGCTGCCGAGGCGCTGGCGGAAGTTGTCGGAGAGGTCGGCGCGGTCGATCGTGAGCCCGTCGGCTTCCGTCGCCCGAAGGCCCACCTTGAACCCGCGCACCGCCGCGTTGCGGATCGTCACGCCCCGCCGACCCTCGACGCGGATCCCCACGCCCGCCAGCCCGTCCCACGGCGAGCCGTCGGCGGCGCCGCGCAGGACCGACCCCTCCTCGAACGTGATCGTCACGCCGTCGGCGTCGGCGTGGAGCACCCCGTCGCCGTCGGCGTCGGCGATGACCGTCCCCGGCGGGACGCGCACGGTCACGGAGCGGTCGACCCGTGTGTTGTCCGCGGTGAGCGTCAGCACCTCGCCGGGCTGGGAGCGGACGCTCGGGAGCGAAAGGAGCAGCACGGCGGTGGCGATCATCATGCGCCAACGCTACGCCCGCTTGTTCCGAATCAGCGTCGGGGGGCGCGGGTCCGCGGGGCACGCCGAGCCTGAGCGAGCCCCGGCGCGAAGGCCCGGCTCCGGGTCCGCGTCGCGGGGCGATCCGAGGCTTCGCGGACCGGGCGTCGGCGTACGGGGGTGACCCCCCGTTTCACTTGGGCTGGCCCGGGCCCGCGGGGTTGCTCGCCGGTCCGGAGATCGGCGGTGGAGGGGCCTCGCCGGCCTTCTTGGGGGGCCAGCGACCGCCGCTGTCGATCGCGCGCTGCACGTCGGAGTCGGCCTTGAAGACCGCGGGGTCCACCGAGTCGAGCGTGACGCCCGTGACCGTGGTCACGAACTCGCCGTCCTGCCCCTCGCGGCGCTGGACGATCCGCCCGGGGGACTTGAGACCGCCGAACTCCTTGTAGTCGGACACGATCAGCGTGACGAAGGGCTGCGGGCCCTGGGCGCCCATGCGGTAGGAGATGAGCCCGTAGATCATGCCGGACTCGGCGTCGAACATGGTGTCGTGGATCCGGCCGTCGGCGGCGGTGCCGCGCACCCGGAACGTCGGACGCTCGTTCCAGTTCAACTGCTCCACGGTCTCGAGCTTGGCGAAGCGCGTGCCCGCCTCCACCTCCGCGTGGAAGTAGGAGTTGAACCTCAGGTCGGCCGCCTCGTCGCCCTGGAGGATGGTCGTTTCGCCCACCACGGTCCGCGTCCAGGCGATCTCGCCGTTGAACACCGTGTCCCAGCTGGTGATGCCCGGCGCCTCGATCATCGTGTGCACCAGGTTCGGCGGGGCGGTCTGCGCCACGATCCGCCCCACGAACCCGGTCGAGGCGTTGCGCACGATCCCGCGGACCTCGCGGGACTTGACGGCGGCCAGCTTGTCGGCCCCGCCAATCTCGCGCATGTGCCTCGCGAACAGGTCCTCGGGCGCGGGCGGGCTCTGGGCCGTGACCGCCGCCGGCAGGGCCAGCAGGGGCGCGTGCCACTGGCCGTGGGCGGCGGCGCCGAGGGCGGCGGTCAGACCGACCACAAGACCGACGATTCGCATGGGCTTCATGGGTGGCTCCTCCGGGCGGGGGCGGATCGCCCGTCGCCCCATCATCGGCCGAACGCCGCTGAGACGTTCGCCGCGGGCCCGCGGTTCGCGCCGACGAACATCCCCGACAGGAGTTGAACCTGTAACCTCAGCCTTCGGAGGGCTGCGCTCTATCCAATTGAGCTACGGGGACCCTGGATCGCCCGGGCTCGTCGCCCGGGCCCGACAACACCCGATCCTACGATCGCTGCCGCCCCCCCGGCAAACCGCCCCTGGATCCCCCGCCCGATGCCCCCCTCCACCCCCGTTGCGCGCGTCGGCCCCACCCCCGCCGCGCTCACGCCGGTCTTCGTCATCACGTTCCTGAACAGCGTCGGCACCGGCGTGGTGCAGAACGGGATCTACTTCATCACGCGCGAGGCCTACGGCTTCGGGCCGCTGGGCAACTACGCCCTGGGGACGGTGCTCGGCGTCGCCTACGTCCTCGGGGCCTTCGCCGCCGGGCGGATCGTCGAGGGGCTGCGCCGACGTCTGGGCCTCACGTCCCGCGGCACGCTGGCGTGGACCATCGCCATCCTCGGGCTGCTCTGCCCCGTGCCCATGCTGGCCGAGCGGATGGGGCTGGGGCAGGGCGCGATCTGGCCCATGATCTTCCTCTACAGCGGCACGTCGGGGCTGCTCTGGCCCCTGATCGAGTCGTACGTCTCGGGGGGGCGATCGGGGCCTGGCCTCCGGCGGGCGATCGCGCGCTGGAACGTCGTGTGGTCCGCGGCGGTGCTGCTCGCCTTCTGGGCGATGGCGCCGCTCATGAAGACCAACCCGCTCGTGATCGTCGCCCTGCTGGGGGTGGTGCAGGGCGGGTCAGCCCTGCTGGTCTGGAGGCTCCCCGCCGACCCGCCCCTGCACGACCACGACGCCGCCGAGCCCCACCCGCCCGTCTACGAGCGCCTCCTCACCGCGTTCCGGCTGCTCCTCCCGACCAGCTACCTCGTGCTGTGCACGCTGGGGCCTTATCTGCCGGAGGCGATCGCGCGCATGGGCGTGTCGGCGGCGTGGGCGACGCCCCTGGCCAGCGTCTGGCTCGCCGCCCGCGTCGGCACCTTCATCGTGATGGGGCGCCTCAAGGGCTGGCACGGGCGATGGCTCCCGGCGGTCCAGGGCGCCGTGCTCATGCTCGCCGGGTTCGGGATCTGTGTCCTGGCCCCGCGGGTCGCCGACGGCTGGGTGGGGCTGGGCGTGCTCGCGGCGGGGCTGGCCTGCTTCGGCACGGGCATGGCGACCATCTACTCGGCGGCCCTGTACTACGCCATGGCCGTCGGCAAGGCCGCCGTCGGCGCCGGCGGGACTCACGAGACGCTCATCGGGCTGGGCTACACCGTGGGCCCGGCCCTCGGGCTGCTCGCCTCCTCCTTCGTCGAGACCGGGTGGATCGCCCGCGACCGGCTCGAGCCCATGCTCCTGACGGGAATCGGCGTCGTGGCCGTCCTTGTGGGCGTGGAGGTCGCCCGCCGGATCCACCGGAACACACGCCCTCCCCGGGACGTCTGATGGGTGGGGGCGGGTTGCACGGACCGATATCATCGAGTCGCCCGGCGTGGGCCGGAGGCGGCTGATTCGCGCCGGACCCCCTGTCGATGCCTGAGAATCGTGGACAAACGGGGCCCCTCGACGCTGGTAGGGCCCGACGCCACCCTGACATGGGACGCTCAATGCCGAACACGACCGCTCGCCCGACCGTCCGCCTGGTTCTCCTGACCGCCCTCGTCGCCGGGCTCGCGGCCCCCGCGTGGGCCCAGCCCGCGGCGCCGTCGGCGGGCCCGCTCACGGTCGCCGACTGGTCGCGCCAGGTCTGGACCACGCCCGTGGGGCGCGACGCGGCGAGCCTGGCCGACACGCTCGCCAGGATCCCGGTCGACAGCGCCGACGCGACCCTGATCGGGCACGTGCGTTCGTCGGTCGACTCCTTTCACTCGACGATCAAGGTCAGGGAGGAATCGCGTGCCCAGCGCACCGCCGAACTGGTGAAGAGCCTGGACGAGGCCATCACCAGGGCGGGCGCCGAGAGCGACCCGAGCAAGGCGGCCCTCGCCATCTCCGAGGCCCTCAAGGCCGCCGTCGAGATGGTCATGATCTCCGCCGATCGCCACGCCGTGCTCGAGCAGCCGCGGGTCAGGTCGCTGGTCGAGCAGGCCCGCCGGACGGCGCAGGCGGGCGAGGACCGGGGCGACTGGCTCATCGCCAACGAGCTGCTCGTGCGCCTGCACGGGCTGTTCGAGGAGCAGGGCACGTACAAGGGCGACACGGAGCGTCTGAACCGCCGCCTGGCGCTGCTTCGCCTCTACGTCCCCGAGCGCCTGTGGACGCTGCGGAACGCCCGCCAGACCGCCGCGGGCGAGAAGCCTCTCCCGCCCTACAACCCCATCGCCGACTCCTACCAGGACAAGCTCAAGTCGATCGACCGCACCCTGGTGATGCAGTCGATCGCCCGCTACAGCCGGCACGTCGATCAGCCGTCGCTCGGGCGCCTGCTCGTGGGCGCCCTGGACGCGGTGGAGACGCTGGTCACGACCCGCGACCTGACGGCGGTGTTCCCGGGGCTTGGGAACGCCGAGGCGCTCGCCAAGTTCCGCGCCTTCGTCGAGTCGGCCCGGGCCCAGCTCAGCGTCCCCGGCGCCGCCAGCGACTTCGGCACCATGGACTCGCTCCTGGCCCGCCTCTCCGAGCTCAACGGGCAGACCATCGCCGTCCCCGACCAGGCGATCCTCCACGAGTTCGGCAACGGCGCCATGGCCGCCCTCGACGAGTTCACCTCCGTCATCTGGCCCGACGAGCTGTCGCGCTTCGACCGCATCACGCAGGGTCGGTTCCCCGGCGTGGGCATCCGCATCGAGTACGACGAGCTCTTCAACATCCGCGTGCTCACGCCCCTGGAGGGCCGCCCCGCCGACCGCGCCGGCGTCAAGCCCGGCGACGTGATCAAGAAGGTCGACGGGCGCTCCATCTTCGGCGCCACCCTCGACCAGGCCGTCGACATGATCACCGGGCCCGTCAACACCCCCGTGACGCTCACGATGGAGCGGGCCCCCGCCGAGGGGCAGGCCCAGGAGCTCGACTTCACCATCGTGCGCGCCCAGATCGACGTCCCCAGCGCCCAGGGCTGGCGCCGCATCGGGCCCGCCGAGGACGCCTGGGACTGGTTCATCGACCCCGTGGCCCGCGTCGGGTACGTGCGCCTGAACGGGTTCTCCGAGAAGACCGACGCCGAGCTCGGGCGCGCCCTCTCCCAGATGCAGGACGAGGGCCTCAACGCCATGATCCTCGACCTGCGCCACAACCCGGGCGGGTTGCTCGACCAGGCCGTCCGCATCGTCGGGCGCTTCATCGGTCGCGGCGTGGTGGTCATGATGCAGAACTCGGGCGGGAAGCTGGGAGACCCGCAGAGCGCCACGGGCCGCGCCACCATCACCGACCTCCCCGTCGCCGTCCTGGTCAACGAGGGCTCGGCCTCTGCCAGCGAGATCGTCAGCGGCGCCCTCCAGCACTACGCGGCCCAGAACAGCCTCCCCGTCCGCATCGTCGGGCAGCGCACCTTCGGCAAGGGCTCGGTTCAGAACGTCTATGCCCTGGCCGGCGGCGCCGCCAAACTCAAGCTCACCACCCAGTACTACGCCCTCCCCAGCGGGCGCATCATCCACCGGAGACCGGGCGACAGGACCTGGGGCGTCGAGCCCGACGTCCGGGTCGACATGCTCCCCCAGCAGATCGCCGACTCGCTCACCCTGCGGCGCAACGCCGACGTGTGGCACGACCCCGCGGCTCCCAAGCCCGCCAAGGACGCCGGGCCCGCCGAGCCCTCCGACCTCCTCGCCAAGGGACTCGATCCCCAGCTCCACGCCGCCTTGGTGCTGGTCCAGAGCCAGACCGTCGGCAAGGCCACGGGCCAGGCCACGACGCGCATGCCCTGACGGGTCCGACCGTCGTCACCCCCGGCCAACTCCCGAACGTGCCGGTTGCCCCCTATCCTTCGGGCCGATAGAGAAGCCGGGGGCCGCCTCCTCCGTGGGAGGCCCCGAGTCGGGGATTGCGCATGACCTCAGCGTTCGCCACGCCTCGCACCGACCAGTTGCACGTCCCGCCGCAGGGCAAGGAGCAGGGCGCCGGCCGCCTCAGCGACGCGGTTCCAGAAGCCACCCTGGTCAAGTGGCTCCGGGACATGCTGCTGATCCGGGAGTTCGAGGTTCGCTGCGCCCAGCAGTACCAGCAGGCCCGCATCGGCGGATTCTGCCACCTGTACATCGGTCAGGAAGCGTCCGCCGTCGGCACCCTCGCGTCGGTCGAGCCCGACGACCCGGTGATCACCGCCTACCGCGACCACGGGCACGCGCTCGTCCGAGGCATGTCGTGCGGGGCCTGCATGGCCGAGATGATGGGCAAGGCCACCGGCTGCGCCAAGGGCAAGGGCGGCAGCATGCACATGTTCGACCGCCCCCACCACCTCTACGGCGGGCACGGGATCGTCGGCGCCCAGACGCCCCTGGGCGCCGGGTTCGCCTTCGCCGCCCGCTACGAGCTGGAGGTGCTGGGGCGGGGCGTGGACGGCGGGCCCGCCAAGAAGAAGGTCTGCCTCTGCTACCTGGGCGACGGCGCCCTCAACCAGGGCGCGCTCCACGAGGCCATGAACCTCGCCGGGCTCTTCGGGCTGGCGGTCGTCTACGTCGTCGAGAACAACGGGTATTCCATGGGCACCGCCATCGAGCGCGGCACCACCATGGCCCACGACCTCTCCGCCAAGGCCAAGGCCTACGGCATCGACTCCATCGAGATCGACGGCATGGACGTCCGGACCGTCTACGACCGCTTCAAGCCCTTCGCCGACAGGTGCCGCGAGGCCCAGCGCCCCGGGTTCGTGAACCTCATCACCTACCGCTACCAGGGCCACTCCATGTCCGACCCGCAGAAGTACCGGACCAAGGAGGAGGTCGAGCAGTGGAAGGAGCGCGATTCGATCGACCGCTTCGCGCGCCACCTGCTCAGCGAGCGCAAGAAGGCGGACGGGTCCCCCGCGCTCACCGAGACCGAGTTCGAGGCCCTCCAGGCCGACGTGAAGCGCGAGGTTCGAGAAGGCGTCGAGTTCGCCGAGGCCTCGCCGGCGCCGGACGTCGCGGCCGAGCTGTACAGCGACGTGCTCGTCAACCCGCAGCCCAACATGAGCCCGACCCGCGACTATGTGCGCGGCGCCGCGAATCCCCTGCTCTGACGGCGCATCCCCTGATTAGGGGGAGAAGCCGCGCCCCGGACCAGGGGCGCCCGTGCCGCGGCGCCGGGCAGAGCGGGTCCCGCGGCCGGTGTTGGTCCCGGAAGGGGCGCAGAACCGCGCCCGATTCCAGATGTCATTGTCCAGCTCTGGCCCGGCGCTGAACTTTGCCGGCGCGGCTTCCGATACCAAGTCGGCCGCGACGTCGTTGCACGCCCGCGGGCGCTTCGACCACACACCCGGAGATCCTCAGACCATGGCCACCCTCAAATCCATCGGCGTCGGCACCAAGCTGCTGCTCCTGACCGCCCTGCTGCTGGCGATCGTCGCCATCGCCAACTTCGCCGTCTTCCTGCCCGGCTACGCGCGCGACGTCCAGGCGACGCTCGTGGACAAGGCGGGCGCCTTCACCGCCGTCGCCGACGAGACCAAGAACCACGTGAGCAAACTCCAATCCTCCAAGACGTTCGACGTCGGGCCCATGCTGGAGGAAGTGCGGTCGGTCGTGGCCGCGAACGGCGACTACAAGACCACGCGGTTCTTCAGGACCATCCCGGTCGTCGCCGGTTGGCAGGCCGCGGGCGAGGCCGCCACGCGCGAGGGCATCGACTTCAACGTCGTGTCCTTCAACGCTCGCAACAAGGCCAACGAGCCCGCCGCCGGCTCGTTCACCGCGGGTCTGCTGCGCGAGCTCGAATCCGCCGCCAAGGACGGGAAGACCGAGTTCGTCTCGGGCGTGGACACGAAGACCAACACGCTGCACTACCTGCGCGCGATCCGGCTCGACGAGAGCTGCATGATGTGCCACGGCGACCCCGCCAAGTACGACCAACGCGACGCCGCCGGCAACTACGACGGCAAGGACATCCTCGGGTTCACGATGGAGAACTGGAAGCCCGGCGACACGCACGGTGCGTTCGAGGTGAAGATGCCCCTGGACAAGATGGACGCGCAGGTCGCGGGCTTCTTCAAGCTGGGGCTGGGCGTGACGGTGCTGGCCTCGGTCCTGGGGTTCGCCGGGTTCTTCTTCATGCTGCGATCGCTCCTGACCCGCCCGGTCGCCCGTCTCGTGAAGGTGGCCGAGGGCGTGGCCGCCGGCGACCTGACCCAGCGGCTCGCCCTGAACCGCGGTGACGAGATCGGCACGCTGGGACAGAGCTTCGACAAGGTCGCGGACAACCTCTCGCAGATCATCGGCGAGGTCAAGCGCTCCGCCGCGGACGTCGCCGCCGCCAGCACCGAGATCGCCGCCAGCGCCGAGGAGATGGCCGCCGGGCTCAACAAGCAGGAGAGCCAGACCTCCCAGGTGTCCGCGGCGGTGACCCAGATGTCGCAGTCGGTCTCCGAGGTCGCCAAGCAGAGCGCCGAGGCCACCCAGGCCGCCGCCGAGTCGGGGCGCGAGGCCAACTCGGGGGGCGACGTCGTCGCCAAGAGCATCAGCGAGATGGAGGCCATCGCCCAGCAGGTCAACTCGTCGGCCACCGTCGTCGGGGCCCTGGGCAAGAAGAGCGAGGAGATCGGACAGATCATCGGCGTTATCAACGACATCGCCGACCAGACCAACCTGCTGGCGCTCAACGCCGCCATCGAGGCCGCCCGCGCCGGCGAGCACGGGCGCGGGTTCGCCGTCGTCGCCGACGAGGTCCGCAAGCTCGCCGAACGCACCACCAAGGCCACCGAGGAGGTCGCCAACAGCATCCGCCAGATCCAGGGCGACACGGGCACCGCCGTCCGCCAGATCGAGGACAGCACCAAGCGTGTCTCGACGGGGGTGGAGCTGGCCAACTCGGCCGGGCAGGCCCTCGAGCGCATCGTGGCGTCGTCCAACAACGTGCAGACGATGGTGCAGAACATCGCCGCCGCCGCCACCGAGCAGGCCGCCGCCAGCGAGCAGATCTCGCGCTCGGTCGAGGCGATCACGGCGATCAGCCGCGAGTCGAGCCAGGGCGCCCAGCAGACCGCCCAGGCCGTCACCCAGCTCTCGTCCCAGGCCGAGAAGCTCCGCACGCTCGTCGACCGCTTCAAGGTGAACGAGGCCGGGCAGACGCGCCGCGGCTCCTGAAGAGGATCCTCAACCCGCCACCCCGGGCCGTGACGCCCCGCGCCACGCACCCGGGGTGGTGGCGCGCGCACCGAGCATCGGCGCGGGCGACGCGCCGGTTCGCGGAGCCGCAATCCACACCATGACCTGTCGCCATGCTCACCCACGTCATCGCGTCGGCGCTTCCGGCGCCGGCGGCCCTCGCCGCGCCGCCCACGCCGGCCCCCAACTCCGCCGCCATCATGGCCGACGACCTCGGATGGGGAGAGCCGGGCTGCTGCGGACAGGAGAGGATCCGCACGCCCCGACCCGACCGGATGGCCGCGGAGGGCGCCCGATTCACGCAGGCCTGCTCCCCGGCGCCCGTGTGCGCCCCCACCCGATGCTCGCTCATGACGGGCCTCCACACGGGGCACGCGCCCATCCGCGACAACCGGGAGGTGCAGCCGGAGGGTCAGGCTCCGCTGTCCGCCGGCACCGTGACGCTGCCCCGCGTGCTGAAGGGCGCCGGGTACGCCACCGGCATGTTCGGCAAGTGGCGCCTGGGCGCGCCCGGCTCGGAGGGCGAGCCCAACCGACACGGGTTCGACCGGTTCTTCGGCTACCTCTGCCGGCGGCAGGCCCACAACTTCTGCCCGACTCACCTCCGGCGCAACGCCGAGAGGGTCGTCCTCGAGGGCAACACCAAGGGCAGCCTCGTCGGCACGCACGACGCGCATGACCTCTTTTTCGCCGAAGCCCTCGCCTTCATCCGCGACCGCCGCGACAGGCCCTTCTTCGTCTTGTTCGAGCAGGCCCGCCGGCTCATGGCCGACCTGCGGATCCGGTCCGAGCCCTTCCCCTTCCCGGCTTTGGACGCTCCGTCCCCCCGCTGACGCTGGCGGCGCGGAACCCGGTGACGCCGCCCCCTAGACTAAGGTTCGCGCCGGCGAGCGCCACCGAACAGACCCAGAATCCGATCGCCAATAACGCCTTCGGCACCACGCGGCCGGCGCCCCGCCCGAGAAACACCGCATGAACACGGCCACGCGCCAGCGAACCCGCCCTCCGCTCGACGAGCTGCTCGCCCGCCCCCTGCCGCCGCGCAAGGGCGACCGCCTCATCCAGTTCCGCGAGGCCCTGCGCGAGGCCATGACCGAGGAGATGCGCCGCGACGACCGCGTCTTCCTCATCGGCGAAGAAGTCGCCCAGTACAACGGCGCGTACAAGGTCAGCCAGGGGATGCTCGACGTCTTCGGCGAGAAGCGCGTCATCGACACCCCCATCAGCGAGAACGGGTTCGCCGGGCTCGCCATCGCCGCCGCCATGTACGGCCTGCGCCCCATCGTCGAGTTCATGTCCTGGTCCTTCTCCCTCGTCGCCGCCGACCAGATCCTCAACAACGCCCCCAAGATGCTCTACATGTCGGGCGGGCAATGGGGCTGCCCCGTGGTCTTCCGCGGCAACGACGGGGCGGGCGGGCAGCTCGGCTCCACGCACTCCTGGTGCGTCGAGGGCCTCTACTCCAACGTGCCGGGCGTCAAGATCGTCATCCCCTCCTGCCCCTACGACGCCAAGGGCCTCCTCAAGACCTCCATCGTCGACGACGACCCCGTCTTCTTCCTCGAGTCCGAACGCATGCTGGGCGACAAGGGGCACGTCCCCGAGGAGGAGTACTACATCCCCTTCGGGCAGGCCGCGCTGCGGCGCGAGGGCGACGCCTGCACGCTCGTCTCCTTCGGGCGCCCCGTGAACTTCTGCCTCGAAGCCGCGGACGAACTGGGCAGGCAGGGCATCGAGGTCGACGTGCTGGACATGCGGACCATCCGCCCCCTCGACATCGACAGCGTGCTGGCGAGCGTCCGAAAGACCGGGCGCGTCGTCGTCGTCGACCAGTCCTGGCCCTTCGCCGGCGTCGCCAGCGAGGTGGTCACGCAGGTCTGCGAGCGCGGCTTTGACTACCTCGACCACCAGCCCGTCCGCGTCAACTCCGACGACGTCCCCGCCCCCTACGCCCGCAACCTCGAACTGGCCTTCCTCCCCAACAAGGACAAGATCGTCGCGGCGGTGCGGCGCGTTGTCGCGCCTGGACCCTGAGCGGACCGCGAAAGGGCCAGATACTCAGAGGCGCAGATCGCCAGATGAAGGCACCGAACGCATGGGACGGCTCGACCCCAACCTGCTCGCCCGATTCGAAGGCTTCTGCGACCGGATGGTCGGGCTCGCCGAAGACATCGAGCGTGAGGGGCGATCGCGCCGCGTGTCCGAGCAGGTCCTCGGGGCCGGGGCCGGCGTTGGGGCGAATCTGTTCGAGGCCGACGAGGCGTTGAGCCGCAAGGACTTCGCCAAGTGCGTCGGGATCGCGCTCAAGGAGATCAATGAGCGTCGATTCTGGCTCCGCCTCGCCTCTCGCCGGGCGTGGCGCCCCGAGCCATCGCTCTCTTCGCTGCTCACCGAGGCCGAGGAACTCAAGCGGATCCTCGGCGCCATCCTGACCCGCACCCGCCGAGCGGACGCCGCCACGAGCACTCGATGACACTCCGCCCGTCCGAACATGGCTCTCTGCCCATCTGACCATCTGGCCCTCTCCCCGGAGTTCCCGATGCCCATCGAGATCACCATGCCCCGCCTCTCGGACACGATGCAGCAGGGCACCGTCGTCAAGTGGAACGTCCGGGAGGGCCAGGAGGTGTCCTCCGGCGACGTGATCGCCGACATCGAGACGGACAAGGCGACCATGGAGCTCCAGTCCTTCGACGACGGCACCGTCGCCAGCCTCGCCGTGCCCGAGGGCAAGACCGTCGCCGTCGGCACCGTGATCGCCGTGCTCGCCGCCAAGGGGGAGGACGCGTCCGCCGCGAGCGCGGCGAAGACCGCCCCGGCGGTCAAGGCCGAGGGCGAGACCGCCGCGCCCTCCGCCACCGCCGTCGCAGAGCCCAAGGCCGCCCCGCGCCGCGAGGAGTCCGCGACGAGCAACGGCGGGCGCGTCTTCGCCTCGCCCCTGGCCCGCAAGATCGCCGAGGAGTCCGGCGTGGACCTCGGACGCGTCCAGGGCTCGGGCCCCGGCGGGCGCATCATCCGGCGCGACGTCGAGCAGGCCGTCGGTCAGGCGCCGGCCGCGGGCGCCGCGCCCGCTGCCGCCGCCCCCTCCGTGCCGCCCCTCGGCGCCGCGCTCAAGGGCAAGACGGTGCCGCTCTCCAACATGCGCCGCGTCATCGCGCGTCGCCTGGTCGAGAGCAAGCAGGCCGTCCCCCACTACCAGGTCACCGTCGAGGTCGACATGGACCCGCTCCTCAGCCTGCGCAAGCAGCTCAACGAGCAGCTGGCCTCGCAGGGCGTCAAGCTCAGCGTCAACGACTTCCTCGTCCGCGCCTGCGCCCTGGCCATGCACTCGCACCCCTACGTCAACAGCCGCTGGGTCCCCACCGCCAACAACGAGGCGATCGAACTCCTCGCCGAGGTCAACGTCGCCATCGCCATCGCCCTCCCCGAGGAGAAGGGCGGCGGCCTGGTCGTCGCCACCATCCGCCGCGCCGACCAGATCGGCCTCCGCCAGATCTCCGCCGAGTCCAAGCGCCTCGCCGACAAGGCCCGCGCCAAGGGCCTTTCGCCCGAGGAGATGGGCGACTCCACCTTCACCATCTCCAACCTGGGCATGTTCGGCGTGGCCCACTTCACCGCCATCATCAACCCGCC
Organism: Phycisphaerae bacterium; assembly: GCA_016873295.1. Lineage (GTDB taxonomy): Bacteria > Planctomycetota > Phycisphaerae > Phycisphaerales > UBA1924 > VGXM01. The sequence continues at coordinate 47,755 of VGXM01000007.1, forward strand.
CAACGTCGCCATCCTCGCCGTGGGCGGCGCCATCGAGCGCCCCGTGGTCAAGAACGGGCAGGTCGTGCCCGGGCACGTCATGGCCATGACCATGTCCAGCGACCACCGCGTCGTCGACGGCGCCATGGCCGCCCAGTACCTGGCTACCGTCAGGCAACTCCTCGAGTCGCCCGCGACGCTGCTGGTCTGACACGCACCCCCTTCGCGCCCCGGCGGATCCGGCTCGCGGGGCTCGGGATCATGGCATCCCGGGATTCGCGGAGCCTCATCCCGGGCCTGAGGGGCACGTGCGGAACCGGGCGACCACCACCCCGGTATAACCTGCGCCGATGCCGGGCTGGTACGACCTCATCCCCACGCCCCAGGCCGTCCTCTGGTTCATGGCCGCCTTCCTCCTGGCCTGGGGCCTTTCCGTGCTGCCCCGGGCCGTCACCCGCACGCGCGGCCTGCGCTGCCCGGCGTGCGCCCAGCCCATGAAGCCAGAGCACGGCACGCGCTGCCCCGCCTGCCTCAACGACGCCTCCACCGAATCCAACCTCCACCACCGCCGCCGACGCCCCTTCTGCTTTACCGTTGGCGCGCTCGCCATCGTCGCGGGCACCACCGCCGCCATGGGCGCGGTGTACGTCGGACGATTCGTGCGCCACGGCTCGTCCGCGCTCTCCGACAGCGGCGCCTGGCACGCCACCGCCACGGGGCTCATCGCGTTCGCCATCGTCTTCGCGGCATGGGCCTGCCGCGGCGACCGCAGCCGAGGACGGCGCCGCTGCCCCAGGTGCTGGTACTCCATGGCTGCCACGGCGGGTCAGTGCCCCGAGTGCGGCTTCTCGTCATCGTCCGACCGCGACTGGTACCGCCCGCGCCGCCGACGGCGCTCGCTCGCCGCCTCCGCGCTCCTGGCCGCCCTCGCATTGGGCCTCCTGGCCACGCCCCGCGTCATCCGCTACGGCTGGGCCGGCGCCGTCCCCACGACCGTCCTGATCGCGGGGCTGCCGTGGCTCCCCGAGCGCCTCATCGACTCGCGATTCAGCTTCGCTCCCAACCCCGGCGCGCTGAGCCATCGCGTCGCAACCGGGGAGCTTTGGGCATGGCAGAGCCTATGGCTTCGGCGACGCTCGCTCGCCGTTGCTTCGGATCCGCCGACCGACGAGGTGTTCTTCAGGGCGATCCCCTTCGCCGACCCGGGTGAACTTGGTTCCGTCGCGACGGCGCTCGTCCTGCGCCAAGCTTCGCTCCTGGCGTCGAGTGACCCCGCCGTCCGCGCCACCGCCTTGGATCATCGCATCCTGGTCTGGCGCATGGGCGTCGAAGGGCCGGTGCCCGGGCTCTCGTCGTTTCGCGTCGGCCTCCTCGCGGCCCTCGACGATGAACGCAGCGACGTCCGCGCCCTGGCTGCCGAGATCATCGGCCACCTCGAATCGCTGGCCTCCCATGAGGCCGAGCGACTGGCCAATGCTCTGGAAGACCAACCCTGGGTGCAGCGCTCGGCGTTTGCGGCGCTCGCTCGACACCTCGGGCGCGCGCCCGAGGTTGTGCTCGCCGCGCTCACCGACTACGCCGACCCATCGGGCATCGACCAGACGCCCGACTCGGCCCACAACAGGGGCGTCTTGCTCGCGATCGCTCTGCTGTTCAACGCCGCCGCCCCGCCATTCGATTCCGACGAGGCCCGCGCCGCCCTGGTTTCGCTCTCCCGCGCGCCCGATGCGCGGACCTCGCGCGCGGCACGCGAAGTGCTCGATCGCCTGGAGACCGGGCCTACACCGCCACCGACCGCGCCGCCTCCACCGCGTTGATGAAGATCCGCAGCCCGGGCGTCTGGCCGCGGCGCTGCCCCTCGTCCAGCCGCGTCCACCACGGGTGCCGCGTCCAGTCCAGGTAGCGCTCCGGGTGCGGCATCAGCCCGAACACCCGCCCCGTCGCGTCGCACAGACCCGCCACCGCCCCCTCCGACCCGTTGTAGTTGTCCTTGTACCGCAGCGCCACCTGCCCCGCCGACTCCAGCCTCGCGAGCGTGCCCGGCGTGCCGAAGACCAGCCGACCCTCGCCGTGGGCCGACGGCAACCGCCCCACCTCGTCCCCCAGCCCCTCCAGCCCCCGCGTCCACACGCACACCGATTCCCTCACGAACTCCACGCCGCACCACCGGTCCTCGTACCGGGCCGACACGTTGTCGCACAGCGCCGCCGTGGGCGTCGGCGGCGCGTCGATCGGCCACTCCTCGCCCCGCGCCGGCCCGGGCAACAGCCCCACCTGCACCAGCACCTGGAACCCGTTGCACACGCCGATCACCGGGCACCCGCGGACCACCGCCCCGCGCAGCGCCGGCCACAGACGCTCCCGCACCCGCATCGCGAAGATCCGGCCCGACGCGATGTCGTCGCCGTAGCTGAACCCCCCCGGGAACCCGATCAGGTCCGCGTCCTCCATCCGCCGCGGCTCGGCGATCACGCGATCCAGGTGCACCAGGTCCGGCGAGGCCCCGGCCATCTCGAAGGCCCGGCACAGCTCGGCGTCGCAGTTGGTCCCCGCCGCTCGGATCACAAGCGCCCTGGTCATGCACAAGCGTAGTCGCTCCCGCCCGGCCCCCGGACGTATCATGCATCAACCGGAGGACCCAACATGCCACAGGTGTACCCGTTCAACGCGATCCAGTACCGGCACGGCAACGGCGACCTGTCCGACGTCGTGGCCCCGCCCTATGACGTGCTCGACAAGCCCGCCAAGGACCGCCTGGTCCACCGCAACCCGCGCAACGTCGTCGCCGTCGACCTGCCCCACACCCCCCCCAAGGAACTGGGCCCGCCCGAGACCTACGCCGCCGCGGGCGACACCTTCCGCGCCTGGCTCGCCGAGGAGGTCCTCGCCCGGCGCGAGAAGCCCGCCCTCTTCGCCTGCCGCCAGTCCTTCACCTTCAACGGCAAGACCCACGAGCGCTGCGGCATGGCCTGCACCGTCGGCCTCGTCCCCTTCGGCCCCCGCAAGGGCGGCGGCGTGCTGCCACACGAGGAGACCTTCTCCGGCCCCAAAGAGGACCGCTTCGCCCTCATGAAGGCCACGCGCTGCCAGCTCTCCCCCATCTTCGGGCTCCACGGCGACGACAAGGGCGACGCGACAGGCCTGGCCCGGATGGTCATGTCCCGCGGCAACCCGGCGATCACCGCCACCACCGACGACGCCGTCAAGCACGAGGTCTGGCCCATCGACGACCCCGCCATGATCGCCGCCTACCAGCGGGCCCTGGCCGACGAGGACGTCTTCATCGCCGACGGGCACCACCGCTACACCACCCAGCTCAACTACCTCAAGCTCCTGGAGTCCCAGGGCCCGGTCCCGCCCAACCACCCCGCCCGCCGCTGCATGATGGTCCTGGTCAGCATGTCCGACCCCGGGCTGGTCATCGCCCCCACGCACCGCGTGCTGGGCGGCATGTCCGGGTACTCCATGGACCGCTTCACCCAGGCCGCCAAGGGCCTCCTCACCGTCAAGCCCGCCCCGGGCGACGCCCGCCACCTCGAAGTCGAGATGGAGCGCCAGGCCAAGGAGGCGCCGGGCCGAAACGTGCTCGGGCTGATCGACATCCCCACCGGCAAGTGCTTCACCGCCACCTTCAACGACGCCGACCCGCTCGCCAGGCGCTACGCGACCAAGCCCCAGGCCTGGCGCACCCTCGACGTCGCCCTCGTGCAGTTCGCCATCGTCGAAGAGATCGCCCAGCCCATGCTCAACGACGGGCAGCCCGTCAAGTGGGCCTTCCCCCACTCGGTCCCCGAGATCCTCGAGATCGCCAAGGGGCACGAGACCGGCGCGGGCGGCGGCAAGGGCTTCGCCCAGCTCGCCGTCGTCGTCCGCCCCACGCCCCTCGCCACCGTCCGCGCCGTCAGCAAGGCCGGCGAACTCATGCCCCAGAAGTCAACCTTCTTCTACCCCAAGCTCGCCACGGGCCTGTTCCTCAACTCGCTGGAATGACGCGCCGACCGGGGCAGGAAGGGTCGCCATGCCGGAGCACCGCCACGGGCCGCGCGCGCCCAGCCAACCCGACGGCGCGGCCCGGATCTCGATGCCCATCGAGGGCATGACCTGCGCCTCCTGCGCCGCACGCGTCGAGAAGCAACTGGCCAAGGCGCCGGGCGTCTCCGCCGCCAGCGTCAACTTCGCCACCAGGCTCGCCACCGTCACCTACCACCCCGGCGCGACCTGCCCCGACCACCTCGCCCGGGCCGTCGACGACGCCGGGTACAAGGCCCGCCTCCCCAAGCCACCCACCGCCCACGGCCACGCCGGGCACGACCACGCCGAGCACGTGGAGATGGGCGAGGCCCAGCGCCGCGACCTGGTCCGCCGCGTCATCGTCGGCGCCGCCCTCTCGGTCCCCGTCCTGGCGATCGCCATGTCGCACGGGCGCGTCGAGGCCCTCACCGGCGCGTGGACCAACTGGGTGCAGCTCGTCCTCACCACGCCCGTCATGTTCTGGTGCGGGGCCCGGTTCTTCCGCAAAGCCGCCAGGAGCGCCAGGCACTTCAGCGCCAACATGGACACGCTCGTGGCGCTGGGCACGGGGGCGGCGTACGCCTTCTCCCTCGCCGCCACACTCGCCCCCGGGTTCTTCGTGAAGGAGTCGGGCGCGCACGCCATGCCGCCCGTCTACTACGAGGCCGCCGCCGTCATCATCGTCCTCATCCTGCTCGGGCGCTACCTCGAGGCCCGCGCCACAGCCCGCACCACCGCCGCCATCAGAAGGCTGCTGGGCCTCCAGCCCAGGACCGCCCGCGTCGTGCGCGGCGGCTCCGAGCGCGACATCCCCGTCGAGGAGGTCGCCGTCGACGACCTGGTCGTCGTCCGCCCCGGCGAGAAGATCCCCGTCGACGGGCGCGTCGAGGCAGGCCGGTCCGCCGTCGACGAGTCCATGCTCACGGGCGAGAGCATGCCCGTCGTCAAGGAGCCCGGGGCCGAGGTCTTCGGCGCCACCATGAACACCACCGGCGCCCTGCGCTTCCGCGCCACCAAGGTGGGGGGCGACACCGCGCTCCAGCAGATCGTCCGTCTCGTCCGGGAGGCCCAGGCCGGCAAGGCCCCGGTCGCGCGCCTCGTCGACCGCATCAGCGGCATCTTCGTCCCCATCGTCATCGCCATCGCGGTCCTCACGTTCCTCGCCTGGTGGTTCACCGCGCCCCACGACGACCGCCTCCGCATGGCCCTCCTCACCTCCGTCTCCGTCCTCGTCATCGCCTGCCCCTGCGCCCTCGGGCTCGCCACGCCCACCGCCATCATGGTGGGCACGGGCCGCGGCGCCGAGCGCGGCATCCTGATCCGCGGCGGCGAGGCCCTCGAAACCGCCCACAAGCTCTCCGCCGTCATCCTCGACAAGACCGGCACCATCACCCGGGGACGCCCCGCGCTCACCGACGTGATCCCCGCGCCCGGGTTCACCGAGCAGGACCTGCTGCGCCTGGCCGCCGCCGCCGACAAGCCCAGCGAGCACCCCCTCGCCACCGCCATCGTCCGGGGCGCCGCCGAGCGCGGCATCGACGTAGCCGACCCCTCCGCCTTCAACGCCGTCGTTGGGCGGGGCGTCGAGGCCACCGTCGACGGCACACGAGTCCTCGTCGGCGGCGCCGCCTTCATGCGCGAGCAGGGCGTCGAAGCCGCCCTCACAGACCGCGCCGCGGAACTCGCCGCCAAGGCCCATACCCCCGTCTACGTCGCCGTCGACGCCAGGCCCGCCGGCCTCCTCGCCGTCGCAGACCCCGTCAAGCCGGAGTCCAAGGAAGCCATCGACCGCATGCACGCCGACGGGCTCCTCGTCGCCATGATCACCGGCGATGCCCGCCCCACCGCCGACGCCGTCGCACGGCAGGTCGGCATCGACCGCGTCATGGCCGAGGTCCTCCCCGGGGACAAGGCCGCCCACGTGCGCGCGCTCCAGGACGAGGGGCACACCGTCGCCATGGTGGGCGACGGCATCAACGACGCCCCCGCCCTCGCCCAGGCCGACGTGGGCATGGCCATCGGCACCGGCACCGACGTCGCCATGGAGGCCGCGGACGTCACCCTCATCCGCGGCGACCTCCGCACCGTCCCCGACGCCATCGCCCTCTCCCACGCCACCATGCGCACCATCCGCCAGAACCTCTTCTGGGCCTTCGTCTACAACGTCCTGGGAATCCCCCTCGCCGCGGGCCTCCTCTACCCCCTCACCGGCTGGCTCCTCTCCCCCATCATCGCCAGCGCCGCCATGGCCTTCTCGAGCATCAGCGTCGTCCTCAACAGCCTCCGCCTCCGGCACGCCTGACCCCACCCTGGGGTCGATCCCCCCCCCCACCCCCCACGCCCGGGATAAGCGAGTCCGCGTGCGAATCCCGGGATCGTGCCCCACCCCCCGGCCCCGGGAACCGGCGAGCCCATTCGGACGATATAGTCTCCAGCGATGGTGTTGCGCTGCCTCATCATCCTCGCGGTGTCGTTCGCCCAGGTTCTCGGACCGGGCATGGTCGCGCGCTGCGACGCGACGCCTTCGGGCACCGCTCCCATGTCCTGCAACGATCGCCTGTCGGGCGGGTGCGGCGCCTGTGCCTGCCCCTGCTGCCAGGCCCCCAGCACCCCCTCCGAGCCGACCCCCGCGACCCCCGCCCCCAACACCGCCGAGCGGTGGCTGACGGTTCTCGCCGTCCCCCCCGCGCCGCGCCACGCGATCGTGCTCGCGTCCGCCCCGCGTCCGGCGTTCCGCCGGGCCGAGCCCCTCCGGGCCTTGAGCGCCTGCGCCACGCGGGCCCTCCTCTGCTCCTGGCAAACCTGATCCGGGTCTCCCGCGCCCGCGCTGCGCGCTCTTTGCGCGCACGAACGCGGCCCCACGTGTCCGATCCCCGCGACCCGTGACCATCGCCACGCCACGCGCGTGGCGAGGGAGACCCGACCATGCCAGGCTCAGATTCCCGCGATCGATCCGCTCCCTCCCCTTCAGGGGAGGGCCGGGGAGGGGTTGGCGCCCATTGCCGGCAACGCGCGCCCAAGAGCGCCCTGGTCCTCACCGCGCTCCTCGCGGCGTGCGCGCCCACGCCCTTCCCGGGCGGCGAGCGCGAGCTCGTGGGTCGCGACCTCGGGGACCTGGACGCCCTCCAGTCGCGCACGCTGGATCGCCTGTCGTCCGCGGGCGCGGCCGCGCCGGCCGAGGCGCTCCCCGACGGGACATCGCCCGACGACTACGTGCGCCTGGCGCTCGCGCACAGCCCCGAGCTGGCCGCCGCCCGCCAGCGCGTGCTGCGCCTGCGCGAGCGCATCCCCCAGGTGACGGCCCCGCCCGACCCCATGGTCGAGGTCACGCCCATCGGCGAGATGGCCCGGACCGCGGCGGGCGAGGTCACGGTCATGACGGGCGTGAGCCAGGCGATCCCCTACCCCGGCAAGCTCGACGCCCTGGGGCGCGTCGCCGACCAGGAGTCGGTCATCGCGGGGCGCGAGCTGCGCGAGCGCGAGGTGGAGGTGGCGGGCGAGGTGCGCCGGGCGTACTGGAGTCTCTACGCCGCCGAGCGGGCCCTCGAGCTCACCGCCGCCGCCCGCGACCTGCTGGCCCAGATCCACGCGGCGACCGAGGCCCAGTACCGGGCCGGGCAGGGGCGTCTGCAGGACGTGCTGCTGGCGGGCGTCGAGGTGGCGGAGACGGACAGCCGGCTGGTGGAGCTGCGTGCCGACCGGGCCGCCGCCGCCGCGATGCTCAACAGCCTGGCCGACCGCCCCACCGACGCCTCCGCGCCGGTGGTGTCGAGCGCCGAGCCGGCGTCGATCGGCGCGGCGTTCGACGCTCTGGCCGCCGACGCCGCGGGCGCCAACCCGCGCCTGGCCGCGATCCGCGAGCGGATCGAGCTGGCCCGCCGCCAGCGTCACGTCGCCCACCTCCAGCGCTACCCCGACCTTGTCGCCAGCGTGTCGTACAACCTCGTGGACGCCGACCGCGAGATGCCGACCGCGACGGGGGACGACCAGTGGTCGATCGGCGTGGGGGTGAGCATCCCGCTGTGGCGCGGGAAGCTCGCCGCCGCGGAGCGGGAGGCGACGCGCGGCATCCTCGAAGCCGCGGGCGAGCTCGCCGCCGAGCAGAACCGCATCGCGTTCCGCCTCCGCGAGTCCCTCGCCCGTCTCGCCTCGCAGCAGGAGCAGGCGACCCTCCTCCGCGACTCCATCATCCCGCAGGCTCGCGCGGCCCTGGATGCGTCACGGGCCGCCTATCGCACCGGCGCTTCCGAGTTCATCACGACGGTGGACAACTGGCGCCGCGTGCTCACGCTGGAACTGATGCGCGAGCGCCTCGTCGCGGACACCCACGCCGCCGCCGCCTCCATCGCCGAGGCCGTCGGCCGCGACCCGGAGACCAAGCCATGACCACCCCGCCCCCCAGCCCCAAGCCCCGGCGCGGCCCGCGCGTGTGGCCCTGGCTCCTGGCCCTGCTCCTCGGCGCCGCGGCCTTTGTGGTCGGCGCCCTGCGCGGGCAGGCCCCCGTCGAGCGGGCCCGCGCCTGCCTGGCCTCGCGGACCGCGGGTCATGCGCACGAAGAGCCCAAGCCCGAGACCAAGCAGTACTACACCTGCGGGATGCACCCCTGGGTCGTGCTCCCCAAGCCGGGCCTGTGCCCCATCTGCCACATGGACCTGACTCCGCTGGACCCGGCCAAGTTCACGGGCGAGATCGCCATCGACCCGGTGGTCACCCAGAACATCGGCGTGCGGATCGCGCCCGTGACCGCCGGGCCCGTCTCGCGCACCCTGCGCACCGTCGGCACCGTCGCCTATGACGAGACCGCGCTGCGCGACGTGACGACCAAGGTCGGCGGCTGGATCGAGTCGATCAAGGTCGACTCCATCGGGCGGGCCGTCGCCGGGGGCGAGCCGCTCCTGGAGCTCTACTCCCCCGAGATCGTCGCGGCCCAGGAGGAGTACCTGATCGCGCTGCGCTCCCCCGGGAACACCGCGCTCATCGACGCCGCGCGCACAAGGCTCGAGTACCTCGACATGACGCCCGACCAGCTCCGCGACCTGGCGGAGACCGGCGTCGCGCGCAAGACGCTGGCGGTCCGCAGCCCGTTCGCGGGGATCGTGGTGGAGCGTTCGGCGTACGCGGGCGCGCGCACCGAGCCGGGCACGCCCCTCTACCGCCTGGCCGACCTCTCGCGCGTCTGGGTCATGGTCTCCCTGTACGAGTACCAGTTGCCGTTCGTGCGCCCGGACCAGCCCGCGACCATGTCCCTTCCGTACTTCCCCGGGCGCGAGTTCGAGGGTCGGGTGGCGTTTGTGTATCCGTACCTGGACCCGAAGACTCGCCAGGCGAGCGCGCGCCTGGAGTTCGAGAACGCCGAGGGCCTGCTGAAGCCCGGCATGTTCGCGGGCGTGCGCCTGTCGTCGACGACCGAGGGCGTGCGCACGCTGGCGCCGCGCGAGGCGGTCCTGGACACGGGGGCGCGCACGGTCGCGTTCGTCAGCCTGGGCGAGGGGCGGTTCGAGCCGCGCACGGTCCGCACGGGGATGGCGACGGACGACGGCCGGGTCGAGGTGCTGGAGGGGCTGGCCCCGGGCGAGATGGTGGTGACGAGCGGGCAGTTCCTGCTCGACAGCGAGGCCCGGATCCGCGAGGGGCTGGCCAAGATGATCCGGGGCGAGATGGCGTCGGAGCAGAAGCCGCTGATCGCCTCGGCGGGGGCGAGCAAGCTCTCGTCGCTGCCGCCGGCGGCGGCGGAGGCGCTGTCGCGCGTGCTCGACGACCTGCTGGACATCGGGAACACGCTCGCCGCGGACACGACGGCGGGGGTGAAGGAACGGGCGGCGAGCCTGGCTTCGACGCTTCGGGCGTTGGTCGCGGTGCCGATCCCGGAGGACCCGCACTTCTGGCACGAGCACCCGCAGGGCGGTCGCGGCAGGGAGGCGGCGGAGCGGCTCGCCGGCGCGGACGACATCGAGTCGGCCCGCAAGGCGTACGCGGCCCTGAGCGCGGAGCTGACGCCGCTGGTGGGCGCCACGGGCGTGCCCCCCGGGTACCCCTCGCGGGTGCAGCGCCTGCACTGCCCGATGTACGACGGGGGGGTGCTGTGGCTGCAGCGCGAGGGTCGCGTGCGCAACCCGTACTACGGCGCGATGATGCTGGAGTGCTTCGATGAGCGTGCGGAGATCCCGACGACGGGCGCAGCGCCGGCGGCGGAGCCGGTTGAGCCCGCGCCCGCCGCGGCACGGGACGTGGGCGCCGAGGACCAGAAGCTGCTCGACGCGGTGTACGCCTCGTACCTGGCGATGCAGCAGACGCTGATCAAGGACGACCTGGACGGGAGCAAGGCGATGCTCGGGCGCTTCGCCGACGCGGCCAAGGCGCTGGCGAAGGGGGAGAGTGAGGCCGGGGCGCTGGGCGGGGCGCTGGTCAAGGCGGCGTCGATCGACGGGGCGACGCTGGACTCGTTCCGCGAGGGGTTCGAGCCGGTGTCGGACCTGCTGATCGCGGCGGCGGCGACGATGCCGCCGAGCGCGGCGGTGGCCCCGGCGGTGCGGCACGCGTACTGCCCGATGGTGGACGCGGCGTGGCTTCAGGCGGCGGACAAGGTCGAGAACCCGTACGACCCCGGGATGCTGCGCTGCGGGGTGATCAGGGCGACGATCCCGGCCCGGCAGGAGGCCCCGCGATGATCGCCAGGCTGATCGAGTGGTGCGTGCACAACCGCGCCATGGTGCTGCTGGCGTCGCTGGCGCTGGTGGTGGGCGGCGTGTGGGCGGCGCGGACGATCCCGGTCGATGCGATCCCGGACCTGTCGGACGTGCAGGTGATCATCCGGGCCGAGCACCCGGGGCAGGCGCCCGAGATCGTCGAGGCGCAGGTGACCTATCCGCTGACGACGGCGATGCTGGCGGTTCCCAAGGCCAAGGTGGTGCGCGGGTACAGCATGTTCGGGGTGTCGTTCGTCTACATCATCTTCGAGGACGGGACGGACATCTACTGGGCCCGCAGCCGCGTGCTGGAACAGGTCAACGTGGCGACGTCGCGTTTGCCGCGGGGCGTGACGCCCCTGATCGGGCCCGACGCGACGGGCGTGGGCTGGGTGTACGAGTACGCGCTGGTGACAGGTCCGTACGACCCGCGTCACCCGGAGGGGCTCTGGCACGACGGGGCGGGCGACCGGTGGTACGCGTCGGCGGACGAGGCGCCGTCGGGCGCGGTGCGCCGACGGATCTTCCCGGGGCTGGACGCCAGCCCGCTGGATGGGGCCCCGCTGGCCCGCCCGGACGCGAACCTTGCGAAACTGCGGAGCGTGCAGGACTGGTACCTGCGCTTCGAGCTGACGCCGCTGGACGGCGTGAGCGAGGTGGCGTCGCTGGGCGGGTTCGTGAAGCAGTACCAGGTGGTGGTGGACCCGGTGCGGCTGCTGGCGTTCGACTTGCCCATCTCGCGCGTGCGCGAGGCGATCGAGGCCTCCAACGCCGACGTGGGCGGGCGGGCGGTCGAGCTGGGTGAGACCGAGTTCATGATCCGCGGGCGGGGGTACCTGGGGTCGTTGACGGAAGCGGAGCGGGCGGCGGCGCTGGCGTCGGGGCGGGCCCTGGAGGACCTGCGCACGGAGCGGGTGCTGGCGGACCTGGAGGCGATCGCGCTGGGGGCCGGGCCCGACGGAAGGCCCGTGCACCTGCGCGACGTGGCGGAGGTCCGCATCGGGCCGGACATGCGCCGGGGCATCGCGGAGTGGAACGGCGAGGGCGAGACGGTCGGGGGCATCGTGGTGATGCGTTTCGGCGAGAACGCGCGGACCACGATCGAGCGCGTGCGCACGCGGCTGGCGGAGCTGGAGCCCACGCTGCCGGCGGGCGTCGCCATCGAGGCGGCGTACGACCGCAGCGACCTGATCGGGCGGGCCGTGGCGACGCTGAGCGACACGCTGCTGGAGGAGATCATCGTGGTGGCGCTGGTGTGCATCCTGTTCCTGCTGCACGCCCGGAGCGAGCTGGTGGCGGTGTTCGTGGTGCCCACGGGCGTGCTCGCCAGCCTGCTGCTCATGCGGATCCTGGGGATCAACGCCAACATCATGAGCCTGGGCGGGATCGCCATCGCCATCGGCGTGATGGTGGACAGCTCGATCGTGATGGTCGAGAACGCGCACAAGCACCTGGACCGGGAGGAGGAGCGGCTGCACGGGCTGGCGGCGTCGGGCACGCCCGGCGAGCCCCGCCCCCGCGCCGGGATCATCCTCGACGCGGCCCGCGAGGTCGGGCCCAGCCTCTTCTTCTCGCTGCTCATCATCACGGTGTCGTTCCTGCCGGTGTTCGTGCTGGGGGAGCAGAGCGGGCGGCTCTTCAAGCCGCTGGCGTTCACCAAGACGTTCGCGATGGCGGCGGCGGCGCTCCTCGCGGTGACCGCGATCCCCGTGCTCATGACCTTCCTGATCACCTCGCGCGTGCTGCCGCGCGATTGGGGCTGGCGGCGGAGCGTGGCGACGATGCTGGGGCTGATCCTGCTCCCCGCGGCGGGGCTGATGGGCGCGCCCCTGGGCGACCTGGAGCCCTACCGCGTGTGGCTGGCGGGGGGATGGGCGGTGGTCGCGGCGATGCTGCTGGTGCCGCAGAGGATCATCCACGAGAAGGCCAACCCGATCTCGCGGTTGCTGCAGCGCGTGTACGACCCCTTCTTCGCGCTGGCGATGCGGTTCAAGTGGCTGGTGCTGCTGGGGGCGGTGCTGCTCATGGCGGCGACGCTGTACCCGCTGCGGCAACTGGGCAGCGAGTTCATGCCGCCGCTGGAAGAGGGCGACCTGCTCTACATGCCCACGACCGACCCGGGGCTGAGCCCGACCAAGGCCCGCGAGCTGCTGCAACAGACCGATCGGATCATCCGCCAGTTCCCCGAGGTGCAGAGCGTGTTCGGCAAGATCGGGCGGGCCGAGACCGCGACCGACCCCGCCCCCATGGAGATGATCGAGACGACGATCATGCTCCACCGCGACAAGGGGCGTTGGCGGAGCGTGCCGGTGCGGCGCTTCTTCGACCGGTGGCCAGATTGGATCCGCTCGCGGTTGGCGCGGCGCTGGGGCGACACGCGCCCCATCACGCTCGAGGAGCTGGTGTACGGGTACACGCTGCCGGGCGGGATCAACGTGCCGGGGCTCAACCAGGCGGTGCAGATCCCCGGGCTGACCAACGCCTGGACCATGCCCATCCGCACGCGGATCGACATGCTCTCGACGGGCATCCGCACTCCCGTCGGGGTAAAGGTGATGGGGCCGGACCTGGCGACGCTGGCGGGGCTCGCCGGGGACGTGACGCGGATCATCAAGACCTCGGAAGCGACGGGTCAATACACGCTCTCGGCGTTTCCGGAGAAGACGCTCGGGGGGCGCTACATCGACGTGGACCTGGACCGCCCCGAGATCGCCCGCTACGGGCTCTCGGTGCGCGAGGTGCAGGACGTGATCGCGACGGCGATGGGCGGCATGGAGGTCACCGAGACCGTTGAGGGGCTGGAGCGGTACCCCGTCAACCTGCGGTACCCGTCGGAGCTGCGCGACGACCTGGGGGCGCTGCGGGCGGTGCTCGTGCCCACGCCGACGGGGGCGCACGTGCCGCTGGCGCAGCTGGCGCGGCTGTCGCTGCGCGAGGGGGCGCCGATGGTCAAGAGCGAGAACGCGCGCCTGACGGCGTGGGTGTACGTCGACATCGCCGGGATCGACGTGGGCACCTTCGTCGCCGGCGCCAAGCGGGCGGTGAGCCGCGGCGTGACGCTGCCGGCGGGGTACAGCATCGTGTGGTCCGGTCAGTACGAGTACATGCAGGAGGCGCGGGCGCGGCTGCTGGTGGCGGTGCCGCTGACGCTGGCGGCGATCGTGGTGCTGCTCTACCTGGCGACGCGCTCGTGGCTGCGCGTCGGGATCGTGCTGCTTGCGGTGCCGTTCAGCGCCGTGGGGGCGATCTGGCTGGTGTGGGCCCTGGACTACAACCTGTCGCTGGCGGTGTGGGTGGGGCTGATCGCCCTGGCGGGGCTGGACGCCGAGACCGGGCTGGTCATGCTGCTGTACCTGGACAACTCGTTCGAGCGCTTCCGGCGCGAGGGGCGGATGCGCAACACGGACGACCTGTGGTGGGCGATCCACGACGGGGCCGTGATGCGGATCCGCCCCAAGACCATGACGGTGGCGACGACGTTCATCGGGCTGCTGCCCCTGATGTGGGGGGAGGGCGCGGGGGCCGACACCATGCGGCGGCTCGCCGCCCCCATGATCGGGGGGCTGGCGAGCAGCTTCGTGCTCGAACTGCTCATCTACCCCATCCTGTTCTACGTGGCGAAGAAGACCGCGATGCGCCGGGAGTTCCGCGCGCACGCCCCGCGGGGCGCCGACCAGGCCGCGGCGTAGGCCGACTCACCGGAAAGGAGTGTTCTCATGTTCGCACGTTCCGTTCTCGCGCTGATCACGCTCGCGGGGCTGGCCCCCTCGGCGCTGCTGGCCCAGCACGACGGGCACAAGCCGGCCGCCCAGCCCGCGGCCCAGACCGACGCCAAGGCCCGCGTCGGGGACCCGTATCCCTTCAACACCTGCCCGATCTCGGGCATGGAGCTGGGGTCGATGGGCGAGCCTCCCGCGAAGGTGTACGAGGGGCGCGAGGTCCGCTTCTGCTGCGCGAGCTGCTTCCCCGGGTTTGAGCGCGACGTGGCGGCCAGCCTGGCCAAGCTCGATGAGAAGATCGTCAAGGACCAGCGTCCGCTCTACCCGCTCAAGACCAGCGTCGTCAGCGGCAAGCCGCTGGCGGAGAAGCCGGTGGAGGCCGTCGTCGGCAACCGTCTCTTCCTGCTGACCGATGAGGCGGAGAAGGGGCTGCTGGGCAAGGACCCGAAGAAGTACCTGCTCGCGCTCGACCGGGCGGTCATCGAGGCGCAGGGGAAGGACTACCCGCTGAGCAAGTGCCCCGTCAGCGATGAGGCGCTGGACAGCATGGGCGGCCCGGTGGACGTGGTGGTCGCCGGTCGCCTGGTGCGTCTGTGCTGCGACGGGTGCAAGGAGGACGTGGAGAAGGCGCCGGCGCGGTTCATCGCGGCGGTGGACGGTGCGCGCAAGGGCCGGCGAGGCGGGGACCCCGCCGGCCGCTGACGGTGCGCCAGAGGGGCCCGTGTCCTGCCGGGCTCCCTCGGCGCGGTTCAGATGGTGAACCGAGCCACGAGGGCGCGGAGGCGCTCCGACTGGGTCGAGAGCTGGGTGGCGGCCTGGGCGGCCTGCCCCGCGCCCTGGTTGGACTCGCGGGTCACCGCGCTGATGGACTCGATCGAGCGGGCGATCTGCTGGGCAGCGGTGGACTGCTGCTCGCTCGCCGCGGCGATGGACTGCACCATCGACTGGAGCTGGTCGCTGGCGGAGAGGATCCGTCCCAGGGCCGATCCGGCGTCGTTGGCCAGGGCGACACCCTTGGCGACGCGGTCCGTGCCGTCCTGGATGTTGACCACGGCGGCGTTGGTCTGGCCCTGGATCTCGCGGATCGATCCGGCGACCTCCTCGGTGGCCTTGGTGGTGCGCTCCGCGAGCTTGCGGACCTCGTCGGCCACCACCGCGAACCCGCGCCCGTGCTCGCCGGCGCGAGCGGCCTCGATGGCGGCGTTGAGGGCCAGGAGGTTGGTCTGATCCGCGATATCGTTGATGACGCCGATGATCTGTCCGATCTGCTCGGACCGCTTCCCGAGTTCCTGCATCGCGGAGGCGGACTGGTTGACATGCTCGCTGATGCCGCGCATCACCTCGACCGTCTTGCCGACGACCTGCCCGCCCTCGCTGGCCTCCTTGCCGGCGGCTGCGGCGGCGCCGCTGGCCTCGGAGGCCTTCCTGGCCACCTCCACCACCGACTGGCTCGTCTCCTCCACCGCCGCCGACACCTGCGTGGTCTGCTGCTCCTGGGCCTTCAGGCCCGCCGCCATCTCCTCGGCGGACGCGGCGATCTGGGTCGCGGCGGCGGCTACCTGGCCGGCCGCCGAAGAGACCTCCGTGAATACGCCGTGCAGTTCCGCGAGGAACCCGTCGACGGACTCGGCGATCATGCCGATCTCGTCGCCGCGGCGCATCTCCATGCGGAAGGTCAGGTCCTTGCTCTCGGCGAGGCGGGCCAGACCCTTGCGCATCGCGCGCACCGGCCGCGTCACGCCCGCGGCGATGAGCCACCCGGCGCCGATGACCAGCACGACCACGCTCCCGATGATCGACACCAGGACCACCAGCGCCCGCGACGTCGCCGACGTCGCCGTCGCCTCGTTGTCGGAGGCGAACTTCGACGCCATCGTCACGACCTCGTCGATCGCGGACCGGTGGCTCGCGTACAGCGGCGAGAGCTTCGACTTCAGCAAGGCGCTGCCCTCGTCCAGCTGCCCCGCGAGCACCAGCGGCAGGAACTCGCCCTCGAGCACCCTGAAGAACTCCACGGCGGGCTGGTACGAGTCGACCAGGAGCTTCTGCTTCATCGGGCCCTCGTCGAGCTTCCTGGTCCAGTACTCGTGCCGATCGGCGTAGTCCTGTTTCAGGGGCCGGATGCGGTCGGCCAGGGCGAGGCGCCGCCCGCTGTCCTCCTCGGACGCGATCTGGTAGGCAACGAGATAGGTCTCGAGGATGTATTCCGGCGGCGGCAGGATGTCCGCCGTGAGGTCCTTCCCGTCGATGATCCTGGCGTACAGCGGGCCGCCGACCTTCACGGTCTCGAGGTTGCGGTACGAGGCGGCGCCGAAGACGGCGAGGCCGGCGAGGGCGATCGCCACGAGGATCGTGAGCTTGTGCGCGACCTTGATGTTCCGCAGTGTCATGGTGTTACCTCTTGGTGGTGGCTGCCGACGGCGCCGTCAGAAGCTCGCCGAGAGCCCGAGCGTGCCGACGAGTTCGGTGTGATCGCGGTCGTTGAGATCGGCGGCGTGGTCGCCGAGGAAGAGCCCGAGGACGCCCGCCGAGAAGGTCCACGCCCCGTATCGCCGGGGGAGCCCGAGGGGGACGGACACCCGGGCGCCGATCGAGAAGTACCCGAAGAACTCATCGTCGCCCGCGGCGTTCTCGTAGTAGTCGCTCAGGCTGACGCCGAGCGTGGCGGGGAAGGCGAACGAAAGGGTCCCGAGGGCGTCTGTGTCCACGTCGAACCCCGGGGTGAGGGAGACCTGGCCGTAGACGCCAAGGTCGCCACCGTCGGCCGCGTTGGGGCCGGTCTCGAACGCGACGGCCACCGCGGGCGACAGCCTCCACTTGCCCAGGAGGCCCGAGTCGTCGAAGGCGATCGAGAGGCACAGTTCCTCGCAGGTTCCGAACGCGCTCGAAGGGCTGGTGTACCAGACGTACTGTGCGCCCAAGGTCCAGCGCCCGAGGGTGACCGAGGGCCCGATGAGGAAATCCGCCTCGTACCACTTGGAGATGGTGTCGTCGGGCGAGTCCGACCCGGTCGCGCGGTCGTGGAAGCTGTTCCAGACGCCCAGCGAGAGGTTGGACGACCAGCCCTCGCCGCTGAACGCGTCCATTCCGACCGTGAAGTAGGGCTGCACGATGAACCCGCGGTCCTCCTGGCGCAGGCCCCGGAAGTAGTAGGCGGTGGTGAGATCGACGCCGATGCTGGCGTTCATCGCGGCCTCCGCCGCGGGCTGCGTCGCCTCCGAATGCGGGTCCTGCTGGGCCATCGCGGGGGCCGCCCCTCCGACCACCGCCGCCATCAACGTCACCAGGGAGCATCGAGACATTTCGCCTTCTCCTGACAGAACGGCCGCCGGACCCCCCGATCCGGGGGGGGCCCCGCACAGATCGACGGGCGTCCTCGACGGCTGTCGTGAATCTCGATCGATTGATCTGGAATGACCCGCATCGGCGATCAACCAGGGACGCCCATGGGAACGACCGCCTCCCCCCCGGTGTTTGCCCGGGTCGAACCGCCGTCGTCCCAGATCTGACGCGGTCAGACCTCGCCCGAGGCCATCGGCGAGCGGGGCCGGTGCGGCCGGACGGTCGTCCCTGGTTATCGCTGGGCCTCGAAGTGGGACGGGCACTGAACGAGGCGCGGTCCCGTGCCGGTGTCGACGGCAAAGCGCCCGCCCGGCATGAGCGAGGCCCCGCCGAAGGCCCCGTCCTTGCGCAGGGCGTAGAAGAGGATGTTGAAGTTGGGTCGGCCCGGGGCCCGCAGCAGGCGCTTCTCGAGCGTGCGCTGGGCGACGGCGCGGGCCGCCTCCAGGCAGGCCCGCGTGGGTGACAGCCCGCGCCCCATGGCGTCGACGATGCGGAAGGCGCAGAGGTTGACGATGGCCGACTCGCCCCGCCCCGTGCTCCCCGCCGACCCGATCGCGTTGTCGCAGTAGTTCCCGGCCCCGATGATGGGCGAGTCGCCCACGCGCCCCGGGATCTTCCACGACAGCCCGCTGGTGCTGGTGCAACCGGCCAGGTCGCCCGCGGGCGTCACGGCGGAGCAGTGCACCGTGCCCGTCGTCGACGTGATCGCCGGGTCGATCGCCGAGCGAGGCTTGTCGCCCTCGCCCCACTCCTTGCCGGCGGGCGGGTCGCGCTCGTCGTCGTTGAGCCAGTCGTCGTCCTTGCTGGCGTTGGCCTTCCAGCGGAGCCAGATCCGCCGGGCCTCCTCCGTGAGCAGGTTCTCCTCGGCGAACCCCATCTGCCGCGCGAAGCGCAGGGCCCCCTCGCCCACGAGCAGGCAGTGGTCGGTGCGCCGGAGGACCTGGAGCGCGACCAACGCCGGGTTCCTGATGCCGCGCAGGCCGGCGACGGCCCCGCTCTTGTGCGTCGGGCCGTGCATCACCGACGCGTCCAGCTCGACCACGCCCTCCTCGTTGGGCAGCCCGCCCAAGCCCACGCTGTGGTCACTCGGGTCGTCCTCGATCAGGCGCACGCCCTGCACCACCGCGTCGGCGGGGTCGTACCCCTGGGCGATCAGCTCCATCGCCCGCGCCGCCGCCCGCTGCCCGTTCGACGACGCGACCGCGCACGCCCCGCGATGGTCGTCCCCCTCGTGCGCGGCGGCGGGTTCCCCCTCCGGCTGACGGGCCAGCGCGGGAACACCCGCCACGGCAAGCCCCGCGGCGGCCAGGAATCGACGTCGGTGCAGCGTCTCCATGCCGCGTGGTATACCACGCGGCGCCCCGGCGTGCGAACCGCACCAAGGCGTCAAGGGGCGGCGTTCGGCAAGGCCGAGGAGGTCCAGCCCTCCGGAGTTCGGCTGACCACGAGCGTGCCCCACGGCGTGCGGATGGCCCCGTCGGATGGCAGCGGCTCCGGGCCGACGCCCAAGTCGGGTGCGAACCAGCGGAGCGACGCCGCGCACGCGCCGCCCGTGCCGTACTGATACCCGCGGGTCAGCGTGTGCCGCACGGCCCGCACGAAGGGTCGCCCTTCCTGGTCCATGACACCCGGGGTCTCATCCTGGCGGCGAAGTGAACGCGGCTGGTCGCACACGACAACGATCAGCGGATCGACGCAGACGATCACCGGGCTGTCGGGGTAGGTCTGGACCGGCGCCAGGAGCGCCTCGCCCCCGGACCCCCAGGCCGCCGCGGGCATCGGCCGCCCCTCCTCGTCGGCGCCGGCGGGCTCACGCTCGATCCCCTTGCCGGACAGGAACCGCTCGCAGCGTTCGACGGCCCGATCGGCGTCGAGCTCGCGCCCGTCGGGGGTGGTCCACACGAGGCACTGATCCAGGCGAATGAAGTCGGCCTTGACCCGGACCTTCGCCGCGGCCCGCTCGCCCGCGCCGGCCCAGGGCTGGTCGTGACTCTGGTCGGCGAAGGTCCGTTGATACTGCGTGACCGGGAGCGCGCAGCCCCACAGGGCGAGCGCCGCCGAGGCCAAGCCGATCCATCTCATCGGGCACCTCCCGTCGTTCCGTTCTCCGCGGACTCACCGCCCCGGCTGGGCGCCCTTGAAGAGCGTCAGGACGAACCGCGAAGGATCGAGGGCCCTGAGCCGATGGGGGGCGTCGGGGGGCATCACGAGCCAGTCGTGCGGGCCCATCTCGCGCTCGTCGGCGCCGACCGCGAACCGCAGGCGACCGTCCAGCACGTGCACGCTGGCGGCGAAGGGGGCCTTGTGCTCGCTGATCTCCTGCCCCGCGTCCATCGCGAACAGCACCACCTTGCCCTCGGGCGCGCTGAAGAGCGGCTTGCTCACCGTCGCGCCCGGCACGACCGGGCACGCCGACAACAGCCCGATCCACTCGGCCTTCGTCGCATCGGACCTTGCGTGCGTCATCGCGTCCCTCCGGGGTCCAGAGAGGTTAGCCCCGACGCTCGCCCGGGCTCCGATCGCGTCGATGGCGTGCGCGACGTGAGCGCGGGCGCGGACTCAGGACGGCCCCGCGCTCGCGCGTGGGGGTGGTGTCAAGGGCCGCGTTCGTCGGGGCTTACGAGCCCGCGGGGTTGCTGGGGGCCGGCTTCGGGCGTGCCGCGGAGGTGGGCGATCGGCGCAGGAACGAGAACCGAGGCCTGATGACCGTGGTCACGCCCCCGTGCTCCAGGACCGGGTACGCCAGGAAGTTGATGGGCCCCGACGACGGGCCCGGCTCGACCACCAGGTCGCGCCCGCGGCTGAGCTCGATGCGGTTGGCGGGGTGGCGCCCGAAGTAGTACGTCGAGAGCGCGGTGTACTTGTCGGCCTCGCTGATGTCGACGGGCCACCACTTGCCCTCGGCGAAGAACTCGGCCCAGCAGTGGTAGCCGTCGATCCCGCCCTCGTCGCGCTCCGAGGGAATGGAGGCGCCGATGGCGAAGCGAGCGGGGATCCCCGCGGCCCGCGCCAGGGCGATGAAGTAGGCGTGGAAGTCGGTGCAGTTGCCGGTGCCCACGTCGCACGCGTAGTTGGCGTCGCCCTGACCCCAGCCCGCGCCGTAGCGCTGGTAGCGGATGCGGTCGATGGTGTGGTCGTACAGGGCGCGGGCGCGAACGAGGTCGCCCTCCTTGCCCGCCAGCACGTCCGCCGCGATCTCCTGGAAGCGCGGGCTGTCGGGCACGAGGCGCTCCGGGGTGAGCGAGTCCTCCGGTCGCGCCGACGGGTCGACGTAGGCGCGGCGTTCCTGCCGCTCGACCCGGAACCGCAGCGTGATGGGCTTCTCGCTGTCGCGCGGGTCGAGGGTCAGAAGGAGGATGCGGTTGCCGTGGTGCGCGTCGGTCAGGACCCGACGTTGCCCGGGCACGCTGATCTCGAGTTCCTCGACGGTCTGGGCGGCGTCGGTGGTGGGCAGGGGGATCCACAGCCGCGCCGCGCCGGTCAGCTTGGGCAGGCTCGCCTGGTAGCGGAACTCGAAGGCGTCCCGCCCCTCCTTGATCCCCATGAGCGCGTTGGCGGCGCCCTCCACCGGGCGGCGCTCCCAGACGCCCGCGTCGGTCAGCTCCCACAGGTAGTACGGCTGCCCGTTGAGCTTGTGGACCGTGGTCTGGGTCACGGTCATCGAGCCGGGATCGCCCTCGAGGAAGAAGTCCACGTCGTACACGTTGCCGTCGATGTTCGCCAGGTCGACGCAGGCAAAGTGCCGCCCCGGCCCCAGGTTGGCCAGGTACTCCGTGTGCACGCGGACCAGCTTGAGGCGGAGCTCCAGCCCCTCGTAGGCGAGCGGGAAGGTGCCGCCGGCGAGCCGGGTCTGCTCGCGGATGTGGGCCTCGATCCCGGCCTGGATGTCGGCGGTGACCACGTTCGCCGCGGGCGCCTGCGTCGCCGCGTCGGGCGGCGAGGCACAGCCGACCATCAGCCCCGCGATCGCCGGGAGAGGACACAGGTTCAAGACGTGCGCGCGCATGCGACAACTCCTCATCGAGCCGCGGTCACGGATACGGACCGCCCGGACTCAGGCATGCTTCACCGAGGGTGCTCGCCCTTCGGGTGTTCGCCCTTGGGATGCTCGCCCTTTGGATGCTCCGTCTTGGCGGGCTCCGCCGCGGCGTCCTTGGCCGGCTCGGCGCTCTTGCAGCCGACCATCGCAATGGAAAGCCCCATGGACATCAGGACCACTGCCGCGTGCTTTGACCTGGAGCGCATCTTCGTCTCCTTGGCGTTGAAGCGGTCTTGACGCTGCCGCTCGGCCCATGGTAGCGGACCGCGGGCCCCTTGAAGTGCCGGGAATCCCGGATCGGGCGGTGGGTAATCGTGCCACTCCGGCTCGTGGCGCGAGTCGGAAGAACGTGCACCAAGGCGCGGGCGGGCGCCGCGGGTGCCACGGGCGAGCCGCCTTGCGGATCGCCCGTGCCGGCGTCCGGACGGGCGTCGAACAGCCGCACGGGTCACGGGCGAAGCGCCCGATGACCCGTGGCACCCGGAGCGCTCCGTCCACGGACTTCCGACTCACGTCACTCGTCGTGCGAGTCGGAAGAACGCGCACCAAGGCGCGGGCGGGCGCCGCGGGTGCCACGGGCGAGCCGCCTTGCGGATCGCCCGTGCCGGCGTCCGGACGGGCGTCAAACAGCCGCACGGGTCACGGGCGAAGCGCCCGATGACCCGTGGCACCCGACCCGCACGGGTCACGGGCGAAGCGCCCGATGACCCGTGGCACCCGGAGCGCTCCGTCCACGGACTTCCGACTCGCGCCACTACCGGGGCGCGTCGGCGGCCTGTGCGCGGGCCCAGGGCACGAAGACCTCCTCGTGCCAGCGCTTCCAGGCGCCGGCGTCGAACCCGAGGCGCGAGGTGTCGCTGCCCACGTGCCGGGCCGCCATGCGGTGCAGCACGTCGGCCACCTCGAAGCGCACGGTCGTCACCACGGCGTCGTGGATGACCAGGAGCGTGCCCGTGGTGATGGTGGCGACCTGGGGGTCGAAGGCCACGGCCCCTGGCGCGACGATGGGCGTGAGGTCCGCCACGAACGCCGTCTGCTCCCCCACCAGGATCCACGCCAGCGGGCCCTGCCGATCGGCCGACGATCCCTGCGACACCTGCGCGTTGATCAGGTGCGGGATCATCTGCCAGAGCCCGAGCGTCTCGGCCAGGTTCGCCCCGGCGAGGACGATCCGATCGGCGTCCGATTGCAGGGCCCCGACGACGACCCGCTGCACGCGCATCGAGATCACCCCCGACTGGGCGACTCGCCCGACCAGCGCCCGCCCCGCGTCGGCGGCCAGCTCCGAGTCCCGGCTGTTCAGCGCGAGCCACGCCAGCGTCGCGTCTGCCTCGTCGCTCTTGAGAGAGGAGAAGTGCCCGACGAGCCACTGGTTGACGTCCGGGCCCTGGTCGGCGAGCAGCTCGACCAGGGGCGTGAACGCCGCCGGGTCGGTCAGGTCGTTCAGCGTCGCCAGACCCTTGGCGCGGACGTCGGGCCTGTTCGTGGCCCGGAGGGAGTCGAAGCGCACCTTCTTGATGCGCTTCTCGAACTCCATCTGGCGACGGCGCATCTGCTTGAACTCGTCGAGGCGCGGGTCGGACGGGTCGATCGCCAGGCGCCGGGCCCACTCGGGGACCTCGCCCCGCTCTCCCACGCCGTGGACGTAGGCGGGCTGGGCGGTGGCCAGGCCCGGGACCGAGAGCACCGCGGTCAATCCGACGAGGGCGATCAGGAGTCGTGGCGCCATGGTGGTCCTCGCAAGGACAATGGGCGCGCGCATCCGCACCCAGGTGTCCACACAGGTATACGGGCACCGCCCCCGCGGGTTCCGCGTGCCTATTCCGAAGACGTCAGGGCGATCGCGGCCTCGGGCCCGAACGCCCCCCGGTGCCGCTCGGCCTCCGTCCGGCTCTGGAACCGCCCGACGCGGACGGAGTAGAGGGTGGCCCCGGTCCGGGCCGCGACCGCCACGACCCGGGGCGGCCCCAGGCCCAGGCTGGTGGCCTTGGCCCGGGCGCCGTCGGCGACCTGCTGCGCGCGCGCGAACCGCGAGAAGGCCCCGAGCGAGATGGTGTACGCGCCCCCCGGGCTCGCGGACGGGACGGGGGCGGCGGGCACGGGGCGCGGGGCGGCGATCGGCCTGGTGGGCGGGACGGTCGGAGGGACGACCGAGCGTCGCTGGGCCAGGAGCGTGATGATCTCGGCGTGGGAGCCGGCTTCGCCGCGGGCGTGCGCAAACATGCGTTCGGCGTCGGCGGGCCTGCCCAGCTCGCGGTAGGAGTCAGCGGCGTAGACGGCGGCGCGGGCGGAGTCGGGCCCGGAGAGGCGCCCGGAGGCGAAGCTGAGGAACTCGGCGGCACGGGCGTGCTCGTGGCGGCGCTGGGCGATGAGCCCGAGGGTGGCGGCGGCCTGCCCGGAGGTGCCGGGGTCGGCGCTGTCGACGAGGGGGCGGAGCCAGTGCTCGGCCTCGGTGTGGCGGTCCATGGCGTAGGCGGAGAGGCCGGCGGTGAGGCTGGCGTGCTCGCGGCGGGTGCCTCGGGAGGCGTCGGCCTCGCGCGAGGCGGCGCGGTAAGAGTCGGTGTAGCGTCCGGAGGTGTACTGGTCGAGGTAGGCGGGGTTGGTGGCGGTGGTGGACGCGCCGCCGCCGCAGCCGGGCAGGAGCGCCGCCGCCAGGATGAATCCCGCACCGTACCGCACCCCGACCCTCCGCCGCGTCCTACCCGTTACCATGCCCACCGGGTCATCATCGGCGGGGCGGCGTCCCGGTCGTCAGGGGCACGGGTAGGAGGCCGATTGAGCGTTCACTGGCCCATCCTGAAGCGTTGCCTGGCCTCGCCCCGCCGCGTCGCGATCGTAGACGACAACCGGGCGTACAGGGCCGTCGAGCTGGTCGTCGCGGCGTTTCACGTCGCGAACCTGCTGCAGTCCCGCTGCCGGACGGAGACGGTGGGCGTGATGCTGCCCAGCGGGGGCGCCTTCCCGATCGCGGCCCTGGCGGGGTGGATGACGGGCAAGGTCGTGGTGCCGCTGAACTTCCTGCTCAAGGCGGACGAGCTGCGTTACGTGATCGGCAACTGCGGGACGGACACGGTGATCTCGGCCCGTCCGCTGCTGGACTTCATGGGGTACGAGCCTCGCGTCGAGAACCTGCTCCTGATGGACGCGGTGGACTTCCGCTCGGCGCCGGAGCCGTTCTGGCCCGCGTCGGCCCGGGACGAGGACCTTGCGGCGCTGATGTACACGAGCGGGACGAGCGGTCGGCCCAAGGGGGTGATGCTGACGCACGGCAACCTGGGCGTGAACCTGGCGCAGATCGAAGCGCACGTGCACTTCACGCGGGAGGACACGCTGCTGGGCGTGCTGCCGCAGTTCCACAGCTTCGGGCTGACGGTGCTGACGCTGCTGCCGCTGACGCTGGGGCTGAAGGTGGTGTACTCGGCGCGGTTCGTCCCGGGGCGGATCGTGAAGCTGCTGCGGGAGCACCGCCCGACGGTGTTCATCGGGATCCCGTCGATGTACAACGCGCTGCTGTACGCCAAGGACGCGGGGCCCGAGGACTTCGCGAGCCTGCGGTACGTGGTGTCGGGGAGCGAGCCGCTGCCCGACGCGGTGTTCCGGGCGTTCCGGGAGCGGTTCGGCGTGACGATCCACGAGGGGTTCGGGATGACCGAGACGGGGCCCGTGACCAACTGGTGCCGGCCGAACGAGTGGCGTGCGCACTCGGTGGGGCCGGCGGTGCCGTGGGTGGAGCAGCGGATCGTGGACATCAACACGGGGCGCGTGCTCGGGGCCGGGCGGGAGGGCGAGCTGCAGATGCGGGGCCCGAACATGACGGGGGGGTACTACCGGCTGGGGGGGGAAACGGCGGCGCTCTTCACGCCCGACGGGTGGCTGCGCTCGGGGGACATGGCCAGGCTGGACGAGGACGGGCATCTGTACATCACCGGGCGGATCAAGGAGATGCTGATCGTGGGCGGGGAGAACGTGTTCCCGCGCGAGATCGAGGAGGCGATCGAGCGCAACCCGGCGGTGAAGGCGTCGGGGGTGGTGGGCGCGCCGGACCCGATGCGGGGCGAGGTGCCCGTGGCGTTCGTCGAGCTCCACGAGGGGCAGCCGTTCGACGAGCCCGCGATCAAGCAGTGGTGCCGACAGCACCTGGCGGGGTACAAGGTGCCGGACCGGGTGGTGCGGCTGGACCAGCTCCCGCGGAACGCGACGGGGAAGATCATGCGCCGGCAACTGAAGCCCCTGGCGGCGGAGGGTGCCGGGGCGCGGGCCTAGACTCGCGCCACCAGGAGACTCCGGATGCTGCTGTACATCGACACGGCGAACCTCGACGAGATCAAGCAGGCCCACGACCTGGGCGTGCTGGACGGCGTGACGACCAACCCCAGCCTGATCGCCAAGGAGGGGATCGACTACGGCAAGCGCCTGGCGGAGATCTGCAAGGTGGTGGCGGGCCCGGTGTCGGCGGAGGTGATCGCGTTGGACTTCGACGGCATGGTGCGGGAGGGGCGGGAGCGGGCCAGGATCGCGCCGAACATCGTGGTGAAGCTGCCCTGCACCGTCGAGGGGCTGAAGGCGTGCAAGGCCCTGACCGACGAGGGCACGCGGACCAACATGACGCTGTGCTTCCAGCCCCTGCAGGCGCTCATGGTCGCCAAGGCCGGGGCCTTCCTGGTCAGCCCGTTCATCGGTCGGCTCGACGACGTGGCCGAGGAGGGCATGGACGTCATCCACAAGATCCGGCAGATCTACGACAACTACGGGATGCCGACGAAGATCCTGGCGGCGAGCATCCGGCACTCGACGCACATGCTCCAGTGCGCGCTGGCCGGCGCCGACGTGGCGACCGTGCCGTTCAAGGTGATCATGGAGTTCATGAAGCACCCGCTGACGGACGTGGGGATCGCCAAGTTCCTGGCCGATTACAAGAAGGCCTTCGGCTGAAGCGCCGGGTCAGCCGATCATCGCCTTCATTGCCTGGGCGCCGACGCCCGGCGCGATTCCCGCGGCCGCGAGCCCGACCGGGAGGGCCCGCCGATTCCCCGCGAGCGCGAGGCCAACGGCGATGACGCCCGCGGCGACAGCGGCGTAGCCCGAAACAAGGAGGGCCAGCGCGATCGAGACTGCGCCGAGCGTGACGGCGGCGATCGATGGGGGTGACCGAGGAACGCCGACAAGGCCGGCGGTGGGCGCGGTCGTCATGAAGGCTCCCGGCTCTTCTCAGCCGCCGGCGCTGCCCTCGCCGCCGGGGAGCGTCATGGACCAGGGGTCGAGGTAGGCGTCGATGTCGGCGCGGGTGATGGGCTTGCCGGCCTGGTCCTTGCCGCCGACAACGGTCTCGTAGGCGAGCTGGCGGACGGTCTTGCCCTGCCTGAAGGCCTCCTTGGCGAGGGTGGCGGACCTGTCGTAGCCGATCACGGGCACGAGGCTGGTGCACATGGCCAGGCTGCCCTCGATGAGTTCGGCGCAGCGCTTCTCGTCGGGCTTGAGGGCATCGAGGAGGTTGGCGGTGAACATCTCGCAGGCGTGGGTGAGGAGGTGGACGGAGTCGAGGAGGTGGTGGGCCATCATGGGCATGGCGACGTTGAGGTCGAGGAGCGACCCGACGCCGCCCATCCCGCCGAGCGCGACCGCCGCGTCGTTGCCGATGACGCTGCAGCAGACCATGATGAGGGATTCGCAGATGACGGGGTTGACCTTGCCGGGCATGATGGAGGAGCCGGGCTGGACGGCGGGGAGGACGAGTTCGCCGATGCCGCAGCGCGGGCCCGAGCCCATGAGCCTGATGTCGTTGGCGATCTTGGAGAGGCCGACGGCGAGGGTCTTGAGGTGCCCCGAGGCCTCGACGTAGGCGTCCTTGGCGTGCTGGGCCTCGAAGTGGTTGGCGGCCTCGCGGAAGGCGATGCCGGTCTGCTCGGTGAGCTCGGCGGCGACCATCTGCCCGAAGGCCTCGTGGCAGTTGATGCCGGTGCCCACGGCGGTGCCGCCGATGGGCAGCTCGCCCAGCGTGTGGAGGGCGCGGTGGAGTCGCTCCTGGGCGTGGCGGAGCTGGGAGGCGTAGCCGGAGAACTCCTGCCCGAGGCGGATGGGGGTGGCGTCCTGGAGGTGGGTGCGCCCGATCTTGACGAGCTTGTCCCAGGCCTTGGCCTGGCGCTCGAGCGTGCGGGCCATGGCGTCGAGGGCGGGGAGGAGCTCGTTGTTGATGCGGATGGCGGCGGCCAGGTGCATCGCGGTGGGGAAGGTGTCGTTGGACGACTGCCCCATGTTGACGTGGTCGTTGGGGTGGACGCCGCCGGCCTTGATCCACTCCGGGTCCTTGCCGCGCCCGATGGGCTGGTGTCGGCGGACGCAGACGAGGTTGGCGATGACCTCGTTGGCGTTCATGTTGGTGGAGGTGCCCGAGCCGGTCTGGTAGATGTCGATGGGGAAGTGCCGGGCCAGGCCGCCGAAGGCGGGGAGCCCGTCCTCGATCTCGCGGCAGGCCTCGAGGATGGCGTTGGTGCGGTCCCGGTCGAGGCGTTCGAGGCGGTGATTGACGGTGGCGCAGGCGGCCTTGAGGAGGGCGTAGGCCTTGATGACCGACTCGGGGACGGGCCGACCCGAGACGGGGAAGTTGAGGACGGCGCGCTGGGTGCTGGCGCCGAAGAGCACGTCGCCCGGGACGATCATCTCGCCCATCGTGTCGCGTTCGACTCGGGGCCTGGGGCCGGCGGGGACCTTGTCGGCGGGTGGCGCGGCGGCCCGGGCGAGGCGTCGCTTGGTCGCGGCCGATGCCTGTTTCGGGGCCTTGGAGGGCTTGACGGGGCTCATGCCCCGAGTGTACGTCGGGGGACCGCGGGGGCTCGCGCCGCCCTCCGCCCGCCGCCGAGGATCAGCCCTCCGCGTCGGCCTTGTCCCGGGCCTGGCGTTCGGCCCGCTTGCGCATCGACTCCTGCAGGAGCTTTTTGCGCATGCGGACGCACGCGGGCGTGACCTCGACCAGCTCGTCGTCCTCGATGTATTCGAGGGCCTGCTCGAGGCTGAGCTTGCGCGGGGCCTTGAGGGTGACGGTGGCCTCCTTGCTGGAGACGCGGAAGTTGGTGAGCTGCTTGGCCCGCGTGATGTTGACCGTCAGGTCGTTGTCGCGGTTGTGCTCGCCCACCACCTGTCCCTCGTAAACCCTGTCGCCCGGCTCGACGAAGAGGTAGCCGCGGTCGTGCAGGTTCTCGACGGCGTAGGAGGTGACGGGCCCGCCCTCCAGCGCGATGAGCACGCCCTGGGCCCGGTGGGGGATCTCGCCGCTCTTGGGCGCGAAGCGGACGAAGGAGTGGTGCATGATGGCCTCGCCCTGGGTGGCGGTGAGGACGCGTCCGCGGAGGCCGATGAGGCTTCGGCTGGGGATCTCGAAGACCAGGTGGGTCATCTTCTCGCCGCGGGGCTCCATTTTCCTGAGTTCGCCCTTGCGGGCCCCGACCATTTCGAGGACGGCGCCGAGCCCTGGGTTGGGGACGTCGACCGTGAGCTCCTCGACGGGCTCGCAGGGCTTGCCTTCGATCTCCTTGAGGATGACCTCGGGCTTGCCGACGGAGAGCTCGAAGCCCTCGCGGCGCATGGTCTCGATGAGGATGCCCAGGGAGAGCACGCCGCGGCCCGAGACCATGAACTCGTCGGCGGAGCGCCCCTGCTCGACGCGCATGGCGACGTTGGTCTGGAGCTCCTTGTCGAGGCGTTCGCGGATCTGGCGGCTGGTGACGAACTGCCCCTCCTGCCCGCCGAAGGGCGAGTCGTTGATGCGGAAGAGCATGGTCATGGTGGGTTCGTCGACGCGGACGGGGGGCAGGGCCTCGGGCCGCTCGACGTCGGCGACGGTGTCGCCGATCTCGACGCGGTCGAGCCCGACGAGGGCGCAGAGGTCGCCGGCGCCGGCCTCGTCCACGGGCAGGCGGTTGAGCCCGACGAACTGGAGGACCTGCCCGACCTTGGAGTCGGTGCGCCCGCCCTCGCGGTGGAGGATGGCGACGCGCTGCCCGGTGCGCACACTCCCGCGGAAGACGCGCCCGATGCCGATGCGGCCCACGTACTCGCTGTAGTCCAGGCTCGTGAGGAGGATCTGCAGGGGCCCCTCGGCCTGGACGCGGGGCGGGGGCACCTCGCGGACGATGGCCTCGAAGACGTCGCGCAGGTCGTCCTTGCGGACCGCCAGGTCCGTCGT
Source organism: Phycisphaerae bacterium (assembly GCA_016873295.1). Classification (GTDB taxonomy): domain Bacteria; phylum Planctomycetota; class Phycisphaerae; order Phycisphaerales; family UBA1924; genus VGXM01. Next base: position 77,710 of record VGXM01000007.1, read on the forward strand.
GGCCCACCCCTCGCGGGCGGAGGCGAAGACGACGCTGAAGCCGACCGCGTGCTCCTCGGCGCCGAGCTCGACGAGCAGGTCGAAGACCTCGTCGATGACCTGGAGGGCGCGGGCGTCGGGGCGGTCGATCTTGTTGACGACGACGACGGGCTTGAGCCCGACCTCGAGGGCCTTGCCCAGGACGAAGCGCGTCTGGGGCATGGGCCCGTCGAAGGCGTCGACGAGGAGGAGGCAGCCGTCGGCCATGCGGAGGACGCGCTCGACTTCGCCGCCGAAGTCGGCGTGCCCCGGGGTGTCGATGATGTTGATGCGGTAGAGCCTGGCGTCGAGGGCGGTGTAGGCGATGGAGCAGTTCTTGGAGAGGATGGTGATGCCCCGCTCGCGTTCGAGGGGGTTGGAGTCCATGATGAGGCCGTGCTGACCGCCCTCGAGCTTCTCGAGCTCGCCGGAGCGGAAGTTGCCGGACTGCTTGAGGAGGTTGTCGACGAGGGTGGTCTTGCCGTGGTCGACGTGGGCGATGATGGCGACGTTGCGGATCTCGGGCCCGGCGGGGGCGTCCCCGGGCGTGCCCTGACTTCTCCCCGACGCGATCGTGGTCATCCTCGGCTCCGTCCTGCGGGTGGACCGGGGCGGGCAGGGGCCGCGCTGCTGCGGGGCGGTCACGGCGGGCGTCCGGGAACCCGGCCGTCCGCGTGCTGCGTCACCCTCGGAGTGGTCTTTCAATCCTAGGCGAGCCGGTCGCCGGCGCCCCGGAACCTCGCGCGCCGGGCCTCACGACCCGCCCAGGCCCTACCTCCGGCGCGTCCGTGGCGCGCCGTCGGCGATTGGGGTGGCAATCCCGCGGAGACGTGGCACCTTGTGGGGCGCACCCGCCAGGCGCGGGAGCGGCCCAGCCAAGGGCAGATGAGGAACCGACCGCCGTCGGCGGCCGCGCGATCGCCGCGCCCCCGACGCGGGATGAGGAGAGCCAAGAGATGAACGTCCGACTTCGCTCGCTCGCCATGCTCGCCGGGCTGCTCGCCGCCGGGCCCGCGCTGGGCAACCCGTCCGGTACGCTCTTCTCCGACACCTTCGAGACCGGGCTTCCGAAGGCGGGGTGGTCGAGCAACACCGTGACGGCCTGGAGCGGCGTCACGACCTGGTTCGCCGGGAACTTCTCGGACACGACGGAGATCACGCTCCGGCTCCCCGCCGCGCCTCCGCCCGAGACCAGGGGATCGGGGGGGGGGTCGGGCGGGTCGGGGGGTGGCGGGTCGGGGATCCCGCTCCGACTTATCTACACGCTCCGGTTCGACCTGATCGCCATCGACTCGTGGGACGGGTTCGACGCGCGGTTCGGCCCGGACGCCTTCCGCGTCTCCGCCAACGACGCCCTCGTCTTCGAGGAACACATCTCCAACGTGAACACGCTGCAGACCTACCGCAACCGCCAGCCGGACGTCGGCGTGTGGCACTTCTACGGCAACCCCCACTACGGCGACTCCATCTACCGGCAGGTCACGATCCCGTTCGAGCTGCCGATCGGCGCGCCGGTCGCCATCAAGTTCCACACGTCGCCGCTCCAGGGGTTCGCCGACGAGTCCTGGGGCATCGATAACGTGAACCTCGGGTACGCGTACGTGCCCGCGCCGGGGACCGCCGCCCTGGCGGGCACTGGGGCGCTGCTGTGCGTGGGGCGCCGGCGACGTCGGTGAACCAGCCTACTTCGGCGCGGCGGCGGGCGCCAGGGCTCTTAGATCAAGGTCGACGACCCATTGAGCCTCGATCGAGGTGGGGGCACCGGCGGGCGCGCCGGGTGCGGGGACCACGACCGCGACGCGATCGATCCAGCGGAGCCCCGCCAGCGGGCTGTCGCGCATGCCCATCGCCTGGGCCAGGTCCCAGGGTCTCGCGCTGCCCGCGGCGGCCAGCCGCCTCACGCCGGGATCGGCGACCTGCTCGGCATCGATCTGGATGACCCGCTGGCGGAGGTGTCGTCCGTCGGCGTCGCCGGCGTCGGCCCTGTAGGGCCGCACGTCGATCAGGGCCCAGGGGGGGCGGCCGGGCTCGCGCGAGGGCACGAGCATCCAGCGCAGGGCGTGCCGGCGACCGAAGAGGCGCTCGAGCGTGCTGCCCGCGTGATCCTCCAGCGTCGCCAGGCCCTGGGCCTGCTCGTCGGGCGAGATGGGCTCGGGTGATCCGGCGTCGAGCAGCCGCCGCACCCAGGCGTCGAAGGTGGAGGCGAAGCGGGGGTCCGATCCGCCGCGCAGCAGCAGGCTGGCCGACACGCTGGATCCCTGTCGGGCCACCCGCAGCGCCGACGCGTCGCACAGCGGTCCGACGAGGTCGTGGGGCACGAGGAGGGCGGCCGCCAGGTCGTCCGCGATGCGGCGCAGGCTCGAGGGCATGGGCGGGGACGGCCCCGACGAACCCGCCATCCACGCCAGGGCGGCGGGGTCGTCGTCCAACTCCGTCCAGAGCCGGACGGCGGCATGGCTCCAGGCGCCGGTGGCCACGCCGCGGCTGGGGAAGGACTTGGTCACGAGCGACCATCCCGTGGTGGTCGGCACGCCCCGGATCTCCGCCCAGGACCCGGTTCCCTGCTCGCCCCAGAGCAGCGTGGCGTGGGGCCCGGCGCCGCCGGCGAGCGGCTCGCCCGGGATCCCGCCGGAGACCAGCGAGGCGCGGACCTCGTCGAAGAGGGGGCGCGACGAGGCGGGGGCGAGGATGAGCGGCGCCGTGGGCACGCCCTCGCCGCGGTCGACCGACGCGCCGAGGGCCATGTCGATCTGCCCGCCCTCGATGGTGAGGACGGTGGCGGCGTCGCCGATGCCCCGTGCGGCCGGGCGCAGGGACTGGAGCAGGCGAGCCCGCGTGTCGTCGGCGATCTCGCACACGATCACCCAGTCGGGGGGACCGTCGCCCGCGAGCCCGCGCGCGACGATCGTGCAGGAGCGCCCCAGGAGGCGGTCGAACGCCGCGCCGGGGCCCAGCTTGAGCGAGGCGGCGAGCGTGTCCCAGGCCCCGATGGTGTCGTCGCCGACGATCCCGGCGTCGAGGAGCGCGTGCCACGTCGCGTCGCCGACCTCCATGCCGCGCAGCTCCGCCGCGTTCCGGATGACCATCGCGGTCTCGATCGAGAACGGCAGGCGCAGGGCCGTGGAGGGGAGGTCGGCCTGTCCCCCCGTGCCGGGCTGGGCGGCGGTGTGGGCCGCGGCGAGGAGCGCCCCCACGAGCGCGGCCCGCGGCGGCGAACGGAACAACGCGAGAACCTGTGCGACCCGCACCGCGCTCATCATCGTGGCTCGTCGTCGCTCGCCTCGGGGCCCGTCGGCGCCGGGGTGGGGGAACGACGCGGCAGGCCGGCCATGGCGTACCCGGCCCGCAGGCCCCAGAGCCAGGTCGGAGCCGGGCCCATGTCGGTCCCGACGGCGAGCCCGGTCGGCCCCGCGAGCGCCGGCGAGCCCGGCGGCGTGCGCGTCACGTCGAGCCCGCCGCTGCCCCCGAGGGCCGCCAGGGGAGCGGCCCGGTCGCGGAGCGGCCTGGCCGGCGCGAGCACGAGCATGGGCGTTTCGAGGCGCTCGCGCTTGGCGGCGGAGGCGGTGGCCGACCCGGCGCGGCGCGTCAGGTCCGTGACCCAGCGGTGGGCCGCCCGGTCGAGCGCATCGCCGAACCCGGCGGCGCCCCGCGCGACTTCGGCCTGGCCGGCGTGGACCACGGCGGACACGAGCGATCGCTCCTGGGGCGCGAGCCGCCCCGGGGCCGTGCGTTGCAGCGCGACGATCGCGCCCAGCACGAGCAGGACCAGGAGCGCCGGCACGCCGCGCATCAACCGCACGCGCCGCCGCCCCCGCGCCGCGACGAACGGTCGCTCGCGGGCGACCCGGTCCAGGATCGCCGAGGCGAGGTCGGGCGTCCGCGGGGGCCGGGACAGCCGCGTGACGAACCGGCGCACTCCGGCGTCGGCGCCGCGCCCGTGCTGGTCGCGTGGTCGGTTCACGGGGCGCGCCCCCCGATCCAGGCGGCCAGGCGCGACCCCCAGCCGTCGCGCGAGTCTCGGACGGCGCGGCTGTCCGCCAGCGCGTCGCGCACCTTCGCGCGCCCGCGGTGCAGGTGGCTCTTGACCGTGCCCTCCGGGATCCCCAGGTGCTCGCCGATCAGCCAGATGGGCCACGCGTGCTGGTAGAAGAGGACGAGCACTTCGCGCTGCGTCTCGGGGAGCACGGCGAGCACGCGCTGCACCGCGTCGCGGACCACGCGCCGGGCATCGGTGCCGATCACGCCCCGGTCCGGGGTGATGGCGTGGGCGTTGCGGTCGCCCACCGCGTCGCTGTCGAACACGGGGCTCATCCGGGCCCGTCCGCTCAGGTACACGCGCTTGGCGATCGTGAAGATCCAGGTCGAGAAGCGGAAGCGGGTGTCGAAGCGCTCCAGGTGGGTCAGGGCCCGGACAAAGGCCTCCTGGGTGACGTCCTCCGCCACGTCGTGCCGCCCGGAGAGCCGCATCACGTAGGCGTACACCGGCGCCTGATGGCGCCGCACCAAGGCCTCCGCGGCGTCGCGGTCGCCCCCGATGGCCCGGCGGATGAAATCCTGCTCCTGCTCGCGTGTCATGACGGCTGCGCCCGATCCCTCCGACGGGTGCAGCATACCGCCGAACACAGGCACGGTTGCGGCGATCATGGCACGCGGGCCCAGGTCCCGCGCTGTTCGCTTTCCGCTAGGGTGGCCGGCTACTGGTTCCGGAGCTTGTTGAGCCCGTTCAGGGCCGCCACGCGGTAGCACTCGGCGAGCGTGGGGTAGTTGAAGACGGCGTTGACGAAGTACTCGACGGTGCCGTTGAAGGCCATGACCGCCTGCCCGATGTGGATGAGCTCGGTGGCGCCGGTGCCGATGGCGTGGACGCCCAGGAGCGTGTGGCTGTCCTGGTGGATGAGCAGCTTCAGGGCCCCGATCTCGTCGCCCAGGAGCTGCCCGCGGGCGATCTCCTTGTACTGCGCCACGCCGGCCTCGTAGGGAATGGCCTCCTTGGTGAGCTGCTCCTCGGTCCATCCCACCATCGAGATCTCGGGGATGGCGTAGATGCCGTAGGGGAGCAGGCGCCCGTAGCTCTCGCAGCGTTCGCCGAACATGTTGCACGCGGCCAGCCGCCCCTGCTCCATGCTCGTGCTGGCCAGGGCGGGGAACCCGATGACGTCTCCGGCGGCGAAGACGTGCGGGACGGCGGTCTGCCCCTGCTCGTTGACCTTGATCCGCCCGCGGGCGTCGGCGGTGAGCCCCGCCGCCGACAGGTTGAGGTCCTCGGTGTTGCCCTGTCGGCCGATGGCGTAGAGCAGGCAGTCGGCGCGGATGGTCTTGCCGCTCTCGAGCGTGGCCTCGACCATGACGCCGTCGCGGGTGCGGGCGCCGGGCGGGGGCTCGATCCGCTTGATCCTGACGACGTTCTCGCCCATGCGGAGGGTGACCCCCGACTGTCGGAGGTGGTACTGGAGGGCCTCGATGATCTCGGCGTCGACGAAGTCCAGCAGCCGCTGGCGGCCCTCGACGAGCGTGACCTTGACGCCCAGGGCCGAGAGCATGGAGGCGTACTCGGTCCCGATCACGCCGCCCCCCACCACGATCATGGAGTGCGGGGTATGCGAGAGCGAGAGGAGTTCGTCGCTGGTGATGATGTTGTCGGCGTCGAACTCGATGTCCGTGGGCTTGGCGGGGCGGGTGCCGGTGGCGATCAGGATCTTCTCGGCGCCCACGGTCTCGGAGGCGTGCGCGCCCACCGCGTCGATGACGTTGGAGTCGCGGAACTGGCCCCGACCCGTCACCACCTCCACGCCGTTGCGGGCGAAGTGCTCGCGCACCATGTCGATCTCGGCCTTGATGACGCGGTTGGCGCTCTCCCACAGCGACGCGAAGGTCGCGGTGCGGGCCGCCTTGTAGAAGTCGGCGGTGCGGGGCGTGGCCTCGGCCCGCCCCCCGAGGTTCAGGATGGCCTCGCGCAGGGCCTTGCTCGGGATGGTCCCGGTGTTGATCGCCGCGCCACCGACCACCTCGCGCTGCTCGACGACGCAGACCTTCTTCCCGAGCTTGGCGGCCTGGATCGCGGCCTTCTGCCCCGCCGGGCCCGAGCCGAGCACGCAGAGATTGAACTGGCGCATGGCGTAGATTATCGGCCCGGCCGCGGGCCGGCTTGGGCAGGGCCGGGCGGGCGGGGCCCGATTCCGCCCGCTCGCCGCCGGCGGGCTCGGGCGAGGGTGATCAGGTCCGCGCCGGTTCGACCTTGCCGCGGCATTCGCCAAAGCCGATCCGCCGGAAGCCGTCGCGGACGCAGTGACCGCGCATGATGACCTCGTCGCCGTCGGCGAGGAACGTCCGGGTCTCGCCCGTGGGGAGGTCGATGGGCTTGCGGGGCCTGGGCTTGCCGTCGGGCCCGTGGCCCTGCCAGGTGAGTTCGAGGAGACAGCCGCGCGACTCGGGCTCCGGGCCCGAGACCGTGCCCGAGGCGAGCAGGTCGCCGGGCTGGAGGTTGCACCCGCCCGAGGCGTGGTGCGTCAGAAGCTGGGCGACCGTCCAGTACATGTGCCTGAACGAGCCGCGGGAGAGGCGGAGGGCGTCCAGACCCTGGGCCGCCATCTTCTCGGTGCGGATCAGGACCTCAAGCGTGATGTCGAATCCGCCGGCGGCCTGGTCGCCCTCGTCCACCAGGTAGGCGAGCGGGCAGGGGTCGCCCTTGGGGCGCGCCGGCGCCGGGCAGCGGAAGGGGGCCAGGGCTTCGAGGGTCACGATGAACGGGCTGATGGTCGTGGCGAAGTTCTTGGCGAGGAAGGGGCCGAGGGGCTGGTACTCCCACTTCTGGATGTCGCGCGCCGACCAGTCGTTGACCAGGCACAGGCCCAGGAGGTGCCGATGGGCCTCCCCCACCGCGATCGGTTCGCCCATGCGGTTGCCCACGCCGATGACCGCGCCGACCTCGAGCTCGTAGTCCAGCATCCGGCAGGGGGCGAAGGAGGGCCCGGCTTCGGGCTCGTTGTCGGGCGGGGCCTGCTGCCCCCACGGCCGGCGCACCGGCGTGCCCGAGACGACCAGGCTCGACGCCCGCCCGTGGTAGCCGATGGGGATGTGCTTGTAGTTGGGCAGGAGCGGGTTCTCGGGTCGAAACATGGAGCCCACGGTGGTGGCGTGGTGCACGCTGGCGTAAAAATCGGTGTAGTTGAAGACGTGGACGGGCTCGAGGAACCGGGTCTCTGAGATCGGGCGGAGGGCCTTGGACCTCACCCGCCGCGCCCGCTGGCCGGCGGCGGTGTCCGCGCGGAGGAACCGCTGCAGCACCGGGCGCACCCTGCCCGCCATCCCCGGCACGCCCAGCACGCCGTACCAGAACGGGTCCGAGAGGGCGTCGAGGACCTCCTCGTCGTCGTCGGCGATGGCCCCGGCCTCGGCGAGCATCGACACATCGACCACCTGATCGCCGATGGCCACGCCGAGGTGGGCGTGCGCGTGCCCGTCGCGCTCGGCGACGAAGCCGCAGAGCGGCAGGTTCTGGATGGGGAAGTCGCTCGCCGGGTCGTTGGCGGACTCGACCCACGATTGGAGCGCGGGGTCGAGGGTGGGGTCGGCGGCGGGTCCGCTGGGGGTGCTCATGGCGGAGGGTACTGCCGCCGCACGGCGCCGGAGTGGAGCGGACCGGACTCGAACCGGCAACCCCTAGCTTGCAAAGCTAGTGCTCTACCAATTGAGCTACCGCCCCGGCGGAGAGAGTCTAGGGAGACGGCGGCGCACCCGGGCTGGCGGGGGCGAGTCGAACGCTGTAGACTCGCCCCGGCGCCGCGCCGCCAGGGGACCCCACCAATGCCACGCCGCTCGCTCACCGCATCCGCCGCGTTCCTCGCCGGCTTCGCCGGCGCCGCCCACGCCTCCGACGCCGGTCTGTTCGCCCCCGCCGCGTTCGCCTATCAGCGGCCGGGCGAACCGCCCGAGGGCAAGCCCAAGTCGGGGCCGCCCGAGGGCTCGGAGGCGAGCCTGGCGGTCGGGGGCATGCACACGTTCCGGTCCGACTTCGACGACGACTCGGGGAAGATCGGCGTGACCCGCGCCGACGCGGACGTGGGCTTCTCCATCGCCGTCGCCGAGCACCGCTGGGTGGACCTGGGCATCTTCTACGAGCGTTCGTGGTACCAGTTCGACGGGGTGAGCGGGTTCGGCGAGGGCGTGACGGAGCCGTGGGACGACGTCCAGAGCCTGCGCCTGAGCCTCGGATACCGGGTCGGGTTCAACGCCACGTGGAGCTACTCCGTCGCCGGGTTCGTCGACAGTTCCGCCGAGGACGGGGCCGAGTTCGGCGACAGCCTGACCTTCGGGGGGCTGGCGGGGTTCGGGTACAAGGTCAACGACAACCTGGAGCTCGGGCTGGGTCTGCTCGTCGCCAGCCGACTCGAGGACGACCCGTGGATCATCCCCCTGCCGCGCGTGGACTGGAAGCTGGGCGAGAAGGTGCGCCTGCGCCTGGGCGGGGCCCGCGCGGGCGGGGCCCTCGCCTGGGAGTTCAGCGACGCCCTGACCCTCGCGCTCGAGGCCTCGTACCGCTCGCGCGAGTTCCGGCTCGAGGAGATGAACCCGGCGGCGCCCGAGGGCGTGGGGCGCGACCGACAGGTCCCCGTCGGGCTCGCCCTCACCTGGAAGGCCTGCCCCAACGCGTCGATCGGCGTGCGCGCGGGGTACGTCCTGTGGCAGGAGTACGAGGTGCTCGACCGCGCCGGCAACCGCCTCGTCGAGAAGGACGCCGACGCCGGCCCCTACCTCGGCGCCTCCCTCCGACTCTCGTTCTGACCGCGCCCTCGCTTCCCCGCTCCCCGCCTAGCCTTTCCGCCCCACGGAGCCGCACCCATGCCCAGCCCCGCCGATTGCCTCTACTCCGCGTCGCACGAATGGCACAAGGTGTCCGGCGACACGCTGACGCTCGGGCTGACCAAGTTCGCCGTCGACCAGCTCACCGACGTGACGTACGTGCAGGTCAAGCCCAAGGGGACGAAGGTGGAGGCCGGCGGCGCGGTGGGCGAGGTCGAGAGCGTGAAGACCACCAGCGACGTCTACAGCGCCGTCGCGGGCGAGATCGTCGAGGTCAACCAGGCGGTGATCGACGACCCGAGCCTGCTCAACCAGGACTGCTTCGGCAAGGGCTGGCTCTGCAAGATCAGGGTGTCGGACCGTGCGGGGCTGGAGAGGCTCATGAAGCCCGCCGACTACGACAAGGCCTACCCCGTCTGAGGCGAACCGGGCGGGCGGGCACGCCGTACCCTGAGCGTTCCGCGGGCGCCCCACGCCGCGGCCCGAGGCCCGCCCCATGCTCGACGTCCGCGAGGTGCACAAGGCGTATCGGCTGGGCGGTCGCACGGTCCAGGCCCTCCGCGGCGCCACGCTCTCGATCGCCGAGCCCGGGTTCTACGCGATCATGGGGCGCTCGGGCTCCGGCAAGAGCACGCTGCTGCACCTGCTGGGAGCGCTGGACCGCCCCGACGCCGGGACGATCACGATCGACGGCGAATCACTGCACGACATGGGCGAGCGCCGCGCGACCCTCTACCGCCGACGCAGGATCGGCATCGTGTTCCAGCAGTACAACCTCATCCCGACGCTGACGGCCCGCGAGAACGTGGAGCTGCCGGGCCTGCTCGCGGGCGAGCCCGCCGACGCGATCGCGGCCCGGGCCCGCGCCCTGCTCGACCGGCTCCAGCTCCAGGGTCGGCACGAGCACCGCCCCGATGCGCTCTCGGGCGGGGAGCAGCAGCGCGTCGCGATCGCCCGGGCCCTGCTCTTCGAGCCGGCGCTCCTGCTGGCCGACGAGCCCACCGGGAACCTGGATTCGTCGACCAGCGAACACCTGTGGACCCTGCTGGCCGAACTCGCGGGGGAGCGGCGGATGATGGTCGTCATGGTGACGCACGAGCCTGCGGCGGCGATCCACTGCCGACGCATCTTCGTGCTCCAGGACGGGGCCATCCGCGACACCATCGACACGGAGGGACTCGATGCGGGCGGCGTGGCGGCTCGCTACCAGCAGTCTGTTCGAGCGGCCTAGCCGCACGGCCCTGCTCACGGCGGTGGTCGTCGCCGCCGCCGTGCTCATCGCCGCGGTCGGCGTCGCCTTCGGCTCGCTCAACCACGCCGTGCGCCAGCGCGTCGCCGCCATGGTCGGAAACGCCGACCTCGTCCTCAAGCGCTCCGGGCGCGGGCAGTCGCTCGACGCGGCCCTGCTCGACCGCGTGCGGGGCTGGCCCGAGACCCGATTGGCGCGGGGGCGGCTCTCGGCGCCCCTGGCCCTCCGATTCCGGCGCCCGGTCTGGTCCCCGGAACCCGACGGCTCGTTCAAGCGCAGCACGTTGGTCCTCTCCGTCTCCGCCGACGGCGTGGGCATCGACCCCGCCTTGGAGCGCGACCTGCCCACGCTCCAACTCCTCGAGGGGCGGCTGCCCGGCGCCGACGACGAGATCGTGCTCGACAAGGCCCTGGTCCGGCGCCTCAGCCGCCCCGAGGCCCGACTGGGGCTGGGAGAGGTGGGGATCCGCCTCCTGGGCGGCTCGACGCGCGACGTCGGCCCCATGAAGGCCGACCCGGGCCCGGAGCGCATCCCCGACAAGGCCCAGGCCGATCGCCTGAACGAGGGCGCCGGCATCGCGGTGGGCGACTGGGTCGAGTTCGCCCGCTTCCGGGCGGCGCCCGTGCGCCTGCGAGTCGTCGGCGTCGCGTCCAGCCCGCCGCTGGGCGGCTCGGTGACGGGGTACATGACGATGCCGGGCCTGGCGGCCCTCTCGTCGCGCCAGGGGCGGCTGTCGCAGATCGACGTGGTCGTGCGCGAGGGGCTGGACCCGACCGCCGTCGCCGACCGGCGCCGGCCCGACCTCGACGAGGGCCTCTCACTTCAGACCACGCAGCTCATCACCAGCGGGCTGGACCGCAACCTGCGGGCGAACCAGCTCGGGTTCTTCGTGGCCTCGACGATGGCCTTCCTCGCCGCGTCGTTCATCATCATGACCGGGCTGGCCACGGGCGTGACGGAGCGCCAACGCGAGCTGGGCATCCTGCGCTGCCTGGGGGCGGCCCGGCGCACGCTCGCGGGCACGCAACTGCTCGTGGGCGGGCTGATCGGGACGGCGGGGGCCGCGGTGGGCATCCCCATCGGCGTCGCCGCCGCGTGGCTCATCCTCGACCACTTCCGCGACGCGCTCGACGCCGACGTGATCCTCCCGCCCGGGCGCCTCGCGTTCGCGTTCGCGGGGGCGGTGGGCGCGGGGCTGGTCGGGGCGGCGTGGCCCGCGTGGCAGGCGGCCCGTACGGCGCCGCTCAAGGCGATGAGCGTCCGATCCGTGCCGCCGAGCCGGCGCACGCTGGTGCTGCTCGCGGCCCTCGGGGCGCTGGGCGTGCTGACGCACCTGTCGATCATCACTCTGCTGGACGACGCCGACACGCTCTTCCGGACCTACGTGGCGCTGGGCGTGCCGTCGATCATGAGCGGGTACTTCCTGCTGGGGGCGCCGGTGGTGGTGCTGGTGGCGCGCCTGGGCGGGCCGACTATCGCGCGGATCTTCGCCCTGCCGCGCCGGCTGCTGGGGCGCACGATCGCGGCGACGCCCTTCCGCTTCGGCTTCACCGCCGGGGCGATGATGCTGGGGCTGGCCCTGATGGTCGCGATCTGGACGCAGGGCGGGGCCGTGCTGCGCGACTGGCTGGACAAGATCGAGTTCCCCGACGCCTTCGTGGTGGGCCTGAACCTGACGCCCGAGAGCCAGCGGGTCCTGGATGAGCTCCCGTTCGTCCGCCGGACCTGCGCCATCTCCATCCAGCCGGTGAGGTCGCAGCGCTCCTTCGGCATCTCGGGGTTCACCGAGATCAACACCAGCTTCGTCGCCTTCGAGCCCGAGCCCTTCTTCGAGATGGTGCGCCTGAGCTGGGTGAAAGGCGACGAGGCCTACGCCCGCCGGCGCCTCGCCGAGGGGGGCGCCGTGCTCATCGCCCGCGAGTTCTTCACCGCCGGGAAGCTGGGCGTCGGCGACACCTTCATCGCCACGCACAACGACCGCACGCACTCCTTCGAGGTCGTGGGGGTCGTGTCGAGCCCCGGGCTGGAGCTGGTCAACGACTTCTTCAAGGTGGAAGAGCGGTTCACCGAGCAGACGGTGCACGCCGTGTTCGGCAGCCGCAGGGACCTGCGCGAGAAGTTCGGGTCCGACGCGATCGGGCTGATCCAGATCGACCTGGACGACGCGGTCTCGGACGACGAGGCGATCGCGACGATCCGCGAGGTGCTCCTGCCCGCGGGGATCCTCGACGCCGGGTCGGGGCGCCAGATCAAGCGCCAGATCACGGGCATCGTGCGCACGTCGCTGGTGATCAGCTCGTCGGTCGCGGCGTTCGCGATGTTCATCGCCTGCTTCGGGGTGGCGAACCTCATCATCGCGGGGGTGCACGCGCGGCGGTTCGAGTTCGGCGTGCTTCGGGCCCTGGGGGCCTCGCGGGGCCTGCTGGCGCGGCTGGTGCTCGCCGAGGCCGCCGTCATCGCCGTCGCCGCCGGCGTTCTGGGCACCCTCATGGGCCTGCAGGGGGCCCTGGGCGGGACACGCCTCAATCGCGCCATCTGGGGGCTGGAGCTGGATGCGCTGCCGCCCCCCGGGCCCATCGCCATCGGGTGGCTCGCGGTCTTCCTGTTCACGCTCGGCGCCGCGGGGCCCACCGCCGCCGCCCTGTCCCGCAAGCGCCCGCGCGAGCTCCTCGGGTCGGTCCGCGGCTGACCGACGCGGGCCCCGGGGACAGGACCCAAGCCCGTGTAGCATTGGCCCATGCGCCACGCCCTCTGGACCGCCCTCGCCCTGTGTCTGTTGCCGGCCGCGGCGTGGGCGGCCCCCCCCGCGACGGCCCGCCTGGCCCTCGGGTCGTGCGCCAACGACCTCCTGTTCCCCGACATGCCGATCTTCGCGCAGGTCCGACGGCACGCCCCCGACGCCCTCTTCCTCATCGGCGACACGCCCTACATCGACTCCACCGACCCGGCGGTCCAGGAGTCCCGCTACGCCCAGTTCTTCTCACGTTCCACGCTCGCCGAGCTGCTCAAGACCACGCCCATGTACGGCGTGTGGGACGACCACGACTTCGGGCTCGACAACACCGACGGCAACCTCGCGGGCAAGGAGCACAGCCGACGCGCGTTCGTCAAGTGGCACCCGGGCAACCCGTCCTTCGGCGAGCACGACCGCGGCGTGTACACCAAGGTCCGCGTCGGGCCGGTCGAGGTGTTCCTGCTCGACGCCCGCTGGTTCGCCGGCACCGAGCCCTCGTTCGCGGACCCGGCCCGGCCCACGCTCATCGGTCGCCAGCAGTGGGACTGGCTCCGGCGCGAGCTGTCGGCGAGCACCGCCACGTTCAAGCTGCTGGTCACCGGCATGATCTGGAACGACTCGGCCCGCCCGCTCAAGCCCGACTTCTGGGGCGCCTACCGGCACGAGCGCGAGGCGATCATGCGCTTCATCGGGGAGCGCGGCGTGACGGGCGTGGTGCTGGTCGCGGGCGACATCCACCGCTGCCGCGCCTTCCGGCACTCCGCCGCCGAGTGGCGGGCCCCCTACGACATGTACGAGATCGTCTCCTCGCCCCTGGCCAACACGGTGCACCTCACCGCGGACGTGCCCGACCCGCACCTGCTCTTCGACGCGCCGGCGATGCACGCCTTCGTGCTGCTGGAGGCGGACGCCGACGCCCACCCGCCCACGCTGACGGCCCGCTGGATCGACCACGGGGGACAGGAGCTGTTCCGGCTCCGCGTGACGCTGGACCAGCTCTCGCCCGCGAAGAAGGAAGGAGCCGCTCCGTGAACCAGGAGATCGAGCGCCTCGAGCGCGAGCTGGAGTCCGCCAAGGAGCGTCTGCTCGCCGCCCGCCGCGCCGCCGCGCCGGGAAGGCTCGCCGACCGCACCCTCCGCTGGGCCGGGAGCGCGGCCCCCGTCCGCCTGTCGGACCTCTTCGGCGCCAAGCCCGACATGCTGGTCATCCACAACATGGGTCGGCAGTGCTCCTACTGCACGCTGTGGGCGGACGGCTTCGCGGGCATCTACAAGCACGTGGCGGACCGCTGCGCGTTCGTGCTGACCACGCCCGACGACCCCGCGATCGCCGGCGCCTTCGCCGCCGAACGCGCCTGGCCCTTCCCGGTCGTCAGCATCGCCGGCACCGCGTTCGCCAAGGACATGGGATTCGCCAAGCCCGACGGGGGCGTGATCCCCGGCGTCAGCCCGCTCCGCCGCGAGCCCGACGGCACCATCACCCGCCCCGCGCTCGGCGCCACCTTCGGGCCGGGCGACGACTTCTGCGCCCTCTGGCCCATGCTCGACCTGCTCAAGGAAGGCGCGGCGGACTGGTCGCCCAGGTTCCACTACGCATGACCGCCGCGCGCACAGGGCGGGTCCACCAGGTCAGCGTGTCCGGCGGCGGGGTGCCCAAGACCGCCGTCGACCACGCCCACGTCACCCTCGCCGGTCTCGCCGGCGATGCGCAGCGCGACACGCGGCACCACGGCGGGCCCGACCGGGCCGTCTGCCTCTTCTCCCTCGACGTCATCCACCGCCTCCGCGCCGAAGGTCACCCCATCGCCCCGGGCACCGCCGGCGAGAACCTCACCCTCGCCGGGCTCGAATGGGCGTGCCTGGCCCCGGGCGACCGCCTCGTCTTCGACGCCGGCCCGACGCTCGAGATCGCCAGCTACACCAGGCCGTGCGCGACGATCCGCGGGTCCTTCGCCGACGGCGCCGTGTCGCGCATCCACCAGGGCGAGCACCCCGGCGAGTCGCGCCTCTGCGCCCGAGTCCTGGTCGAGGGCACGGTCCGCCCCGGGCAGCCCGTCCTGCACGAGCCGCGCAGGGCCTGAAGAGAACGCGGAGGGCGCGGAGAGCGCGGAGTTCTGCGGAATGAGCGGCCACTCCCTCCCCTCCAGGGGAGGGATGGGGAGGGGTTGCCCGATCGAACCCAAGGGCAACCAGCCCGTCCTGATCGCCTTCCCCCTCCGCGTTTTTCCTGGAGCGAAGCGGCAGGCGTCGGGCCCGCGATTCCTACGATCGGGCCATGCCCGTGCCAGGCCGGCCCTTCCAGGTCGTCTCCGAGTTCTCTCCCACGGGCGACCAGCCCGGGGCGATCGAGAAGCTCGCCGCCGAGCTGGGCGGGGGCGCTCCGCACGCCTGCCTCCTGGGCGCGACCGGCACGGGCAAGACGTTCACGATGGCGCACGTGATCGCGCGCCTGGGCAAGCCCGCGCTCATCGTCAGCCACAACAAGACGCTCGCCGCCCAGCTCTACGAGGAGCTGCGCGAGTTCTTCCCGCACAACAGCGTCAACTACTTCGTGAGCTACTACGACTACTACCAGCCCGAGGCCTACATCCCCGCCCGCGACATCTACATCGAGAAGGACTCCAGCCGCAACGACGAGCTCGACCAGCTCCGCCTGGCCGCCACGAGCAACATCCTGAGCCGGCGCGACACCATCGTCGTCGCCAGCGTGTCGTGCATCTTCGGGCTGGGCTCGCCCCAGGCCTACGGCGAGCGGGTCCTGACCCTCACCGAGGGCAGCCCCGTCGACCGGCGCCAGCTGCTGCTGGCCCTCAACGCCATGCAGTACACGCGGGCCGAGATGGACTTCAAGCGCGGCACCTACCGCGTGCGGGGCGACGCCCTGGAGGTCTGGCCCGCGTACGAGAAGTTCGCCGTGCGCGTCGAGCTCTGCGCCGACCGCGTCGAGCGCCTGGAGCTCATCAACCCGACCAGCGCCGAGGTGCTCGCGCGCGAGACCCGGTTCTTCCTCTTCCCCGCCGTCCACTACGTCATGCCCGACACCGAGCTCTCCGCGATCACGGCTCGGATCCGCGGCGACCTCGGCGAGCGCGTGACGCAGCTCCGGCACGAGGGCAAGCTCCTCGAGGCCCAGCGCCTGCTGGCCCGCACCCGCTACGACCTGGAGATGATCGAGGAGGTGGGATACTGCTCGGGCGTCGAGAACTACTCGCGCTACTTCGACGGGCGGGCCCCGGGCGAGCGCCCCTACTGCCTCCTCGACTACTTCGACCACGCGCCCCCCGCCCCGGGGCGGGGCCTCTCAGGGCCCGGCGAGAAGCGCCGCAACGACCGCGACTGGCTCCTCATCATCGACGAGTCCCACGTCACGGTGCCCCAGGTCCGCGCCATGTACAACGGCGATCGCCAGCGCAAGCAGGTGCTGGTCGAGCACGGGTTCCGCCTTCCCGCCGCCCTCGACAACCGGCCCCTCCGCTTCGAGGAGTTCGAGTCGATGGTCCCGCAGGTGCTCTTCGTGTCCGCGACACCCGGGCCCTACGAGCTGGAGAAGGTGGGGGGCGACGTGGCCGAGCAGGTCATCCGCCCGACGGGGCTGATCGACCCCGACATCGTCGTGCGCACGACGTCGGGGCAGGTGCCCGACCTGGTGAAGGAGGCCCGGGACCGGGCCCGGCGCTCCGAGCGCGTGCTCGTCACCGCGCTGACCAAGCGGCTGTGCGAGGACCTGGCCTCGTACCTGGCCGACCAGGGCCTGCGGGTCCGGTATCTGCACAGCGAGATCCAGACCCTCGAGCGCGTGCAGATCCTCACCGATCTGCGCACGGGGGAGTTCGACGTGCTGGTGGGGGTGAACCTCCTGCGCGAGGGGCTCGACCTGCCCGAGGTTTCGCTGGTGTGCATCCTGGACGCCGACAAGGAGGGGTTCCTGCGCTCGCCGTCGAGCCTGATCCAGCAGATGGGTCGGGCGGCCCGCAACGTGAACGCCACGGTGATCATGTACGCGGACAGGGTGACGCCGGCGATGCAGGCGGCCATGGAGGAGACCGAGCGCCGCCGCGCCAAGCAACTGGCGTACAACACACGCCACGGCATCACGCCCCAGACGATCCGCAAGGCCATCCGGCGCGGGCTGGACATCGAGCTCAAGGCCAAGCGCAAGGCCCGCGAGGCGATCGGGGGGCGCGAGGAGGAGTTCGACCTGGCGGAGCTGGCCCGCTCGGTCGAGGGCGAGATGATGGAGGCCGCCGAGAAGCTGGAGTTCGAGAAGGCCGCCGCCCTCCGCGACCAGGCCCAGAAGCTGCGGAAGATGATCGACGAGAACGAGCGCATGGGCCTGCCCGCGGGGAAGGCCCGGCGCAGCCAGATCGAGGGTCGCAAGGGGCGGGGCGCGTCCCCCAAGCCCGGCATGCCCGGCACGCGGGCCCCCCGCAAGGGGCGGGCCCGGTAGGTGAACGCGGAGGGCGCCGAGGTCGCGGAGAGACCGGGAGAAGTGGGCTGCCGGATTGAGGTCCGGTCACCCACCACGCCGAGCCTGAGGAGGCCCGGCGACGGAGGCTCGGATCGGAGCCTGACGACGCGGGCCTTCGCTGGGAGACCCGCTCACGCTCGGCGTGGGGTTGGGGGGATTCACTGGTGCACGAGGGGCTCAGTACCGCCCGCCCGCGATGCCGGGCGGGTCCGAACCCACCTCTTGCCTCCGCGTTCCTGCGCGACCTCGGCGCCCTCCGCGTCCGCCTCTCCTTCCTGCGATAATCCCCGGCGTGAACCTCGCCGTGTCGGACAACCTGGCCTCGATCCGCCCGGAGACCCTGCCGGGGCTGCATCGCACGCGTCGGCTGCGCCTGCTGTGCCTGACGATGAAGTTCACGGGGCTGCGGAGTTTCGCGCTGGAGATGCGGTCCTACCTCGACCGCCGCGCCGACGTCGACGCGGTGCACGTCACGTACTTCCCGCCGCTGTGGGTCAAGGCCCTGTGCGCTCACGTGCCGTTCTTCGAGGAATGGGACTACGCCGTGGTGCGCACAGTGCACTCGTGGCGTCTGCACCTGTCGTCGTGGCTGCGGGCGGGCGGGCCGCTCGACCTTCGGCGTTTCGACGCCGCGGTGTGCACGAGCCAGTTCGTGGGCCTGGCCCCGGCCGACCTCCGGGCCTCCAGCGGGTGCCGGGTCGTGCTCTTTGGCGACTCGACGACGCGCAACAACGCCCGCGACCTGGGCTTCGACGACGCGGTGCACCGGGCCCTGGCCCGCGTCGAGCACCGCCTCTTCGACCGCGCCGACCTGATCGCGATGACGAGCGACTGGGCCCGCCGATCCGTCCTCGACGACTACGCCCAGCCCGGGCACAAGGCCCTGCTCGTGCCGCCCACCGCCGGGCACGTGTCGCACCGCTCGCCCCGCGACCGCTCGGGCCCCGTCCGCGTCGTGTTCATCGGCAACAGCTTCGTGCGCAAGGGCGGCGATCGGCTCCTCCGCTGGCACCAGGAGCGGTGGCAGGACCGGGTCGAGCTGCACGTGTGCTCGAGCGAGGCGGTCGCCGATCCGTCCTGCCGCAACGTGGTCTGGCACGGGCGGGTCGACCGCGACCGCCTGCTCGGCGACCTGCTCCCGACGATGGACCTCTTCGTGATGCCGACGACGTCGGACCAATCCTGCTGGCCCGCCGTGGAGGCCCAGATGGCCGGCGTGGTGCCGATCGTGACCCGCATCGGGGGCATCCCGGAGCTGGTGGAGCCCGGCGTCACGGGTCTGCTCGTGGGCAAGGGCGACGAGGCGGGCTTTGTCGCCGCGGTCGAGTCGCTGCTGAACGACCCCGACAGGCTCGACGCCATGTCGCAGGCCGCCCAGGTCCGCGCCCCGGCCCGGTTCGGGCGCGACATCGTTTTGGGGCGGCTGGTGGACCGGATCCGCGAGGCGGCGGGGCTACCCTCGGACCCGGCGACCGCCCCGGCTATCGTTGAGGCGCGGTGAACTCGCCGCGGGAACCACGCATGTCGATCCTCAAAGACCCCGGCTTCCGCAGGCGCCTAGGGTACCTTTGCCTTGGGCTGGCGATCGGGTTCATTCTGCTGGCGTTCTTCAAGACCAACCGGCCGCGATCGGGCCCGGGCCTCTTCTCGCCCCCGCCGCAGGCCAACCCGGTGCAACCCGCGCCCCAGCCGCCCCCGCCCTGACGCCACCGGGCCCTGGCCTTCCTCGTTGGAGCTCCCAGACTGCATGCCACGTCGAGGCCAGCGCCGAGATCGACCGCGCCGCCCGTCACGCCTGACCACCGCCCGACTCGGCGTGGTCATGCAATGAGCGTCCACTACCCGTACCCCCCCTAACGTACAACAAAGCGCGTGCGAATTGGCGGATCCCTGTTGCCAAGCTCGCGTCCATGGTGCACATTATCGGAGACCTGCTCGCCGACCGAAAAAGGAGTCCAATGCGCGTCTTGCCGCGACCACTCCGAAGCCTGACCTTGGTTCTGTGTCTGCTCGGCGCTCTCAGCCCGATCGCCCGCGCCCAGATCACCTTCTTTGATGGCTTCGAGGGGCCGGAGTTCCACCCGCGCTGGACCGCCAGCCCGCGCAGCGACTGGACTTACGACTTTGAGGGCCAGCGCCTCAACATCCGCGGGCAGAGCGTGCCGGGGCCGGTCGGGATCACGACGCCCATCGGACCGTTTGCGGGGAACTTCTCCGTTTCCTGCCTGCTCAGCGTAGGACTTGATCGGACGGGTATGAGGTCATTCCGGATGCGTGTGGACGGAGAGATTCCCGTTCCGACCGCTCCGTTGGCTGCGATCGGGTACATCGAGTATGGAGGGGGAGGTCCGCTGATTGCCGCCATGCTGCCTCTCGGCCCGCTCAGTATTCCTGCACCTCAGGAGCCGCTCGGGGGCTATCGCTTGGAGATCCGACGGGACGGGACCAATCTGAAGGTCCTCTTGGGGCAGTCGGTCCTTGGGTTTCAACCGTTCCCTTCCGTCCCGGTCCGTTCCGTCTCTTTCGAGTTCTTTGACGGCGGTCGGTTCTTGCCGATGTCCATGGACTCAGCGTTGGTTGTCGTGTCGCCATCAGGCCTTGCAGTCATCATGGGGGCGGCCATTTGTCACTTTCGCAGGAGGACCTCGCATGCCAGGTTCGTGGGAGTCGCAGCTGCCATTCGGGAGGTTCGCGAACGGGTTTCAGTCGACTTGCGTCATCCATGCGGCTGCGTGGTACAACCCGGAGTTCGGCAACACCGCACGGATCGTCGCGATTGACGGAGGGCAGAACTTCCCGTTTTCGACGCCTTCCGCGCGCTGCTTCGACCCCCTCATGCCGCCGATTGGGACCGAGGACCCGTACACGAATGCGTACCGCGACATCCCCAACGACCGCACCAATCTCTTCTGCTCCGGGCACTGCCCGCTGGGCGATGGGTCGCTCTTCTTCGCCAGCGGGCAGTTCTGGGAGCTGGGCAACCCCAACTCCATCCAGCCCGCCACGCGCAACTGCGAGATCTTCGGGTTCGTGCAGCCGCAATGGCGCCGCGCCAACCTGCCCACACTCCACGTCGGACGCTGGTACCCCACGCTCGTGCGCGACGGCGTCGGCGATGTGCTCATCTTCTCGGGGGAGAAGCAGTACAACCCGCGCCACGTCGAGGCCAGCGCCGAGATCTACCGCGCCGCGCAGAACATCATCGAGAAGCTCTCGTCCGGGGCCGACATCCTGCTGGTCAATCCCTACGGCTTCTTCTTCCTGCTGCCCGCCGGCCAAGTCTTCTTCGCGGGCGGCGATCAGAACACCAAGTTCCTGAACACCGTCCGCAACGCCTGGACGAACACGCAACCCAACAGCGTACACCCGGAGCGCAACCACTGCACCTCGTGCATGTATGAACCGGGGATGGTCCTGAAGATCGGCGGCTACGCCGACCCGCAGGGCCAGGCCATCAACGCGGTCCGGACGGTGTCGCGCATCGACGTGACCTCGCCGTCCGCTTCTTCTTCATGGATCAAGCTCGGCGACCTCATCCGGCGGCGCTGCAACGCGACCTCCGTGACGCTGCCCGAGGGCTCCATCGCCGTCGTTGCGGGCAACGAGGGCGTCGACTCGACCGGCAAGAACATCAACCCCGTGCTGACTGCCGAGTTCTTCGATCCCTTCGTCGCCCCGGCTCAGTTCACGACGCACGAGACCCCGCTCTTCGCCGGCGATCCGCGCGGCTACCACTCGGTCGCCCTGCTCGTAAGCGACGGGCGCATCTTCGTGGGCGGGGGAGACAGCTTCACCACGCCAAACCAGCGGTACAGGACCTTCCAGATGCTGCGCCCGCCGTACTTCGACGGCAGCCCGAATCGCCCCGTGATCAACTCCGTCTCGGACACCCTGTGGTCCCCGCAGTCCTCGCTGTCCGTGTCGATCGGCTTCGGCTGGGAGTCGTCCCCCCCGCCCGCCAACCCCACCTGGGAGGTCGCCCTCCTGGCGCCGGGCTCGGTCACGCACGGCTTCGACATGAACCAGCGCCGGATTGCGCTCAAGATCGAGTCCGTCACGGGCGACACCATCACCGTCGAACGCCCCGGCAACGCCAACGAGGTGCCTCCCGGCTGGTACATGCTCTGGCTCATCAACAAGACCAGCCCGCCGACGGGGTCTCGGGGCGTGCCGTCCAAACTGGCGGCGTGGGTGCGGGTGGCGTGGTGACGGCGCAACCCGGTCCGCCGCCTCGCTCTACCCGCCCGGAGCCGCCCCCGCCCTGACGCCCGCTCCCCCGCTACTACCATCGCCGACCACGGAGGGAATCGATGGCCACGGTGGAGCGGTCCAAGCCCGCGTTCGAAATCAGTGCCCCGAAGGGCGAGCCCCGGGGCGGGGCCTTCGAGGCCCCGAGGGCCGAGCCCAAGCGGTCCATCCGCGTGCGCGGCGCCAAGGAGCACAACCTCAAGAACATCGACGTGGAGATCCCGCGCGACCGGCTCGTGGTCATCACGGGCCTGTCGGGGTCCGGCAAGTCCTCCCTCGCCTTCGACACCATCTTCGCCGAGGGGCAGCGCAAGTACATGGAGTCGCTGTCGGCCTACGCCCGCCAGTTCCTCGACCAGCTCAAGAAGCCCGACGTCGAGGAGATCGAGGGCATCCCCCCCACCATCGCCATCGAGCAGCGCTCCGCCAGCGGCAACCCACGCTCCACCGTCGCCACCACCACCGAGATCTACGACTACCTCCGACTCCTCTTCGCCCGCTGCGGCAAGCCCTTCTCCTGGGCCCCCGTCGAGACCCGCAAGGACGGCTCCGTCGCCAGGCGCTCCGGCGTGCCCATCTCCGCCACCAGCAGCACCCAGATCGTCGACGCGATCATGGATTCGGGCGCGAGCGCCACCAACCTCATGATCCTGGCCCCCGTCGTCCGCGGCAAGAAGGGCTTCCACCGCGACGTGCTGGAGGACCTGGCCTCCAGGGGCTGGACCCGCGCCCGCGTCAACGGCTCCATCGTCGACCTCCGCGACGCCCTCAAGGAGCCCGGCGAGAACCCGCTCAAGTTCGGGCGCTACCACAAGCACTCGATCGACGCCGTGGTCGACCGCCTCACGCTCGCGCCGGATTCGCGCCAGCGTCTCGCCGAGTCCGTGGAGCAGGCCCTGCGCCTGGCCGACGGGTCGGTGATCATCTCCTCCGAGACGAGCCCCGGGCGCAAGCCCGGGGAGCCGCCGCGCTGGACCGACCGCGCCTTCTCCGAGAAGTTCGCCGACCCGGAGCGCCCCGAGTTCGCCCTCGAGGAGATCTCGCCCCGGCTGTTCTCGTTCAACTCGCCCTTCGGGGCCTGCCCGACCTGCCACGGCCTGGGGACACTGGTCGAGATGGACGAATCGCTCGCCATCGACGAGGCGCTGTCGCTCGCCGAAGGCGCGGTGAAGGCCTGGGCCAAGAACGGCCCGGTGCGGGCCTGGTTCAATCGGCGGCTCCGCAAGTTCTGCAAGGGGTACGGGGCGGACTTCAACAGGCCCGTGCGCACGTTCACGAAGGAGCAGCGGCGCATCCTGGCGCACGGCCCGACCGCCGAGGAACGCTCCCGATCGGGCGTCAAGTTCGAGGGCGTCATCCCCAACGTCACGCAGTGGTGGCGCACGACGGAGAACGAGGGCGTCAAGGAGTTCCTGTCGCAGTTCCTTTCGCAGAAGGTCTGTGACACATGCCTGGGGGACCGCCTTCGCATCGAGGCGCTGCACGTGCTGTTGCGGAGCGGCCACCGGGCCGACACGTCGGGCCTGAGCCGCAACGCCATCGGGCGCCCGTCGCAGGACGGCTCGTGGTTGAACATCGCCGAGCTGTCGCGCCTGACGATCACCGACGCCGTGGCGTTCGCCGAGGGGCTCGAGCTCTCGCGCGAGCAGCGCACCATCGCCGAGCCCATCCTCAAGGAGATCAACAACCGCCTGCGCTTCCTGATGGGCGTGGGCCTCGAATACCTCTCGCTCGACCGGCGCACGGCCACGCTCTCGGGGGGCGAGGCCCAGCGCATCCGCCTGGCCACCCAGGTCGGCTCCGGGCTCGTCGGCGCCTGCTACGTCCTTGACGAGCCCACGATCGGCCTCCACCAGCGCGACAACGCCCGCCTCATCGCCACCCTGCGCCACCTGACCGACATCGGCAACACCGTCCTCATCGTCGAGCACGACGAGGAGATGATCCGGGCCGCCGACCACGTGCTGGACATGGGCCCGGGTCCGGGCGTCCACGGCGGGCGGGTGGTCGCCCAGGGCTCCGTCGCCGACATCTGCGTCCACCCGGAATCGCTCACGGGGCAATACCTTTCAGGTCGGCGTTCGATCGCCGCGTCTCCCGCCCGCCGCCCGCTCTCGGAGAAGAAGGTCATCGTGGTGAAGGGGGCCCGGGCCAACAATCTGAAGAACGTGGACGTGGCCTTCCCCGTGGGTGGGTTCATCTGCGTGACGGGCGTCTCGGGCTCGGGCAAGAGCACGCTGGTGAACGACGTGCTCCTGCAGGCCGCGCTCAGGCACATGGGCTACCGCGCCTCGCCAGCCGCCCACGACCGCGTCGCGGGCCTTTCCAACCTGGCCCG
>VGXM01000008.1 GCA_016873295.1 Phycisphaerae bacterium
GGACTGTTCGCCGAGCCGAACAGTCGTGGCACGGCGGAACCGGCCCGAGGCCGGTCGGGGCCGAGTGCCACGACTGTGCCGCTGGGGGCACAGTCGTGTCCGGTGAGGGACGTGGTGTCCGGTGAAGGGCGCACGACTGTTCGCCGAGCCGAACAGTCGTGGCACGGTGAGGGGCGCACGACTGTTCGCCGAGCCGAACAGTCGTGGCACGGTGAGGGGCGCACGACTGTTCGCCGAGCCGAACAGTCGTGGCACGGCGGAACCGGCCCGAGGGCGGTCCCACCGGGGGGCTGAGGGGGCGGATACGATGCTCAATGCCCGGTGAAGCAGGAAGCCACATCGGTCGATCGCCCACATCCCAGGACCCCCGCGATCGCGCCGACACGCCGGGCGAGTCGCTGCTGGCGTCGGCGGGTGCCAATCTGAGCGAGGGCGAGTTTTACTCGCCCGTGCCGTCGGGGTACCAGCGGGGGATGCACAAGTACGTCATCGTGCTGGGGACGGTGATGTCGGCCCTGGGCAAGGGCATCTTCTCCTCGAGCCTGGCCAAGATGTTCAAGGACAAGGGGCTCACGGTCGCGCCCATCAAGATGGAGGGGTACCTCAACCTCGACTCGGGGACGCTCAACCCCTACCGGCACGGCGAGGTGTTCGTGCTCGACGACGGCACCGAGTGCGACATGGACCTGGGCACCTACGAGCGCCTGCTCGACCAGAACCTATCCAGGCGCAACTTCACCACCAGCGGGCAGATCTACACCCGCATCTTCGAGCGCGAGCGACAGGGCGAGTTCCTGGGGCGCGACGTCCAGATGATCCCCCACGTCACGGGCGAGGTGAAGCGCCTCCTGCGCGAGGCGGCGGTGCGGGGCGACGGCAGGAAGCCGGCCGACGTGGTCTTCGTCGAGGTGGGCGGGACGGTGGGCGACTACGAGAACGCCTTCTACATCGAGGCGATGCGCGAGCTGGCCTTCGAGGAGGGCCCGGGCAGCACGTGCTTTGTCGCCCTGACGTACGTGGTGGAGCCGCCGGCCCTGGGCGAGCAGAAGAGCAAGCCGGCCCAACTGGGGATCAAGCGCCTGATGGAGGCGGGGATCCAGCCGCACGTGATCGCCTGCCGGGCCACCAACCCCGTGGCGGGCAGCGTGCTGCAGAAGATCGCGATGTTCACGAACGTGCCGCTGCGACGGGTGTTCAGCCTGCACGACCGCGAGAGCGTGTACACGATCCCCGAGGAGATGCGCCGCGAGGGGCTCGACCGCGAGATCATGTCGATCCTGAACATCCACGACCGGGGCGACCAGGCCCACGAGGACCGGGCCCGCAAGCGCTGGACCGCGTTCGTGGACCGGCTCACGGCCGCCAAGCCGCGGAGCGTCACGCTGGGCATTGCCGGCAAGTACGCCAACCTCCGCGACGCCTACGCCAGCATCGACAAGGCGGTGGAGCACTGCTCGGCCCACCTGGCCGCCGACATCGACCTGAAGTGGATCGACACCACGGAGATCGCGGACGCGGGGGCGTCGCTGTCGGGGCTGGACGGCGTGATCGTGCCGGGTGGGTTCGGCAGCCGGGGCGTCGAGGGCAAGATCGCCTGCGTGCGCCACTGCCGCGAGCAGCAGGTGCCGTACCTGGGCATCTGCCTGGGGTTCCAGGTCGCGGTGATCGAGTTCGCCCGCAACGTGCTGGGGCTGGCCCGGGCGTCGAGCACCGAGTTCCACCCCGAGGGCCCCGAGCCGGTCATCAGCGAGCTGCCCGAGCAGAAGAAGATCGAGGGCCTGGGCGGGACCATGAGGCTCGGGGCCCAGGACGTGATCCTGACGCCCGGGTCGCTGGCCGCGAGGCTCTACGGCAGGACGACGGTCCGCGAGCGCTTCCGGCACCGCTACGAGGTCGAGCCGCGGTACATCCCGGCGCTGGAAGGGGCCGGGATGGTCTTCAGCGGTCGGCACCCCTCGCGGCCCATCATGCAGATGCTGGAGCTGGGCGGGCCGGGCGGGCCGGGCGTCACCCACCCGTACTTCATCGGGGCCCAGTTCCACCCGGAGCTGACCAGCCGACCGCTGGCGCCGCAGCCCATGTTCATGGGGCTGGTGGCGGCCGCGATCGTGCGCAAGTACGGGGCGAAGGCGGCGGGCGAGCCCGACGTCGCCCCGTGGGTGCGCCCCGCCGCTCAGCCCGCGCCCGTGACCCGCCCGGGCCCGTCGCTGGCCCCGACGCCCTGACCATCGAGCCACGCCGCGGCGTCGGCGAGGATGCACGCCGAGAACCGCTCCGGGCGGCCCGTTCCCACCGTGCAGTTGTGCAGCAGGGTCTCGGCGTAGAGGCGTGACTCGGGCGCGCCCGTGCGCGCGCCGTGGTCGATGAAGACGTGGATCGCCCAGGGGTGGTTGGTGGCGTTGTCGGGCTGGAGGTGGGCCAGGGTCCACTCCACCGCGGGGTCGATCCGGGCCCGGGCCCACTCGCGCCCGAGCCGGGCGTGCCACGAGAGCGCGTGCAGCGCGGCGAGCTCGGCCTCGGTCCAGGTCTCGAGCGCGAGCGGGGCCGGGTCGATCAGCGGTCCGGGGGAGGGGAGGGGGCGGGCGCCGGAATCGCGCCCGTGCAGGGCCCACCACAGGTCGAGGTCGAGGGTCGTGCGCGCGCCCGTCGCTGGCTGGCCGGGCGGGACGCCCAGGAGATGGGCGAGGAATGGGAGATCGACGGATCGGCGGTGCCCGGCGTCGTCGGCGAAGGTGCGCACGAACGCGCCCGGGTCGTCGCCCGGCGGGAGGACGGGGCCGGCCAGCCCCCGCAGTCGTTGGGCCCACAGGGCGTGCACGGGGCGACTCTACGCCCCCGGGCGCACACCCCCGGCGTGCGGGCGGGGGTGCGTCGCGGTACCGTTGCGTCATGGAGGTCATGAGGTCGATCGCGGACCTGCACGACCGCCTGGGGCCGCGCCCCGGGGCGTGCGTGCTGGCGCCGACGATGGGGGCCCTGCACGAGGGGCACGCGGTGCTGATCGCGCGGGGCGCGGCCCTGGCGCGGGAGCGGCGCCTGGCGGGGGGCTGCGTCGCCACCATCTTCGTGAACCCGACGCAGTTCGACGACGCGGCGGACTTCGCCCGATACCCGCGCACGCTGACGGACGACCTGCAACTGGCGGCGCGGGCGGGGGCGTCGGCGGTGTTCGTGCCGGGCGTGGCGGACGTGTACCCGCCCGACGGGTCGGTGGTGCCGCCCGAGCTGCCGCCGGTCGCGACGCGCCCGGGGCTGGAGGACGCCTGCCGCGGGGGGCACTTCGCGGGGGTGTGCCAGGTGGTCAAGCGGCTGTTCGAGATGACGCGACCGGCGTCGGCGGTGTTCGGGGAGAAGGACTGGCAGCAGTTGCAGGTCGTGCGCGCGATGGCGGCGATGGAGCGCCTGGGGGTGGAGGTGGTGGGGGTGGAGACGGTGCGCGAGCCCGACGGGCTGGCGATGTCCAGCCGCAACCGCTTCCTCGACGGGGAAGGGCGGGGGCGGGCGCTGTCGATCTCGATGGCGCTGTGTGAGGCACGGCGGGGGCGCGGGGCGTGCGAGGCGGAGGGGATCATGCGCGAGGTTCTTGGGCACGCCGGGGTCGAGCCCGAATACGCCGTGGTGCGCGACGCGGCGACGCTCGGGGCGCCCGGTTCGGGCCCGAAGCGGGCGCTGGTGGCGGCCCGCGTGGGGGCGGTTCGGCTGATCGACAACGCGGCGTGGGAGCCCGCCGCGCAGGGGCGTCCAACCTAGACTTGGCCCCACTCTCGAAGGAGCCCGCCTTGCTTCAGACGCCGCTGCACCGCTTTCATCTCGACCACGGCGCCAAGATGGTCGAGTTCGCGGGCTGGGAGATGCCGCTGGTCTACACGTCGCTGACGGAGGAGCACCGGCAGACGCGGACGAGCGGCGGTCTGTTCGACGTGTCGCACATGGGTCGGCTTCGGGTGACGGGTCGGCACGCGCGGCGGCTCCTGGAGCGGGCGTGCACGCGGCGGATCCACGACATGCAGTCGGGGCAGTGCCGCTACTCGCTGGTGTGCAACCCGCGGGGCGGCGTGATGGACGACGTGATCGTCTACCGCGTCGACGACGACGAGTTCATCGTGGTGGTCAACGCTTCCAACCGCGAGAAGATCGTGGGGCACCTGGCCCAGGTGCAGGGGGGGAAGTTCCACGGCGACGGGGAGCTGATGGCCAGGGTGGACGACCAGACGGCGCGGACGGCGATGGTGGCGCTGCAGGGCCCCAAGGTCATGGAGTTCATCGCCAGCTTCAGCAAGGAGATCCCCACGCTGAAGCGGTACCGCTTCGCGGTGAAGAACCTGCTGATCGCCAAGCTGTACGTCAGCCGCACGGGGTACACGGGCGAGGACGGCGTGGAGGCGATCCTGCCGGCGGACATGGTGCCGATGGCGATGACGCTGCTGCTGCGCGGGATGGACCTCAAGGCGCCGGGGTCGCTGATCCGCCCGTGCGGGCTCGGGGCCCGCGACACGCTGCGGATCGAGGCGGGCATGCCGCTGTACGGGCACGAGCTGGGGGAGGAGATCGACGCGCTCTCGTGCGGCGTGGGCTTTGCGATCAGCCTCGACAAGGCGGCGGGCGAGCACGCCGAGCGCTTCGTGGGGATGGATGCGCTGGAGAAGACGAAGGCGTCGGGCGGGCCGGCGCGGGAGTTGGTGGGCCTGGCGATCGAGGGCAAGCGCTCGGCCCGCCAGGGCATGGGCGTGCGGCACGCCGGGCGGGGCGTGGGCACGGTCACCAGCGGCTGCCCGAGCCCGACTCTGGGCAGGTGCATCGCCATGGCGTTCGTGGACAAGGACCTGGCGTCGGCGGGCACGGCCCTGAGCGTGGACACGGGCAAGGGCGAGACGCTCCCGGCCCGGGTGGTGCCGCTGCCGTTCTACAAGGCGGGGAAGTAGCGGGGGAACGGGCGGCGGGTCCGTGGCTCCGCGCGTCCGCGGGCGGACGCACGCCACCCCGGGGGACGGGCCGCGCGGCTCGTACGATCGGGCGTGAGGCGGATCTACCTGGACAACGCGGCGACGAGTTTCCCCAAGGCGCCGGGGGTGGTGGAGGCGATGGCGCGGTACGCGTCGGAGGTGGGGGCGACGCCGGGGCGTGCGGCGTACGCCGAGAGCTTGGAGGGGGGGCGGATCATCCGGGCGTGCCGGGAGCGGGTGTGCCGCCTGGTGGGGGGCGAGTCGCCCTCGCACGTGGTGTTCACGCTCAACACGACCGACGCGCTCAACCTGGCGATCCGGGGGATGGTGCTGCACCGTCGGCGGGCCGAGCCCGGGCGGGCGGTGCACGTGGTGACCACGGCGCTCGATCACAACTCGGTGCTGCGCCCGCTGCACGACCTGGCGCGTGAGGGCGTGGGCGTGACGCACGTCGCCAGCGACGCGAGCGGGCGCGTGAGCCCCGGGGCGGTGCGGGCGGCGATCGGGCCCGACACGCTCCTGGTGGCGCTCAACCACGTGAGCAACGTGACGGGCGTGGTGCAGGACGCGGCGGGGGTCGGTCGCGCCTGCCGCGAGGGGGGCGCGGCGTTTCTGCTGGACGCGGCCCAGTCCGCCGGTCACATGCCCATCGACGTGCGGGCGTGGGGCGTGGACCTGCTGGCCCTGCCGGGGCACAAGGGGCTGCTGGGGCCGCTGGGCACGGGGGTGCTGGTGCTGCGCCCCGGGATGGAGCGGGTGGTGGACACGGTGCGCCAGGGCGGGACGGGCTCGGCGAGCGAGGAGGATCGGCAGCCCGAGTCGATGCCGGACAAGTACGAGGCGGGGAGCCACAACGCGCCGGGGATCGCCGGGCTGTCGGAGGCGGTCAAGTTCATCCTGTCGCGCACGCCCGAGGCGATCTGGGCGCACGAGAGGCAGATCGCGGGGCTCATGTTCGCGGGTCTGCGCGAGGGGGGCGCGGTGGTCGGCGGCGAGTCGGCGGGCGGGCCGCTGGCGGCGCTGACGCTGCTTGGGCCGGGCGAGGGGATCGAGCGGGCGGCGATCTTCACGCTGGTGCACGGGTCGGCGCCGGCGGCGGAGCTGGCGATGGTGCTGGAGCAGGAGTTCGGGGTGCTGGGACGGGCGGGGGTCCACTGCGCCCCGCGGGCCCACGCGGGCCTGGGCACGCTGGCGGGCGGCGGGTTGCGGCTGAGCTTCGGCGCGTTCAACACGCCGGGGGACGTCGGGTGCGTGCTCGAGGCGCTCGCGGCGTGCTGCGCGGTGTGAGCGGTCATTCTGACGTGCCACGACTGTGCCGCTCGGGGCACAGTCGTGTCCGGGGAGCACGACTGTCGGTCAAGGCCCCGACAGTCGTGCGGTCATTCTGATGTGCCACGACTGTGCCGCCCGGGGCACAGTCGTGTCCGGGGGACACGACTGTCGGTCAGGGCCCCGACAGTCGTGCGGTCATTCTGATGTGCCACGACTGTGCCGCTCGGGGCACAGTCGTGTCCGGGGGACACGACTGTCGGTCAGGGCCCCGACAGTCGTGGCACCGGGAAGGGGAGCACGACTGTCGGTCAGGGCCCCGACAGTCGTGGCACCGGGAAGGGGAGCACGACTGTCGGTCAGGGCCCCGACAGTCGTGCGGTCATTCTGATGTGCCACGACTGTGCCGCTCGGGGCACAGTCGTGTCCGGGGAGCACGACTGTCGGTCAAGGCCCCGACAGTCGTGGCACGGGAAGGGGTACGGGGAAGGGGACACGACTGTCGGTCAAGGCCCCGACAGTCGTGGCACGGGGAAGGGGACACGACTGTCGGTCAGGGCCCCGACAGTCGTGGCACGGGAAGGGGTACGGGGAAGGGGTGCGGGGAAGGGGTGCGGTACGTCAATGGAGGGGCGAGTGGCCCTGGACGACGCGGTCGCGGGCGCCGACGGCGGTGACGCGGGCGATGAAATCGCGGTACTGCGCGTCGAGGCGGTCCAGGTCGTGGTCGACGTAGACGAGCAGGACCTCGGGCCCGACGCGGCGGCCCAGGGCCGAGTGCCCGGCGCGGTCGCCCAGCGAGGCGCGGAGCGCGGCGCCGAGGCGGCCCTGGGCGGCGTCGCGCAGGAGGCGGACCAGGGCGGGGCGGTGACGCCCGGCCTCGCCCTCGGCGAGAAAGTGGGCCAGGGCCCAGACCTGCGCGTACCAGACCAGCGCGGGGTCGCCCGCGTGCTGGACCAAGTCCTGGGGCAGCGCGGTGACGACCTCGGCGAGCGGGCGGAGCGACTTTTCCGAGCGGTCCTGGGCCGCCGCCCGCAGCGTGTCGAAGCGTTCGAGGTTGGCCCAGGGGAGGAAGACGGGGCGGTCGTCGCCCGGGCCGCCCCAGCGGAAGCCCTCCATGTAGGTCGCCAGGCCCTCCTCGAGCCAGATGGGGAGCGGCTCGCGGAAGGAGGCCTGCGTGAACTGGTGCCAGCCCTCGTGCGAGGCGATGGCGAAGGTGTCCTGGGGGCCGATGTTCCAGAAGACCCCCTTGCCGCCCGCGGCGAAGCCGCCCCGCTGGATCATGAGGTAGGGCTGGGCGGCGTGGCCCATGATCCTCTGGGTGACGCGGGTCCACTGGGGTCGGCTGGAGAGGAGGTAGGTCTCCATCCGCCGCGTGGGCCTGGGCAGCGGGGCGAGCGTGGTGGTGTAGTGGTTGAGGGCCAGTTCGAGGAAGGCGGGGAGGCGGTCGACGACCACGCCGCCCGGCTCGGTGGTCAGGACCTGGTAGCTGGGCGTCTCGATGGCGCGGTGGGCGCGGCTTTCGAAGGTCCAGACGCGCTCGGCGACGACGACGTTGAGCGAGGCGGGCTGGGCGGCGGCGCGGGGCTCGACACGCTCGGCGCGGTCGGGGGCGCAGGCGACGAGGGCGATGGCGAGGAGGGCGAGGGCTGGGGGACGCCGGTCGGAGACCGGTGCGACTGCTGGGGAGCGGCGATTCACGCGCCCTCCAGCGAGTCGAGGGCGGCGAGGGCGGCGGCGGTGTCTTCCCTGGCCTTGGCGAGCTGGTCGCGGGTCTGCTGTACCATCGCGGGCGGGGCCTTGTCGGCGTAGCCGGGGTTGGCCAGGCGCCCCTCGAGCGTGGCGATGGTCTTGCGGCGGTCGGCGATGACCTTGTCGAGCCGGGCCCGCTCGGCGGCGGGGTCGACCGCGTCGGCGAGGTTGCTCAGGCGGCACTCGTGGGCGTCGAGCGTGAACAGCACCGAGGCCCCGGCGGGCGCCTCGCTCGTCAACGCCTCCGCCCCCGCCAGGTGCCGGACCAGGTCCGGGCCCAGCGCGGCGAGCTCGTCCAGGAGCGACGGCGGGGCATGGAGCGTCACGCGGCGCTTGTCGGGCACGTCGTGCCGGGCCCGCAGCTCGCGGACGGTCGTGACCACGCCCCGCAGGCGCTCGAAGGCACGCTCGGCCGACTCGTCGCGGTGCGAGGGGGCGACGATCGGCCACCCGGCGGTGCAGAGCAGGCCCGCCTTGCGGGCGGGGACCAGTTCGACGCCCTCGATCGCCATCGTCTCGACGTCGCGGAGGTGCTCCCAGACCGCCTCGGTGACGAAGGGCGTGATGGGGTGCAGCAGGCGGACGATTGTCTCGAGGGCGTGGGCGAGCACGGCCCGCTGGAAGGGATTGGCGTCGACCGTGGGCTTGATCGCCTCGAGGTACCAGTCGCAGAAGTCGCGCCACATCAGGTCGTACATCGTCTGGGCGTAGACGCTGAACTCGAACTGGTCGAGGGCGGCGGTGGCGTCGCGGGAGGCGGCGGCCAGGCGCGAGAGCATCCAGCGGTCGACCAGCGTGGGCGTCGGCTCGCCGCGGGATGGGCGGGCGAGGATGCCCAGGGCGAAGCGCGTGGCGTTCCAGAGCTTGTTGCAGAAGTTGCGGCCCAGGTCGAACTTGGGGCTGGTGTTTCGGCCCGTGGCGGGGTCGCGGTGGACGGGGAGGCGGACGTCCTGGGTCTGGGTGGCCAGCTGGCAGAGGGAGAAGCGGAGGGCGTCGCAGCCGTGGGAGTTGATGATGTCGAGCGGGTCGACGCCGTTGCCCTTGGACTTGGACATGCGCTGCCCGTCGCCGTCCATGATGAGGGCGTGGATGAAGACGTCGCGGAAGGGCGCGGGGCCTGGGGCGGCGTGTCGGTCGGCAAGCACCGGGCCCCTGGGTCCCCATCCCGGCGGCATGAGGTAGCGGTTGAACATCACCATGCGCGAGACCCAGAGGGTGATGATGTCGCGGGCGGTGCAGAGGGTGTCGGTGGGGTTGAAGGCGCGGAGGAGCGGCGTGTCCTCGGGCCAGCCCAGCGTGGACATGGGCCACAGGGCGGAACTGAACCAGGTGTCGAGGACGTCGGGGTCCTGTCGGAAGCCGTGCGCATCGAGGAAGCCGGCGACCTGCTCGTCGTCGGGGTCGCGAGGGCAGACCTCGAGTCGGCCGGTGTCGTCGGAGGGCAGATCGGTCCAGGCCCCCGGTCCGTGGGCGGCCAATCGCTCCTGGCGAATCCAATGGAGGAGCTCGGCGCGCAGGAACTCCGCGTCTGGGGGGGCGACCTCGCGTGACCACACCGGGATGCGATGTCCCCACCAGAGTTGTCGGCTGATGCACCAGTCGCGGATGGAGTCGTGCCACTGCTCGTAGGTCTTGGCGTAGCGGGCGGGGTGAAAGCGGAGGGAGCCGTCGCCCGTGTCCTTGGTGGGACAGGCGTCCCGCCTGTCCTCGCGCGTGCCCCGGATCCTGTCCGCAAACTCCAAGCGGAGCGAGCGCGCCGCATCGCTCAAGAAGGTGAAGGGGTAATCCCCGCCCGCGGCCACAAGCCCGGCCTCAACGGGGTTCTCGGCGATGGAGACCAGCTTCTCCCAAAGCTCGTCGGCGCCGCGCACGATCCGATCGAACGACTCGTCCTGCCACACGCTGCCGGACGTGCCCCGCGACCTGGCGATCTGGTGGGCGCTGAACGACTTGATGCCGTGGAGCAGTTCCGGGATGGCGTGCCAGCGCCCGGGCTCGACCTCGAAGGGCGACAGGAGCAGGTGTACGTGGTCGTCCATGACGACGGCGGCATGGAGCTCCATGCGCGTGCCGTGCCAGTGGCGGCAGGCGTCGAGTGCGATCCGGCGCTCATCGGGGGTCAGTGTGGTGGTCCCCGCCGTGCGGAAGGTGATGAAGTAGGTGCTGCCGCCCTTCTGGAAGTGGGGCAGGTGGCGGAGGCTCATGAGCGGGTTCTTGGAGACGGGGTCGGGGCGGTGGCAGGGATCGTTGCGCCGGGCAGGCGGGACGCCTGTCCCACCGGACGAGGGGGCTCCTGCGCGCTGCTCCTTGGCCAGTGCGGCGTTGGCGGCCTGGGCCATGCGCGGGTCGGTGACCCGGCAGTACCACTGATCGGAGAGGTAGGGCTCGATGACGGCCTTGCTGCGGTCGGAGTGCTTCACGCTGTGCCGGTAGGGGCGTGTGGCCTCCAGCAGTCCGCGGGCCTCGAACTCCTTGACGACAAGGGCACGGGCCTCGTCGCGCTTCATGCCGACGAGGCGGTGAGCGTCGCCGACGTCGCGCCAGCCGTGCTTGTCGCTGATGGAGCCGTCGGGGGCCATGACGTTGACGAGCCCGCCGCCGACGTGCCCGGCGAAGGTGTCGAGGCGCTCCTTGTGGCGCTGGTAGATCTCGTAGTCGTTGGGGTCGTGGGCGGGCGTGACCTTGAGGAAGCCCGTGGCGAACTCGGCCTTGGGGTCGGTCGGCTCCTCCTCGATGGACATCGACTTGGGGAGGACGACGTACGCGTCCTCGATGATCGGGATCACGCGCCCGACCAGCGGGAGCTCCACGCAGAGCCCGTGCAGGGGCTTGGCGCGGGGGTCTTTGGGGTTGACGGCGACGGCGGTGTCGCCCAGGTACGTCTCGGGGCGCGTGGTCGCCACCGTCACCCACGCCTGGTCCTCGGACGGGTGCTGCTCGGCGCCGGGGTAGCCGCGGGCCTCCAGCTCGCTCCAGGTGACGGGCACGGCGTCCTCGGGGGGGAGGTGACCCCGCCGGCGCTCGCCCGCGGTCGTCGCCCCGTGCGGGTGGACCAGCGGGTAGCGGAGGTACCAGAAGGAACCGTCGATCTCGGCGTCGTAGCACTCGTCGTCGGCGACGGCGGTCTGGAGCACGGGGTCCCAGTTCACCAGGCGCTTGCCGCGGTAGATGAGCCCGTCGCGGAACATGCGGAAGAAGGCCTCGCGCACGGCCCGGGCGCACTGCTGGTCCATGGTGAAGCGCTGCCGCGCCCAGTCGCACGAGCAGCCCAGGGCCTTGAGCTGCCCCGTGATGACCGCCTCGTACTCGTCCTTGAAGGCCTGGATGCGGGCGACGAACGCCTCGCGCCCGAGGTCGGTGCGGCGCTTCTTCTCCTCGCCCCACACGCGGCGTTCGACCACGGCCTGCGTGGCGATGCCCGCGTGGTCCGTGCCGGGCATCCACAGCGTCTCGAACCCCATCATGCGATGGGCCCGCACCAGCACGTCCTGGAGCGTGTTGTTGAGCGCGTGCCCCAGGTGCAGGCGGTCGGTCACGTTCGGGGGCGGGATCAGGACGGCGTAGGGGCGGGCCTCGCCTGAGAGGACGCGCGCGGGGTCGGCGTGGAAGACCCCGGCCGACTCCCAGGCCTTCCAGACGCGGGGCTCGTGGTCGGCGGGGCGGTACTGCTTGGGCAGCTCGGCGGCGGGCGCCGGGGGCTGGGATGGGCTGGAAGTCATACCGTCACCAGTCTACGCCGGGGCTCCTCGGAGCCTCGTCCCGAGGGCACGCACTTGACGGATCGGCGGACCAGTTCGAACCGCAACCCCGCCCGAACCAGCGGCAGGCGCGTGGTCATCGTGCTCGTGGTGTCGCTGGTGCTGGCGGCGGTGGTGGGGGCGGCGGCGCTCTCGCGGAGCCAGTTCATGACCTCGCGCCGCGCGCTGGTGGAGGGGTGGCGGGCGCCGGGGCCCCCGCCCACCGCACAGCCCGCCGAGGATCGGCTCCTGGCGATCCTCAAGTCGGCCCGCGCCTACGCGCTCCAGGGCGAGCCGGGGAAGGCGGAGGCGATCTACCGCGAGGCCCTCGCGCAGTTCCCGAGCACCCAGGCGCTGTACCTGGGCTACGCCGACTTCCTCATGGCGGAGCACCGCGTCGGCGAGGGCTACGCACAGTACGAGAAGGCGCTGGCGGTCGGGCCCCGCTCGGCGGAGGTCGAGTTCCAGGCCGGGGTGTCGGCGGGCCTGGCGTCCAGGCCCGACCGGGCCGTCGAGCACTTCGCGGCGGCCCAGGCGCTCGAACCGGGCAGCGCCGAGGTGGCGCTGCGCCTGGGGCAGGCGCAGATGAAGGTCGGCGAGGACGACGCGGCCCGGGCCACGCTCGTCCGGGCGCTCAAACTCGACGAGGACCGGGCGATCGCCTGGGGCATGCTCGCGGAGATCTCGCTGAGGCAGAACAACGCGGCCATGGCCCTCCAGCACGTCGAGAAGGCGCGGCGTCTGGAGCCGGCGAGCCTGGCGTGGCGTCTGATCGAGGCCCGGGCCCACCGGCGGGGCAACGACCCGCGCCGGGCGCTCGAGGTGCTCGCGGGCATCGACGAGGGCGATCGCCTCAACGAGGCGGTGGTGCGGGTGATGGCGGAGTGCTACGGGATGCTGTCGCGTCCGGCGGACGCCGCGGCCCTCTACGCCCGGGCCTCGGACGCGTCGCCCGGCACGCCGGGGCTGGCGATGGAGGCGGCGTCGTGGTTCGAACGGGCGGGGGACGCCGAGGCGGCCCGGCGCTACGCGGCCCGGGCGGCGGACCTGGGCGACCCCAGGGGGACGCAACTCCTGGAGCGACTGAGCGCCGGGGGCTGAGCGGGGCCCGTACCCTCTGGGCGCATGGCGATCCGGGGCGGAGTTCCAGACTGCGTGAGGCCCGACGACCCCGCCCGGGCCTCGGGCGGGCGGAGCGTGAGCCTGAACGTGCTGCGCGAGGGCGCCGGCTCGATCTCGCCGCAGATCCGGAAGAGCAAGGCCAGCCGGTGGCGTGCCGGCGTGCTCATCGCGATCCACGTCGCGATCGTGGCCCACGCGCTGCAGTGGTGGTTCTCGGGCGACCGGACGGGCGTGCGCTCGACGGTCTCGCCGGTCGAGCCGTCGGAGTCGATGTACACGCTCGAGGAGGGTCTGGTCAACGCGGGGTTCGTCTTCTTCATCGTGGCGCTCGTGAGCACGGTGCTCTTCGGGCGCTTCTTCTGCGGGTGGGCGTGCCACGTGGTGGCGCTGCAGGACCTGAGTTCGCGGATCATGGAGGCCCTGGGCGTGCGCCCCAAGCCGTTCCGCTCGCGTCTGCTCCTGTGGGTGCCGCTGGGCGTGGCCCTCTACATGTTCGTCTGGCCGACGGTTCGGCGCGAGGTCGTGACGCCGGCGTTCGAGGCGGCGGGATCGACTCTGCCGGCGTGGCTGGGGCAGACCGGGGCCCGCCCCAGGTTCGAGAACGCCTTCCTGGTCGAGGACTTCTGGGCGACCTTCCCGCCCTGGTACGTCGCGATCCCGTTCCTGCTCACGTGCGGGTTGGGCGCCGTGTACTTCCTGGGGTCCAAGGGCTTCTGCACCTACGGGTGCCCGTACGGGGGCTTCTTCGCGCCGGCGGACCTGGTCGCCGCAGGCAGGATCGTCGTGAACGACCGCTGCAACGCCTGCGGGCACTGCACGGCGGTGTGCACGAGCAACGTGCGCGTGCACGAGGAGGTCCGCGACTTCGGCAAGGTCGTCAACCCCGGGTGTATGAAGTGCCTGGACTGCGTGAGCGTCTGCCCCAACCACGCGCTCTCGTTCCGCTGGACGAAGCCCGGCGTGGTCACGGGGCCCCGCGACGACGCCGCCCGCGAGCGCGTCCGGGCCAGGCGGGCGAGCGTCAAGCACTACGACCTCTCGCGCCGCGAGGAGTGGTTCGCGGCGGTCGTCTTCGTGCTGATGCTGATGGCCTTCCGCGGGATGCTGGGGCAGGTGCCGCTGCTCATGGCGATCGCGATGGCCGGGATCGGGGCGTTCGTCGCGTGGAAGCTGTGGCGGCTGGCGACGACGCCCAACGTGCGGCTGCAGAACCTGCAACTGCGCGCCAAGGGTCGGTGGACGTGGGGCGGGCGCGTGTTCGCCGCCGCCGCGGTGCTGACGGTCGCGTCGGCGGCGTGGTCGGGCGCGGTGCGCTGGCACCTGTGGACCGGGGGCCTGATCGACGCGTCGATCACGACGCCGCCGGAGCGCGTGCTGGCGGCGGGGTACACGCCGGACGCGGCGACCCGCGAGCGGGCCGAGCGGGCCCTGTCCAGACTGACCCGGGCCGATTCCTGGTGGCGGGGCGGGATCGGCTGGCCGCTGGACGCCGGGACCAACCTGCGGGTGTCGTGGCTCCACGCGGTGGCGGGCCGCCTGCCCGAGGCCGAGCGGGCCCTTGTCCGCGCCATGGAGCAGCGCCAGCCCGCGCCGGCCCTGCTGGGCGACCTGGGGCAGATCATGTTCCTGCAGGGCAAGCCGGCGTCGGAGGCGGTGAGCGCCCTGCGCCGCGTCGCGGAGCGCTGGCCCGACCTCGACCAGCCCCGGATCGACGCGGCGATGATCGAGTTCTCCAGCGGGCGGCATCGCGCGGGGCTGGACGAACTCGACCTGGTGCTCGCGAAGCGCACGGTCCGGGTATCGACCCTGCGCCGCATCGCGGACGTGCTGCTGCAGGTGGGGGAGGTGGCGAGAGCGATCGACGTCCTCCGCCGCGCCGAGCGCGTGGCGCCGGGCGACGGAGCGGTCCGCGGCGCCTCGGCGGTCGCGCTCGCGGTGGGGGGGCGCCAGCCCGAGGCGACGGAGGCGATCCGCAGGGCGGAGGAGCTGGAGCCGCGGTCGGCGGAGGTCGCCGGGCTGGTGGCGACGGCATGGGCGATCATGAACCAGGTTGACCCCGCCGAGGCGGCCCTGCGCCTGGCGATCGACGTGGAGCCCGCCAACCCGCACCACTGGATCCGCCTGGGCGACCTGCTCGCGGCGACGGGGCGGTCCAAGGAGGCGGCCGAGGCGCGGTCGCGGGCGCAGGTGCTGATGCCGACCGGAGCCGGGGGGCGGTAACGGACTGCGGAGGCGGGGCTGATGGGACGGGGGCCACGGTCGCCGGGCGCGGATGTTCGGGGGTTGACCGGATGCGCCGCGAAAAAAGCCGGGCGAGGCGACGGAATCCGTTGGGGTCGGCGGGCAGGATGTGGTATTCTGGGGGTGTTCGCCTTAGCGCGGCGCCGGTGGCATCAGGGAGTTGTGCGCACGCACGGGGACGAGTGGCTCGGGGGGCTTAACCCGGTCGTCGGTTGTTTCGCGATCGATTCGAAGGAGGTCTGCGGCAGATGAGAACGGCAAAATGGGCTCGGGTGCTCGGGATCGTCGGCGCGGCGGTGTGCGCCGGAGCCGCGTTGGCGCAATCCAACCCGTCGTACGTGTCATTCAGCGCTGTCAACCCGCCGGACCCGGGGCGGACGCCTCTGTTCAGCGGCGCGGATGTGATCGTCGGCGTGGTCCCCGACATCTGGCGTTCGACCGGCTCTTCGACGTTCCAGGGCGAGTACGTCCGCGGGTATGCCATCGGCACGACCTCGTGCAACCAGGGCGACGTACCGCTGTGGTGGTACACCGGCTCGGCGCCGGACCCCACGCGCAATCGGCATCCCGTGATCGGCATGAACCTCTTCCGGTACGTGCAGGTCAACGGCGCGGGGCGGTTTGAGCAGGTGGCCATGAGCTGGCTCAAGCACGGGTTCACCGCCCTTCAGCAGAACGCCTGCGGCTTCGGGTGCAGCGCCACGGCGAGCACGACGCTGGGCGTCGGCTGCTCCGACCCCTACTCCGCCAGCCTCAACGCCTCGCAGAGCCGCCTGGGGCCCCGGTACCAGGTCCAGCCGCTCATCGGCGAGTTCACCTACCCCGTGACGCACATCCCGGCGGCCCCCGCGGAATACGGGCGGCGCATCCTGGTTGCCAGCTCCGACATCCGGACCGACCTCAACCCCGGCGCGTACTTCTGGGGCGAGGGGCAGTACGTGACCCAGGACGACTCCGCGGCGGGCAACGGGCTGAACAACTCCTCCTTCCGCCGCATGACCGCCTCCGGCACGACGGACGCGACCGCCAACCTCGCCCTCACCTCGTCAACGCGGCTTCGTCGCTACGGCATCGAGGCCTGGCGTGCCGAGTCCGGCGCGGGCAACTCGGTGAACAACCTGGTCAACATCGTGTACATCAACCTCGACCGCGCGGTCACCCCGCCCCCGCCCCCCGCGCTGAGCAAGAAGGTGGAGCGGTTCGTGCTGGGATACCAGGTCACCAACCTCGGCGGCGGCATGTGGGACTACCACTACGCCCTGCAGAACATCAACGCCGAGACCGCCGCGTCGTCGTTCAGCGTGCCCGTGGACGAGTGCGCGGACGTGCCGGGCGGGTCGATCTGGTACTCGCAGCCGCCCACGCACTCGGGCGAGCCGCAGGACGCCTCGCCGGCATGGGGCAACACCCGCTCGCCCACCTCGCTCCGCTGGGGCAACACGGACGGGCTGTGGAACCCGATCTGGACCGCGCCCGAGGGCACGGCCCTGACCGATCCGACGACCTGGAACGTCAACCGCGGCGCCGACACCCGCAACGCGCTCCGCTGGGGCACGATGTACAGCTTCGGCTTCCGCTCCAACCGCCCCCCGGTCGCCGGCAACGTCGCGATGGGCCTCTACAAGGTCACCTCGCCCCTCACGATCTACGTCCCCGCGATGGTGCCCTCGGGCAATCCCTGCCGGGCGGACCTGAACTGCGACGGCGTCGTCGATTTCAACGACCTGCTCGTCTTCCTCAACCTCTACAACGCCCTCGACCCGCGGGCTGACTTCAACGGCGACGGCGTCGTCGACTTCAACGACTTCCTCGAGTACCTCAACATCTACAACACCCCCTGCTGAGCGGCCCCCCCGGGGGGATCGCCCCAGTTCCGCATCTCACCCGGCCCGCGACCCTCGTCGCGGGCCGTTTTTCTTCCCCGTCCGCCGGTTCACGCCGCCGAACGCCGCGCGGCCCGGCCCCAGCGCCGGCAGGCCTCGATCGGCGGGGCCCGCTCGATGGGCTTGGTGAGGGAGTCGTCGCAGCCGGCGGCGAGCCACCTTCCGCGGTCGCCCGAGAGCGCGTGCGCCGGGTGCCACGACTGTGCCGCTTGGGGCACAGTCGTGCCGGCAGGGCACAGTCGTGCCGGCGGGGAGAGCACGACTGTTCGCCGAGCCGAACAGTCGTGGCACGCCCCCGGGTAGGACAGGCGTCCCGCCGGCGCTGACCTGCGTCCGCAGCGGGGACGGCGGCACATCCCTGGTCCGCTCGATGGTCAGGCCCAGGCCGTAGTGGAAGACGACGGTCATCGAGGGCAGGCGGTTCCCGATGGCCGAGTTGGGCAGGGCCGCCGCGACCCGCGGCTCGACGTGCTTCTTACATTGGGGGCACCAGTGGGACGGGATCACATGCTCGGTGGCTTCGACCGGCGTGTCCCGCGGCATGTCCTCGACGGTGCGGCGACGCCTCCGCCGCGCGGGCGGCACCGCGCCGGCGCACTCCGGGCAGACCGTCAGCGGCGCGACCTTCTCGAGGCGGTCCGGCGGCGGCGTTGCTGTGTCCCGTCGATGAGCGAGGGGCTCGACTCAAACAACCTGCCACCCGGCACGGCCGCGCACGGGTGGCTTGCCATCGGCGGCGAGCGTGTCGAGGGCGGCTGGCGCTACGCCGAGCGCAACGCCGACGGTGAGCGGATCGGCGTCATCACGCGCTGGGACGCCCCGGCGGAGGGCCAGCCTCGCTACACCGCCGCCAAGGGCAGCAAGCGGGGCCTGATCTTCCCCGCCGACGGCCTGCACGCCCACTCGGGTGCGAGCGTGCGCGAGCCCGTCCTCATCGCCGGGGGGCCAGCGACACCGTCTGCCTGATCTCGTGCGGCTTCACGGCCATCGGGATCCCAATGGCCGACCGCTGCGCCGATGAACTCGCCCGACTCATCCGCGATCGGCACCAGCCGCGCCATCGCGCTCCACGCCGCGTGGCACGAGCCCGCGGTGCTGTGGTCGGTCGTCGCTGCGCCGTCCGGCACGGGCACACCGCCATCGCTCGAACTCATCGCTCGTCCCGCCGAGCGACGCGGCGCTTCGGCGCTGCGCGGGCACAAGGAAGCGATGAAGCAGCACGCCGCCGAGGTGGCCCAGCATGAGAAGGCCATGCGCGCATGGGAGCGTGGCTCGGGCAAGGGCAATCTGTCCTCGACGCCGCCCGCCGCTCCGGAGACACCGGTGTGCGAGCGGATGGTCACGAACGGCGCGCCGCTCGAAGCGTTGGCGGCCATGCTCGCCGCCGGCCCGCGCGGGCCGCTGCTGACCTGCGACGAACTGGCCGCCTGGCTCGGCGGGTTCACACGCTACTCCGCGAACGCCGGTCGTCCGGCGAGCGAAGCGGCGCGCTGGCCGCCGCCGCGCCGGGCCAGTTCGCTCCGCGTCGATCGGCGCACCGCCCCGCCGCTGCTCGTCGGGCGGGCAGCCCTCAACATCGGGGGGTTGATCCAGCCCGCGGCGCTCGCCGCGGCGCTCACGGGCACGGACTTCGACTCGGGGCCGGTCGCCCGGCTCCTGCTGTCGATCCCCCCACCCCCACTCCCCCACACGCCGATCCCGACCCGGCGCCGGCAGCCCGGCGGCATCTCGCCCATGGTCCAGCGGGCGCACGGCGTGATGGTCGAAAGGATGGCTCAGGTCGTTGCCAACAGCGCGCTCCGAGCGGGGGGTGCCGGGGTGCGGCAGCCCCCGGCATCCGAGAGACCGATCGCTTAAACTTGCCAAGTGATCGTCGCTTAGAATGCCGTCCACATGCCCGCATTGACCGACATCGTTGAACGCGGCTATTTTCCCAAAGAACTTCCGCCGTGTTTTTCAACGCGGATGTACGCCGCTGCGCTGACGAAGGCCGGGGCCACGCCGCCGCCACAGTTCAACCCCCATGGGTCGATGGCGGATTCCAAGCCCGTGACGTTCGCTCTGGCACGGCCCGGGACGCTGCGTCGGAGGCTGGCAATACCGCACCCGACCGCATTCTACCGGATCTCGAGACTGCTCGCGGACCACTGGGCGACCATTGCTGCGCACTGCGCAACGTCAACGCTGTCGCTCAGCATCCCAGTTGACGATCCGGTTGGTCGTGCGGTCAAGGTGAAGGAGGGGTTCGCAGCCCGATCTGTGCGCCGCGCGGTAGATCGCGCAGGTTCAAGATACCTGCTTCGTGCAGACTTGGCGGAGTTCTACCCGACGCTGTACACCCACAGCATTCCCTGGGCCCTGCACACAAAACCAACCGCCAAGGCCAACAGAACGCGGATGCGCGAAGCGCCGTCGGGCCTTTTGGGTAACGACCTCGACTACCACTACATGCGCTGCAACTCAAACCAGACGAAAGGGATCGCCATCGGCCCCGACCCGTCCTTTGTTATTGCAGAGTCCGTGCTCGCTGCATGCGATGTGCTGCTCGTCACTCGTTTGCGCGGCGTCCGCGGCTTCCGAATCTACGACGATTTCGAGTTGTGCTTTAACTCGCTTGAACAAGCGGAGCACGGGCTTGCCGTGCTGCAAGGCGTGCTCGCAGAGTACGAGTTGGCGTTGAACCCTCGAAAGACCAAGATCGTCGCTCTGCCCGATCATCTGGGGTACGACTTTGTCTCGGCGCTCGCGCAGTTCAACTTCGGGACCGAGCCCGCGTCCCAGGCGGAGGTGTTGATTGCCTTCTTTGGCTGGCTTTTCACCTACTGCAAGTCCCACCCCGATGAACATGTCGTAAGCTACGGCGTGGGGCGACTCAAGAAGGAAGCAATCGCACCGAGCAACTGGGACATGTTGACCGGCTTGCTTCTGCAAGCCGCCAACGCCGATTCGAGCGCGTGGCAAAACGTCGCAGAGATCCTAGAAGGGGCCTTCGGGAAGGGCCTGCCCATCGCGAAGCCGCTGATCGCTCGATCCGTCGACGCGGCTATTCTCCGGCACGCCCCCTGCGGGCACAGCAGTGAACTCGCGTGGGGCCTATGGCTCATGCTCCGACTGCATCTGGAAGTTTCGGCAGAGGCCACGAAGCTGCTAGGTGTGCTCGACGACCCAGTTGTCGCCCTACTAACGCTCGAT
The DNA here is from genome assembly GCA_016873295.1 of Phycisphaerae bacterium. GTDB lineage: Bacteria > Planctomycetota > Phycisphaerae > Phycisphaerales > UBA1924 > VGXM01. The sequence continues at coordinate 20,140 of VGXM01000008.1, forward strand.
GCCGAAGCCGCAGGGCTCTTGCAAGGCACGCTCGACAAGACACGATGGCAGGCGAGGATGAGTACTCAAGACCTGAAGTCAGACCAGTGGTTGCTCGCCTACGAGGCATTCGTTCAGGGTTGGCTTACCTCTCCCACGGGCGCGGACCACCTCACCGCCGATGCGGAGTTCGACTGGCTCAGGAATCAGGGAGTCCGGTTCTACCAGCGGGTCTCGGCGGCGGTGGTTGCGGCACCCAAGCCCACGCTGCCTGTGACAGCGGCCCCCAAGGCAGGTGTGGTCAAGGCACCATCCAAGCCAGCCGTCCCCGCCCCGTCGGTCTCGGCACCTGCCAAGGAACCGGAACCGTCGACGGAAGCAACCGACGATCAGTGGTTCTACTTCTAGCAGTTGCTCCTCAGCTTTGCCGGGGGCTACTGCCCCCCGGCACCCCCCGCCCAATCCACCGAAAAGTGCGTTTGCGGGCCGGGATGAGCGGTTTCCGCCCTGGCGGGCAACGCATCTGCTGTGGCGGGGCCGGTGCTCGCCCCCGTCCGCCTCACACGTCCGACCGTCCAACTCGCTTGGACGACCGTTCGGCTCGCCCGTCCGATCGGCCAACCGACTTGTCCGATCGCGCGGCTCAATTGGACTGCCGGACGGGTCGATGGTGAGATCGTCCGCGTCGTGCGTGCGGTCGGCCAATGCGTGTGGGCGGTTGCGCGACTCATGCGGACGCTCGGCCATGTCACGTGGCCGCTCCCGGCGTGCCCGCCCATGGCCGAACGCCGCTTCCCCAGGCCGGATGGCCACTTCGCCGCGTACATGAACAACTACTTCGAGGCCGTCAAGAAGTGGTGGGACACGCAGGGGCTGGGCCCGTCCGGCCTCACGCCGCTGGAAGCCGCCCTCGCGGCGTGGAACACCAACTTCGCCGTGCAGGTCGCGCTGCGGGCCGAGGCGGCGGGGGGGCGCCAGAACAAGGACGCGGCCCGGCGCGAACTCGATGCCGAGGCCCGGCCCTTCACCTCGTTCATCCAGGGCTACCCCAAGACCACCGACGCCGACCGCGCCACCATCGGCATCACGATCCGCGCCGCCGATGGGGGGGGCGGGCGTTCCGCTCCGGACGGCCCAGGCCGCGTTGCGGCACAGCGACCCGAGCCCGACGGCCAATGTCTACACCGACCCCAAACTCCTCGACGTGGCCGGGGGAGCGGGGGGTGCGGTGGATGTTGAAGTTACGAGCGCCCGCCCCGCCGCCGCCGCGCCGCGAAGAGGCCGCCAAGGCCCAGGAGCGCGGCCGCGCCGGGCGCGGGGATCGGCCGCGTCCAGAGCAGGGCTTCGATTCGACCCGTGACCGAGCTGTAGCCCCAGCCGGTGATGTACGTGTTGACGCTGTCGCTGGAGATCCCGCGTGCCCAGCTCTCCCTGCTGAATCCTGCGGGCAGAAAGGCATGTAGATCAACCCACGAGGCCGCGGTCCCGCTCCACAGGCTCGCACGGGCCACCCCGCCCACAATGGCCCACCCCGCCTGCTGCCCGCCGCTGGCAGCATACGCGCGGGACCACGTCGAGCCCGCCGGGTTGAGATCGACCCACGAGGCGGCGGTCCCGCTCCACAGGCTCGCACGGGTCACCCCGCCCACAATGGCGTGCCCCGCCTGCTGCCCGCCGCTGGCAGCCCACGCAGTGGACTCCGTCGCGTCCGCCGGGTGGAGATCGACCCACGAGGCGGCGGTCCCGCTCCACAGACTCGCACGTTGCACCCCGCCCACCCAGGCGGACCCCGCCTGCTGCCCGCCGCTGATGGCATACGCGGAGGAATTCGTCGCGCCCGCCGGGTGGAGGTCGACCCACGAGGCGGCGGTCCCGCTCCACAGGCTCGCACGGATCGCCCCGCCCACAGTGGCCCACCCCGCCTGCTGCCCGGCGCTGATGGCTTGCGCGGCGGACCACGTCGAGCCCGCCGGGTTGAGATCGACCCACGAGGCCGCGGTCCCGCTCCACAGGCTTGCGTGGTAGTTTTCGCCCACAAGAGCGACCCCCGCCTGCTGCCCGCCGCTGACGCCAAACGCCTCGGACCACGTCGAGCCCGCCGGGTGGAGATCGACCCACGAGGCGGCGGTCCCGCTCCACAGGCTCGCGTGGCGCACCCCGCCCACATCGCCCCACCCCGCCTGCTGCCCGCCGCTGGCGGCATTCGCGATGGAACCCGTCGAGCCCGCCGGTTTGAGGTTGGTGACGGTCCACTGCGCGTGCGCCGTGGAGGTCAGGGCGACGGTGCTGGTTCAGGCCGCGAGCGCGGCCACGCTGATGACGGACTTCACGGACATGAGAGAGACTCCTGGTCTTCGTCTCTCTCCCCTCGGGCTCTCGCCCGAGTACCAATTACCACGGCCACGCAAGCCGAGTTGCACCGTCCATCACAAAATACCCCACCCCCCCGGTTTGTCAACGGGAATCCCGCGAAGACGTGCACCGGCACGAGGGGGCGGCGTGAAGATGGGCACCCCGGCGGCGGCGTTCGGGGGTGTGGCGGGGCCTGCGCGACGATTACGTCCTCGCCCAGATCCCCCCGCCCGCGACGCCCGGCGTGACGCCGCCCCCCGGCACGCCCTTCGCCTTCACCGTCGGCCTCCTGCAGAACGGCGCGCTCGAACTGAAGTGGAAGTGCGCCAACCCCAGCGGCACCCAGGGGACCATCTACGAGGTCAAGCGGTCGATCGGCGGCCCCCCCGCGGGCGCGCTCACCTTCGTCGGCGCGACGGGCGTGAAGTCGTTCACCGACGAGACGCTGCCCAGCGGCTCGGCCCCGGTGACGTACCAGATCACCGCCGTCCGCTCCACCTCGCGCGGCAGCCCCGCGCAGTTCACCGTCAACTTCGGCATCGGCGGGCCCGGCCTCACCATCGCCAGCGTGGTCGAGGGCGGGCCGGTGAAGATGGCCGCCTGATGCTCGAACGGCAACTTGCTCCGCTCCAACGGCCCCGGCCCGCGCCGGGGCCGTCGCCGCTCGTGGGACAACGGACCAAGACCCGCGGCGGCGGCTGGCGGCGTTCCCCGCCCTTGCGACGGCGCGGGCGTGGCCGGACACGGTGGGCGGCGCGGCCCACGGACTCCCCGCGGCCCGGCGTCGCCCGGCGAAGCGCCGATCGGACGTGATCGACACGGAAACAACAGACCCCGGCCGTCGCCGGGGTTTGTGCTTGATTCCGCCGAGTGCTCAGAAGAGCGGGCGACCGGGATCGAACCGGCGACATTCAGCTTGGGAAGCTGACGTTCTACCGCTGAACTACGCCCGCGGCGGGGGCAGTATACGCCCCGAACCCGCCGCGCGGGGGGGCCGCGCCCCGCGTCAGACGCCCTCTCCCGCCTCGGCCGGGCCCCGGTCGGGCCGCTTGCCCAGGAACCCGAACCACACCAGGCAGAAGAGCGGGTACGCGGCCCCCAAGAAGATCCCGAAGGCCATTCCGATGGACTGGCCGATCCCGCCGCCCTGCATCGACTTGGCGAGCGGGTTGTCGGGGTTGTCCAGGGCCCATTGCCTGATCGCCGCCTGCTGCTGAAGCTGGACGTAGATGCCGAAGGCCATCGAGAGCAGCCCGAGCACGACGTAGGCCAGGTGCAGGGGCTTCCCGGCGGGCTTCCGCCCCACCGTCACCGCCCCCGCGATGATCAGCACCGTCGTCACGATCAGGCTCACGCCCAGCGATGCGAACATGAGCGGGCTGGGCTGGGCCCAGGGCGGCGGAGGGTTCATCATCTCCGGCGGCATGAACATGCCGCTCAGGAACGGCGACGCCGCCCCGCACCCCACGCACACGAGCCCGATCGACCCCCACACGATGCTGATGATGCCCACGACCTTGGGCCACTTGGGGGGCTCGATCCCGGTCAGGTCCAGGTCGTCGGGGGGAGAAGCGGGGTCGTGGCTCATACGGGTCTCCTTGGGAGCGCCGGGCTCGCGGTTGCGTCGGCGTCAGACCTGAGACAGGAAGCGCAGGTCGTTCTCGAAGAGCATCCGGATGTCCGGGATGCCGTACTTGCCCATGGCGAGGCGTTCGATCCCGAAGCCGAAGGCGAATCCGGTCCATTCCTCGGGGTCGATGCCGCAGGCCTCGAAGACGGCCGGATCGACCATGCCGCAGCCGCCCAGCTCGATCCAGCGCTCGGGCTGCCCCTCGCGGAGCCGGATCTTCATGTCGAACTCGGCGGAGGGCTCGGTGAAGGGAAAGAAGCTGGGGCGCAGGCGCACCTGGGCCGCCGGCCCGAAGTAGGCGTGGGCGAAGCTCGCCAGCGTCGACTTCAGGTCCGCCACGCTCACGCCGCGGTCCACGAACAACCCCTCGATCTGGTGGAACATGAAGGAGTGCGTGGCGTCGACGGTGTCGGGGCGGTAGACGCGCCCCGGCGCCACGACGCGCACGGGCCCCGCCAGCCGCCCGCCCCCCGCCCTCACCGCCGCCTCCATGACGCGGACTTGCACCGTGCTGGTCTGGCTCCGCAGCATCCGCGGGCGGTCGGTGCCGCGCGGGTCGTCCACGTAGAAGTTGTCCGCCGGGTCGCGGGCCGGGTGGTCCGCCGGGATGTTCAGCTTCACGAAGTTGTTCTCGTCGCTCTCCAGCTCGGGCCCCTCGGCCACGTCGAAGCCCATGCGGGCGAAGACGTCGACCAGCTCGTCGCGCACGCGCGTGATGATGTGCTTCCTGCCCACGGCCTCGCTGCGGACGAGCCCCGGCTCGCTGACGTCGTGGACCGGCCCCGCCGACGCCGCGCCCTCCGACGACGCCTTCTTCTCCGAGAACGCCCCTTCCAGGGCCGCACGGACCTCGTTCATGCGCTGCCCGACCGCCGCCTTCTGGTCCTTGGGCAGCCCCGCGAACGCCGTCATCGCGTCCTTGAGCTTTCCCTTGGGGCCCAGGAAGCGAAGCCGCCACGCCTCGAGCGCGTCGGCGTCATGGGCGCCCGTGAGCGCCTCGATCCCCTCCGCCCTCAATGCCTCCAGCCGCTCGATCATCGCGACCCTCGCACGGGCGGCCCCGGGTCCAACGCCACCGGGGCCCCGCCCCCGCCATCGAGCCCCGAGTGTAGCGACAGCCGCCCCCGCGCCGCCAAACGAACCGGGCCCGCGCCCGGCGCGAGCCCCGTGGTCGGATCCGATGCCCCGGCCGCCTCAGCCCGCCCTGGCGTCCTTGCGGGCCTTGGCGGCGAAGGCGGTGCGCTTGTCCGCGATCCGCCGGCGCGTGCTGGGCTGCCCGCCGATCTCCGGGCCCTCCTCGGCCCCGACGAACTGCAGGACCACCAGCTCCCCGGCGTCGCCCACGCGGTGCCGCCCCAGCTTGACGATGCGGGTGTACCCGCCCGCCCGGTCCTTGAACCGCGGCGCCACGTTGTCGAAGATGTGCTTGACCAGCTTGGGGGCCTTGCGCAGCTCGCCGTAGCGGTTCCGCTCCACCTTGTCGCCCGGCGGCACGTCAAAGAACCGCTCGGCCCGCTCGCGCAGCTTCTGGACCGCCCCCTTCTCCTGGTCGTCGGCGTTCTTGGGCAGGTACAGCCACTCGAACCCGAGGCGGTCGCCCCCCATCTTGGCGATCACCAGCCGACGCGCGTGCAGGTCGCCGCGCTTGGCCAGCGTCACGATCTTCTCCACCATGGGCTGCACCGCCTTGGCCTTGGGCAACGTGGTCACGATCTGACCGTGCTGGAACAGCCCGGCGGCCAGGTTGCGGAGCGTCGACGTCCGATGCGCCGTCGTCCGTCCCAGTCGGTATCCACCCCTGCGATGACGCATGACATGCTCCTCTCGAAAGCCCGCCCCACGCCGCTGGGCCCCGGGCAGGGCGGGAAGTCTAGTCCTGACAGGCGCTTGGGCGCCGTCCCGCGCCCGCCGCCCCTCACAACGCCCGATCGATCAGGCGGGGATCTCCGGTCGGCTCACGACGTACCCCTCGGGCAGCGTCATCCCCAGTTCCAGCCCGATGTCGGCCAGCTTCTTCCGCACCTCGCGGAGCGAGGTCTTGCCGAACGACCGCAGGCGGAGCAGGTCGGCGTCGGTGAGCGTCACGAGCTGCCCCACCGTCTCGATCCGGGCGCTCTCCAGGCAGTTGCTCGCCCGCACCGACAGCTCCAGGTCGCCCACCGCCATGCCCAGCTTGCGGAGCAGCTCCTCGTCCACCCCGGCGGCCCGGGCCGCCTCCTCGCTCACCCGCTCCTCGCCCAGGTCGAAGTACTGCACGAACGGGTTGAGGTGCTTGCGCAGGACCTTGGCGGCCTCGACCAGGGCCAGGTCCGGCGCCACCGTGCCGTTGGTCCACACCTCCAGCGTCAGCTTGTCGTAGTTGGTCCGCTGCCCGACGCGCGTCTCCTCGATCTTGTAGCGCACGCGCTGCACGGGCGAGTACAGGGCGTCGACGTGCATCCGCCCGATCTCCTGCTCCTCCTCGCCGTCCTCCATCTCGCCCGCGGTCACGTACCCGCGCCCCCGCGCGACCTCCAGGTCCATCTCGAACTCCACCGCGTCCGTGAGCGTGCAGATCACCAGGTCCTTGTTCAGGATCGTCACCGACGTGTCCGCCTGGATCATGTCCGCCGTGATCTGGCCGGGCCCGCGGGCCGCCAGCTTCATCGTCTTGGGCTCGTCGCTGTCCAGCCGAACGATCAGGCTCTTGACGTTGAGCACGATGTCGGTCGCGTCCTCGAGCACGCCCGGCAGGCTGGTGAACTCGTGCGGCGCCCCCTTGATCTTGATCGAACGCACCGCCGCCCCCTCCAGCGAGCTGAGCAGCACCCGCCGCAGGCTGTTCCCGATGGTCGTCCCGAACCCGCGCTCGAAGGGCTCGATCGTGAACCGCGCGAACGTGCTGCTGCGGTACTTGGGATCGGTCGTCACGCGCACGGGCAGTTCGAACCCGCGCCACCGCACTCGAGTGGTCATGGCTGAAGCCTCGTCAGCAGTGTCCCAGGACCCAGCACCGCCCGCGGCTGGCGGGGACCGTCGCGCCGCTGCTGAACCGGCGCCACGCCCCTTCTTCCCGCGGGAGAAAACCCTCGCCACCGCCGCGGCGTGCCCCGCCCCGGCCGGGATCGATCAGACGCGCCGGCGCTTGGGGGGTCGGCAGCCGTTGTGCGGCACCGGGGTGTGGTCCTCGATCGCCGTCACCCGCAGCCCCGTCGACACCAGCCCGTTCACCGCGCTCTCGCGGCCCGAGCCCGAGCCGCGGATCCGAACCTCGATCTCGGACATGCCCAGCTTGCGCACCTTCTGCCCCGCCGACTCGCCCGCGCGCGTCGCGGCGAAGGGCGTGCTCTTGCGCGCCCCCTTGAACCCGATCGTGCCCGCCGAGTCCCACGCCAGGGTCTCGCCGTTCATGTCCGTGACCGTCACGATCGTGTTGTTCTGCGTCGCGCGCACGTGCGCGATCCCGCGCACCACGTTCTTCCGGACCTTGCCCTTCTTGGTCATCGATGCTCCTTCGGATCACCCGGCCCGCGCGGGGCCGTCCCCGAACCGCCTGGATTACTTGGCCTTCACGCCCTTCTTGCCCGCCACGGTCTTCTTGCGGCCCTTGCGCGTGCGCGAGTTGGAACGCGTCCGCTGCCCACGCACCGGCAGCCCCTTGCGGTGCCGCTCGCCCCGGTAGGACCGGATGTCCTTGAGCCGCTGGACGTTCTGCGACACCTGACGCCGCAGCGCGCCCTCCACCAGGTGCGAGGCGTCGATGATCGCGTTGATCTGCGCCAACTGCGTCTCGGAGACCTGGTTGGAACGCGTGTTCGGGTCCACCTGCGCCTCGGACAGGATGTCCCCCGCCACCTTCGGCCCGATGCCGTGGATGTACTGGAGGGCGTACAGGATCTTCTTCTTGTCGGGGACGTCAACACCGGCGATTCGGGGCACGGACGCGGCTCCTTCTCAGGCGGGGCTCAGCCCTGGACCTGCTTGTGCTTGGGCTCGGCCTTGCAGATCACGCGCACCTTGCCCTTGCGCCTCACGACCTGGCACGACCCGCAAACCCGCTTCACACTCGCCTTGACCTTCATGATCCACCACTCCCACGCCGCCCGGGGCGACGCGATCAACACCGTCCTGACACCCTCCAACCCAGGGGCCAAGATGATAGGCCGCCCCGCCCAGACCGGCTCAATGCCGGAACGTGATCCGGGCCTTGGAGAGGTCGTAGGGGCTCATCTCCACCGTCACCCGGTCCCCCGGCAGGATCCGGATGTAGTTCATCCGCATCTTCCCCGAGACGTACGCCAGCACTTCCGTCTTCTGCTCGTTGGGCAACCGCACCCGGAACATCGCGTTCGGCAGCGCCTCGATCACCTCGGCCTCGAACGTGAACTTGTCGTCCTGCTTGGCCATACCGCTCCGCGGCTGCACCCACACCCCGCCCCCGTCGGATCGACGACCCGATCGGAATCCTATCTCCTACCGAGCGAAAGGATGGGTCGCGGGCAGGGAGTATTCCATCACCGCCGGTCGGGGTCAACCCTGACCGGCCCAAGAGCCGCCTGCGCGATTTGAACGCGCGACCTGCGGTTTACAAAACCGCTGCTCTACCGCTGAGCTAAGGCGGCGACCGGGGACTGTACGCCCGGCGCGGGCCTGGCCAGTACCATCCCCGCGTGAGACGAGCCGCCATCGTCGCCGCCGTGCGCACGCCCATCGGAGATTACGGGGGCGCGCTGAGCCCGTGCCGACCCGACGACCTGGCGGCCCTGGTCCTCCGCCAGGCCGTGGCGCGGAGCGGCCTCGACCCCGCCCGGATCGACGAGGTCTACGTCGGGGCGGCCAACCAGTCGGGGGAGGACAACCGCAACGTCGCGCGCATGGCCGCGCTCCTGGCCGGGTTCCCGGTGTCGGCGCCCGGATGCACGGTCAACCGCCTGTGCGCGTCGGGGCTGGAGGCGATCAACACCGGGGCCCGCCTGATCGAGTGCGGGCAGGCGGAGGTGGTGGTCGCCGGGGGGGTGGAGAGCATGAGCCGGGCGCCGTTGGTGATGCCGAAGGCCGAGTCCGCCTTTGCGCGCACGGCCCAGGTGTTCGACACGACCATCGGCTGGCGGATGACCAACCCGAAGCTGGCGGCGATGCACCCGCCCCTCTCGATGGGTGAGACGGCGGAGAAGGTCGCCCGCGCCTACGGGATCGGACGCGCCGAGCAGGACGCGTTCGCGCTCGGGAGCCACCGGCGGTGGACCCGGGCCCAGGCCGCGGGGCGCTGGGAGGCGGAGGTGGCGCCGGTGCCCGTCCCGCAGCGCAAGGGGGAGCCGGTGCTGGTGACGACCGACGAGCACCCGCGCCCGGACTGCGGCGCCGAGGGGCTGGCGAAGCTGCGCCCGGCGTTCGCCACCGACGACGCCGCCACCGTGACCAGCGGCAACTCCTCGGGCATCAACGACGGGGCGGCGGCGGTCGTGCTCGTCGAGGGCGGGCTGGCGGCGCGGCTGGGGATGGAGCCGCTGGCGTTCATGGGGCCGGCGGCGACGGCGGGGGTCGATCCCGCGATGATGGGCCTTGGGCCGGTGCCGGCGGTCCGGAAGCTCCTGGCGCGCACGGGGCTGTCGCTGGGCGACTTCGACGTGATCGAGCTGAACGAGGCCTTCGCGGTGCAGGTGCTGGCGTGCCTGCGCGACCTGGGGCTGACGCCCGACTCGATCAACCCCAACGGCGGGGCGATCGCGATGGGGCACCCCCTCGGGTGCACCGGCGCGCGCCTGATCGTGACCATGGCCCACGAACTGGCCCGGACCGGGGCCCGGCGCGGGCTGGTCACGCTGTGCGTGGGGGTCGGGCAGGGCGTCGCGACCGTGGTCGAGCGGGCGTAGGCCCGAACTTCAAGATCCAACCCCTCCCCGGCCCTCCCCTGAAGGGGAGGGGGTGGGGCGCGGTCGCTCGTGGAGGGGAGTGTGGGGGATCTCGGGGAGGGAGGGGCGGTTGGGCTCGGGCGCGGGGAGCGGGTCGACGCGGGTCGCGGAGCGCAGGTACTGGCGGGCGAGGGACTGGTAGATGCGCGTGCCGTCGACCTTCCAGGCGATCTCGTCGTCGCGGAGGGGTCGGACGACCTTGGCGGGGGTGCCGGCGACGAGGGTGCGCGGGGGAACGAGGGTGCCGGCCTTGACGAGGGCGTTGGCGGCGACGAAGGCGTACTCGCCGATGCGGGCGTCGTCCATGACGAGGGCGTGGATGCCGATCATGGCGCCCTGGTCGACGGTGCAGCCGTGGAGCACGGCCCCGTGCCCGACGTGGGCGTCCTTGCCGATGGTGGTTTCGCGTCCCGGGAAGCTGTGGACGATGCACAGGTCCTGGAGGTTGCTTCCCGGGAGCATGACGAGGCGCGCGATGTCGCCGCGGAGCACGGCGCCGGGCCCGACGAAGCAGCCGGCGGAGACGAGCACGTCGCCGATGAGCACGGCCTCGGGGTGGACGTAGGCCCCGGGCTCGACGATGGGGGTCAGCCCTTGGAAGCGGTAGGCAGGCATGTCGGGCTCCGGTGCCGGGGGGCGGCGGGCGGCGAGCCGTGGAGGGCCGCCAGGATCTTCTCCGGGGTGATGGGGAGGTCTTTGATCCAGACGCCGGTGGCGTTGGCGATGGCGTGGGCGACGGCGCCGAGGACGGGGAGGGTGGCGCCCTCGCCGATCTCCTTGGCGCCGAAGGGCCCGCGGGGCTCATAGGACTCGACGATGCCGCTGAAGATCTCCGGGGCGTCCTTGATGGTCATGATGAGGTAGCCGTGGAGGTTGGGGTTGAGGACGCGGCCCTTGTCGTCGAACTGGACGTCCTCGAGGATGGTCTCGCTGGCGCTCATGACGATGGCGCCCTCGACCTGCCCGTGGACCTGCTGGGGGTTGATGGGCGTGCCGCAGTCGTGGTAGTCGGTGAAGCGTTGGACGCGGACCTTGCCGGTGTCGAGGTCGACGGCGACCTCGCAGGCGGCGGTGCCGAAGGAATAGGCGGGGCTGGTGCCGACGGTGGCGCCCTTGAAGTCGCCGCCGAGCCCTTCGGGGGGCTTGTAGCACCCGGTGCCGACGAGGGGCCCGTGCTCGTTGAAGTAGCGTCGGGCGGCTTCCTCCCAGGCGACGCCCTCCGGGGGCCCGCCTTCGACGAAGGCGCGTCCGTGGGCGAAGCGCACGGCCGGGGGGGCGCAGCCCAGCATGGCGGCGGCGTAGGGGCGGATCTTGTCGGCGACGGCGGCGCCGGCGGCGGCGACGGCGTTGCCCGCCATGAGCGTGACGCGCGAGGAGTAGGACCCCAGGTCGAGCGGGGCGATGTCGCTGTCCTGGCTCTTCATGCGCAGGCGCGTGTGGGGGATGCCCATGGCCTCGGCGGCGATCTGCGAGAGGATCGTGTCGCTGCCCTGCCCGATCTCGGCGGCGCCGATCATGAGGATGGCGGCCATGCCGTCCTCGGTGACGCGGATGACGGCGTTGGCGTGGGGGAAGATCGACTTCTTCTGGAACTTCTCGGGGCCCTTCTCGTGGGTCATCTGGACCTGGCCGCGGTAGATGCAGTAGCCGGCGCCGGAGACGAACCCGCCGCTGGCGACGCCGATGCCGCGCCCTTTCGGCAGGCGCCCGTACTTCTCGCGCCACGCCGAGTCGCGTTCCACGGCGTCGAGGGTGGCGAGGAACTCGCACGACCCGATGTCCAGGTCGTTGACGGTGCGGGTGTGGGGGGTCATGGCGTTGCGGCGGCGGATCTCGATGGGGTCGATGCCGAGGTCGTCGGCCATCATGTTGAGGAGGCACTCGAAGGCGAAGCGAGGCTGGGGCACGCCGTGACCGCGCATGGCGCCGCACGCGGGCTTGTGCGTCATCACGCGGTAGCCGTTGTAGCGGTAGTTGGGGATCTTGTAGAGGGTGGGGATCATGCTGCCGGCGTAGTAGGCGGTGGCGACGCCGAAGGAGGAGTAGGCCCCGCCGTCGAGGTGGATCTCGCTGGAGAACGCCGTGATCCTGCCGCCGCGGTCCAGCCCGAGCTTGAAGCGCATGTGCTGCTTGTGCCGACCGCGGTAGTAGTGGAACATGTCCTCGCGGGAGAAGACGATCCGGACGGGTCGACCGAGGCGGCGGGCGAGGAGGGCGGCGCAGACCTCGAGGGGGTTGGTCGCCGCCTTCACCCCGAACCCGCCCCCCACGTGCGGGCGGATGACCCGCACCTTCCCCAGGGGGACGTGGAAGACGTGGGCCATCATGTACTGGACGTAGTGGGGGGCCTGGGTGGCGCTGTGGAGGACGAGCGTGCCGTCGTGGTCCCAGTGCGCGATGGCGGCCTGGGGCTCCATGGGGCACTGGTAGACGAAGTTGCCCGTGAAGACCTCCTCGCGGACCGCGTGCGAGGCGGCGAAGGCGGCGTCGACGTCCCCGAAATCGTGGGCGACGTGGGTGTTGACGTTGCGCTCGTAGCGGTCGTGGACGAGCGGCGCGCCGGGCTTGACGGCCTCGAGGGCGTCGAGGACGGCGGGCAGCTCCTCGTATTCAACCTCGACCAGGGCGGCGGCCCGCTCGGCGGTCTTCTCGTCGATGGCCGCGACCGCCGCGACCGGGTCACCCACGTGGCGCACCTTGGCGCGTGCGAGGAGTTCCTCGTCGTAGCGGGCGGGGGACACGCCGTAGGTGTTCTCCGTCACGTCGGCGCCGGTGATGACGTCGAGGACGCCGGGCAGGGCCCGGGCCCTGGAGGCGTCGATGCGGCGGATGCGCCCGTGCGCGATGGGCGAGAGCACCACCTTGGCGTGGACCATGTCGGGGAGGGACAGGTCGGCGGTGTAGAGCGCCCTCCCGGTGACCTTGTCGGCGGCGTCGACGCGCGGGACGGAATGCCCGACGCTCGCCAGGCCCGGCCTGGCCGGTGCGTCGCCCCGGGGGGGGCACTGGCATGGCGTGGGGCGTCCGTCCTCGGCGCTCCGCCGGGCGCAGGTGCCGTCGGGGCGGGCGTTGGCACAGCGTTCGACGGCGCGGAGGATCGCGGTGTAGCCGGTGCAGCGGCAGAGGTTGCCGGCCAGGGCGTCCTTGACCTGCTCGCGCGTGGCCTCGGGGTGCCGGGCCAGGAGCGCGGCGGCGGAGAGGACCATCCCGGGCGTGCAGTACCCGCACTGAATGGCCCCTTCCTCCACGAAGGCCCGCTGCAGGCCGGTGAGCGTCCCGCCGCGGGCCAGGCCCTCGATGGTGGTGATGCGCCGGCCCTCGAGCGTGGCGGCGAGGAGGAGGCAGGCGTTGACCGGCTCGCCGTCGAGCAGGACGGTGCAGGCGCCGCAGTCGCCGACGTCGCAGCCCTTCTTGGCGCCGGTGAGGCGGAGCCGGTCGCGGAGGACGTCGAGGAGGGTGTCGCCGGGCTCGATCGCGACGGGGCGCGGCTCGTCGTTGACCGTCAGCGTGCAGGCGATGGTCATGGGCGGGCCTCCCGCGCCCGTTCAAGGGCCGATCGCATGGCCCGACCCGCGAGCACACGCACCAGTTCGCGCCGGTATTCGGCGCTGCCGCGGATGTCATTGATGGGGTCGGAGGCGGCGACGGCGCGCCGGGCCGCGTCGGCGATGGCGTCGTCGTCCGACCGCTCGGGCCCGGGGGGGAGTTCGACCAGGCGCGGCACGGGCGCGACGGCCCCAAGCGCGAGACTGGCGCGGGCGATGCGCCCCGCGTCATCCACCGTGACCGCGGCCGCCACCGACGCCACGGCGATGGCGTTCCCCTCCCGAAGCGAGAATCGGGCGTAGGCGGCGCCGGTGCGAGTCGGCGGGGGGGGGACGAGGATGGCGGTGAGCAGTTCACCCGGGGCAAGCAGCGTCTGCCGCGGGCCCGTGAAGAAGGAGACGAGCGGGAGGGTGCGGGTGCCGGAGTCCGAGGCGATCTCGACCCAGGCCCCCAGGACGAGCAGGACCGGGGGGAGGTCGGCGCAGGGGACGGCGCCGGCGATGTTGCCGCCCACGGTCGCGGTGTGGCGCACCTGCGTGGCCGCCATGTCACGCGTGGCCTCCCGGAGGGCCGACAGGGAGCCGCGGAGCTCGGGGGAGCGGTCGAGCTGGGCGATCGTGGTGAGGGCGCCGATGCGGAGGGCGCCGGCGAGGTCGCCGTTGGCGGGGGCGCCGAGGGGCGCGCGCTCCACGCCGCGCAGGTGCGGGACGCGGGCGAGGGAGACGAGGTGGTCGGCGTCGACGCGCCGGGTCTTGAGGTCGACGACGAGGTCGGTGCCGCCCGCCAGGGCCCGGGCCCTGGGGCCCAGGCGCCTGAGCGTCGCCGACGCTTCGGCGAGGGACGCCGGGTGGTGGATCGTGACGTCGGGCAGGTGCATGGTCGGTCCTCCGAGTCGAGGGCGGATCAAGGATGGGCGTTGGCGCCGGCCGCGGACGCCTTGGGCGAAGGACCCGCCGCGCCGTGGGGCGGGGGGCGGTGGCTGGCGTCGCCGCCGCCCGCGAGGCCCGCGAGGCACTGGACGAACACCTGGTTGGCCAGGCTGGTGGGCGAGCGCTCGCCCTCGGGGTCGTACCAGCGGTAGAGCCAGTTGAGGGAGCCGAAGAGGCACATGGTGGCGGCGCGGCGGTCGAGCCCGGCGTCGCGCCCGCGCGACTCGATGATCCGCCCGATGATCGACCGGGCCAGCTCGTAGTACTCGCGCCGCACGCGGCGCACCTGCTCGTAGGCGTCGCCCGACAGCGCGTCGAGTTCGTGCGAGCAGACCTTGAGTGCGGCCAGGTTGCCGGCGACGTAGAGGACGTGGGTGCGGACCAGGACGCGGAGCTGCTCGATGGGGTCGTCGACGCCGCAGAGGCGCGCCTTCACCTCGGTCAGCAGCTCGCTGAAGGCGTGGAACTGGATGCGGAAGAGGAGGTTCTCCTTGCCGGCGACGTAGTGGTAGAGGCCGGCGAGGCTCAGCCCGGACTCGCGCGCGATCGTGCGCATGGAGGCGCGCTCGTAGCCGTCGCGGGCGAAGACGCGGGTGGCGGTGGCGAGGAGCCTGTCGAGACGGTCGTCGCGGAGGGCGCCGCGGTCCGGGGCGCGCGTGATCGCATTCCGTTCGGATCTGAACACGCGTTCGCTTTTCCTGGTGTCCATCCGAGTCCCCCCGTCCGCTGGGCCGGGGCGTGCGGGCCGTTCGCCGGCGGGAAGGGGTGTTCGCAGTACCCCGCCGAAGCGGCTTGACAGGCGTATGCGGATTAGTCTATCCTGTTTCAAAGGGATGCACAAGTCCCCTTTGAGCCGTCCCGCGGGGGGCGGCCGCGGACGACCGTCGGGTCAGAACGCGTGTTCGAGATTCGGCGGGTTTTCGCGAGGTGGGGGCGTCCCGGCACTTGGAGCGGCGCCATGAACCTGTTCCCGACCCGTGAGCCGTCGGAGTTGAGCCTGAGCGAGGTGTCGTACGAGAAGCGCGACTGGGTGGCGCGGGTGACGATCAACCGCCCGCACAACTACAACGCGTACAGCACGCCGGCGCTTCGGGAGCTGGCGCGGGCGTTCCAGGACGCGTCGTGGGACGACCGCGTGGCGGTGGTGGTCTACACGGGCTCGGGGCACGACGCCTTCTGCACGGGCGGGGACGTGAAGGAGTATCAGAAGGCGTACACCCAGAAGCCCCGCGACTACTGGAAGTACATGTGCTGCTTCAAGGAGTACATCGAGTCGATCACGAACTGCGCCAAGCCCGTCCTCGCGCGGCTCAACGGCATGGCGGTCGGCGGCGGCAACGAGAGCCAGCTCGCCTGCGACCTGGCGGTCATGGGCGAGCACACCTACGTCGGGCAGGTGGGCACGGGCGTGGGCTCGGTGGCCTGCGGCGGGGCGACGCAGTGGCTCCCGATCACCGTGGGCGATCGGCGGGCCCGCGGGATGCTCTACCTCAACGGGCGGTACCCGGCGTACACGGCGCTGGGGATGGGGCTGGTCAACGCCGTGGTGCCCACGGTGCGCGGGCCGGATGGCAACTTCCGCACCGCGTTCACGGGGGGGCGGACGAGCCTGGCGCAGTGGAACACGGACCCGTGGGAGCAGCCCTTCGCCTCGCGGGCAACGCCCGAGGAGATCTCCAAGGCGCTCAAGGGGAAGGACGGGTACACGATCGACCTGTCGGCGTTGGACGCGGTGGTGAAGGACCTGTGCGACCAGGTCGTGAACAAGTTCTTCGAGTGCACGCGGTACACCAAGGCCCAGACGAACTTCTGGAAGGACCTGTCGTGGCACGCGACGGTCTCCCACGCCCGCGACTGGCTGAGCACGCACTACACGAGCCTGGAGCCGCACGAGGGGATGACCGCGTTCGTGGAGAAGCGCAAGGCCGACTACGTGGGCATGCGCGCGCGGGCCGCGGAGCCCGAGGGGAGCAGCGAGTTCCTGTGGGGCCCGAACCGGCGGACGTGCCCGGCGTGCGACGCGCGCTGGCTCCCGGCGTTCCTCGATCACTGCGGTCGGTGCGGCGCCAGGCTGGCCCCGGCGGACCGGGAAGCGGAGCGGGTGGGGAGCGGGCACGCCTCGCCCGCGAGGGATGGCGCGCGATGACGAGCGGGGCACGACGAGCGCTGGTGACGGGCGGGAGCAGCGGCATCGGCCGCGCCGTCGCCGAGACGCTCGCCCGCGACGGGTTCGACGTGGGCGTCCTGCACGTGGGCGACTCGGGGGAAGGGTCGGCGGTGGTGGGGCGGATCGAGTCGCTGGGTCGGCGGGGGTGGTCGCGGGTGTGCGACGTGCGCGACTCGGCGAGCGTCAACGCCGCCTTCGGGGCCTTCGCCTCGCGGTTCGGGGGGCTGGAGGCGCTGGTCAACAACGCCGGGATCTTCCGCGACGCCATGGTCTGGAAGATGAGCGACGAGCAGTGGCGCGAGGTGATCGACGTGGACCTGACGGGGGCCTTCCACTGCGCGCGGGCGGCGTCGGGGCTGATGCGGGCGGCGAACCCGGGATCGTGGGGCTCGATCGTGAACGTGTCGAGCATCAACGGGCTGCGGGGCAAGGCGGGGCAGACCAACTACGCCGCCGCCAAGGCCGGGCTCATCGGGCTCACCAAGTCGCTGGCGCGGGAGCTGGCGCGGAGCGGCGTGACGGTGAACGCGGTGGCGCCGGGGCTGATCGAGACGCCCGCGACGGCGGGGCTGCCGGCGGAGGTCCGCGAGCGGGCGGCGGGCGAGATCCTGCTGGGGCGCCTGGGGCAGGTTCAGGACGTGGCGGAGCTGGTGGCGTTCCTGTGCGGGGAGCGGGCGAGGTTCATCACGGGTCAGGTCATCAAGGTGGACGGCGGGCAGTACATCTGACCCCGGAGGTCGCGGATGGGCGCGTTCATCAAGGTCGAGACGGAGGGCGGGGTGGCGACCGTCACGCTGGACCGGGCCCCGGTCAACGTGCTGCACATCCCGATGATGGCGGAGCTGAACGAGGCGCTGGGCCCGCTGGCCCGGGCCAACCTGGCGGCGGTGGTGCTGCGGGCGGAGGGCAAGGCCTTCTGCGCCGGGGTGGACGTGGCGGACCACACCCCCGAGCGGGTGGGGGAGATGATGCGGCTGTTCCACGGGATCTTCCGGCGCCTGTGGGCGATCGACGCGCTGACCGTCGCGCTCGTGCACGGGGCGGCCCTTGGGGGCGGGTGCGAGGTGGCGTGCGCCTGCGACGTGGTGCTGGCGTCGGAGCGGGCCAAGTTCGGGCAGCCCGAGGTGCAGGTCGGGGTCTTCCCGCCCGTGGCGGCGGCGATCCTGCCCCTGCGGATCGGGTGGGCCAAGGCGGTGGAGGTTGTGGCGGCGGGCGAGACGATCGACGCGGCGGAGGCCCTGCGGATCGGGCTGGCCAGCCACGTGTACCCGGCGGAGCAGTTCGCGGATCGGGTCGGGGCGTACGTGGGGCGTCTGGCGGGGATGTCGCGCCCGGTGGTGCGGGCGGGCAAGCGCGCCACCCTGATCGCGGCCCGCCCCCGGATCGCCGAGCACCTTGACCGGGCCGAGCGGGCGTACCTGGACGAACTCATGAAACTGTCGGACGCGCACGAGGGGATCGCGGCGTTCCTCGGCAAGCGCGCGCCGGCGTGGACCCACGCGTAGGCGTGGGATCGGAAAGGGGCGGACATGAAAGCGGCGGTCTTCCACGGGGCGGAGAAGGGGCTCAAGATCGAGGACATCCCGGTGCCGACGGTGGGCCCGGACCAGGCGCTGGTGAAGGTGGCGGCGTGCGGGGCGTGCCACACCGACCTGCACTACATCGAGCACGGGGTGCCCACGTTCAAGAAGCCGCCCATCGTGCTGGGGCACGAGGCGTCGGGCATCGTCGAGGAGGTCGGGCCGGCGGTGACGAACGTGAGGAAGGGTCAGCGGGTGCTGATCCCGGCGGTGCTGACGTGCGGGAAGTGCGCCTTCTGCCGCCAGGGGCGTGAGAACATCTGCGCCGACATGAAGATGCTGGGGAACCACTTCGACGGGGCGTACGCGGAGTACGTGGCGGTGCCGACGAAGGACCTGCTGGACCTGCCCGAGTCGGTGCCGCTGGCGGAGGCGTGCATCATCGCGGACGCGCTCTCGACGCCCTACCACGCGGTCAAGAACCGGGCCAACGTGCGTCCGGGCGACACGGTGGTGGTGTTCGGGTGCGGGGGCGTGGGGATCAACGCGGTGCAGCTGGCGGCCCTGGCGGGCGGGCAGGTGATCGCGGTGGACATCAGCGAGCGCAAGCTCGAGTGGGCGACCAGGTTCGGCGCGGTCAAGACCGTCAACGCCTCGAAGGTGGAGAGGGTCAGCAAGGAGATCAAGAAGCTGACGGGGGGCGGTGCGGACATCGTGATGGAGGTGATCGGGAACCCCAGGACGTTCGAGGAGGCGTTCGAGAGCGTGCGGATCGGGGGGCGGCTGGTGGCGGTGGGGTACACGCACGAGGCGTCGGCGATCGTGCCGGGCAAGATCATGTTCAAGGAGATCGACGTGGTGGGGTCGCTGGGGTGCCGCCCGGTCGACTACGTGCCGCTCATCCGGATGGTGGCCCAGGGGCGGATCGACCTGAAGGCGCTGGTGACGCACCGGTTCCCGCTGGGCGAGATCCACCGGGCGTTCGAGGTGATGCACGAGGGCGTGTCGCTGCGGTCGATCGTGGTTCCGTAGACGGGAGTTGCGCGTGCCGGAGGCGGCGGTCAAGCGAGTCGAGATCAAGTCCGCGGAGCGGCTGCGGGCGTTGATGCGCGACTATTTCCTGGACCTCGACGCCGCCGCCGCCAGCGACGAGCGCCGCGTGGCGTGGTGCACGTCGGTGGGCCCCTGCGAGATCCTGTCGGCGTTCGGGTTCGCGACGTACTTCCCCGAGAACCACGGGGCCCTGCTGGGCGCCCGGCGGCTGAGCCACGAGCTGATCCCCCGGGCCGCGGGGATCGGCTACTGCCCCGAGTCGTGCTCGTACATGAACAGCGACATCGGGTGCGCCCTGTCGGGGCGCAGCCCGCTGCGGGACGTCTACGGGATCGAGGGCCCGCCCAAGCCGGACCTGCTGGTGTACAGCACCAACCAGTGCCGCGAGGTGCAGGACTGGTTCGAGTTCTTCGGTCGGCGGGAGGGCGTGCCTTCGCTGGGGATCCGCCCGCCCCGGCACCTGGGCGAGGTTACGCCCGAGCACGTGGCGCTGGTGCGCCGGGAGCTGGTCGACCTGATCGGACAGATCGAGGGTCGGTTCGGGCTGGTGCTGGACTCGGACCGGCTCGAGGAGGCGGTGAGGCTGTCGAGCCGGGCCAGCGCCCTGTGGGGCGAGGTGCTGGCAACGGCCCGGGCCCGCCCGGCGCCGCTGACGTTCTGGGACGGCGCGGTGCACATGGCGCCCGTGGTGCTGATGCGGGGCTCGCGGGCCGCCATCGACTACTACGAGACGCTGCTCTCGGAGATGTGCCAGCGTGTCACGTCGGGGGCGGGGGCCGTGCCGCGAGAGAGGTGGCGGATCTACTGGGAGGGGATGCCCATCTGGCCCCGCCTGCGGGAGCTGTCGGAGAAGTTCCAGTCCCTGCGGGCGTCGGTGGTCGCGAGCACGTACTGCAACTCCTGGGCCTTTGCGCCCTACGCCGGCGGCGACCCGCTGGAGTGGATGGCCCGCACGAGCATCGAGATCTTCATCAACCGCGACGAGGTCACCAAGCAGGCGTTCCTGGTGGACATGGTGCGGCGCTTCGAGATCGACGGCGTGATCTTCCACAACGCCCGCACCTGCCCCAACAACACCAACTCCCGCTTCGGCATGCCCCAGCGGCTGCGGGAGGGGCTGGAGTTGCCGGTGCTCGTGATCGACGGCGACCTCTCCGACCTGCGCTTCTTCTCCACGGCCCAGACCATGACCAACCTGGAGGCGTTCGTCGAGCAGCTGGAAGGGGGGGCGCGATGAGCGAGCCTCTCTTCGCCGGCGTCGACGCGGGTTCCTCGGCCACCAAGTGCGTGTTGGTGGACGCGGCGGGGCGGTGCCTGGGGCACGGGATCGCGCCGTCGGGGTTTGACTACGCCATCGCGGCCGACCAGGCGCTCAACCGGGCCCTCGACGCCGCGGGGGCCAAGCGCGACCGGATCGAGCGGTGCGTGTCGACGGGGTACGGGCGCGAGCGGGTGGAGCAGGCGACGCGGCGGGTGACGGAGATCACCTGCCACGCCCGCGGCGCGTTCGAGTGGTACCCGCAGGCGCGGACCATCGTCGACATCGGCGGGCAGGACACCAAGGTCATCCGGCTCAACGCCCACGGTCACACGGCGGACTACCGCATGAACGCCAAGTGCGCGGCGGGGACGGGCACCTTCCTGGAATCGATCGCGGTGCGCCTGGCCCTGCCCCTGTCGGAGATCGACGGGCTGGCGATGCGCTCGACGGGGCGGCTGGTGATGAACAGCTACTGCACGGTCTTCACGAGCACGGAGGTGCTGGAGCGGATCAAGGAGGGGCAGCCGCACGAGGAGATCGCGATGGGGCTCTTCCGGGCCATCGCGTCCCGGGTTGCGGAGATGATGTCGGCGCGGGACGGAGCGGTGGCGGCGACGGGCGGGGTGGTGACGCACTGTCGGGCGATGGTGAAGGCGCTGGAGGAGGTGCTCGGGGTCGGGGTGCTGCTGCCGCCGCTGCCCCAGCACGCCGGGGCCTTCGGGGCGGCCCTGCTGGCGATGAAGCCCGACGACGCCGAGCCGGCGCCGCGTTCGCTGTCGCTGGAGGTGATCAGGCCATGCTGAGGGCGGGCCATCTCGGGGTGCATCCGCCCGGGGCGCTGGGCGTGGCGTTCTACGTGCACGCGGGGGCGGAGTGCTTCATCGGGCGCGCCGGCGACGGCATCACGCCCGTGCTGAAGGAGCGTGGTCACCTGATGCTGGAGGAGGGGGGAGCGGCCCGCCCCGTGCCGCTGGGCGGGCGGATCTTCACCAACCTGCTCGAGGCCGACGCGCGGGGCGCATTGCCCGAGGTGCTGCTGGCGTGCTGCACGCCGGCGCAGGTGCCGTCGCTGCTGACCGACCTGGTGCGCTTCGTGGAGAGCCTCGCCGAGCGCGGGCTGGTGCGGCGCGCGGAGGACCTCGCGCTGCGCTTTCCGATCGTCGTGCTGCTGCCCAACGGCATCCTGGCCGACCAGTCGGCGCGGATCTACCGCGAGCAGCTCACCGAGTCGCTGCTGCTGGGGCGCCTGCCCGGGCTCGACACGTCCGTGGTGGACGCCCTGTGCGATCGGCTCGTGCGCGGCGTGGCGATGCAGGCGGGCGGGCGGCGCGGCAGCGGCGCCGACACCGTCTACCTCCGCAAGCCCAAGGGCTCCATCATCTTCGCGGGCGGCGGCGCCGCGGAGCAGGAACGCGTCGACGCCGTGCTCGCCGCCCACGACTACCCCGCGACGCTCGTCCGCGGCGTGCCCGCCTCGCGCATCGAGTTCGACAAGGCGATGATCTCCATCGTCCTGAACGTGGGCGGGCTGATCCACACCGTCCGCACGGACGGCGAGCTGATCGACCTGCGGATGGGCGACCTGTGCAAGGACGAGAGCAAGGCGGAGTTCGTGGCGCGGGCGACGCGGGCGGTCTTTGACGTGGGGCGCTCGTGCGGGGCCTATGCGGAGGCGGATTCGTACGACGCGGTCTGGGCGGAGCACCGGGCGACGATCCTGCGCTTCGCGGACCACGTCACCAGCTCGCTCAAGAACTTCCGCGACGCGCTCGACGCGGGGCTGGACAGCGTCGCCCTGATGCCCAACGAGGAGTGGATCCTGACGCCGCTCATGGCCTGCGCGGCCCGCGCGGGCATGGCGGGCGAGGAAGCGCTCTTCCGCGGGCTGGCGGGGAGCGTGCGCGAGAGCATGGCGAGGGCCATCCGCCGCCGGAAGGCCGGACCGGAGGGAGAGGCCCGGGAGGGACGCGGCATGAAGCTCACGGCCCAGCGGAACATCGCGATCGAGCTGTTCGAGTCGGGCGTCGAGGACCTGGTGCTCGTGGGCACGATGCTCGACAGCGACCACCTCATCAAGCTGGAGCTGACCATCCACCTTCCCGACGAGCAGATCGTGCGGAGCCGGCTGGACATGATCCGGGCCCCGTTCCCCGTCTGCCGCGAGGTGGAGGGGATCGCCGACCGCCTCGTGGGCCTGCGGGTGCAGCGGGGCGTCCTCAACGAGATCGCGGCGCGGATCGGCGGGCGCGTGGGGTGCTCGCACATCAAGGAGATCGCGACCAACATCATCTACTTCGCGGCGTCCTACACCATGCGCCGTCGCGCGGGGCTGGACCTGGTCGGCGTCGACTCCATGTACATCCCGACGGAGGAGAAGTTCCGGCGCACGCGCGAGCTGCTGTGCAACTCGTGCCTGGCCTACAGCCAGACCACGCCTCTCGGGATCGACGTGCGGATGGGCATCCAGCGCGTGGGCGAGGAGCACTCGTGCGCCATCCCGCTGGGCGAGGTCGAGCCCTCGCTGGGCGTGGTGCTCCGCGAGCGGGCCCGGCGCTGGGGCGAGCGGGTGTACATCCGGCACCGCGACGGCGACGCCGTCGTCGAGTTCACCTGGAACCAGTTCGCGCACCGCGTCTTCCAGATCGCCCGGCACCTGCTGGACCTGGGACTGCGGCCGGGCGACCGGGTCGCCACGCTGTGCGAGAACCGGGTGGAGATGTACGCCCTGGAGCTGGCGGTGATGTCGATCGGCGGGGTGTGCGTGCCCATCTTCGCGGGGTACCACGCCCCGCAGGTGGCCTATGTGCTGCGGCACGCCCGCCCGCGGTTCCTGGTCGTCTCGGGGCCGCACCAGTTGGAGAAGATCGAGCGCGATCGGTACCCGTGGATCGAGCGGGTCTTCTGCATCGACGTCACGCCGGGCGCGCGGGCGTGGGGTGCCCACGACTTGGGCGCGCTCACGGGCGAGGGCGGCGCGCCGCCCGGCCGGCTCGAGACGCGCGTCCAGGCCGTCAAGCCCCAGGACCGCGCCCTGATCATGTACACCTCGGGCACGACCGGCTCGCCCAAGGGGGTGTGCCTGGCCCACCGCAACCTCATCTCGCAGCAGAAGGCCCTCTCGCTGCTCTGGGACGTGACCGAGCGCGACGTGTTCCTGAGCTACCTCCCCTGGCACCACTCCTTCGGCGGGCTCTTCGAGCGCCTCATGACGCTCTACAGCGGCGCCGAGCTGTGCCTGGACGACGCCCGCGGGCGCGACATCGAGCGCCTCATGGAGAACTGGCGGACGTTCCGACCGACGGTCTTCTTCAGCGTGCCCCGCGTGCACGGGCAGGTCGTCGCGTTCTGTCGCGACAACGCGGAGGCGGCCGACCTGGTCTTCGGCGGGCGCCTGCGCTTCGTCTTCACCGCCGCCGCCCCGCTGCCGGCCCCCATCGAGGCCGCCTACCGCGAGCACGGCGTGCCGGTGCTGGAGGGTTGGGGCCTCACCGAGACGTCGCCCTGCGTCACCGTGCGCACCGCCGAGCACCCCTGGCGGAGCGGGTACGTCGGGTTCCCGATCCCGGGCGTCTCCGTCCGCATCGGGCCCGACCAGCAGATCATGGTCAAGGGCCCGAACGTGATGGAGGGCTACCTCGACGACGAGGAGGCGACGGCCCACGTCATCGACGCCGACGGCTGGTTCCACACGGGCGACCTGGGCGAGTTCACCAAGGACGGGCTCCGCATCCTCGGTCGCAAGGACGGCGCCTTCAAGCTCACCACGGGCGAGATGGTCCACCCCCAGCGCGTCGAGACCACGCTGGTCAACGAGTCGGGGCTGATCGGCGTGGCGGTCACCGTGGGCAGCGGGCGCGATTACGTCGGCGCCCTGCTCTTCCCCGACCTGCCCCGCCTGCGCCAGTGGGCCCGCGAGCACGGCGTCCCCGAAAACGGCGCGCTCGTCGAGCACCCCCTGGTCCACGAGCTCTTCGCCGCCGAGCTGGCCCGCGTCAACGCGCTCATCGAGCCCAAGTACGCCCGCGTGCGCCGGGCGGCGCTGGCCGACCGCGACCTGAGCCTGGACCGCGGCGAGCTGACCCCGTCCTCCAAGGTCGTGCGCAAGAAGGTGCTGGAGGCCTTCAAGGACCGGATCGACGCGCTGTACGAACCCGCCCCGGCGTCTGGCGTCATCGAGGTCGCCGAGCCCAAGTTGCAGGGAGCCTGAGCCGTGCCCGCCCCCAACCCCCACAGCGTCGTGATCACCGGATCGGCCCGCACGCCCCTCGGGGTCAAGTGCGGCACGCTCAGCCGCTTCTCCGCCGAGGACCTGGCCGTGTTCGCCGGCGAGGAAGCGATCCGGCGCTGCGGCATCCCGCGCGAGCACGTCGACTCGGTGGTGGGGGCCAACGTCTACCAGTTCACGGCCCCCGGGGCCCAGGACCTGTACTTCCCGCGGAACGTCGGGCTGCGCTGCGGGCTGCGCGAGGACGCCCCCGCCCTCATGGTGCAGCGGATCTGCGGCTCGGGCCTCCAGACGCTCATCACGGCGATGCAGCAGATCCTGATGCCCGAGGCGCTGGACGGCACGCGGGCCGTGCTCTGCGTCGCGGGGGAGACCATGTCGCGCTGCCCCCGCATCGACCGGGCCCCGCGCCGGTCGGGGGCCGCCTTCTGGGAGTTCGCCGGCGAGGGCCCGCTGGAGGATTCCATCCTCGCCTCGTTGAACCACGACCTGGCCCGCACCGCCATGATGCGCACCGCCGACGAGTACGGGGCCCGCATGGGCGTCACCCGCCGCGAGTGCGACCAGTTCGCGGAGGAATCCCACCGGCGGGCCCGGGCGGCGCGGCAGGCGAGCTGGTTCAACGGCGGGGACGCGCTCCGCGGCATGTTCGAGCTGGCCGCCACCGACGGCGAGGGGCGGGGCGTCCGCATGGCCCGCGACGAGTGCGTGCGCGAGACGTCCCTGGCGGTCCTGGAGGCGCTCCCGGGCCTCACCCCCAACAAGCTGGTCTCGCCCGGCAACGCCAGCGAGATCGCCGACGGAGCCGCGGCCGCCGTCGTCTGTTCCCGACAACGCGCCGAAGAGCTGGGCCTCCCCGCGCGTTGGGAGATCGCGGGGTACGGGGTGTGCGGCGTGGACCCGCGCGTGATGGGGCGGGGCCCGGTGCCCGCGATCCAGCGGGCCGTCGCCCGCGCGGGGCTCGCCCTCGCCGACGTCGGCCTGTGGGAGATCAACGAGGCCTTCGCCGCCCAGTACCTCGGGGTCGAGAAGGAACTGAAGCTGGACCGGCGCCTCGTCAACGTCAACGGCGGCGCGGTCGCCATCGGGCACCCCTTGGCCGCGACCGGCCTCCGCATGATCGCCGACCTGATCCACGAGATGGAGCGTCGCGGCGTGAAGCACGGGTGCGCCTCGGCCTGCATCGGCGGGGGGCAGGGGGCCGCGGTCGTGGTCCGCGACCTGGAACCCAACGGAAGGAGCGGCCAGCGATGAAACGCGCCTTCGCCTTCGGCGACAAGTCCCTCGACCCCGCGGTGCGCCGCGTCAACCAGGTGCGCCGCGCCGCCGTCATCGGCGCCGGCACCATGGGACAGGGCATCGCCATCGACCTGCTCCGCAAGACCGACTGGCACGTGACGCTGCTGGACGTTCGCGACGAGGCGCTCAACGGCGCGCGGTCGCGGCTGGCGGGCCTGTGGGCCGCCGACGCCGCCGCCGGGCGCATCCGCCCCGAGGACGCGCGCGCCCTGGAGGCCCGGGTGACCTGCACCCGGGACTACGCCGGGCTGCGCGAGTGCGACATCGTCTGGGAGGCCGCCACCGAGCGCGCGGAGGTCAAGAGCGCCATCTTCAAGGCCATCGAGAAGGCGATCGACCCGGCCCGCCTGGCCGCGGTCTTCTCCAACACCTCGTCGCACACCACCGAGGAACTCGCCCTCCTCTTCTCCACCGAGGCCCTGCGCGAGAAGTTCCTGACGGTGCACGGCTACTACCCCTTCGAGGCCAACCGCCTCCTCGACGTGATGCGCGGGCCCTTCGCCTCCGCCGACACCTTTGCCTTCGGCGTGGTCGTCGCCGACCAGGTCCTGGAGAAGACCGCCATCGCGCTGGAACGCGACCACCACGGCTACATCACCGACCCCGTCTTCCAGGCCATGGGCGCCGTCGTGTCGTGGGACGTGCGCTCCGCCTCGGACCTGGTCTCCCTGGGCGGCGTGTGGACGCTCTTCACCGCCAACCCCTTCCTGGTGCTCGACCAGACCGGGCACATGCCCTACACCGAGTCCAGCCGCCACCTCGGGGACGCCCTCCCCGCGACCGACCGCCTCCGCGGGCTGTACAAGCGCGACGGCGTGCACTACCCGGCGTGGATCGCCGCGCTCGAGAAGGACGGGCGGATCGGGATCGCCTCGCCCCAGCGCCGCGGCTTCTACGCCTGGAGCGAGGGCGACCGCCCCCGCGCCACCGCGATCCTCGACCCGGGCACGGGCCAGTACGTCCCCATCCCCGAGCCCTCGCGGCGCGACTTCTGGTCGTATTTCGAGGCCGCCGAGCGCGACCGCCGCGCCGGGACGATCAAGAGCGCCGAGTCGCTCGTGTTCGTGGCGGGGGCCGACGACGCGGGCGGGCGGGCCTTCCGCAAGTACGTCTTCCCGATCCTCCTGTACGCCCTGGACATGGTGCAGGACGGGTACGCCACGCCCGGGCAGGTCAACGCCTGCACCCGCGCGGGCCTGCGCTTCAAGGTCGGGATGATCGAGGCGGTCGACGCGCTCATCGCCCACTACACCATCGACGGGCTGCTGGAGCTGGTCCGACGCGCCCGCGACGAGAACGCCGACGATCCGCACGCGGCGGCCCTCCTCGACACCGACGGCGTGGCGGGGCCCCGAGCCGGCAAGCCCTGCCTGCTCCACGCGCTCCGCAAGCGCAACCGCGATGCGCTGCTCGGCTACGGGCAGTTCTACCGCACGCCCGTCGCCGAGCTGGACCTGGCCACCGGCGCGTACGTGGGCAGCTACCCCGAGCTGAAGTTCGTGGAGCCCTCGTCCCGCGACCGGGTGGTGAGCATCGTGTTCAACAACCCCCTGCGCGGCAACGTGTTCAACAAGGCGGTGATCGACCAGCTCGGGCACGCCTTCCACCGGGCCCTGGACCTGCACCGGGCCGGGCGGTGCGGGGCCGTGCTCTTCACCGCGGCCGGCGCGGGCATGCGCATGCTCGGGGCCGACGCCCGCGAGTTCAACCGCGGCTGGTTCGAGGCGGACAAGGGCTACGCGCCGCTGACGGAGGACCAGGCCGCCGCCTCCAGCCGCAACGCCGTCGGGCTCTTCCGGATCATCCAGACCAGCCCGCTCCCCACGATCGGGGTGTTCGGCGAGAAGTGGGGGGGCGGGGCCGAGTTCACGTATTACCTCGACCTGCGCTACGACGTGCGCCAGGTCGGCATGGTCTTCGACCCGCTCGACCGCGCCTCGCACTGGACCCAGAAGAACACCTACAACCAGCCCGAGATCGACTACGCCATCCTCGCGGGCTTCGGCGGCCCGGGCGAGCTCCGCCGGCTGGGCATGGGCGACTCGGCCGTCTTCGAGCTCTTCGACCAGGGCATGACCGCGGACCGGGCCCACCAGGTCGGGCTCTCCAACGGCGTGTTCGACGACGAGCACGAGGCGCTGCGGCGCGGCTACGAGCGGGCCCGCCAGATGGCCAAGGACCCGCCCTACTCCCGCGCCCTCTTCAAGAAGGAACTGGCCCGCGGTATCGACGACCAGGCCCTGGCCCGCGAGACCGGCGAGACCTTCAACCCGCGCAAGAACCCGTACATCCGCTCGGGCCTGGTCCGCCTGCTCGACCGCGCCGGGCGGCCGCCGCCGATGGACTACGCCGTGAATGGCATCGAACTGCCCGGCTGGCAGTACCCCGCGGGCCACGGGCTCGCCGACCCGGAGACCGAGACCAAGGGAGGAACCCCATGACCGTCGTCGACGACGCCGTGCAACAGTGCCGCGACCTGCTCGACCTTCTCCCGGCGGAGGCGCTGGCCAGGGCCCAGGAGCGTCACCCTCGTGTCGCCGGGTTCGCGGTCTTCCCCGTCTACGCCCCGGTCGAGATCATCCACGCCGCGGGGCTGATGCCCCTGGGCCTCTTCGGCGTGGGGAACAAGCTGGAGATCACCAACGCCGACTCGCGCTTCCAGTCCTTCATCTGCTCCATCGCCAAGAGCACGCTGGAGCTGTTCCTGCGGAACGAGATGAAGGGCTTCACGGGGGCGGTGTTCAGTTCCATCTGCGACGTGGCCCGCAACCTCGCCAGCGTCGCGGGGCGGAACGCGCCGGGCATGTACCTGGAGTACCTGCACCTGCCGCAGAGCTCTCCGACGGAGGCCTGCCGCGAGTTCACGCGCTCCGAGTTCCGGCGCTTCCGCGACAACCTCGGGGCCCGGACGGGCCGCCCGATCACCGACGACGCCGTCGCCCGCAGCCTCGGGCTCTACAACCGCGTCCGGGCCCTGACCCGCCAGTTGTACCAGGAGCGTCGGCATCGCCCCGGGGTGCTGAGCGCGGCGGAGCTGTTCACCGTGGCGCAGGCCTGCACGCGGTTGATGCCCGAGGACGCCATCCCGCTGCTCGAAGACCTGGCGGCCTCCCTGCCCATGCGCAAGCCGGTCAGCCGCGACTGCGTCCGCGTCGTGATCGAGGGCTCCTTCTGCGAGCAGCCGCCCATCGAGCTGATCGAGGCGATCGAGGCCGCCGGGTGCCACGTCGTCGACGACGACCTGGTCGTGGGCTGGCGGCTCTTCAGGCACGACGTGCCCGCGGGCCCCGACCCCGTCGCGGCCCTCGCCGACGCCTACGTCGCCGACTCCTGCTACACCTCGGTCCGGTTCAACGCGGCCCAGCCGCGGACGACCGGGCTTCTCCGCCGCGCCAAGGACGCCGGCGCCGACGCGGTCGTCTTCGCCGCCGCCAAGTTCTGCGAGCCCGCGCTGCTCGACTACGTCCTGTTCCGCAAGGCGCTCGACGAGCAGGGCGTCCCGCACCTGAAGATCGAGTTCGAAGAGAAGATGTGGACCTTCGACCGCCTCCGCACCGAGGTCGAGACGTTCACCGAATCCATGCTGTTCGAGTGAGGAGCCACCCATGACCACCGGCACCAAGGCGCCCCCCGTGTCCGCCACCGTCTCGGCCCCCGCCAAGCCCTCGGCGTCCGCCGCCCGGGACTACCGCGGCGTCGTGCACGACCTCTCCAAGACCGTCATGACCGACTGGATGAACCAGCTCCAGGCCGCCGTCCACGACGGCACGCCCACCGCCTACCTCATGATCAGCGGCAACTGCGTCGAGATCCTCCGCTGCTTCGACATCCTCCCCGTCTTCCCCGAGATCAACGCCCTCCAGCTCGCCATCCGCAAGAAGGCCCTCCCCTACATCCTCAAGGCCGAGGAGATCGGGTACGCCTCAGACAACTGCGCCTACGTCAAGGCCGACATGGGCTACACGCTCTCGGGCGGCGTGGGCGAAGAGGGCACCATGCCCAAGCCCAGACTCATCGTCTGCAACTTCGTGGGGTGCAACGTCTACATCAAGTGGTTCGAGCAGTGCGCCGCCATGATGGACGTGCCCCTCACCATGATCGACATCCCCTTCGTCCGCGAGAACCAGCCCTCGCCCGACGACGTCCGCTACGTCATGGCCCAGCTCCGCACCCTCATCGAGGACTGCGAGAAGCTGACCGGGAGGAAGTTCGACATCGACCGCCTCCGCGAGATCCTGGCCTACTCGGCCCGGGCCGAGGAGGGCTGGGCCCTGGCCAAGTCCCTCTGCCGGGCCCGCCCCTCGCCCTTCGACTGCTACTTCGACTCCATCAACATGATGGGCCCGATCAACGCCCTGAGGGGGACGAAGGCGGCGGCGGACTTCTTCGACGGGGCCGTCGCCCACTACCAGAAGATGGTCGACGAGGGCGTCGGGGCCCTGGACGAGGAGAAGTTCCGCATCGTGGTCGAGGGCCCGCCGCCGTACCCCTACTACCGCAACTTCCGCAACCTCTTCGAGAAGTGGAAGGCCGTCGCCGTGCAGAGCACCTACTCCACGGTCGGCGGGACCTGGGAGTTCGGGTTCCGGCACGACCCGGAGCGTCCGCTCGAGTCGATCGCCGAGCAGATGCTGATGCACAACCTGTGCAACCGGACCATGACGGAGCGGTACGCGCAGATCCGGGCCTACGTCGAGCGCTGGCACGCCGACGCCCTGGTCATCCACAGCGTCAAGTCGTGCCGGCTCTTCTCCGCCGGGCAGGGGGACATGCGCGAGTACTTCACCAAGGAGCTGGGCGTGCCCACGCTCATGGTCGAGTCCGACCTGGAGGACCCGAGGTACTACGCCGAGGCCCAGATGAAGAACCGCATCGACGCCTTCTTCGAGTCGCTCGAATACAAGCGGATCCGCGAGGGCGCGCCGCAGCCCGCAGGGAGCCAGCCATGATGTACGCCGCAGGAATCGACGTCGGGAGCACCCAGACCAAGGCCGTCCTGATGGACACGGCCCGGGGCGTGGTGGCGCGCACGCTCATCCCCACGGGCGCCAACGTGAAGCAGGCCGGTCAGCGGGCCCTGGACGCCATCGTCGCCGAGGCCGGCGTCCCCCGCCAGAGCGTGGGGTACGTGGTGGGCACCGGCTACGGGCGCTACAAGATCGAGGCCGGCGACGCCCAGGTCACCGAGATCTCCTGCCACGCCCGCGGGGCCCAGATGGTCTTCCCCCTCACCCGCACCGTCATCGACATGGGCGGGCAGGACACCAAGGCCATCAAGGTCGGGCCCGAGGGCAACGTCCTCGACTTCTGCATGAACGACAAGTGCGCCGCGGGCACGGGCCGCTTCCTCGCCGCCGCCGCCGACGTCCTGGGCCTCACCCTGGACGAGATCGGCGACATCTCGCTGCGCGGCACGCGCCCCATCCGCCTCACCAGCGTCTGCACCGTCTTCGTCGAGTCCGACATCATGTCCTACATGGCCCAGAAGAAGAAGGTCGAGGACATCCTCGCCGGCGTCCACCAGGCCATCGCCACGCGCACCATCAGCCTCGTCCGACGCACGGGCGTGGAGCAGGAGATCACCTTCACGGGCGGCGTGGCCCGCAACATCGGCATGGTCCGCGCGCTCGAGGAGAAGCTCGGTTCGCGCGTCAACGTCGGGCCCGACTCGCACTACATGGGCGCCCTGGGCGCCGCCCTCTTCGCCGCCGACAAGGTCATCGCGCAGGAGGCCGGCGCCGCCAAGGTCGTCGGCGAGCCGGTCGCCTGGTCCGACGGGCAGTAACAGACAGTTCGGCCCGCGCAGGGCCAGGGAGCACACCGATGGCGTACATCGCAGGAGTGGACCTCGGCAGCGGCGGCACCAAAACCGTCATCATCGACGACCAGCGCCGCATCCTCGGCACCGGCAACGCCCGCAGCCAGGCGGATTTCGACGCCGTCGCCCGCAAGTCGCTCGCGGAGGCCTGCGCCGCCGCCGGCATCGCGCGCGAGCAGGTCGAGTACGTCGCCGCCACCGGGCTGGGACGCTACAGCCTCGACGACCGCGACATCCAGATCACCGAGCTCACCTGCGCCGCCCGCGGCGCCCACGCCTTCTTCCCCGAGGCACGCTTCGTCCTGGACATGGGCGCCCAGTGCACCCGCGCCCTCTCCCTCCGCGAGGGCGGCAAGGTCAAGGCCTTCCGAACCAACGAGAAGTGCGCCGCCGGCTCGGGCGGGTTCCTCGAACGCGTCGCCCGCTACCTCGAGGTCCCCCTCGCCGACCTGGGCCGCGTCTCCATGCAGGCCGACGACCCCCAGCCCATCTCCAGCGTCTGCGCCGTCCTCGCCGAGTCCGAGATCATCAACCACGTCTCCGAGGGCAAGACCATCCCCAACATCGTCCGCGGAGCCCACAACTCCCTCGCCGAACGCTCCCTCGCCCAGCTCAAGCTCGTCGGCGTCGACGGCCCCGTGGCGTTCATCGGCGGCGTCGCCCTGCAGCAGGGCATGGTCGAGGCCTGCAAGGAGAAGTTCCGCCAGCCCGTCCTCGTCGCTCAGCACCCCCTCCACGTCGTCGCCTACGGCGCCGCCCTCCTCGGCCTCACCCGCTGGCAGAAGCGGGCCGCCCCCGCCATGGCCTGACCCCCACGGAGCCCCGATGAGCAACACCCGCAGCCTCCGCGAAGAGCACCAGGTCATCCTCAAGGTCCTCGAC
The DNA here is from genome assembly GCA_016873295.1 of Phycisphaerae bacterium. Classification (GTDB taxonomy): domain Bacteria; phylum Planctomycetota; class Phycisphaerae; order Phycisphaerales; family UBA1924; genus VGXM01. Next base: position 52,692 of record VGXM01000008.1, read on the forward strand.
TGCTTCGAGGTCGCCCTCACGCGGGCCCGGGCCGACGGCGTGGTCACCAGCGACATCTTCGCCCCCTTCGTCGAGTTCTTCCGCGGCTTCGCCGACCGCTGCCACCACTGCAAGGAGGAGGACGAGCTCTTCCCCTGCCTCAACGCCTGCGGAATGCCCCGCGACGTCGGGCCCATCGCCGTCATGCTCCACGAGCACCGCGTCGGGCGGGCCCACGTCCGCGCCATCGCCGAGAGCCTCCCCGCCGCCGACGACGCCGACGCCGCCGCACGCCAGGCCGTCCTCCAGCACGGCTTCGCCTTCCTCGAGATGCTCCGCAACCACATCTTCAAGGAGGACCACGTGCTCTTCGACATGGCCGACCAGATGGTGGAGGGCTCCGCCGCCGCCGCACTCGCCGACGCCTACCGCGCCCGCGAGGTGAGCCCGGACTACCAGCAAACCCACGACCGCTGCGCCCGCATCGCCCGCGAGCTCCGGGAGCGGTACGGGTCGGCGGCGCGCGGCACGTCGCCATGATCCGCCCGGCGGACCAGCTCCTCGCCCTGGCCTCCGCAACCCTCGCCGAGGGCCGACGCGCCGCCCTCTGCCTGGTCCTCTCCGCCCGCGGCTCGACCCCCCAGCCCGCCGGCGCCGCCATGGTCGTCGCCGAGTCCGGCGCCACCGCCGGAACCATCGGCGGCGGCTGCGTCGAGGCCGAGGTCCGCCGCGCCGCACTCCTCTCCATCCACGAGGCCCGCGGCCGCACCCTCACCCTCCGCCTCGACCACGACTACGGCTGGGACGACGGGCTGATCTGCGGCGGCACGATGCACGTCGCCGTGGGACTCCTCGACGACCGCGACGCCATCAACCGTGCCCGCGCCGACGTGGCCCAGGGGCGGCCCGCGCGGGTCGAGTTCGCCGCCGATCCGGCTCCGGGCGCCCCGCGCCACGCCCTGGTCCTGCCCCCGCCGCAGCGCCTGCTCGTCGCGGGCGCCGGGCACATCGGGCTGGCGCTGGCGCGTCTCGCCATCCCGCTGGACTTCGACGTGGTTGTGTTCGACGATCGCGCCGACCTGCTCGCGCGGGCCGCCGCACTCGGCGCCGCCACCCGCCCGGGCCCCATCGCCGACGCGCTCGCCGCCGAGCCGATCGACCCCCGGACCTCGTGCGTCATCGTCACGCGCGGGCACCGCCACGATCAGTCGGCCCTCCGCGCGGTCCTCCGCCGCGGCGCGGCCTACGTGGGCATGATCGGCAGCCGACGCAAGGTCCTGGTCATCAGGCGGGAACTGGCCCGCCTGGGCGTCCCCGCCGAGTCGCTCGCCAGCGTGCACGCGCCGATCGGTCTGGACATCGGCGCCCGCACCGTCGAGGAGATCGCCCTCGCCATCGCCGCCCAACTCGTCCAGGTGCGTGCCGCCCTCGCCGGCCCGGGCCCCGCCCCAGCACGCCCCGCCGCCACCGTCGCCGGGTGATCCATGCGCACCGTGGGCCTGCTCCTCGCCGCCGGACAGGGCTCGCGCATGGGCCGCCTCAAGCAACTCATCCCCTTCCCGGGCCCCGCCGACCCGCCCCTCGTCGCCGTCGCCCACGACGCCATCTCGCCCGCCTGCGGCCCGGTCATCGTTGTCGTCGCCCACGAGGCCGACCGCGTCCTCGACGCCCTGCGCCCCCGGCACGTCCACGCCGTGCGCATCCAACCGGGGCTCGACATGTCCGAGTCCATCCGCGCCGGCCTTGGCGTGGCCTCACACCTCTTTCCCCACGCCGACGTCCTCCTCCACCCCGCCGATCACCCCCGCGTCGCCCCCGAGACCCTCCAGTCCCTCCGCGCCGCGCTCGACCGCGACCCGCGCCGCGCCGTCATCCCCACCCATGCGGGCCGCGGCGGGCACCCCATCCTCATCCCCGCCCACCTCGTCCTCACCCTCTCCCGCGCCGACCTCGCTCAGGGCCTCGCCGACTTCTGGCGCCGCAATCCCCACCTCTCCACCCGCCTCCCCGTCCCCGACCCCGGCGTGTGCGCCGACCTTGACCGTCCCGCGGACCTGGCCGCGGCTGACGCGGCCACCCCGAGCCAGTCCACTCCGCCCCGGCCCGAAGACCCTTGCTCAGGTCCGGAAACAAGTTGATCAGAGGGAATCAATCGGCGCAGCCGAGCCGCCGCTTCGCCGGTCCCTGATAATCGTCGATCACGACGGCCATGCGCTGGGACTCACGCTCGCCGACGCACCGGGCCGACCCGACCGGCGACGACAATCGCGGCGTGGAAACACCCTCTCCCGGGAGTCGCCGACGGCGCGTTCCCGCCGCGTGGCCACTCGTCGTCCTCCTGGCCGGGCTTGCGCTCACGCTCTGGGCCGCCGCCCGCGAGTGCGGGCGAATCGCCGACGACGACCGCGCCCGCTTCCACGCCCTCTGCGCCCGCCTCACCGCCGAGGTCAACCGACGCATCGGCGTCTACCGCTACGGCCTGGTCGGCACCCGCGGGCTCTACATGGCCAGCAGGTCCGTCGAACGCGCGGAGTTTCACGCCTGGTTCACCGCGCGCGACCTTCCCCTCGAGTTCCCCGGCGCGCAGGCCATCGGCTTCATCCGCTCCGTCACGCGCGCCGACCTTGACGGTTTCCTTGCCGCCACCCGCGCCGACGACGCCCCCGACTTCGCCGTCACGACCTCGGGCGACCACCCCGACCTGTTCATCACCGAGTTCATCGAGCCCGCCCACGCCGACGCCCCGGGCTTCGACTGGGCGCGCGACCCGCACGTGCGCGCCGCCCTCGAAGACGCCACGCTCGACAATCAGCCCCGCGCCACGCCTCTGCTCGCCCCCGGGCTGCCGGTCGCCGAACACGGGTCCATCCTCGTCGCGCTCCCCGTGTACCGCAACGGCGTCCCCGTCCAGACTCCGCAACAACGCCGCGACGCCATCTTCGGCTGGGTCTACATGCCCCTCGACCCCGGCCTGATGTTCCACGCGTTCACCCAGATCGTCGATCGGGAACTCGACCTGCACATCAGCGACGGCGGGCCGGACGGACCATTGCTCTATGACGACGACGCGTGCCAACGCCTGCCCGCCCCGACCCGCGCCGGCGGCACGTACGCCGCCGTCGTCCCCATCGAGTTCGCCGGTCGGCGCTGGTCCGCCGCGATGCGCTCCACCTCCCTCTTCCGCGGCGGGTCGCACGGGCCGGTCTGGGTCATCACGCTGGGCGGCCTGGCCGTGTCGGGCATGTTGGGGATCCTGCTCCACCGCGAGTCCACCGGGCTTCGCCGCGCCAGGGCCCTGGCCCGCTCCATGACCGCGGAACTGCGGCTCCTCGCCGTGGTCGCCGAGCGCACCAGCAACGCCGTCGCCGTCACCGACGCCCGGCGCCGCATCATCTGGGTCAACGAGGCCTTCACCCGGATCAAGGGGTACACCCTCGACGAGCTCTGCGGCCTGACCCCCGGCCGCGTCCTCCAGTGCGAGGAAACCGACCCCGCCACCGTCCAGGCCATCCGCGAAGCCCTCAACCAGGGGCGACCCTTCCGCTGCGAGCTCCTCAACCGGGCCAAGGACGGACGCCGGATCTGGCTTGACGTCGAGTTCCAGCCCGTCCGAGACCCCGCCGGACGCGTCGTCAACTATATCTCCGTCCAGACCGACGTCACCGAGCGCAGGCGCGCCGAGGCCGAACTCCGCGAGGCCCGGCTCGCCGCCGAGGAGGCCAGCCGAGCCAAGAGCGAGTTCCTCGCCAACATGAGCCACGAGATCCGCACGCCCATCACCGCCATCCTCGGCTTTGCCGACCTGCTGGTCGAGCAGGGCGAGGATCTCCCGGCCCCCGAGCGGCTCGAGCACGCCCGGACCATCCGGCGAAACAGCGAGCACCTGCTCAAGGTCATCAACGACATCCTCGACATCTCCAAGATCGAGTCCGGCCGACTCACGGTGGAGCGCCTCGCCGTCTCCCCCGCCCGCGTGATCGCCGAAGTCGTGTCGATGATGAGCGTCCGGGCCCGCGAGAAGGGGCTGACGCTCTCGGTCGAGGTCGCCGAGTCCATGCCCGCGCTGGTCCTTTCCGACCCCGTCCGTCTCCGCCAGGTCCTGTTCAACCTCGTGGGGAACGCCATCAAGTTCACCCAAGCCGGCTCGGTGACCATCCGCGCCGCGCCCGGACCCGACGGGCAAACTGCCCACCTCCGGATTGACGTGGTCGACACCGGGATCGGCATGACCCCCGAGCAGATCGGCAGGATCTTCAACCCCTTCGTCCAGGGCGACGCCTCCACCACCCGCAGGTTCGGCGGCTCCGGCCTGGGATTGGTGATCAGCCAGCGCCTGGCCGCCATGCTCGGCGGCAGAATCGCCGTGGTGAGCGAGCCCGCCAAAGGAAGCACCTTCACGCTCACCCTCGCCGCGGAAGCACTCCCCGAGGTCCCGGGCGCCGCCGTGAACGACGGGCCGAGCACGCCGGCCCTAGCCCCCATGGCTCTGGCGGGCGCACGGATCCTGCTCGCCGAGGACACCCAGGACAACCAGCGCCTGATCGCCTTCCACCTGCGCAGGGCCGGCGCCGACGTCCACGTCGTCGAGAGTGGGCGGCGGATGGTCGAGGCGCTCACGGCTTGCGGATCGATCGACGGGCCGCTTGCCCCCTCGCCTCCGTTCGATCTCGTCCTCACCGACGTGCAGATGCCCGACATGGACGGGCTGACCGCGGTGCGACTCCTGCGCCGAAAGGGCTGCGGACTGCCCATCGCGTCGCTGACGGCCCACGCCATGTCGGGCGACGCGGACCGCTGCCTGGCCGCGGGGTGCGACGCGCACGTCCCCAAGCCCATCGACAAGGACGTACTCCTGCGCACGTGCCACGCGCTGCTCCGCGAGCGCCGCCGCGCCGCCGCGTAGGGCCCGTCCGGCCTCCGCCGACGCCACGCGGCGTCGGGAACTACGCTCCCCCCGCCCATGCCCAGCCCGAAGCGGTTGCCCGTTGAGTTTCCCTACCCGCACTTCATGGCGTTCGCTCCGCTCGACGCCTGGGCCCGCCTCCTCCTCCGCCCGCTCGCCCTCCCCGGCCCCCGATACTGGCCCCGCCTGGCCTTCGCCCTCTTCACCTCCACGATCGGGACGCTGCTCACGCTCCCGGAACGGGCCATCCTCTTCCCCCTCCTCGCGCTCGCCCGCGCGCGCTCGAAGGCGCGGATCGACCACCGCCCCGGCGTCGTCGTGATCCTGGGGTACGCCCGCTCCGGCACCACCCACCTTCACTACCTCCTTTCCTGCGACCGCCAGTTCCTCACGCCGCGCTGGGCCCAGTGCCTGGCCCCACAGGGCTTTGCCCTCAGTTGGACGTTCCTGCGGCTGTTCCTCGTGCCCTTCATGAGCAACAAGCGCCTGATGGACGACATGGCGTTCGGTCCGGAGTGGCCGGCGGAGGACGAGTTCGCCGTCAACAACTGGTGCGCGGCGTCGGGGATCCCGGGTCGGCTGGTCCTGCCGCGGCTGCATGCGCACTACCGGCGCTTCCACTTCCTGCGCGGGCTGTCGGGGGCGGAGCACCGGCGCTGGCGCGCGCACGAGTGGGCGTTTCTCAAGAAGCTGACGTGGCTGGCCCGGGGCCGCCGCCTGCTGCTCAAGAGCCCGAGCCACACGGCCCGGGTGGGCGAGCTGGCGGAGCTGTTCGCCCCCGCCGAGGCGGGCGAGGGCCCCAAGTTCATCCACATCTCGCGCCCGCCCGACGCGGTCGTGCGCTCGAACGTGTCGATGCTGACGCGGGCCCGCGTCTACCACCTCCAGCCCGGGCCCGAGCCGGCCCAGATCGAGGAGAGCATCACCGCCGAGCTGGCGGAGACGTCGGGGGCGTACGGGGAGCAGGCGAGGCGGCTGCCGCCCGGGTCGCTGGTCGAGATGCGCTACCAGGACCTGATCGCCGACCCGATCGGCGAACTCAAGCGCACGTACCGCGAACTGGGGCTGCGCTGGAGCGACGATTTCGAGGCGCGGCTGGTGCGGTACCTGCACAGCGTCAAGGCCTACCGGGCGGCGCACGGGGGCGAACAGCGCCTGGCGGGCTCGGGCCCGCTGGACCCGCGCCTGGCGCCGCTCGTCGCGGAGTACGGGCACGACCGGCCCGTGCGCGCCAAGGCGGAGTTGCCTCCGCTGCCGGCGTCGGCCCGGGCCCGCGGGCCGCGGACGGTGCTGGCGGGCGCGGTGCTGACCGTCCTGGCGGTGCTGCTGGGGGGCGCGTGGGTCGCGCTGGCGTCGCTGGTGGGCGATCGGATGGACACGTTCGTGTGGGCGGTGGGGGTGGCGCTGGGGCTGACGGGGATGGCGGTGTCGCGGGTGGGGTCGGCGCGGCTGGGGATGTGGGCGGCGGGGCTGACCCTGGGCGTCATGCTGGGGGTGGCGGCCCCGAACACGCGGGTGGTGAACTACGGGCACAAGCCCTGGGCGCACATCCACGTGCGGGACGAACTCGTGCCGACGACGGTGAACCAGCTCACGACGGGGATGACGCTCTTCTGGGGGCTGATGGGATGCCTGTCGGCGTACCGCATCGCGTCGAGGCGGCAACTGCACCCGGACAAGTCGTGAACGGGAGCCGGGGGAGAGAGGCTCCCGGGATTCGCTCGCGGACTCGCTGATCCCGGGCGTGGGCGCACGGATGCGCTGATCGTGGGCGGGGGCGGGTCAGAGTTCGATGGTCTCGCCCAGCCCTGGGGCCTGGACGTTGAATCCGAATCGTTGGGCGAGGGCGGAGGCGAGGGCGGCGCGGGGCTTGTCTTCGCCGTGGTTGAGGAGGAAGCGCGGGTTTGCGCCCTTGAAGTGGGAGGTCCATTCGAGGAGGCCGGACTGGCCCGCGTGGGCGGAGAACCCGCCGAGGGTGTGGATTTCGGCGCGGACGGCGATGGGGTCGCCCCAGATGCGGATGGCGGGGGCCTTGTCGACGAGTTGTCGGCCGCGGGATCCCGAGGGCTGATAGCCCACGATCATGACGTGGACGCCCTTGCGCCAGACGTTGTGTCGCAGGTGGTGCAGGATGCGGCCGCCGGTGCACATGCCTGAGCCGGCGATGATGACCGCGGCGCCCTCCAGGTCATTGAGCCGGCGCGAGTCGTCGGGCGTGGGCGTGAGCGTCAGGTTCTCGGGGTAGAGGGGCTGCTGCCCGGCGGCGGCGGCCTTGCGCGTGTCGGCGTCGAGGAAGTCGAGGTATCGGCGGTGCAGGTCGAGGGCCTCGATGGCCATCGGGCTGTCGAGGAAGACCGGGAAGACGGGCACGCGGTTGCCGCGGGACAGGATGCCGAGCTGGTACACGAGCTGCTGGGCCCGCCCGACGGCGAAGGAGGGGATGAGCACCTTCTCCCTGTCCCAGACGGCGTCCTTGATGATGGACTCGAACTCGGCGAGGGTCCGGTCGAAGGAGCGGTGGTCGCGGTCGCCGTAGGTGGATTCGAGGACGACGAGATCGGCGTCGAGGAGGGTCGTGGGGTCGCGCATGAGGGGCATGCCCCTGGGCCCCAGGTCGCCGGAGAAGACGATGGTGCGTTTGACGGGGGCGTCGATGGTCAGTTCGACGGAGGCGGCGCCGAGGATGTGCCCGGCGTCGACCATGCGGACGCGGACGCCGTCGGCCACTTCCGTCGCGGCGTCGTATTCGACGGTGCGGAGGAGGGGCAGGACCTGCTCGACCTCGGCGGAGGTGTAGAGGGGGGTGACGTGGTCGCGTCCGGCGCGTCGGCGTCTGCGGAGGAGCTTGGCGGCGTCCTCCTCCTGGATCTTGGCCGAGTCGCGGAGCAGGATCGCCGCCAGGGCCGCGGTGGGGCGTGTGCACCAGATGGGGCCCCTGTACCCCTCGCGGGGCAGGAGCGGGAGGCGTCCGATGTGGTCGATGTGGGCGTGGGTGAGGACGACGGCGTTGAGCCGCTTGGCGCCGCCCGAGGCGAGGGGGGCGGGCAGGCGTCGGTTGCGGCGGTCGGCCAAGTCCGAGCCCTGGTGCATGCCGAAGTCGACGAGGACGCGGGCGGCGGCGGTGTCGACGAGGGTGCAGGAGCCGGTGACTTCGCCCGCCGCACCGTGGAAGTGGAGCTTCACCGGGGGGATTCCGATCGTGTTCAGGGCTGGAGGCGTTGCCCGGCCCATGGGCCGACGGGATCGACCGAGCGCTGCCAGCGGGCGCGGTCGTGGAGGCGACCGCCGCCGCCCACCCAGAGTTCGACGGCGTCGAGGTGGACCTGGTACCCGCCCCAGTAGGGGGGTCGCGGGATGGTGGGCCCGGCCCGGTTGGCGAGCACGTCGAGTGCGCTCACGCCGAAGCGGTCCATGGCGCGGCGCAGGGCACGGAGGAGGTCGGTGCGTGCGGCGAGGGGCCGGCTCTGCTCACTGGCCCAGGCGCCGAGTCGGGCGAGGATGGGGCGCGAGGCGAAGTAGTCGTCGCTGGCCTTCTCGGAGGCCCGTGTCGCGCGCCCCTCGAAGCGGGCCTGGCGTCCGGCGTCGCCCCAGTGGAAGACGCCGGCGACGCGCGACGTGGCGTCCACCTCGGAGGCCTTGCGGCTGTCGTAGTTCGTGAAGAAGAGGAGGGCGCCCGCCGCGGGGTCGAGGCCCTTGCAGAGCACGATGCGGGCCGAGGGGCGGCCGTCGGCGGCGACCGTCGCGAGCGTGAAGGCGTCGGGGTCGGGCGTGTCGGCGGCCTTCCTGGCCTCGTCGAGCCAGCGCGCGAGAGTCGGCATCGGGTCGTCGGGGAGCGGCGTTGGGAGCCCCGCGAGTTCGAGCAGGCTCTCGAGCGTGGTGGCGACGGACATCGGCCCTCCGGGTCGACTGATTATCGCCACCCCGGGGCGGTGGGCGCGGGCTGGAACGGGGCGCGGAATCGGCCGATAGGGCGAGCATGGGACACACTCGGCGAGAGGAGAAGGGCGGGTCGGAGGCGCGCCCCTGGGCGGTGCTCGGCGCTCGGGCCAACTGGCCCAGCGAGGGCTTCAAGGGGCGGTTCTACGGGACGTTTTCGCGCCAGGCCCGGGCGCTGTGCGACTTGGCGGGCGCGTGGGCGGGCTGGCGGTTCGACGGCGTGAGGGCGTGGAGCGAGCGGGCGTGGCCCGTGCGTCCCATCCGGGTGGGGCTGTCGTTGCCGCGCGACGACGCCGACGCCCTGGTCGGATCGCCTGGGTGCGCGGACGTGGAGTTCTTTTGGGTGCCTGGCGGCATGGGGGGGGCGTGGGCCCTGGACCGGTTCGCGCTGGACGCGGTGGTGTGCGCCGACGGGGCCGGGGGGCTGAGTGTCACGACGCCTGAGCGTGAGGGGCTCGACGCGGGGTGGTATGACTGGGCGGGTGCGCGCCCGATCTCCCACGGGTCGCTGTTCCCGCTGCGGTTCGACTGCGCGGTGCTTCACCTGCCGGCGGACTGGAGCGGCGCGCGGGCCCGGGGGGAGACGGTGCGTGCGGGAACGGAGCACGTGTGGCTGGCGCGGGCCCTCATCGACGGCGCCGCGGTGCTGTCGCGGGTACTCCCGCGGGTGTCGTCCGCGGACCGTCTCATGGGTCGTGCGCCCCTGGGCGGGGGCGAGCGGTGTCGGTCCGGCTTCGGACGGTACGTGGTGGTACACGACCCGGTGAACGGCGCCCTCGATCGCATGGTCGAGCGGTTCCTGGCGGTCGAGAGCGCGACACTGCCGACGGGGGCGCAGAAGGCGGCGGCCCGGCTGGCGAGCGCCTACGCGGCGTCGGGGCGGTGCAGGCTGTCGGCGGCGCGGCGTCGGGAGGTCGCGGAGGCCGCGGATCGTGTTGCGGGCGAGGAGGTCGAGGTGACGCTGCGGCTGGCGGCGGTGCTGCTGGGGTGCTACGCCGACGAGCCCGCGATGGACTGCATCCGCCGCGCCGACGCGATCCTGCAGGACCGCATGAAGGGCGGGCTGGAGGCGGGCGTGGCGGCGGGCGTCGCGGGGACGGAGCCCGCGGCGTTCGTGCAGTCGGAGATCGAGACGAGCGGCGGCGACCCGCTGGCGCTGGGTCGGCTGGCGGCGGGGCTATGCGTGATCTGCGCCCCGATGACCGCCGAGACGATCGAATACCTCCGCGACGACATCCTGGACGACATGCGTTTCTGCTCCTGGGCGGTCGGACGCGACCAGGACAAGCAACTCATCTCCAACGTGTTCACGCACCTGTTGCGTGCTCGGCGCGAGGGCGGGCCATGCACGGCGCGTGCGGCGTAGGACGGACCGACCGATCGCGGACCGCGTCCCCGCGAGGCGGGTGCGAGGGTCCGCACGCGATTCCCCGTTCTGGGGCGGCGCGTCGTTCCCGCACCAACGATCCGGGTGCTCAACCCTCGACGTCGACGTTGGCGCCGGTGGCTGGGCTTGGCGTCTGCGGGCCCGGCTGGTAGGCGGCGTGCTGGCGCCGGTCCTCGCGGCCTTCCTCCTGGTCGTTGCCCTTGGCGCTGCGGATCGCCTCGGGCGTCTCGACGCCCTCGGCCTCCAGGTCGAGTTGGTCTGGCCCGCGTGCGCGGCGGGGATCCTGGCGTCCGAGCTTGACCTTCTCCTGCACCGCCGCCCGCTCGGCCTGGGCCGAACCGGCCAACGACTGTGCAAGGCTCGGGCCCAGGATGCTCATGGGAGGCTCATCGACCATCCACCGGGGAGGGCTTCACCCCGCGGGGCAAGGGCGGTTTCTCGGACCGAGCGGCCGGCGATCGGGCGCGACGGGCCGCGGCCGGCGGGGGACACGGCCGCGCGGGGGCCCGGTCCGAGAGGTCGAGCGGTCCGGTTGCGGGGCTAACCTCTCGCGTGCGGCGGGATGTCCTGCTCCAGATCGTGTTCTTCGCGGCGGCGGTGCTCCCGTCGAGCGTGGCCGCCCAGCCCGCGGGCCCGGGGATCGGTGCGTGGTCGATGAGCGGCGAGAGCGGGTCGTGGGCTGGGGGCGTCTGGCACGGCTGGGCCCTGATCGACGGCGGCGTCGGCGGTGAGCCGTCGCGGGCGCTGGTGCACCTGCCGCCCCGCCGGCGTGCGGGGTCGAGCGACGGGGTTGCACGCGGCGCCGTCGACGGCTCGGTGCGGACGGCGGCGATGGCGGTCGGATCGCCCGAGGCGATGGTGGCCCACGGGGGTTCCGTGTTCCTGATCTACGGGCCGAGCGGGCGCGAAGCGGAACAGCGCCCGGTCGTGTCGCTGACGGCGGTTGACACGGGGATCGCGGACCTGTGGCGGTACACGCCCGAGGGCCGGCTGGAAGTCCGGCCGGCGCTGCCCTCGCGCGGGCGTCTGATGGGCACGGCGGACAGCCCGGTGGGCCCGGCGGTGCTGGTCGACGAAGAGGCGGGGGCCGGGTCCGACCCCCGGCTGTGGGTGCTCAGCCGCGGCGCCTGGCGCGGCCTGGAGTTGGCGCCGGACGCGGCCCGGGGCGTCGGGGGGGCCTGGTCGGGCGTGTTGGAGGGCTCTCGGCTCATCGCGTCGGAGCGCGGGCTGGCGATGGTGGGAGGCGGGGCCGAGGGCGGGTTGGGGCTGTGGGTGATCGGCGGCGACGAGTTGCGTCGTGGCGTGGCGGCGGAAGAGCCGGCGACGCTTGGAGCCGAGTTCGAGCCGCAACCCCGGCTGGCTGGGGCGCTGCTGCCGCGAGCGGTCGCGCTGGAGGCCTGGGGTCGGCTGACGCTCGTGGACCGTGCCGAGCAGGGGACGCTTGGGGTCCGCCAGTTGGCGGTGGGCGGGAGCGTGCGGGACCTGGCGCGGGTGCCCGCCGTGCCGAACCGCGCGGCGGTCGTGTGGCTTGCGGGGGCCGGGCGCGTGGTGGCGGTGTGGCGTGCGGCGCCGGGGGAGGCGAGCGGCACGGGGGGCGGCTTGCTGGGCGGCCCCGGGGCGATCGGGTCGGTGCGGATCGTCGAACTGTCGGGGCTGAGCGGGCGGGTGCTGTACGCGGGAGCGGCGGTGTCGGAGGTGCCGATCTCCCCGCGGCGATTCCGTGCGATCGTCCTGGCGCTGCTCGTGCTGATGGGGGCGGTGCTGGTGGTGGTGCTGCGGCAGCCGCAGGCCGATTCGATCGTGCTCCCGGAGGGGACGGCCCTGGCGGAGGCGGGTCGCCGGGTGGCGGCGTCGGCGGTGGACGGGGTGCTCGCGCTGGGTATCGCGTCGGCGGGCTGGGGAGTTCCGGGCGGCCAACTGGTCTCGGTGGCGGCGTGGATCGCGGGCCCGGCGTTGATGGTGGTGCTGACGGCGGTCGCGGTTGGGGTGGTGGGGGGAGCGTTGTTGGAGGGCCTGTGGGGGCGGACGCCGGGGAAGTTGCTGTTCGGCTGCGAGGTCGTGCTGGCGGGGGTGGGCGCCGACCCCGGGCCGCGGCGCCCGCCTGGGCTCCTGCGGGCGCTGGCGCGGAACCTGGTGAAGTGGATCATGCCTCCGGCGGCGCTGCTCGGCCTGATGGACCAGGGAGGCTCCGGGCGTGGCGGCGTGCTGGGGGGAACGCGGGTGGTGGTCCGCGTGGATCGATCGGGCGGGTAGGTGAAGGCGTGGGCAAACACATGCCGATAAGGGGCGGTTGGGCGGGGGTGCGCGCGCGGCGCACGGCCCGCCGGAGGCCCAGGTGTGAGCGCGCCAGAGAAGCCCGATGCACCCACGCCGCCCCTGGGCGCGACCCCCGCCGGGGTGTCGCCGTCATGGCGGACGGCGTGGCAGCTTCCGGTGCTGGTGGGCTCGGCGGCGCTGCTGATCGCGGGGCTGGTGTCGTTGATCGCCAGGGCGCCCAGGCCCGACGTCGAGGGTCCGCTGCATCGGGCCGAGGCGCTGGTGGTCAAGGAGAAGCACACCGAGGCGATCGATGAGTTGAACAAGGGCGTGCTCCCGCACGTGGGGACGAAGAACGTGAGCGCCGAGCAGAGGGTGAAGTTTCACCTGACGCTGGCGAGGGCGCTGTACCGTGGGCAGAAGGCGCTGGGGATCAGCCGCGCCGACAACAACAGCGCGATCGAGGTGCAGTTCGCCGAGGCCGAGAGGCTGGGTGGCGAGCTGGAGCCGTCGGACCAGTACGCGATGGCCGACGTGCTCCTCGAGCTGGACCGGGTGGAGCGTGCGCTCGGGCGCGCGGACCGTCTGCCCGACGCGATGGCGCGTCCGCGGGCCGGCCTGTACCGGCGCGTGGTGGAGCGGACGCTGCGGTCACCCACGCCGGACATGGACCTGGCGCTGGACCTGGTGGGGCGGGTTCGTGCGGGGGCGGCGCTGAACCGGGACGACGCGGTATGGGCGGCGGCGCGTCAGACCGAGATCATGCTGGGGCAGGGCTACCACGACGAGGCGGTGGCGAGGCTCCTCCCGCTGATGCCGGGGTTCGAGAGCGCCGAGCCGCGGCAGCGGGCCGAGCTCCTGATCCTGCTGGGGCGGTCGTACCTGGAGGGCGGCCAGCTCGACGACGCCACGCGTCACCTGCTGCGGGCCGAGGGGCTGCTGAGCGAGGACGACCCGCTCATGGGCCGCCTCCAGCTGGCGCTGGGGCTCACCCGGGAGCGGGCGGCGGTGGCGGAGTCGGTCGAGCTGCTGGCCCGGGCGCGCGAGAGTCTCCAGGTCGCTTCAACGAGGTTCAAGCAGGCCGAGGTCGTGCTGCCCGCACTGCTCGGGCTCGGGCAGGTCGAGTCGCGGCTCTCGCTGGCGGACGGGTCGGCGACCGTGGAGGAGTGCCTGGCGACCTACGACGCGCTGGCGCAGAGCCTTCGGGCCGGAGGCGGCGCGGGCGGCGTGGACAGGGGTCGGGTGGCGACGAGCCTGCTGGCGCGGTTCCGCGAACGGTTCGAATCCCCCCAACCCGAGCTGCGGGACCGAGCCGCTGCGTTCGTCGCCCTCGCCGAGACGCTGTTCGAATACGACGCCGTTCCGCCTGAGATCCTGCTGGCGCTGGGCGAGGCGAGCCTGCGGGCGGCGTCGGAGCGTGCGCCGATCGACACGGGGGAGGCGGTGGCGGCGGCGCAGGGCGCGTCGCTGGAGGCGCTGGACCCGGCGACGCGGTCGGAGGTCAAGCAGCGCCTGCTGGGGGGGGCCGACTATCTGAGGCGTCACGCCCAGCGCGTGGTCATCTCGGACTCGCCCGCGTACGGGTCGAGCCTGTGGCGCGCGGCGCTGGCGTACGACCGGGCGGGGAGCCAGTCCGACGCGATCGCGGCGTTGCAGGAGTTCCTCGCGAGTTTCCCGTCGGACCCCAGGTCGCCGGAGGCCCAGTTCCGGCTGGCGCGTGCCTTCCAGATGCGGGGGGAGTCCGAGATGGCGGTGGGGATGCTCCGCAAGCTGATCTCGGAGGGGAAGGGGCCGTTCGCGGACGCGGCCCACGTGCCGCTGGCCCAGGCCCTGCTCGCCGACGGGGACGTCGGCAACGACGCGGAGGGGGAGGGGCTGCTGTCGGCGGTGGTCGCGGGGGGTCTGGGCCCGACGGACAACCCGCACTTCGGCCCGGCGCTGATCGCGTTGGCGCACCACCTCTACGAGTCGGGGCAGTTCGAGGCGGCCATCGCGAGGCTGACCGAGACGCTGGACCGGTTCCCCGAGCGGCGCGACGCGCACCTGCTCCGCTTCCGGCTCGCGGATTCCTACCGGAGGTCGGCCGAGGGGGTGGAGCGCCGGCTGGCGGAGGCCATGCCGGACGGCGAGCGCCGGACGCTCGAGGGTCTCCGCGACGAGCGTCTGCGGCAGTCGATGGGGTTGTTCGGCCGCGTGCGGGACGACATCGACCGCATGGACGAAAGGCGGCGGGGCGCGGTCGAGGACGTGTCGCTCAAGAACGCGCACTTCTACGTGGCGGATTGCGCCTTCAAGCTCGGGGAGTACGAGACGGCGATCCGCCTCTACGACGCGGCCCGGGAGCGGTACAGCCGGCGCCCCGAGGCCCTGGTCGCGCTGGTCCAGATCGTCAGCGCCCACCTCAAGCAGGGGGACATCGCCAAGGCCGAGACCGCCCAGAAGCGGGCCCGGAGCTTCTACGAGAGCCTGCCGGCGGACGTCTGGCAGAGCGCCGACGGGGTGATGCGGCGCGAGGATTGGGAAAGATGGCTGCAATCGACCGATGAGATCGGACGACTCGCCGGCGCGGACGGTGGGCCGGGGAGCGCGGCGCGGACGCCCGGGGACCCACCCCCGGACCAGCGCTAGGCAGGGACCCCGTGATCGGTCGGAGACCGAACGAAGGGGAGGGTCAGGATGACCGGACGCGGAGCCCAGGAGCCCGATTCGCGCAACCCCGACGGGCAGAGTCCCGAGGCGGTCGCGCGCCAGTTGGAAGCCTCGCTGTCGGAGCAACTGGGGCTGCTCGGGCAGCTCGACGCCTTGGGGCAGCGGCAGAGCCGCCTGATCGACGAGGACGACCCGGATCGCCTGCTGGAGGTGCTGGCCGAGCGCCAGGCGGTGATCGACCGCATGGAGGGGTGCGCCCGCCGCCTGGTGCCGCTCCAGCAGCGGTGGGACGTGACGGCGGGGACGACCGACGCGGGGTCCCGCGACCGCATCCGGCAGCGACTGGAGTCGATCGCGGGGCTGATCGACGCCATCGATCGCCGGGACGCGCACGACCGCGAGCGGCTGGAGGACCGTCGGCGGGAGATCGCCCGCGAGCTCGGCGAGCTGGACCGCTCGCGCCGGGCGACGGGCGCCTACACCCCGCCGCCCACGGAGCGGCCGCGCTTCAGGGACGAGGAGGCCTAGGTGGACGGATCGGCGGCTCAACCCGGGGGCCCGGCGCCCGCCGCGACGGCGGGAGGGCTGACGCCGACCGATCTCACGGAACTCCTGACGGCGTTCAACGAGGTGACGGCCCGGCTCGGGGCGACGCACGATCAGTTGCGGGGCGAGGTGGCGAGGCTGAACGAGGAACTGGCCCGCGCCAACGGGGAGGTGGAGCGATCGCGGCGGCTGGCGGCGCTGGGCGAGATGGCGGCGGGGATCGCGCACGAGATCCGCAACCCGCTGGGGTCGATCCGCCTCTACGCCAGGATGCTCGACGAGGATCTGGCGGGGATGCCCGAGCCGCACCGCGTGGCGGGGCGGATCGCCGAGGCGGCCCGGTCGATGGACGCGATCGTGCGCGACGTGCTGGCGTTCGCCAAGGGGCAGGCGGTGCGGGCCGAGGCGGTGCGGGCGTCCGACGTCGTGTCGGGCGCGCTCGCCGCGTGCACGGAGGCGGGGGACCTCGCCGGCGTGCGCGTCGAGCGGCGGGACCTGGACCGGCGGGCTCGGCCGACGGTGCTCGTGGACCCGACGCTGGTCCGGCAGGCGCTGTCGAACGTGATCCGGAACGCGTCGGAGTCGATGCCTGGGACGGCGGGCCCGCGCGTGCTGACGATCGACGCCGAGCGGGCGGGGGATCGGGTCGCGGTCACGGTCCGCGACACCGGCGTGGGGGTGACCGAGGAGGTGGCCCGGCGGATGTTCAACCCGTTCTTCACCACGCGGGCGGCGGGCACGGGGCTGGGGCTGGCGATCGTGCACCGGATCGTGGAAGGGCACGGCGGGCGCGTGTCGGTGCGCAACAACGCCGACGGGCCCGGGGCGACGGTGGAACTCGTGCTGCCCGCGGCCCCGGGCGAGGACGATCGGGCGGGCGACGGGGTCCGGGTGACGGTCCCGGCGTCGCGGCGCATGGGGAGCATCGCATGACGAGCGTGCTGGTGGTCGACGACAAGGAGATGATGCGCGACAGCGTGGGGGGCACGCTGCGGCGGGCCGGGTTCGCGGTCGTGACGGCGCCCGACGGATCGGCGGCGCTCGACATGGTGGCGCAGAAGCGCCCCGACGCGCTCGTGACCGACCTGCGCATGCCCGGGATGACCGGGCTCGAGCTCCTCGAACGGCTGCGCAAGGTCGACGAGGAGCTGCCGGTGCTGGTCATGACGGCGTTCGGGACGATCGAGACCGCGGTGCGGGCCCTCAAGCTCGGCGCGTTCGACTACCTCACCAAGCCCTTCGAGGGCGACGAACTGGTGATCGCGGTCAAGCGCGCGGTCAAGCACGGGCGCCTGCGGCGCGAGAACGCCCTGCTGCGGGCGGGCGGCGCGGGCGAGCCGCCCGCCCGCGGGGGGGCGGGGTCCGGCGGGGGGCGGGGCGCCCAGCGGCTCATCGGAGCGTCGCCGGTCATGGCCCAGCTCCGCGAGCAGGTGCGGACGATCGCCGCCTCGGGCGGGGGCGTGCTGATCACGGGCGAGAGCGGCGCGGGCAAGGAGGTCGTGGCGCGGGCGATCCACGAGGAGAGCCCGAGGGCCGGGGGGGCGTTCCTGGCGGTCAACTGCGCGGCCCTGTCGGAGTCGCTCCTGGAGTCCGAGCTCTTCGGGCACGAGCGGGGCGCGTTCACCGGCGCCGACCGCACGCGCAAGGGGCGGTTCGAGCTGGCCGACTCGGGGACCCTGCTCCTGGACGAGATCAGCGAGATCGCGCCGGGGTTGCAGGCCAAGCTTCTGCGGGTGTTGCAGGAGCGGGCCTTCGAGCGAGTCGGGTCGAGCGTGACCATCGGCGTGGACGTGCGCGTGCTGGCGACGAGCAACCGGGACCTGCCGGGCGAGGTGCGCAAGGGCGCGTTCCGCCACGACCTGTTCTTCCGCGTGAACGTGCTGCCCCTCGCGGTCCCGCCCCTGCGCGAACGGCTCGCGGACGTGCCGGCGCTGGTTGGGCACTTCGTGGGCGAGGTCTGCCGGCGCGAGGGGAGGGCGATTCCGCAGATCGACGCCGAGGCCTTGGCCCTGCTGTCCATCTACGCCTGGCCCGGCAACGTGCGCGAACTGCAGAACGTCTGCGAGCGGGCCGTGGTGCTGTGCGGGATGGGGCGGTCCCCCGACGAGCCCCGCCGGATCTCGGCGGGCCTGGTGGCGCCCTGGCTGACGGGCGGCGACATCACGGCCACGCACCAGGGCATGCTGCTCGAGCCCAAGCTCCGGGCGGGCGTCGGCGACGTCCGCCCGCTCGAGGACCTCGAGCGGGAGATCATCGTCGAGGCCCTTCGGCGGCTGGGCGGGCACCGGCAGAAGACGGCCAAGGCCCTGGGGATCGGCGTGCGCACGCTGGGCCTCAAGCTCAAGAAGTGGAAGGAACTGCAACTGGTGGAGGAGGCCCTGTAGGCGTTGGCCCGGGGATTGCGGCGGAGCGCGGCATGGTCGGCGGACTGGCCAACTCGGGCACGGTGCAGGTCCTGGAGGCCTCCTTGCGCTTCGCCGCGCAACGCCAACGCCTGATCGCGCACAACATCGCCAACGCCACGACCCCCGGATTCGAGGTCAAGGAGGTCTCGGTCCGGGGTTTCCGCGAGGCCCTCGGGCGGGCGCTCGACGAGCATCGGCGCGAGGGCGGTGATCGCCTCGGGCTCACGGGGTCGGGCGAGGTCGTGCAGCATCCGGACGGTCGGCTTGAGTTCAAGCCCGAGACCCCCCGGGGCGGCATCGTGTTCCACGACCGCAACAACCGCGACCTGGAGCGCCTCATGCAGGACCTGGCGGAGAACGCCGCGGCGTTCCGGGTCTCGGCCGAACTGCTCCGGACCCGCAACGACGTGATGCGGACGGCGATCAGCCAGCGGGTGTAGGACCGCGGGCGATAGGGGGATCGGATGTACGGCAGCCTTGACATCTCGACGAGCGGCATGATCGCCCAGCGGATCCGTCTGACGGCGATCGCGTCGAACATCGCCAACCGGGGCACCGTGCTCGACTCGGAGGGGCGGATCAATCCGTACCGGGCCCGCCAAGTCATGCTGGCGCCGGGGGACCCGTCGGCGCGCACGCCGGACGGGCGGGCCCTGGGCGTGCACGTGGCGGAGATCGCCCTGGACGCGACGCCCATCCGCCCGCGGGAGTTCAACCCGGACAGCCCGCTCGCGTACAAGGACGGGCCGCATGCGGGGTACGTGGCGGAGACGAACGTGAACCCTGTGGTGGAGCAGGTGAACGCCCTGGAGGCCAGCCGGGCCTACGAGGCCAACGTGGTCGCGGCGGAGGCGACCAAGCAGATGCTGGCACAGGCGTTGCGACTGCTGGCGTAGGGGGAGGGGCCGGCGAGCCGCCGGCGACGGGGCCTGATCCATGAGCGACCCGCTTGGGCTGATCAACTCCGGGGGCATCGGACCCGCACGCTGGGGCGGGGCGACCCCCAGGCCGCCCGGCGGGCCCGGCGAAGGCCCGAGCTTCAAGGACGTGCTGCTGGAGAACATCCGGCAGGCGGACCGCATGCAGCAGGACGCCAACCGCGCGATCGAGGATCTGCAGACGGGTCGCCGGGACGACGTCGAGGGCGTGATCCTGGCGACTCAGAAGGCGGACATGGCCTTCCGCATGCTCCAATCCGTGCGCAACCGGATGATGGAGGCGTACGACGAGATCCGACAGATCCGGGTCTGACGCGACCCGGGCCGGACGCGCAGGAACGGCGCGGGCGGGCGCGGGAACCGCGCGGGGTTTCAAGGCCCGCGCGGCGTCGGTCCGACATTGAGAGCGGCGGGGTCCGATCGGAGCGATCGGCGACCCCTCGCGGCGCCCGGAGGGCGCGGCCGATCGCGGCAGGGAGGCCGGGGCGGTGGAACCACTGCGCAGGGTCATCACGACGATCGGCACGTACCTGCGCCGCATGTCGCCCACGCAGCGCCTCCTCATCGGCGCCATGGCGATGATCGTGGCTCTCTCGCTGGCCCTGGTCGCGCTGTGGACCGGTCGGGGCGGGCAGGTCGAGCTCATGCCCGGGAGCGGCGGGTCGGACCTGCAGCGCGCGACGGAAGCGCTGCGGGCGGGCGGGATCAAGCACGAGATCAGGGACGGGCGCCTCCTCGTCGCGCCCGCCGACCGCGACCGCGCCCTGGCGTCGGTGGGCGAGGCCGGCAAGCTGCCCAGCGATTCGGCCCAGCTCTTCAAGAACATCCTCGAACGGCAGACCTGGCACACCAGCCGGCAGCAGAGCGAGCAGCTCTATCTCATCGATCTCCAGACGCTGCTGGCGCGGGTGATCGGCAAGTTCAAGGGGATCGAGAGCGCCCACGTCGTGCTCGACCTGCCCCGGGCGAGCAACCTGGGCTCGGCGACACCCAAGCCGACGGCGTCGGTCACGGTCTGGAGCCAGGGCGGGCAGGGGCTCCCGCAGGCGACGGTGGACGCGATCGCGGCGGTGGTGGTCGGGGCACACTCCGGGCTGGACCGCGGCCGGGTCAAGGTCGTCGATGGCTCGACGGGGCGCGAGCGCCGCCCGACGAGCGACGGCGACGTGATCCCCGGGACCTACCTCGAGCAGGCGGGCAAGATCGAGCAGCAGACGAGGGAGAAGATCCTCGACCTCCTGTCGCACATCCCGGGCGTGCGGATCGCGGTGACCGCCCAGGTCGACGTGACGCGGGTGTCGGCCCAGGTGCAGAAGCACTTCGAGGTCGGCGACGGCACGCTGAACCTGGTGAAGCGGGAGACGGGGTCGCGTTCTTCCACCCAGTCGGCGTCGTCGTCGGCCGAGCCGGGCGTGCGTTCGAACGTGGGGCTCGACGTCAACAGCGGCGCGGGCACGGGCGCCAAGACCGACCAGACCGAGACGACGGAGGAGTTCGACGGGCACGTGGGCAAGCGCGTCGAGAGCATCGTGGACCCGCGGGGCATGGCCACCATGCTCGTCGCGTCGATCGCGGTGCCCCGGAACTACCTCGCGGGCCTGCTCAGGCGCTCGGCGGGCGGGACGGACCAGGCGGAGCCCACCGACGCGGACATCGACCAGGCGTTCACGCGCGAGCAGGCGCGGATCGTCGAGGCGGTCAGGCCCCACCTCAAGACCCGCACCGGCGAGGGCGCCGTGGTCGAGGGCGAGGTCACCGTGTCGCTCATCCCGGTGGACGTGGCGCTGGCCGCGGCGGCGCCGGGGGGAACGGGGTTCCTGGGCTCGATGGCGCTGGGGGGCGGATCCGGCGTGGGCGGGGCGCTGACCGGGATGCTCGACAAGGTGATCCTCGGGGCGCTGGCGCTCGTGGCGTTCGTGATGATGGTGCTGATGGTCAGGAAGGGCGCCCGGCCCGCGGCCCTGCCCGAGGCCGAGGAGATCGCCGGCGTGCCCCCCACGCTCGAGACCAAGAGCGACCTGATCGGCGAGGCGGACGAGAGCGAGACCCCGATGGCGGGCATCGAGGTGGACGAGGAGGCGGTGCAGTCGCAGAAGATCCTCGACCAGGTCGGAGAGCTGGTGGGCGGCGACCCGGACGTCGCCGCCAAGCTGATCACCAGGTGGGTCTCGCCGGAGTCGTGACGCCGACGGGCGTACCAAGCCATGCCGCGCAAGCCCAACGAGAAGCTGCCCGAGGATGCGTCGAAGCTGGACGGGGTGACCAAGGCGGCGATCCTGCTGCTGGCGGTGGGCACGGGCAACGCGTCCAAGATCCTGAAGCTGCTCCCTCCGGAGACGGTGGAGGAGGTGACGCGCGAGCTGGCGGGGCTGGGGCGCGTGCCGCGGGCCCTGCAGGACGCGGTGGTCTCGGAGTTCTACAGCCTCACGATGGCGAGCCAATACGCCTCGGAGGGCAACCTCGAATACGCCAAGCGGATCCTCGGGGAGAGCATGGAGGGGAAGCAGGCCGAGCGGGTTCTGGCGCAGATCCAGACCCAGGTGCAGAAGACGCCCTTCGCGTTCCTGCAGCGAGCGGAGAGCGAGAACCTGCTGACGTTCATCCAGGAGGAGCACCCGCAGACGATCGCGCTGATCCTGTGCCACCTGCCGCACCACAAGGCGGCGGAGATCCTGGCGGGCCTGGCGATGCAGAAGCAGATCGAGGTGATCAAGCGTGTCGCCAACATGGAGCAGACCAACCCCGAGGTGATCCGCGAGGTGGAGAAGGGGCTGGAGGGGCGGCTGGCGAACATGCTGGTGCAGAGCATGGAGAAGGCGGGCGGGGTCCCGACCGTGTCGGAGATCCTCAACCTGGCCGATCGCGCGACGGAGAAGGCGATCCTGGAGGGCCTGGAGGCGGAGGACGCGGACCTGGTGGAGCAGATCCGGCGGCTGATGTTCGTCTTCGAGGACATCAAGATGGTCAACGACAAGGGGATCCAGGCGGTGCTCAAGGAGGTGGACAACGAGGAGTTGTCGCTGGCCCTCAAGACCGCCAGCGACGAGCTCAAGGGCAAGGTCTTCAAGAACATGTCGGAGCGCGCCGCCCAGCTCATCCAGGAGGACATGCAGTACATGGGCCCGGTCCGCATCAGCGACGTCGAGGCCGCCCAGCAGCGCGTGGTCGACATCGTCCGCCGGCTCGAGGAGTCCGGGGACCTGGTGATCGAGGGGCGCGGAGGGGACCAGGAGCAGCTGGTCTGACCGGAGGGAGCGTTGGCGCTGATCCGCGGGTCCAACACCGGCGTGTCCCTCAAGGACGCCATCGCGCTCAACCTCGGCGACGTCACGCGCGAGGCGGAGTCGGTGGTGGCCCGGGCCCGCCAGGAGGCCGAGCGGGTCCTCGCCGACGCCGCGGCCCAGCGCAGGCGGATGATCGAGTCGGCGTCGGCGGAGGGCGCCGCCCTGGGGCACGCGGAGGGCTTGGCCCGCGGTCGCGAGCAAGGGTCGGCGGCGGGGCACGCCCAGGCGCTGGCGGAGTTCCGCCAGCGGCTCGCGGACCTCGAGTCGGCGTGGGGCCAAACCCTCGGCTGGCTCACGGGCGAGCGCGCCCGGCTGCTCGCCGACGCCCGCACCGACGTGGTTCGCCTGGCGGCGCGGCTGGCCGAGACGCTCACCAAGCGTCGGCTCGACCTGGACCCCGCGCTCGTGATCGACCAGGTCGAGGCGGTGCTGCGGCTCGTCGCCAAGCCGACGGCGCTCCGGATCGCCGTGCATCCCGAGGACGAGCGCCTCCTCAGGGACGCGATGCCGGGGTTGCTGGCGCGGCTGCCCATGGCCGATCACGTGGACCTCGCGACCGACGCGTCGCTCCGTCGCGGGTCGTGCGTGGCGACGACGGTCGGGGGCGGGACGTTCGATGCCTCGATCCAGGGGCAGTTGGAGCGGATCGCCGAAGCGCTGCTGCCCGCGGGGGGCGACGGCGCGCCTCCGAGGACGGGGCCATGACGCTCGCCGCGGCCTTCAGCCTCGCCGAGCACCTGCAGCCGATCCGGGTGAGCGGTCGCGTGCACGCGCTGCGCGGGCTGACGCTCCAGGTCGACGACCTGCCGCTGCCGGTGGGGGCCCTGGTGCGCGTGGAGCCGGGGATGGTGGGGGCCGTGCCGGTCCTGGGCGAGGTGGTGGGGTTCACGCGTGAGCAATCGGTGGTGATGATCCTGGGCCAGACCGCGGGGATCCGCCCCGGCGACCGGGTGACGGGGCTGGAGGCGTGGCAGAGCGTGCCCGTGGGCGACTCGATGCTGGGGCGGTGCCTCGATGGTCTGGGGCGCCCGATCGACGGGAAGGGCGCCGTCGGCGACCTGGTCCGCCGTCCCCTGTCGCCCGATCCGATCCCGCCCACGTCGCGGGCGCGGATCACGGCGCCGCTGCACACGGGGGTGCGGGCCCTGGACCTGTTCACGACGCTGGGGCGCGGGCAGCGGCTGGGGCTGTTCGCCGGCCCGGGCGTGGGCAAGAGCACGCTCCTGGGGCTCATCGCGCGCGGGACGAGCGCGGAGGTGAACGTCATCGCGTTGATCGGCGAGCGCGGGCGCGAGGTCAACGACTTCATCCACCACAGCCTGGGCGACCGGGGGCTGGCGCGGTCGGTGCTGGTGGTGTCGACCAGCGACGAATCGCCGGTGATGCGGCTGCGGGCCGCGAGGCTGGCGCACTCGGTCGCGGAGCACTTCCGCGACCGGGGTCGGAGCGTCCTGCTCATGATGGACTCGATCACGCGCTTCGCGCACGCCCAGCGGCAGGTGGGGCTGTCGGTGGGCGAGCCCCCCGCGACCAAGGGGTACACGCCCAGCGTCTTCTCGCAGCTGGCCCTGCTGCTGGAACGGGCCGGCTCGCTGAGGTCGTCGGGCGGCGTCACGGGCGGGTCGATCACCGGGCTGTACACGATCCTGGTGGAGGGCGACGACATGACCGAGCCGGTCGCCGACGCCGCCCGCGGCATCCTGGACGGGCACGTCGTGCTCTCGCGCCGGCTGGCGCAGCGGGCGCACTACCCGGCGATCGACGTGCTGGACTCGGTGAGCCGCGTCGCCGACGCGGTGTGCGACCCGGCCCACGTCGACGCCCGGCGCCGGCTCCTGCGCCTGCTCGCGTCCTACGCGGAGATCGAGGACCTGGTGCAGATCGGGGCCTACGCCCGCGGGGCCAAGCCCGAGTCGGACGTCGCGATCGACATGCACGGGGCCATCACCGCCCTGCTGAGGCAGGGCGAGGGCGAGCACGAGGAGTTCGAGAAGGGGCGCGAGCGGCTCGTGGCCCTCGCGGGACAGGCGGCCCAGGCGCTGCAACGATCGGGGAAGGGACGGGTCGCGGGCTGATCGCCGCGCGGCGCGGGCCGGGGCATGGATCGCCCGGGCCCACCACAGGGACGCGGAGGACCGAGCCATGGGCGGCTTCGAGTTCGATCTGCAGGCGGTGCTGGACCAGCGGGCGATCGTGGAGCGCGAGCGGCAGCTGCGCGTCGCGGCCCTGGAGGCCGAGCGCCTGCGCATCGAGCGCGAGATCCGCGAACACCGGCAACGCATCGAGGCGGGCCGCGAGGAGCTGCGCCGGGCCCTGGGCGCCGAGCGCGCCGAGGCGGGGTCGGCGGACCTGCTCGCGGCCCGGCGCGAGGCCGCGGCATCGCTGCATCTGATCGCCAAGGCCCAGCAGTGCGTGCTCAAGCTCGCGGGCGTGCTCGCGCGGCTGGACCGGGCCCGCGCCGACCTCATCCGCGCCACCGTGGACCGCAAGGCCGTCGAGGCGCTCCGCGAGCGGAGATGGACCGCGTGGAAGTCGGAGCGCGATCGGCGCGAGAACGCGGCGGTCGACGAGATCAACGTCATGCGCGCCGCCCGACGGACGGGCGGGGCGGACGGGGAGGCGGCATGAAAGGCCTATGGCCCGCCCTCGGGCTGTTCGGGGTGCTCAACACGCTGCTCGCAGGCGGGCTCGTGGGCTACCTGGCCGCGACCGACCGCCTCGATCAGCGCCGCGTGCACGAGGTCCGCGCCCTCTTCAAGGAGACGCTCGCCGAGCGGTCCGCCCGCGAGGGCAAGGAGAAGGCGGACGCCGAGGCCGGGGCCAGGGCGGACGCCGCCGAGGCCCGGCGCACGGCGCCGCCGGTCACCACGGACGAGCGGATCGAGTCGGAGCGGGCGAGCGTCCGCGTCGAAGACCAGCGGCTTCGGCGCCTGCGCGACGAGATCGAGCTCATGCGGGCCGCGCTGATGCAGGAGCGCGAGCTGCTCGACCGCCAGAGGATCGCGTTCGAGAAGGAGCAGGGGCTGGCGGTCGATCAGCGCCGCGGGCGCGCGGAGCTCGAGCAGGGGGTGCAGTTCAAGAAGGCGGTGGGGGTGCTCCAGGCCGTCAAGCCGCCCGAGGCCAAGGCGCTCCTGATGGGCGTGCTGCGGGACGGTCTCATGCCCGACGCCGCGGCGCCGACCGGGTCGTCGCCGCTGACCGCCAACGCTCCCGCCGCGAGCGCCCCCGCCGCGTCCGCGCCGCAGCCTCCCGATGCCGCCCGACTGGACATGGTGGTGTCGTATCTGAACGCGATGCAGGAGCGGACCCGGGCCAAGGTCATCGGCGAGTTCCTGAAGGACGACCCCGCTCTGGCCTCGGAGTTGCTGGAGCGTCTCCGCCGACGCGGGCAGATCGCCCGCGCGGCGGAGGTGCCGGGGCGTTGATCGGACCGAGCATTCACCCCCTGGGCGGCCTGGAGGGCCCGGGGTTCGAGAGGCCGGACGTACGGCCCGGGGACGTGACGCCCTTCGAGGGAGTCGCCCGGCCCCCGGTCGGCGCGGAGGCGCCCGCGCCGGCGGCTGGGCCGACAGGCGACACCGCCGAACCCGGCGGGGGTGTCGCGCCCGAATCGCTGGCGGTCGTGTCCGGGGCGCAGGAATCGCTCGACCCGCGCACGTCGCTGCTGGTTGCCGGCGTGGTCCGCCTGCCGCACGAGCTGGACCAGCTCGCGCGGTTCGACCCGACCGCCGCGGCGATGCTGCGGCTGGCGTCGGGGGGACGACCCGAGCCGGCCTTGGCGCGCGCACCGGCCGATCCGACGCCGATCGGTGCGCCGAGCGGGCCCGCGACGGCGTCGCTCGGGCGAGGTGACCCGGCCGATCGCACCCCGGAGCGCGCCTCAGAGGCTGCCACGCCGCCGCGGACCGCGGGCCAGCCGCCGGTCGGCGGAGGGGCCGACTCCGCACCGACCCCCGCCCCGCGATCGGCGCCCGTGCGGCAGGGCGACACGCGCATCGAGCGGAGCCCGGGGGCGCTCGCCGGAGACCCGAGATTACCGCCGATTCGCGGCGTGGATTCGACCCTCGCCGGTACGCTCGCGACGCCCAGGCCCGTCGCGATGGCGGAGGCCAGGCCGCCCGGCCCGACCGCCGACCCGATCAGGATCGGCGGCGTCGCTGGCCCGTTGCGGTCCTTGGGGCCAGCCAAGGGGGGGCGCCATGCGGCGCCGGTCGCGTCGAGCGTCGAGGCACAGGTCGCGCGCGGGCTCCACGCGGCGCTCCGGCAGCGGGGCGGGTCGGTGACGCTCCGCCTGAGCCCGGAGTCGCTGGGCGGCGTGCGCATTCAAGTGAAGGTGGCCGAGCGGGCGGTGACGGTGCGGATCGAGGCCCAGACCGAAGCGGCACGCCGCTTGCTGGGCGATGCGGTGCCCGCCCTGCGCTCGGCCCTTGAGGATCAGGGGCTGAGGATCGAACGCATCGAGGTGGCGGCGCCGCGGGACGCGGCGTGGAACGGGGCCAGGGATGGCCGGGGAGAGCTGGACCCGGAGTCGCACGGCGGTGCCGGCAGGGATGCGGGCGGCCGGGAGGGCGATTCCGGCGAGCGCGGAGGCGCATGGGCGGGGCACCACCCCGCCCCACGCGACGGGCGGAGCCCCGGCGCGAACCACCCTGGCGGAGCCGATCCCGGAGGCGGAGCCGACGGCGAACAGAACACGGAGTCGGGCGGCGTCCCGGAGTGGGCGCGGCTTGGCGTGGACGTCACGGCGTAGGCCGGGGGCGTCCGCGGTGCGCGTGCGCACCGGGAGGCCGGCATGGAGACCACCTCTCTGCTCGGAGGGGCGGGCGGGCTGTCGCAGCGCCAACCCGGACCGTCGGCGTTCGGCGCCCTGAGCGCCGAGGAGTTCACGCGGATCATCTTCAGCGAGCTGTCGCGACAGGATCCGCTGGCCCCCAACGACACCAAGGCCCTCCTCGAACAGCTGTCGTCCATCCGCAAGATACAGGGAGACATCGAGCAGGGCGATCGCTTCGAACGCCTCGTGGCGCAGAACGAACTGGCGTCGGCGGCGGGCCTGATCGGCACCACCGTGGGCGGCATCTCGATCTACAACGAGCGCGTCGAAGGCCGCGTCGTCTCGGTGCTGCGGGCCCGCGAGGGCGCCGTGCTGAAGCTGGCCGACGGCAGCCTCATGCTCATGCGCAACATGGACCGCATCGAGGAGCCCACCCGCCCCGGCCCCGGCCCGGCGAACCCGCCCACGCCCCGCACCACGCCCACCGATCCGACCGTCTCGGATCCGGCCCCTCCCGAGGGAGCGGCGGCATGAGCACGGGCCCGATCGACCTGTTGCGTTCGCTGGCGTCGGGGACGCGGGGTCCGGAGCGGGCGGCCTCGCCCCAGGGCCCCAAGACCTTCGAGCGGATGTTGGAGCTGGCCCGCAACGCCGAGTTGTCGAGCGGGGCGCCGGTGCGGCTCTCGCCCATGGCGGGGGTGGAGTTGACGGAGCCGCAACTGGCGCGTCTGGCGGAGGCCGCCGACCGTCTCGAAGCATCGGGGGCGACCCGCGCCCTGGTCGTGATCGACGGGCGTGCGCTCAGCCTGGACGTCGCGACGCGGACGGTGACCGGCTCGGTGCGCGTGGAGCCCGGCAAGCCCCTGGTCGGGTTCGACGCCGTGCTGCACCTGCCGGAGGCGCACGCTGTGGCGGCACCCGTGGTGCCGCCCCCCGCCGGGGCGACCAACCCGAGTCTGGCCCGCATCATCCCAGAGGTCAGGCGCCGCGCCTGACGACCCGGCTCGACGCCGTCGAGCCCCGGAGGACGACCATGGCATCCACGACCGCGATGTTCACCGCGCTCTCGGGCATGAACGCCAACGCCCGGCACCTGGACGTGATCGGCAACAACATCGCCAACGTCAACACCACCGCGTACAAGCAGAACCGCATGCTGTTCGCGACGCAGTTCGCACGGACCTTCAGCGTCGGCACGCCCCCGGAGGACACGACCGGGGGCACGAACCCGGGGCAGATCGGGCTGGGCGTCGCCATCGCCGGAACCCAGCGCAACTTCAGCACCGGGACCATCTCCGCGACGGGCGACGGTCGCGACCTCGCGATCGAGGGGAGCGGCTTCTTCGTCCTCGACCGCGGGGGACGCGAGCTCTACACCCGTGCCGGCGCCTTCCGGCAGAACAGCGCCAACGACCTGGTCACGATTACCGGCGACCGCGTCATGGGCTGGGGCGTCGACGACCGCTTCAACGTCGTCCGCGGGCAGCTCCGCCCCATGAACATCCCGCTCGGGTCGCTCTCCATCGCCGAGGCCACCCAGAACGTGCACCTGTCCGGCAACCTCAACGCCGGCGGCTCGCTGCCCACCCGCGGCGCGCTGATCGACCTGATGGGCACCGCCACCGCCGGTTTGAGCGCGGTCGCGGGCGCCTCCCCCCCACCCGGCGCCGGCAACGTGCTCGAGGCCGCGACGCGCCTGGTCGACGTCGAGGATCCGCAGTTGCCCGGCTCCGGCACGCCGCTCTTTGTCGCGGGCCAGACCATCCTGATCACGGGTGCGGAACGCGGCGGGCGGCTGCTCCCCGACGCGCGACTGACCGTCGCCGCCACCACCACGGTCCAGGAGCTGATGGACTTCCTCTCCGTGGCCCTGGGCATCGACACCGGCGTGGGCGTCAACCCGGACGGGCGCACGCCGGGCATCTCGATCGACCCGACCACCGGCGTGCTTTCGGTCACGGGCAACGTGGGCACGGTGAACGACCTCCGCGTCGACTCGGGCGATCTGAGGCTGCTCTCCGCCAGCGGGCAGTTCGTGCGCACGCCCCTGGTCGCGACCCAGCAGGGCTCGGCCGACGGCGAGAGCGTGCGCACGACCATGATCGTCTACGACTCCCTCGGCACGCCCGTCGAAGTGGACGTCGCCATGGTGCTGGCCTCCAAGAGCGACGCGGGCACGACCTGGCGCTACTTCGCCAGCAGCGCCGACGACACCGACGCCGCACTCCCCATCGGGACCGGCATCGTGGAGTTCGACCAGCGCGGTCGGCTGGCCACCACGGCCCCGGTGTCGCTGGTGGTCGACCGGGCCGGCACGGGCGCCATCACGCCGCTCGCCTTCAGCCTTTACTTTTCCCAGGGGCAGGACCAGGTCACGGCGCTGACCAGCTCGCGCTCGGAGCTGGCGGCGACCTACCGCGACGGCAGCCCGCTGGGCACGCTGGGCGGCTTCGCCGTGGGCGTCGATGGGACCATCGTCGGGTCGTTCACCAACGGGCTGACCCGCACCATCGGCCAGGTCGCCATCGCCATGTTCGCCAACGACGAGGGGCTCGTGGACGAGGGCGGGAGCACCTTCTCGACCGGGCCCAACAGCGGGTCGCCGCAGATCATCGGGCCGGGCGAGCTTGGCTCGGGCAAGATCGTCGGCGGCGCCGTCGAGCTCTCCAACGTGGACCTGGGCAACGAGTTCATCCAGATGATCCTCGCGTCGACCGGGTACTCCGCCTCCTCGCGGGTCATCCGCACCGCCGACGAGCTGATGCAGCAGTTGCTCGTCCTGGGCCGGTAACCCGCGCCCGAGCGCGGATTGGGCGCCTCGGTGCGCGCGGGCCCGCCCGGGCGTGGATCGGGCTTCAGTCGCTCGCCGGGCTCGCCGATAACGCGCCCGACCCCCGGGTCCGCGTGGGCGCGGTGGGCGGGGGCGGAGGACAGCATGTTCAACGCGGACTGGATGACCGTGGTGGGCACGATCGGCGGCGGGCTTGCGGCCGTGGTCGTCGGACAGGTGGTCGCGGAGCGGATCGGGCTCACGCGGGTGGTCCGGCCCGCGCCGACCGAGATCGATCGGCGGCGGCTGGTCGAGGGCGTCGTCGCCTGGGCGTCCGCGGGATCGCGGGCCTCGCCCGCCGACCTCATGAATCTCTGCCTCCCGCCGCGACGCAACTCGCCCCTGCTCGGCTGGCTGTCGCCCCTGGTGGTGGTGTCGGCCCTGGGGCTCATGGGCATGGCACTGATCGGGGCCGAGGCTCCGCCGGCGTGGGCGCTGGGCGTCGGGTTCGCCGGGCTGATGGCGGGCATGCTCGGGATCGCCGCCTCGTCGGCGCACGAGGTCGTGCCCATCGCCACCGAGGAGGCCAACTTCCGCATGGCGGTCGTGCAGTCGGCGCTCGAATCGGTCTGGCGGCGCGAGAGCCCGGACCGTCTCGAAGCGGCCCTCCGGTCGCTCATGGGGACCCCTCCGTCGGCCCAGGAGTCGGTTCCGGGCGCCATCCCGATCCAGGCCGACGCGGACCGCGGGACGTCCGCGGGGCGCCGCGCGGCGTAGGAAGGTCCGGGAAGGCGCGGAGGCGTGCCGACTGTGCCGTTCCCGCGCCCGGATTGCACGCGCGGTGCTCGCCCGCGCCTGTCCGCGGGCCGAGGCCACGCCGATGCAGGCGTGCGTGCGCGCCGGCTCCCACGGCGCATGAAAGGTCCCGACCATGGCCGCCAAGCCCGACAAAGCCCCCACCCCCGAGCCCCCCTCCGAGGCGGCTCCCAAGAAGAGGTCCAAGACGCCCATCATCGTGGCGGCGGTGATGGTGCTGGAGGCGGTCCTGGTCTTCGGAGTGGTGAAAGTGGTGGGGGGCAAGCCCAAGGCCGCCGAGGCCCACCAGATCGAGGGGCAGGCCGAGGCCGAGGGGCTCACCACCGTCGAGATCGGGCTGGTGGATGAGAAGTTCCAGAACATGCAGACCGGGCGGGTCTGGATCTGGGACGCCACCATCGTGCTCAAGGTCAAGCAGAAGAACAAGGATTCCGTGGAGAAGGAACTGGAGCGGCGCAAGTCCGAGGTCAAGGAAGCCGCGGCCATGATCTTCCGGAAGGCCACGCACGCCCAGCTCAAGGAGCCTGGCCTTGACGCGATCGGGCGCCAGCTCACGGCCCTCGTCAACGAGGTGTTCGGGGTCGACGCCGAGGGGAGAGAGCGGGTGGACCGGGTCCTGATCCCCCGCTGCCGCGGCTTCCCCGCCGATTGACCGGCGGCCTGGCGACGCGCAGTTTCTGCCGGGGCGCCCGTCGCCTGCGCTCCAAGGCGCAGATTCGAGTCGCTGTCGCGGTCGGGCCGATAGCCCAGCGACGGCCGTGGTCCGGGGCGACCACGGGGAGGCTCCCCGGGCGGTCGGGGGCCGATGGAGCGCCTGGATGGCCCAGACACCCTCACAGCCCGCGGGCGACGCGCCCGATCCCTCCGCGGGCGGTCCGACGCCGCAACCGGGCGACACGCAGAAGGCGGTCGATGACGCCCTGCGGTCGGCGATGGAGTCCGTCAGCGGCCTCCAGGCCGAGGTGAACGAGGCGGCGGGGTCGGCGGAGAGCGCGACGCCCTTCGAGATGCGGGCGTTCGCCCAGGGAGTGCCGGCGGCGACGGCGCGCGGCATCGACGTCCTCGCCGAGGTCGACCTCAATGTCTCCATCGAGCTCGGGCGGACACAGATGCTGGTCGAAGACGTGCTGCGCCTGGAAGAGGGGGTCGTCATCGAGCTGGACAAGCTCGCGGGCGATCCCGTCGACGTGTATGTCAACGGCCGACACGTCGCCAGGGGCGAGGTGCTGGTGCTCAACGACAACTTCTGCGTGCGCGTGAGCGAGATCGTGGAGGGCGGCGCCAAGGTCGAGACGCCCCCGCCCCTAACACCCTAGCGCGTGCCGCCCGGCGGAGCCCGGGCTCGAACAGGCCAGGAGGGCCGATGCCGACCCGATCGCTCATCACGTGCCTGGCGCTCGCCCTTGCGTCGCACGCGCCGGCCTCGGAGCCCGTGGGCCCGCCCACGGCCGACCCCGAGGCCCGGGCGCTGATGTCGCCGCGGGCGCGACCGACCGAGTCCACGCCGCTCGTGCCGAGCGCGACGCCCAAGGAGTCGTGGCTCGATCGCTCGGACTGGGGGCGCACCGCGATCTCGCTGGGCGGTGTCCTCGCCCTCATCGTGGGCGGGAGCCGGCTCCTGCGGCGCTTCGCGCGCTCCTCGGGCTCGCTGGCGTCGGCGGCCGGGGCCGGCGGGCGCGCGCCCGCCGGCATCATCGACATCCTGGGCCGCTTCCCCGTCGCGCGCGGGCAGACGCTGCTCCTCCTCAAGATCGAGCGGCGCGTGCTCCTTGTGTGCCAGACGCCCCCGGGGCGCGGCTCGCCCGGCGGCATGTCGGTGCTGGCCCAGATCGACGAGCCGGAGGAGGTGGCCTCCATCCTCATCAAGTCGCGTGACCGCGAGAGCGAGAGCCTCGCCCGCCGCTTCGAGGCCACGCTCAGGTCGTTCGAGCACCGCATGGACGCCGCCGAGCGCACGCCCGGCGCCGGCACGCCGCGCCCCGAGCGACCGGCGTCGGCGGCGCTCCGACGCCGGCTCGATCAACTCCGCGCGGCGGGGGTGTCGGCATGAGGATCGCCGCCCTCCTGGTCGCGCTCCTGCTCGGTGTCGCGTCGGCCCACGCCCAGCCGCTGGGACCCCCCACCCCGGGCCCGCCCGCGCCCGCGGCCCCTGCCCCGGACCCGCTCCGCATCGACGGGCTCAACCCGGTGATGGCGCTGGAGGCCGCCGGGCGGGCCATGGAAGGCCTCTCAGGCTCCGGGTCGCCCTCGGCCCCCGGCGACGAGCGTCGCCCCATGAGCGGGCCCGTGGCGATCCTGCTGCTCCTGACCGTGATCACGCTTGTGCCGTCGATCATGCTGATGACGACGTGTTTCGTGCGGTTCACGGTGGTGCTGGGGTTGCTCAAGCAGGCGATGGGGACGCAGACGATCCCGCCGCCCCAGGTGCTCGTCGCGCTCTCGCTCTTCATGACGCTGCTGGTGATGGCGCCCACGATCGAGCGGATCCACGCCGAGGCCGTGGCGCCCTACCAGCGGGGCGAGATCACCGACTCGGGCCAGGTCTGGGAGCGGGCCAAGCAGCCCCTCCGCGACTACATGTTCGACCAGATCGAGGCCTCGGACAACTGGTCGAGCCTCTACATGGTGCTCAACTACCGCGGCGTCGACACGTCCGACCCATC
This sequence comes from Phycisphaerae bacterium, assembly GCA_016873295.1. Taxonomy (GTDB): domain Bacteria; phylum Planctomycetota; class Phycisphaerae; order Phycisphaerales; family UBA1924; genus VGXM01. The sequence goes on from VGXM01000008.1 coordinate 85,998, forward strand.
GAAACTGGCCCGGGCCGACGTGGACATGGTCTCGCTCATCCCGGCGTACATGCTCAGCGAGCTCAAGATCGCCTTCCTCATGGGCTTCAAGCTCTACCTGCCGTTCCTGGTCATCGACATGGTGATCTCGAGCCTGCTCATCTCCATGGGCATGATGATGCTCCCGCCCGTGCTCATCAGCCTGCCGTTCAAGGTCCTTCTCTTCGTGCTGGTCGACGGGTGGCAGCTCGTCGTCGGCAGCCTCATGACGAGCGTGTCGTCCGGGCGGGCGGTCGAGACCGCGATGCTGATCCACTCGGCGGCGCCGCCGGGCGTGCTGGGCTAGCGGGCGGGAGTGCCACCCATGAACTACGACCAGGCGGCCATCGACCTCGTGCGTCAGACGCTGATCATCGCCATCAAGATCGCGGCCCCCATCCTGGGCATGGGCGTGCTCATCGGGCTGATCATCAGCATCCTCCAGTCCGCCACGCAGATCCAGGACCAGACCGTTTCGTTCGTGCCCAAGATCGTCGCCATGCTGCTGGCCGCGGCCCTGCTCGTGCCGTGGATCGTCCAGGAGTGCATCGAGTTCGCGTCGCTCATGTTCAGGCTCATGTGAATCGCCCCGGGGACCGGCCTTGTCGTTCGAGTCGATGCTCCAGCACGTGGTGCCCTACCTCCTGGTGGCCTTCCGCCTGGGCGGGCTCTTCATCATGGGGCCGCTCGTCGCGGGCGTGGCGATCCCGGGGAAGGTCAAGGGGCTGCTCGTGCTCATGATCGCCGCCGCGGCGTACCCCATGACCCCGGCCCGCGTCGTCGCGCCCGAGTCGCTCGACCTCTTCGCCCTGCTGCCTCTGGTCTTCTCCGAGGCGCTGGTGGGCCTGGTGATCGGGGGCGTGGCCGCCCTGCCCATGCTCGCGATGGACATGGCCGGCGTGGTGACGGGGCAGCAGATGGGCTTCGGGCTGGCGAAGGTGTACAACCCCGAGATCGACGCCGACGCTGACGTGATCGGGCAGCTCCTCTTCTACCTGGCGATGAGCGTCTTCCTGTCGTTGGGGGGCCTCGAGGCGGTCTTCGGACAGGTGCTGCGGTCCTTCGACACCATCCCGCCCGGGGCCGCCGCGATGGACGGCCCGACCCTGGCGCTCTTCGTCGACACCATCGGTGCGGGGTTCTCCATGGCCATGCGCGTGTCGGCCCCGGCCCTGGGCACCGTCTTCCTCGTCACGGTGCTCTTCGGCGTGCTCACCAAGACCATCCCGCAGATCAACACCATGACCATCGGGTTCACGGTCAAGATCCTCGCGGCCCTGCTGCTCCTGGCGGCGTCGCTCCACGGCATCTCGACCGTCGTCGGCGACCACATCTCCGACGCGGCCTCGAACCTCACCGCGTGGGTCGAGCGGGGCGACGCCCGGGGAGGCCGCTAGTGGCCGAGGAACTGGGCGAACGCACCGAGTCTCCCACGCCGCGCAAGGTCCACGAGGCGAGGCAGAAGGGGCAGGTCTCCAAGTCGCAGGACCTGGCGGGCGCCTTGGACCTCATCGGGGCCGTCGTGCTGCTGGCCCTCCTCGGCGGCTGGCTCGTCCGCGAGCTGGGGGGCACCGTGCTCCGCACCCTCAGTGACGCCGGCGGCCCCGGGTCGGCCCGCGTCGACTCCGCCACGCCGCTCATCACGCTCAGCGTGGGCCAGGTCGTCTGGGCCCTCGCCCCGTTCATGATCGCGATGGTGGTGATCGGCTACGTCTCCCAGGTCGTGCAGTTCGGCCCGCTCTTCACCCTCGACGCCCTCTCCCCCGACATCGCAAGGCTCAACCCGATCACGGGGCTCAAGAAGGTCTTCAACGTCAAGGCGGCCGTGCGTACCGTCACCAACATCGTCAAGCTCTCCGCCGTGATGGGCGTGGGGGGCCTGTACCTCTACGCCCACCTCGAGCAGATCGCCGGGCTGGCCGCCCTGACCGTGGGGGCGGGACTCCTTCGCATGGCGACGATGGCGGCGGAACTGATGGCCTGGCTCCTGGCCGCCCTGCTCTTCCTGGGCGTCGCCGACTACCTCATCGTCCGGCGCCAGTACATGCGCGACCTGCGGATGACCAAGCAGGAAGTGCAGGACGAGCGCCGCAGCATGGAGGGCGACCCGCAGATCAAGTCCCGACGCATGCGCATGGCCCGCCAGATCGCGCTGCAGCGCGTCAGCGCCGCCGTGCCCAACGCCGACGTCGTCGTCACGAACCCAACGCACTTCTCGGTGGCCCTCCGGTACGACCAGGCCTCCATGGCAGCGCCCAAGGTCGTCGCCAAGGGCGTGGACTGGATGGCGATTCGGATCCGGCACCTGGCCCTGTCGCACGGCGTGCCCATGGTCGAGCGGGCGCCCCTGGCCCGGGCCCTCTACGGGCAGGTCGACGTCGGGCGCGAGGTGCCCCCCGCCCTCTACCAGGCCGTCGCCGAGGTCCTGGCGTACGTGTACCGCCTGAACGAGGGCGAGCGCACGCGGAGCGGCGTCGCCGAGCGGGCCGCCACGCCCGCGTAGGAGCCTTGATCGAGCGTCATGCCTGACCCCAGGAAGCAACCCCGACCCCAGGCCGCGCCCGTCGCCGAGGCCCCGCCCCGGCCCGTCGCCGCGGTCCTGCTGCCGACCTGGTTGCGCACGCTGCACGCCTACCGCGGGCTGCTCGTGCCGATCGGGTTCGTGCTGCTCATGGCGGTGCTGCTGGTGCCGCTGCCGCCCTGGCTCATGGACGTGCTGATCGTGCTGAACATCACGCTGAGCGTGATGATCCTGCTCACGACGATCTACATGAGCGAGCCCCTGGATTTCAGCGTCTTCCCGTCGCTGCTGCTGGGCGTGACGCTGTACCGCCTGGTGCTCAACGTGGCGAGCACGCGCCTCATCCTGACCGCCGACGCCCCGACCCCCGAGGAGGCGACGACGGTGGCGGGGCACGTGATCATGGCCTTCGGGTCGTTCGTGGCGGGTGACTCGCTCTTCGTGGGCGTGGTCATCTTCATGATCCTGGTGATCGTGCAGTTCGTGGTGATCACCAAGGGCGCGACCCGCATCAGCGAGGTCGCGGCCCGCTTCACCCTCGACGCCATGCCCGGCAAGCAGATGGCGATCGACGCCGATCTCAACGCCGGCGTCATCACCGAGACCGAGGCCCGCACCCGGCGCGACCGCATCTCCCAGGAGGCCGACTTCTTCGGCGCCATGGACGGCGCCAGCAAGTTCGTGCGGGGCGACGCCGTCGCCGGGCTCATCATCACCGCGATCAACGTCTTCGGCGGGTTCGCCGTGGGCGTCCTCCAGCGGGGCTGGGACGCCGGGCGCACCGCCGAGACGTTCACCCAGCTCACCATCGGCGACGGGCTCTCCAGCCAGATCCCCGCCTTCATCGTCTCGATCGCCGCCGCTCTCATCGTCACCCGCTCCGGCTCGCGCGCCGACCTGGACCACTCCATCACCGACCAGGTCGCCAGCCAGCCCCGGGGCCTGATCATCACCGCGGCCTTCCTCGCCCTGATGGTCCTCACCCCCCTCCCCTCGCTCCCGCTGGTGGGCATGGCCGCGGTCCTGGGCGGGCTCGCCTTCGTCATGCTCCGCACCCGCAAGAAGGTCGCGGCCGAATCGGAGAAGTCAACGCGGGCCGCCAAGTCCGACGCCGCGCCCGCCGTCGAGCAGCTCCTCAAGGTCGACCTCCTCGAACTGGAGCTGGGCTACGGGCTGGTGGGGCTGGTCGACAAGGGGCAGGGGGGCGACCTGCTCGACCGCATCACCGCCATCCGCCGCCAGCTCGCCGCCGAGTCCGGCCTGGTCATGCCCCCCGTCCGCATCCGTGACAACGTCCAGCTTCCTCCCAACGAGTACCGCGTCAAGATCCGCGGCAACGCCCTGGCCCGCGGGCACACCCGCCCGGGCAAGCTCCTGGCCATGGACTCGGGCCTGGCCTCGGGCTCGATCGAAGGCGAGCCCACGCGCGAGCCCGCCTTCGGCCTCGACGCCCGCTGGATCGACCCCGCGTACCGCTCCCGCGCCGAGGCCCTGAACTACACCGTCGTCGACGCCACCAGCGTCGTCGCCACCCACCTGACCGAGGTCGTCCGCCGGCACGGCGACGAGCTGCTGACCCGCGACGAAGTCAACAACCTGCTCGAGAACCTCAAGCAGCGGGCCCCCAAGCTCGTCGAGGACGTGGTGCCCGGCGTGCTCAAGCCCCACGAACTCCAGCGGATCCTCCAGAACCTCCTCCGCGAGCGCGTCCCCATCCGCGACCTCGAGACCATCCTCGAGACCCTCGCCGAGTGGGCACCCAGGACCAAGGACATGGACGTCCTCACCGAGTATGTCCGCAACTCGCTCCGGCGCACGATCTGCGGCCTGTACGCCCAGCCCCTCCAGCCCCAGGCGGCCGGGCTCGGCGGCGGGCCCGCGCCCGCCGGTGAGGAGCGCACGCGACTGGTGTGCGTGACGCTCGACCCCTCCCTCGAAGACCTGATCGGCGGCTACGTCGAGCGTGGCCCGGCGGGAACCACCGTCTCGATCCCCGCCCGCCTGACCGCCCGCATCGCCGAGCAGATCACCAAGGCCCTCCAGCTCGTCGTCATGCAGGGCATGCCCCCGGTGGTGATCGCCTCGCCTCAGGTCCGGGGGGTGGTGCGGCAGATCCTGGCCCCGCACCTCCCGGCGGCGGCGGTGCTGGGGTACAACGAGATCGTCGATCACGTCGAGGTCGAGTCCCTGGCCCTGGTCATGCCCCCGCCCGCCGAGCAGCCCGCCCTCCGCCAGCCCGCCGCCGCCTGATTCGGGGTCTGTGAGCGGGCCCGGATTGAACGTCCATTGAAGTCGCCGGTCGATATACTCGCGGGGAGCGAAGGACTCGCGCCGGTGCGTCCCGCCGGTCGGTGGGCGCACTCTGCCGCCACGGATGGCCCCCATGGAACTGAAAACCTTCCGCGCGTCGACCATGGCCCTGTGCCTCGCCGAGGTGAAGAGCAACCTCGGCAAGGACGCCGTCATCCTCCACACCCGGACGCACAAGGTGGGGGGGGTCATGGGCCTGGGCACGCGCCAGGTCGTGGAGATCACCGCCGGTCCGCCGGCGCCGCCCGGGCCGCGGGCCGCGCCAGCCCGACGCCTCGTGAACGGCACGCCCGTCCGCGATGAGTTCGTGCCCACGGAGTTCGTGCAGCGCCCCGCGCCGGCAGAGACACCCGCGGGCGTCGGCCCGCGCCCCGCCCTGGCCGCGGCGCCCGCGGCCCCCGAGCCCGTCGCGGCCCCGAGGCCGCCGCGCCTTGCAACGACGGCCTCCCTCGCCCCGACCAGCGACGCCGCCCGTTCCACGCTCCACGACGAGCTCGCGTCGATCAAGGTCCTGCTCGGGCAGGTCCTCCAGGTCTCGCGCGTCGCCACGCTGCACGCCCAGCGAGCCGGCGCTGGGGTGCCGGCGGCGGTCGTCGCCCTCGGCGGCCTCCCCCGCCCCCTCATGGACCTCTATTCACGCCTGCTCGAGCAGGACGTCGACGGCGCCATGGCCGACGAGCTCATCGCCGCCGTCCGCGACGACCTCACGAGCGACGAACTCGCCGACGAAGGGACCGTGCGCCAGGCGCTGCTGCGGCACATGTCGGCGTTCGTGCCCGCGGTCGACCGCGTCACGCCCGCGGGGCGACAGCCCGACGGGCGACCGCTCACCATCGCCCTCGTCGGGCCCACCGGCGTGGGCAAGACCACCACCCTCGCCAAGCTCGCCGCCGCCTACAAGCTCCGTCAGGGCAAGAAGGTCGGCCTCATCACCTCCGACACCTACCGCATCGCCGCCGTGGACCAGCTCCGCACCTACGCCGGCATCATCGGGCTGCCCCTCAAGGTCGTGCTGACCCCGGGCGAGATCGTTGCGGCGTGCCAGTCGCTGGCCGACTGCGACGCCATTCTCATCGACTCGGCGGGGCGGAGTCAGCACGACGCCGGCCGGCTGGACGAGCTCCGCAAGTTCGTCGAGGCCGTCGCGCCCCACGAGACCCACCTGGTGCTCTCGGCGACCGCCAGCGGCCCCGTCATGGCCCGCACCGCCGAACGGTTCGCCGCCCTCGCCCCCACGCGAGTGATCTTCACCAAGCTCGACGAGGCGGTCTCGCTCGGGCCGCTCCTGGGCGTCACCCGCCGCGTCGGGCTCAAGCTCAGCTACTTCACCACGGGGCAGGAGGTCCCGGACCACATCGAGCTGGCCCACAGCGACCGCCTTGCCCGCGCCATCCTCGCCGGGGAACTGGTGGCGTGACCTCGCTCGGACTCCAACCCGCCCAGTTCCGCCCCGCCAGCCGCATCGGCCCCGGGGTCGACGTCTCGCCGGTCGCCGATCAGGCCGCGGGCCTCCGGGCCCTGGCCCGCATGCTCGGGGCCCCCGCGCCCGACACCCGCGCCCCATCGCTCGACGTCCCCCTCGTCGCCATCACCAGCGGCAAGGGCGGCGTGGGCAAGACCACCCTTTCGGTCAACCTCGCCATCGCGCTGGCGGCCCGCCGCCTCCGCGTCACCCTGGTCGACGCGGACCTGGGCATGGCCAACGCCGACCTCATGTGCGGCCTCACGCCCGCTCGCCGCTTGGAATGCGCCCTCGGCATGAACGCGGGGGGCCACGCCGCCCACGCCCAACCCCTCCGCTCGATCGCCCTCGACGCGCCCGGCGGCTTCCGCCTCGTCCCCGGATCCGTGGGGATCGCGCGCATGGCCGACCTGCCCGACGCCGACCGCGCCCGCCTGCTCCACGCCCTGGCCGACCTCGGGCGCGACAGCGACGCCATCCTCGTCGACACGGGCGCCGGCATCGGCCCCGGTGTCCTCTCGTTCCTCCACGCGGCCAACCTGGTCCTGCTCGTCGCGACGCCCGACCCCGCGTCGATCACCGATGCCTACGCGCTCGTGAAGTGCCTCCGGGCTTCCGGGGCGGGCACGCCGCGCGTCGGGCTGATCGTCAACCAGGCCGGCCACCCGGGCGAAGCCGCGTCCGTGCACGCCCGCATCGCCGCGTGTTGCGGGCGCTTCCTCGGATGCCCCCTCCCGCTCGCCGGGTGGGTGCCGCGCGACGATCGCGTCCAACGCTCCGTCCGCAATCGGCGCCCGCTCCTGCTGTCGGGCCCGCGCTGCGCCACGTCGGCGGCCATCGCCGCCCTGGCCGAGGAGACCGCCGCCTCGATCGGAATCCGATCGTCCCCCGTCCGAGACCCGAATGGCGGCGGCGTCTGGACCAGACTCGGCCGCCGCCTGGGGCTGTTCTCAAGCGATTCTTGACGGTCGAGCCGATCGTACTGGGTTGATTCGGCGCCCCGATTCAAGCGGGCTTCAACCCGCCCTCGGATCGTGCCGATGGGTCTTGGCCTCGGTGCGTTCTCGGTCCGGCGTGATGGGGCCGGGGACGGCTTGGGCCCAGGGCGGGTTGCGGTCGGCGTGAGATCCTCAACGGACGTCATCCCCGGCGCATGCGGACTCGCGGGCTTCGCGGTCGCGCTTCTGGCGGGCATGTCCGCGGACACGCCCGCCGCCTCGGTGATCGTCGCCGCCCTGGTCGCGATGGTCCTGTGCCGGGTCCTGGGGACGATGGTCGCGCACGTCTGCGGCCGGCTCGCCGACGACGCGGTGCGGCGGCACAAGGAGTCGAACCCGGTGCCCGACGTCCGCGCCGCGTACCGCGCCGCCCACGCCTCGACGGAGGGCGGCGGGGCATGACCGAACTTCTTCACATTTTGTCCACAGTGCGCGTGGCTCGGAGGAGCGGGCGCACGCCGTGGTTATACTCCGCACCAGTCGGCCAAGGATCGGCCGACGTATCCCGCCAGCATCTGACCGGTTCGCTCAGAACAGGTCGGCGGGGTGTGTAGGGCGGGCCGCAAGGTCCGCAGGGCCCCTCAGGTCAAGGAACCGACCATGGCCGTTCGCGTCGCCCCCAAGTCTGCCAGCCGCGGCAAATCCGCGGCCCGGTCCGCCCCCACCCGCACCGCCGCGGACCTGAGCAAGTGGCCCATCCACGACGTGTTCGAGGAATACAAGAAGTCTCGCTGCGAGCGGATCCGGAACTACCTCATGGAGAAGTTCCTGCCGCTGGTGCGCTACAACGCCGAGCGCATCCACACGCGGCTGCCCGACGAGGTGGACGTGGACGACCTCGTGTCCGCCGGGGTCTTCGGGCTCAAGGACGCGATCGAGAACTTCGACCTGGGCCGCAAGGTCAAGTTCGAGACGTACTGCGCCCCCCGGATCCGCGGGGCCATCCTGGACGAGCTGCGGAGCATGGACTGGGTGCCGCGCCTGGTCCGGCACCGCACCGCCCGCGTCGAGGGCGCCCGCCAGCAGATCGAGATGGAGTCGGGCCAGCCCGCCAGCGACCGCCAGATCGCCGACCGCATCGGCATCTCCATGGAGGACTTCGAGAAGTACAAGCGCGACTCGGTGGCCCGCAACACGCGGAGCCTGTCGGCCCGCTGCTTCCCCTCCGACGGCTCGCGCGACGTCCGCGAGATCGACGTGATCAAGGACGAGACGCAGATCAACCCCCTGGCGGAGATGCACCGGCGCGATCTGAAGGACCTGATCACCAAGGGCCTGTCGCGGGCCGAGCGCCTCATCATCATCCTCTACTACTACGAGGGCATGACGATGAAGGAGATCGGCGCCACGCTCGATCTCTCCGAGAGCCGCGTCAGCCAGATGCACTCCTCGGTGCTCCTGCGCCTCAAGGCCCAGATGCAGCACCGCAGCCGCGAGCTCGAGCCCGTCGAGTAGCCCGGCCCGGTCAGTGGCCGCTCGAGCCCGCGGACTTGATCCGGGTGAGCAGGGCCGCGCCCTTCACCTGCAGCCCCTTGAGCATGGAGTCGAGGGCGTCGCGGTTGGGGGCGTAGTCCATGGCCACGCTCTTGGCGACCCACTCCTTGTTCACCAGGTCGCACAGCGCCTTGGTGAAGCTCTGCATCCCGGCCTCGCCCTGCGAGACGATCGTCGGCAGGTCCGTGTCGCCCCCTTCGCGGACCAGCTCGCGCACGGTGGGCGTGGCCAGCAGCACCTCGCACGCGGGCACGATCTTGGCGTCGTGCCCCTCCTTGGGCCCCGGCAGGGCCGGCAGCAGGCGCTGGGCGCAGATGGCCCGCAGCGTGATGGCCAGGGCGTGCCGGACGAACCCGTGGTCCTTGGGCTCGAAGAACTCCAGGATGCGCGAGAACGCCTGCATCGTGTCCGCCGTGTGCAGCGACCCGAAGACCAGGTGCCCCGTCTCCGCCGCCTGGATCGCCGCCAGCACCGTGTCGTGGTCGCGCATCTCCCCGATGAAGATGATGTCCGGGTCCTCGCGCACGATGTAGCGAAGGGCCGTGGGGTAGTCGGCCACGTCGATCCCGATCTCGCGCTGGCTCACGATGCTCTTCTTCGGGATGAACCGGAACTCGACCGGGTCCTCGATCGTGATGATGTTCTCGGCGCGCGTCGCGTTGACGTGCTCGACCATCGACGCGATCGTCGAGCTCTTGCCCGAGCCCGTCACCCCCACGATCAGCACCAGCCCCTCCATCGTGTTCTCGACGATGTCCGAGTAGACCCGCGGCAGGTGCAGCTCGCCGTAGCTGGGGATCTCCGCCTTCACGCGCCGGATCGCCGCGTGCGTGTGCCCGCCCGCGCGGAACATGTTCACGCGGAACCGGTCGCCCTCGGGGTTGAACGTCGCGAAGTCGAGGTTCCCCGTCTGCTCGTACCGCGGCCGCAGCGTCTCCGGAACGATCGGGTCCAGCAGGTGGTCCGCGTCGTGCTCCGAGAGCGGGTCGGCCTGGATCGGGCGCAGCAGCCCGCCGACGCGGTACGTCGGCGGGATCCCCACCTTGATGTGCAGGTCCGACGCGTCCAGCTTCTTCATCGACCCCAGCAGCTTCTGAATCGTGATCTGTCCGGAGAGCATGCGTGCCTCCTTCGATCGCCCGCGCCAGTGTACCACCCCCGCCGATCAGCGGGGCCCGGGGTAGACCAGCGCCACGAAGACGTGGTTCAGGTTCGTGCCGGTCGGACCCGTGCGCACGGCGGCGCCGATGGCGTCCAGGCACGCCGTTGCGTCGTGCCGCCGAAGGCACTCCCGCGGATCCACCCCCGCCGACCGCATCCGGCCGAGGGCCCCCGGCGCCAGGATCGCGCCCGCCGCGTCCGAGTTCCCGTCGATGCCGTCGGTCGAGCACGCCATGATCGCGACGTTCGGAAGATCGGCCAGCCCGCACCACGCGGCGAGGGCCACGGTCTGGCTCGGGCCCCCACGCCCGCCCGCACGCGCCACGCGGACCGTGGGCTCGCCGCCGCTGACAAGCGCCTGGGGAGGGTCCGAGTCCCCGCGCCACGCCCGCTCGGCGTCATGCCGCAGGCGCGTGGCCCACGACCGCGCGCCCTCCAGCGCGTCGCCCACGATGCCGGGCGCGTGCCCCTCGCGGTAGCCAAGGCGCCTGGCCTCGTCCCTGACCGCGCGCACGACGTCGCGGTTGCTCGCCACGATGCGGTGGCACACCGTGCGGAAGCGCGGCTCCTCCTGCTTGGGCGTCTCGGGCCTCAGCCCGGCGGCCCCCTCCTCGATGAACCTCGTGACCGCCGGCGCGACCCCCTCGCACCCGTGCCGCGACAGGACCTCCGCCGCCTCCGCGAACGTCGTCGGATCCCACGCCGTCGGGCCCGACGCGATCGACGGAAGGTCGTCGCCGATCACGTCGGAGAGGATCAGCGCCTCGATCTTCCCCGCGCGGCACAGCGTCGCCAGCCTCCCCCCCTTGAGCCCCTCCGTGTGCTTGCGCACGGTGTTCAGGCCGCGGATGTCGGCCCCGGCGCGCTGGAGCGCCCCGTTGATGGCCCGCAGGTCGTCGAGCGAGAGCCCCTCCGCCGGCAGCGTCAGGTGCGCCGACCCGCCCCCGGAGATCAGGACCAGCAGCGTCTCGGCGGGCGTGCAGCCCTCGACGAACGCACGCACCGCGCGCGCCGCCGATAGATTGCGCTCCGTGGGGAGGGGGTGATCGGCGGGGTATGCGATCAGGCGCGGGTCGATGGACGCGGCGGCGAATCGCTCGGGCACCGTCGTCAACACGCCGCTCGCCAACCCCGGGCCCAGCAGCGCCGCCGCCGCAGCCGCCATCTCCAGCGACGCCTTCCCGATCGCGACCAGCTTCACCGATCCGGGGGCCTGATCCCGCAGTTCATCGGGCCAGTTCGCCCGCACGGCCGCCCCCGCGTCCGCCGCCTCGAGGGCCGTCCGGACCAGCCGCTTCAGGTCGCGCTCCGCGTCGTTGATCGAGGGGTAGGGGGGCTGTGCCACAACGGCTCCCGGCGGCGTGCTTTGACAGCGTCCGTCGCGCCAGGTAAGCTAGGCCGGTGGCGTCGGGCACAATCCGCGCCGGAACAAGGAGCCCCCATGTCACGGTTCGATTCGCCCCCGTCCGCGCCCGGGATGATCACGCGTCCCCACCGCGGCACCACGGTCCTGACGCTCGGCGTCCTCGCCATCGTGTTCACGCTCTTCTGCGGCTTCGGGTGGATCCTCGG
>VGXM01000009.1 GCA_016873295.1 Phycisphaerae bacterium
GGGCAGGTCGACCAGGTGATGGTGGACGTGGGGCAGATCGTGCGCGAGACGGAGAAGATCCTGCGGATCGTGCAGGTCGACCCGGTGTGGATCGACGTCGCCGCCCCCACCGACGTGACCGTCGCCCAGGCCCTCAAGCCGGGCGACCCGGCGTGGGCGCTGGTCGAGCTCGGGCCGCGCCTGGCCGTGATCGAGGTCAAGGTGGTCGAGGTAAGCCCGGTCGCGGACGCGGCCAGCCGCACGCGCCGCATCCGCGTCGAGCTGCGCAACCCCGACGGGCCCGACCGCGTGGTGCCCGGCGAGCCCGCCTGGGTTCGATTCACCCCTCCGACCGATGATTGGAGCAAGCGAGTCGGCCGCCCGGCCCGGGGCGGCTGAAGGCACGGAGCGGAGCCGCCGGCGTGATCGACCTCTCAGACCTCAGGACGCCCGGCTGGCAGCGCGTGGTCGCCGACCTGGTCGCCCCCGCCCCCGACGACGCCGGGTTCCTCGAACGCCTCGCGGGCGTGCTCGGCGAGGTCTCGGGCGCCCGCCAGGCCGTCGCCTGGCGGTCCGACGCCAACCAGGAACCCGTCGCGGCATTCCTCTGGGCGCCGCGCGGCGACCGGCCCCGCCCCGGCACGGGCGACCCGCCCCCGGTCGAGTCCGCCCCCGAGGCGCGCGAGGCCTGCCGCGCCGCCCTCGAGCGCGGGCACGCCGCCGTCTTTGGCCTCGGCGACGACGAGCTCTACGACGGGTCGGCGGGGCGCGGGTGTCTCATCGCGGCCCCGGTGCCCGGGGCGTCGGCGATTGTCACGCTCCTGGTCGAGCCCCGATCCCGCCCGGCCCTGCAGACCACCCTCGCCGTTGTCGAACTGGCGATCGGCTACGCCCACCACCACGGCGCCCTGCGGGCCCTGGAGCGCGTCAGGGCCTCCGCCGCGTCGCTGGACCTGGCCTCGCGCCTCATCGCCGGCGTCAACTCGGCCCGCGGGTTCAGGGGCGCGGCGATGCAGGTCGCCAACGACCTCTGCCGCAGGCTCTCCATGGACCGCGTCGCGCTGGGCTGGGCCCGGGGCGGCTCCAAGGAGCGAGGCGGGGCCTTCACGCGCACCGTCGCGATGTCGGACACCGAGCACGTCGACCGCCGCATGGCCATGGTCCGACGCCTCGAATCGGCCATGGACGAGTGCCTCGACCAGGAGCAGGCCGTGCTCTTCCCGCCCCCCGAGGGGTCGTCGCCCGATCCGCTGCTGGCGCGGGCCATCGTGCACGCGCACCGCGCCCTCGCCGCCCACGACGCCCGCCTCCGCCTCATCACCGTGCCCCTGCGGATCGATGACCGCGTCGTGGGCGTGCTGCTGTGCGAGTCGGCGGGCCGGGCGAGGATGGACGCCGACGCCGCCGAACTGCTCCAGGCGACCATGGACCTGGTCACGCCCGTGCTCGCGGTGAGGCGGAGCGACGACCGCACGCTCGCGGCCCGGGGGCTGGACTGGCTGGCCCGCGCGGGCGCGTGGGCGGTCGGGCCGCGGCACACGGCGTGGAAACTGGCGGGCGTCGCGGCGAGCGCGTTCCTGCTCTTCGCCACGCTGGCGCCGGTGCCCTACCGGGTCGGCGCGTCGATGGAGCTGGTGCCGCGAGCTCCCCGCATCGTGTCGATGCCCTTCGAGGGCGTCATCGCGTCGCTGGGCCGGGCCCGGCGTGCCGGCGACGCCGTCGCCCAGGGCGAGGTGCTGGCGCGCCTCGACACCGCCGAGCTGGAGCTGTCGCGCCTCGACGTGGCCCCGGACGTCCTTCGCTTCGAGAAGACCGCCGACGAGGCCCTGCGCCAGGGGGACGTGTCGCAGGCCCAGCGGGCCCTGGCCCAGGCCGACCAGGCCCGGGCGAGGCTCGCGCTCATCGACGAACGCCTGGCGCGGGCCACGCTGCACGCGCCCATCTCGGGGCGGATCATCGCCGGCGACCTGGCGGACCGCCTCGGGGCGGCGCTGGCGCAGGGCGAAGTGCTCGTGGAACTGGCGGACGTGGGCGACCTGGTCGTGATCGCCAGGCTCGACGACCGCGACGCGGCCCTGGTCCGCGAGGGCTCGGTGGGCACGATCGCCACCGCCTCCGACCCCGCCCGCCGCGTGCCCGTGACCGTCGAGCGGGTCGTGCCCCAGGCCCGCGCCGACGAGGGGCGCAACGTCTTCCTGGTGCGGTGCGTGCTCGATGACCCGGCCCCGTGGCTGCGCCCCGGGATGCAGGGGCGGGCCCGCTTCGACGCGGACCGGCGCTCGCTGGTGCGGATCGGCGCCCGCCGCTTCATCGACGCGGCCCGCCTGTGGGCCTGGTGGTAGCGATGACCGCCGAGCGCCCCACCTTCTCGCCCCTGTGGCACCGCGTGCGGGCCATGCGCCCCCGCCTCCGTCCCCACACTCAGATCGTGCGCCAGTTCTACCGCGGGCGCCGCTGGCACGTCGTGCAGGACCCGGCCAGCAACCAGTTCTTCCGCCTCGACCCGATCTCCTACGAGCTGGTCGCGATGCTCGACGGCGCGCGCACCATCGAGGAGATCTGGCGGGCCCTGCTCACGCGCCACGCCGACGCCGCCCCCACCCAGCCCGACGTCGTCCAGCTCCTCGCGCAGCTCTATGGCTCCAACCTGCTCGCCGCCGAGGGCAGCCCCGAGGCCGAGCAGTTCCTGCGGCGCGGGCGCGAGCGCCTCAAGAAGAAGGCGGTCCAGAAGGCCCTGGGCGTCATGTATTTCAAGATCCGCCTGTTCAATCCGGACGCGATCCTGGAATGGGTGGAGCCCATCCTGCGCCCGATTCTGAACCGGTGGGGGCTGCTGGCCTGGGCGGCCCTGGTCGCCGCCGCCCTGTGGCAGATCGCGCCCCACCTCTCGCGCCTGTGGCGCGGCGTGCCCGACGCCCTGCAGGCCGCCAACTGGGGCTGGCTCCTCCTCGGCTACGTCGTCCTCAAGGCCTTCCACGAGCTGGGTCACGGCGTGCTGTGCAGGCGTTTCGGCGGGCAGGTACCCGAGTTCGGCGCCATGCTCCTGGTCCTCATGCCCTCCCCCTACGTCGACGCCTCCGCGTGCTGGGCCTTCCCCGAGAAGTGGCGCCGCATCGCCGTCGGCGCCGGCGGCATCGTCTTCGAGCTCGCCATCGCCGCCGCCGCCGTCTTCGTCTGGCTCCGCGCCGACGAGGGCACCCTGGTGAGCCAGCTCGCCTTCAACGCGATCCTGACGGCGGGGGTCTCGACGGTGCTCTTCAACGCCAACCCGCTCATGCGCTTCGACGGCTACTACGTCCTCTCCGACCTCCTCGAGGTCCCCAACCTCATGCAGCGCTCCAGCCGCATGCTCCAGCACCTCTTCCAGCGCCACGTCTACCGCATCAAGGACGCGCGACCGCCGACCACCCAGCCCGGCGAGCGCGCCATCCTGCTCGTCTTCGGCGTGCTCGCCCTGGCCTACCGCGTCGCCCTCTTCGTCACCGTCACGCTCCTTGTCATGGGCAAGTTCTTCGCGCTGGGGCTGGTGCTGGCGGTCTGGACCGCCGCGGCGTGGTTCCTCGTGCCCGCCGGCGCCTTCGTCCACTGGCTGGCGAGCAGCCCGCAACTGGCCGAGCACCGGTTCCGCGCCGTCGCCGTCAGCCTGCTCCTGGTCGCGGCGGTGGGGGGGCTGGTCGGGCTGACCCCCATGCCCGACCGCCGACGCGCCGAAGGCGTCATCGAGAGCGAACGCGTCGCGGGCCTCTTCGTGGGGGCCCCCGGCGTCGTGGTCGAGGCCCACGCCCGCCCGGGCGACCGCCTCGTGGGCGGCGACCCCATCCTCACGCTCCGCAGCCCGGAGCTCGAGACCCAACTGGCGCTGGCCCAGGCCCAGTTGGCCGAGGAGCGTGTCCGCGAGCGCGAGTGGGCGGTCGAGAACCCCGCCGCCGCCCAGGTCGGCGCCGGGCGCGTCGACGCCGCCCAGCGGCAGGTCGAGCAGCTCCGCGCCAGGCTGGATCGCCTGGTCGTGCGGGCGCCCTTCGACGGCGTGCTCGTGGGGGACGACCCGGCACGCCTCGTCGGGTCCTTCGCCGCCGAGGGCCGCCCGATCGCCGACTTCGTGGACGAGCGCGCCCTCCGCGTCGCCGTCGGAATGACCCAGCCCCAGGCCGGCTGGCTCTTCCAGGTTCCCCGCGAGCGATTCGGCGTGCACATGCGCCGCGTCGCCGACCCCCACCGCACGCTGGCGGGCGGCCGCGTCTTTGCCGTCGACGCCGGACAGCGCCGCCTGCCCCACGCCGCCCTCTCGCTCCAGGGCGGCGGCTCGGCCCTCACCGACCCTTCCGATCGCTCCGGGCTCCGCGTCCGTACGCCCGTCTTCACCGTGTACGTCGAGCCGGAAGCCGGCGGCCTCCCCGGCATGCCGGGCGAGCGCGTCGCCGTCCGCTTCACCCTCCCGCCCCGACCGCTCCTGGCCCAGTGGACCGACCGCCTGCTCAAGGCGATCCCCGACGTGGACCTCTAACCCGTGTCCCAGGCCCTCACCCGCTACCACGTCCTGCACGCCTCGCTGACCAGCCGTCGGCGACGCCCCGAGGCGCCCCGCGGCCTCGACCGCTTCGCGACCCGCCTGGTCACCAAGGCGACGCACGCCCGCGTCACCCTGCCCTGGCTTGCGGCCCAGGCCGCGAAGATCGACGCCCTGGCCCCCGCCCTTCGCGCAACGGGCGACGCCGCCCTCGACGCCCGTCTGGGCGACGCGCGCGAGGCCTTCATCCGGCGCAGCGCCGGCCCCGCCGCGGTCCGCGAGGCCCTGGCGCTCGTGCGCGAGGCCGCCCGCCGCGCCACCGGCGAGGAGGCGTATCCCGTCCAGTTGATGGGCGCCCTGGCCCTGGTCCGCGGGCGCGTGGTCGAGATGCTGACGGGCGAGGGCAAGACGCTCACGGGCTCGCTGGCGGCCCCGCTCATCGCCTGGCAGCGACGCCGCCTCCACGTCTTCACCGTGAACGACTACCTGGCCAAGCGCGACGCCCAGAGCCGTGCCGCGGTCTACGCCCGCTGCGGGCTCCGCTGCGCCGCGGTGGTCCACGACTCCGACCCCGCCCAGCGGGCCGAGGCCTACGCCCTGCCGATCGTCTACGCCACGCCCAAGCAGATCGTCGCCGACTGGCTCCGCGACCAGATCCGCCTGCCGGGGGTCTCGAGCCCGTGGGCGGCGCGCCTGGCGGTGCGGGCGGCGCCGGAGGCGATCGCGCCGCAGTTGGCGCCGCTGGTGCCCGGGCTGTCGGCGGCCCTGGTGGACGAGGCCGACGCCGTGCTCATCGACGAGTGCGCCACGCCCCTGATCATCGCCCGCTCGCGCCGCGAGGACGCCGCCGCCCCGGTCTACCGCCAGGCCGCCCTCCTCGCCGCCGACCTCGAGCAGCACGCCGACTACCGCATCGACGCCCTCCGCCGCGCCGCCGAGCTGACCCGCCGCGGACGCCAGCGCCTGATCGCGGCCCGGTCCGCCCTCGCCGACCCGGTGTGGCGCGCCCCCCGCCGCGCCGAGGAACTCGTGCGCCAGGCCCTGGTCGCCGCCCACTGCTACCGCCCCGGGCGCCAGTACCAGGTCGTCGACGGGCGCGTCGTCATCGTCGACGAGTACACCGGGCGCTTCCTCCCCGACCGCACCTGGGAGCACGGGCTCCACCAGGCCGTCGAGGCCCACGAGGGGCTCGCCGTCACCGCCGACCGCGAGACCCTCGCCCGCGTCAGCTTCCAGCGCTTCTTCCGCGGCTACCCGTTCCTGTGCGGCATGACAGGGACGGTGGCCAGCGACGGCGCCGAGATCGAGACCGTCTACGCCCGCCCCGTCACGCGCCTGCCCACGAATCGACCGGTCGTCCGGCACGACCTCCCGCCCCGCGTCTTCCGCTCGGGCGTCGGACGCTGGACCGCCGTCGCCCAGGAGATCGAGCGCCAGGCCGGCAGGGGCCGACCCGTGCTCGTCGGCACCCGCTCCATCGCGGCCTCGGAACTGCTCGGCGAACTGCTCTCGCGCCGCGGCGTGCCGCACCGCGTCCTCAACGCCCTGCACGACGCCGACGAGGCCCCCCTCGTCGCCGCCGCCGGATCGCCCGGCGCCGTCACCGTCGCCACCAACATGGCCGGTCGCGGCACCGACATCCGCCTGACCCCCGAATCCCGCGCCGCCGGCGGCCTGCACGTCATCCTCACCGAGATGCACGGGGCACAGCGCATCGACCGCCAGTTCATCGGGCGCTCGGGGCGCCAGGGAGATCCCGGTTCCTCGGTGATGATGCTCAGCCTCGAGGACGACCTGCTCGTGCACCACGCCCCGCGCCTGGCCCAACTCCTCCGATCCCGGGCCCGCCTCAAGGCCGGCCCCTCCCGCTCGCTCGAAGGCCTCCTCGCCCACCGCCCCGGCTTCGACGAACTGGCCGACCCACGCGCCGCCCTCGCCGCGTTCCGCTTCGCCCAGGCCCGCGCCGAGGCCCGCTCACGCCTCGCCCGCGCCTCGGTCCTCCGCCAGGACGACTGGATGGAGAAGCACCTGCCGGGGTGACGGCGTCAGCAGCCCGCGTTGTACAGATTGAGGTACTCGAGGAAGTCGTTGAAGTCAACGATGCCGTCGCCGTTGAGGTCGGGGGCGCAAACCGGCACGACGGGCCCCGTCAGGCGGAAGGCGACGACGCGGTTGACGCTGATCGAGTCGCCGTCGTCGATGATCCCTACCAGCGCGAATCCGCCGCCCGCCAGGGCCGTGCCCAGGCACAGCCCCTCCAAGTTGGTGAGGTCTCCCCGCCACATGAGGCGCTTGATTGCGCGGGTGTAGCTCGGGCCAACCAGCGACGCGAGCCCGGAGACGTCCGTGGCGCCCGCCGTCGTCAGCTCATAGATGCGCGTGCGGAAGAACTCGGTGCCCAGCGCGAAGGAGCGTTCCAGCCCGATCAGGCGCCCCGAGGGCGTTTCCACCAGCTCGACCAGCCCGGAGCGGGCGTTGGTGATCACCGCGCCGTGCATGGCGTCGACGAGGTACGCGTGCTGCTCGGCGTGCGCGAACCCGCCGCCGGCGCCCACATACCGCAGCAGGCGCACCACGGTCCCCGCCGTCGGCGTCGCAGCCGGGCCGTCCACCGTGAGCGCCTCCTCGTTGGCGGGCCAGAACCCGATCCTGTCCGACCGGCGCGTGAGCGATTCGAACTCGCGGTTGGACCTTCGGTCCGCGAAGACGGTCGGCACGGGCAGGCTGCGGAGCCTGGCTCACGTCGAGAGCGAGTCCGCGTGCGCGCCGGGCGAGCCCTCCTCCGACAGGAAGACCGCGCCCCCGCCGCGACGATCCCCTCGAATTCGCGCGACCCGCTCAGCGTCACCCCGCCCGTGAGTGTCGCGCCGGCAATGGACCCGTCGGCGTCCAGCGTGATCCGCGGGCGCACGACCTTGTTGGAGTTGTCCATGACCGCCAGGTCGTCGTCACCCCCCGCCCAGGCGATCCCGGAGAGCCCGGTCACCGTGAAGCTCTGCCCGTGCTGATCGATCGCCGTCGTGCCGAGTAGATGCCGTTGCGATGCGCGACCTCAAGGTCCGGCCCGCGCCCAAGCCCCACGCCCGCGGCGAGGACAACAGGGATGAGCGTCAGGAGCGGCATCGGTGCTTCATGCTCGCGGCGCCGACACGCCACCCATCTACTACACTCCAAGACCAACGGGCCGACACAGGCCCGCGGCGCCGCCATACGGGAGACGACCCCATGCCCAGCCAGGATCAGATCATCGGCCTCATGGCCTTCACGCGCACGATGACGCTCTCGCTGCTCAAGGGCTGGCCCGCCGACAAGCTCACCCACCAGTCCGCCCCGACCGATAACCACGTTCTGTGGGTCATCGGGCACCTGATCGGCACCGACGCGTGGATCTGCGATCTGGTCGGGGCTCCGCGGGTGCAGGCTCCCGAGACCCTGCTGAAGGCGTGCGGCATGGGCTCCAAGCCCACGAAGAACGCCGCCGACTACGCGCCGCTCCCCGAGATGCTCAAGCTGCTGGAGTCTGCGCGCGCGGGATTGGTCTCCTGGCTCAAGTCCGCGACGCCGGCGCAGCTCTCGGTTCCCCTGAACGACAAGACCCAGGGCTTCGCCGACGATCCCGCGGACGCGCTCTACAAGCTGGTGTGGCACGAGGGCTGGCACGCCGGGCAGATCGCCTCGCTGCGCAAGAGCCTGGGGCTGGCGCCGATCATGGGGTGATCGAGCCGCGGGGCGTGGAGCGCGACTTGCCCATCACGATCCTCGTGGACGGGGCCTGCGGCGTGTGCCGGCGCGAGGCCTGTTTCCTGCTGCGCCTCGACCGCGGACGCGGGCGCATCATCGTCAAGAACCTCGTCGACCCCGCGACCGATCCGGCGAGCTTCGGATGCTCGCTGGAGCGGGCGATGCGCGAGATCCACGGCGTGCTGCCCGACGGCCGCGTCGTCACCGGCATGGAGGTCTTCCGCCGCGCCTACGCCGCCGTCGGCCTGGGCTGGTTGCTCGCGCCCACCGCCTGGCCCGGGCTTCGCGCCATCTTCGATCGTCTGTACTCGCTCTTTGCACGCAACCGCACGCCCCTGCTCGGCGGAGGCGGAGGGCGGTCGGTTCCCGGATTCCGCGCCGTTTCAATGAAATGTCGCGCGCCCGTGACACGACGCGCCCATGTCGGACCGGATCCCGCGAAGGTCCTGAAATGAGGCCCGAATCCGCGTGCGGCGCAACACGCCGCCCGGCATTCCCAATGAGGAGCGAGAGGCCCGTTGAAGCGCACAAGCCGCGCGGCCGCGAGCGGGATCGAAACGCCCGTCGCGGCGCGGTCGGATTCCGACGCGACTCGTGGAACATCGGCGACGCACACGCCGAACCGTTGAGTGGCCGGCCCGTATCAATGTGCGTCAGGGCCGGCGGGCACGCCGAAGCGTGCGCACGGACGCCTGAGTTGTGGAGGAAACACCGATGGCCAGGCACAGCAAGAGCATCGACCCCCTGAGGTTGTGCGACGCGGCCGAGGCGGTGCTCCACGCGGTCATCGAGGTGGCCGAGCGCCGCGGCGCCGCCGGCCTTGAGCCCGAGTGGCCCAACCCCGTCGACCTGATCGGCGCGCCCGATCAGCCCGCCGTCCTCAACGACTACACGCGCTTCGAGATCGAAGAGGCCACCATGTTCCTCATCCGCCTGGGCGTCATCGAGGTCCGCAGCGCCTGAGATCCATCCCTCGTCCTACCGGCGGCACGGGCCGTCGGGTCACGCCACCGGCGGAATCTCTCCGGCCCGCGGCGCTGAACCGACCCCCGTGCCGCCCGACGTTTCTGCGGGCGCAGAAAAAGACGCCGCCCGACGGTGAGCCGGGCGGCGTGGGGCGACGAAGGCTTGGGTGGTGGGTGGGTGGTGGGAGACGCCCCCGTCGCCGAGTGGTCGTCCTGGAAAGCGTCCGGACCTCGCGAGAGGGCCGGACGCAAAGTGCCGAGCCTGACCCCGTCCCTGGGGTCTGCCTTGGCCGTCTCATCTGCGCGGAGGGATCAACCCCCACGCCTTCGACGGGTCCTGCACCGGCATCGCGTCCCTGCGAGACCGGCCGGCGCTGGGCAGTCGCCTTGGGGTCTCACGAACCAGTGCGGTCCGCTCGGTTGTCAACGCCCGCCCGCGTGTCTCCACGCGAAACGGACTCCCTCTCACCTCGCCCGGCGAGCACCGGTGGAGGCCGTCACGTCCCGGGCGGGCGACGCGCCTCGAAGCGCTCCGCCAACTGCCCGAGCCGCTGGAACCGTTCGAGCCGCTGGGCCTCCCACGACCCCCGGTCCCGAACCTCCAGCCGATTCCTGGCCCCGACGACCACCACGTCCGTGCCCAACCGGGCCAGCGCGAGATGGTCGCGGGGAATGATCACGCGACCGTTCGTGTCCATCTCCAACTGCTCGAACAGGCTGAACATCGCCACGTCCAGCGAGGCCCGGTCCGCGTCCGGCGTCAGCGAGTCCGGGCCCGCGTCCGCCAGCCGCTCGAACCGCGACGCCGGGTACAGTCTCAAGTACCCCTCCGGCCAGGGCATGCAGAACCAGGTCGGCGGCTCCCCGGCCTGTTCGAGTAGAGTCCGGTACTTGGCAGGGATCGCCAGCCGGCTCTTGCCGTCGATCGTGGCATCGGCCTGGCCGGTGAACAGGAGCATGGGCTGGCTCTCCCCGCGTCATCGGCGGGATTATGCCCCACCTTGCCCCACTTTGCAACACCCGAGGCCCTCGGGGGAACCGATAAGCCGCGAGCGGCGTAGGGCTTGATCGTCGGAACCCCTGCATTCGTCAGGGTTTGCAATCGCATCAGCGTCGTGTGCGTTTTTCTTTTCGGCCCTCCGTCTTCCGCCCGTTCGAGGGTGGTCCGTTTGTGGAAAACCGGTGGACACTCTCGTGGGCTGAGTGAATCAGACGCATGCCTCGGTCGATGGACAGCGCGGTGTTTGCAGGGCTCGTTCCAGAACCCCGTCAGGTGGCGGCGGCTCGCGAAGCGCTCCTGCGCCTCCCGCAGCCCACGTACCTGATGAGCGCGCAGTTCGACGGCAAGCGCGCCGGCCTCTTCGTCCGCTCGCTCCAGGTCGTCGCCGACGAGCCCCTCCTCCTGGCCGTCGCCGTGCGCAAGGGGCACCCCATCGACCCGATCATCCGGGACGCCCACGCGTTCGGCGTGGGGGTTGTCGACCCGGGCGACCGGCTCCTGGCCTGCAAGTTCGGCGCCCAGGCGCCGGTGCCGGCCCTCGAAGAGTCGCCCGAAACCGCGGTCCACCCCGATCCCTTCGATTGCCTCCCGGTCGAGTCGCTGGTCACCGGCGCGCCCATCGTCCGCCGCTGCCCCGTCGCCTTCGACTGCATCGTCGTGCGCCACCTCGACCTCGAGGCCGACCACGAGATCTTCGTGGGACAGGTCTACGCGGGGCGGATCTTCAGCGAGCCCAAGGCGTCGCTGTTCCTGCCCGAGGCGCTGCGGCGCGCGGCGTCGCCCGACGCCGGCGCACGCGCCGCGTCGATCTCGCGCCTCTCCTGATCAGCCGGCCCGCCCCAGCAGGCCCCCGATCGCCGCGAGCATGCGGCCCTCGAACGTCCCCTCGTCGAACTGCCCCGCATGCCCCCGGCAGGCCGACGCCACCGCGGGGTCGGAGGGATCGGGGCACGCCCGGGCCGCGGCGACCACGGACTGGGCGTCGGGCGACGCGAAGAAGGCCCCGGTGACGCCCGGGCACACCGTGTCGAGCGCGCCGCCCTCGCCGCGGGCCACCACCGGCAGCCCGCACGCCTGCGCCTCCACCGCGACGATGCCGAAGTCCTCGACCTGCGGGAAGACGAGCAGCCGTGCCCGCCGGTAGAGGTCGCGCAGGCGCTCGTCGCTCACGCGCCCGAGCCATTCCACTCCGCTCCCCGCGCGCCGGGCCAGCGCCCGGCGCATGCTCCCGGCGCCCGCGATGACCAGGCGCGCCCCCGCGAGCCGGGCGGCGTCGATCGCCAGGTCCACCCGCTTGTAGGGCTCAAGGGCCGACACCACCAGCCAGAACCCCTCGCGCCTCGCGCCCGCGTCGGGCGTGAAGAACCCGGTCCGCACCGGCGGGTGCACCACCTCGGCGTGCCGCCCGTAGCAGCGTTCGACCTCGCCGGCGACGTGGCGCGAGTTGGCGACGAACGCCGTGACGTGCGCCGCCGTCGCCCGGTCCCACTCGCGGAACCGCCCGCCCATCACGGCAAGCCCCAGCGCCCGCGGCGATCCGTCGCGCGTGTAGTCCTCGCGCCGCCCCCAGACGTACCGCGCCGGCGCGTGGCAGTAGCACAGGTGCGGCACGCCGGGGGGCGGTCGCAGGCCCTTGATCGCCGCCGAGCTGGTCGAGATCACCAGGTCGATCGGGGCCCGGGCGTGCGCCCGGGCCAGCCGGCGCGACAGATCGGCGACGCCCCACGGGTACAGCGGCAGCAGCCAGCGCCGCAGCCGCGTCGCCCCCGGCAGCGACCCCAGCGTCGAGCGCACGTGCGCCACCCGGTCGATCGCGGGCGTCAGCCCCCGCCCGTCGTCGAACATCGTGTACAGCCCGTCAAGGTCGAACCGCTCCGCGCCGAGGGCGGCGATGCGATCGAGCACGGCCTCGCCGCCCCGCAGCCCGCACAGCCAGTCGTGCGCGAGCGCGACGCGGGGTCGGCGGGGCCTGTCGCTTCGGGCGGGATCTACCATCGACCGATGTCTGTCGGAACAGGTGTGGGCAATCCGGCCCCCGGGTTCACCCGCGGCACGGGCCCGCGGGGCCCCTCCCAGGACAACCTCGCGGCCCTCGATTATCGCACCGAGGCCGCGGCCTTCCTCGCCCCGCCCGCCGGCGGCGTCATCGACGCCCACGCCCACCTCATGGGCGCCCAGGCCCCCCGCCTCTACGCACGGGCCGCGGCCCTCTTCGGCGTCACCCTCACCTACACCATGACCCAGTTGCACATGGTCGAGCCGGTGCACGAGGCCCTGGGCGACGCCGTCCGCTTCATCGCCTTCCCGACCTGGGCCGACCCCAACCCCGGCGTGACCCACCGCGAGGGGTACCTGCGCGTGATCGAGGAGTTCCGCCGCCGGCACGCCAGTCGCGTGCTCAAGGTCTGGGCCGCCCCGCGCCTGCGCGAGCTGATCCCGGACGGGGCCGACTGCTGGGACGTGGAGTCGCCCTGGCGCGTGCGGGCCTGCGAGCTGGGGCGCGACCTGGGCATGATGTACCTCGTGCACGTGGCCGACCCCGACACCTGGTTCGCGACCAAGTACGCCGACCGGGCCCGCTTCGGCGCCAAGCCCGACGCCTACGCCGGGCTGGAGCGAATGCTCGACCGCTTCGAGGCCCCGTGGATCGCGGCCCACATGGGGGGCTGGCCCGAGGACCTGGAGAGGCTCGACGGGCTGCTCTCGCGCCACCCCAACCTGCACCTGGACGTCTCCGCCGCCCGTTGGATGGTGCGCGAACTGTCGCGCCACCCGGCGGCGCCGGGCAAGCCCGACTTCCGCTCCTTCTGCCTCCGGTGGAAGGACCGGCTCGTCTTCGGCACCGACATCGTGGCCATGGACGACCACCTGAGCCCGCGCAAGGCCAACCCGCGCTCGATCAAGGCCGACCAGGCCAGCGACCCCGACGCCGCCTTCGAGCTCTACGCCAGCCGGTTCTGGGCCCTGCGGGCCCTCCTCGAAAGCGCGTTCGACGCCCCCTCCCCCATCAGCGACCCGGACCTGGCGATGGTCGATCCCGCCCGCTTCGACGCGAACTCGTCGCCCCGCCTCCGTGGCGCGGCCCTGCCCCACGACGTCCTGCACGCGATCTACCGCGGCAACGCCCAACGCGTCCTGCTCGGATGGGAACGCGACCATCCCTGACGCTCAGGGCGTCGCGGCGCGCGCGGTCGCGACCAGGTCGCGGAAGCGCCGCGCGAGCAGGTCCGCCGAGGGCTTGTCCAGCCGCGCCAGGAACGATCCCGAGAACTCCGTCGGTCCCAGCAAGTCGACGAACCCACCGGTGCGCGCAAGCAGACGCATCGTCGCCCGGTCCACCGACCCGCCGAAGCTCGAGTCGCCCGGCGAGCCCCGCGTGAACATGAACCCGCCCCCGCCGTACACCCCCACCTGTCCGCGCGCGATGACCACGTGCCGGATGACGGCCGTGACCGCGGTCTTCTCGATCGGCGTCGAGCCGGCCCGCGGAACGAGGAACATGTTCAGGTGCACGAGCTGCCCCGAGACGCCCGACAGGTCGTTGCGGGGATCGAGCTCGTCCGGGTGCAGGTCCGTCAGGTAGATGTCGGCGGTCTGCGAATCGGGGGCGTGGTACACCAGCGTCGCCAGCGCGGGCTTGAGGATCCGCGCCGTCTCGCCCCGCTGAACCGTGCCGGGCGCCGACTCCATGCGCACGGACCCGCCCACGCCCCCGCACCCCCCCACCGACAGCGCCGCCACGGTGGGGCCGAGGCAACAGGCGAGGACGGCGAGCCGGGCGAGCATGGGGGGACGGATTCGCGCCATGGAGGCGGACACGATACCCGGGGTCCGCCTTCGGCACCTCCCGCCGATATTCGGACTCTGTACGGTGAAACCGCGACCGGGGCCGCCGGTATCAATTGGGAGATGCCCCGAGTTCCCGGGGTCGGTCGATAGGATGCTCCGGGCACGAGCGAGGTGGCCATGGCGATGCGAGCCAACTGGAGGGCGGTGGTTTCGGCGATGACGCTGCTCGCCGGCGTCGGGGCGGCCCGCACGCCGGATCCGCCGCGGCACGCCCACCAGAGCGTGCGCACCTGCACCACCCTCGTGCGCATGCCGACGGCCACGCCCCAGCACCTGCCCATGTCCATCTCGCGCCTCGACCCGACCACCTTCGGCGTGCGCCTCGACCCGTCGCGCATGGGCGTGAGGCTGGACCCCAACCGCATGGGCGTCCGCCTCAACCGCCAACTCCGCAGCGACGCGCCCATGCCGAGCGAGCGCCCTGGGCCCATCGCGGAGCCCCGGTCCCGCCCGGACGACCCCGGGCGTGGCAAGGCGCGCCCGCCCCTGGGCCGAATCAAGGGCCCCGTCACGCGCGACACCTTCGGGCGCGTCGCGGGCGACCTGCGCCGATCGGGCGGATGCGCGGGCGGGGCGTGCGGTTCGGCGACGGGCTCGACGGGATCGGCGGCGCTGCACGAGGCGGCGGCGGGCATCGATCCGAGGCTCGAGGCGCCGGAGGCGATCCCCGTGAACGAGCGGGCGGGCCTCTCGCCGAGGGCCCTCAGCGCCCTGTGCGCCTCCGAGCGCGACTGGGCCGGGGCGGTGTCGGCCCTGGCGGCCCACCTCGAGGGCGAGCCCGAGGACTTCGAGTCGGCGCGGCACCTGGCGGTGCTGCTGGTGCTCGCGGGCGATGCGCCCGGCGCCGCGGGCGTCATGCACATGGCCCACGCGGCCGACCCCGCGCTGGCCCAGCACCCGATCGACCTTGGCGACCTCGGGATCGACACCTCCGCGGCGCAGGACCTGACAAGGGCGGCGCTGAGGTCGGCGGAACGCGAACGCACGCCCGCGGCGTACCTGCTGGCCGCGGTCGTGTCGCAGGCCCGCGGCAACTGCATGGCCCTGCGGCGGTTCCTCGACCGGGGCGAACGGGCCGGGCTCAACGCCATCGTCGCCGCCTCGTTCGCGCCCGGGGGCGATCATCCCGTCGCCGCCGCGGACCGCGCCGACCGCCGATAACCGACCGATCGGATGCCGAATCCGCCCGCCGCGGCCTGGCGGGGCCGGATTGTCACGCGGCGTTCGTAACAGCCGCACCGGGCCCGGGTCCGTGCGTAGCTTCTAAGGGCCGGAGGGGGCGCGGGCCCGGGCAAGGAAGGACGAGCCATGACGAGCGTGCGGACATTCATGGGCATGGCGGGGCTGGCGGTGGCGGCCGCGGCGGCGCCGGCGCAGCACGCGATCGACTTCGGCTCGCGGGCCGTGGACGGCACGCGCGCCTTCACGACGCACCGGATGGACTCGTGCGAGCCCGTGCGGCGTGATTCCGGGTTCCACGTGACCAGCCACGGGCTCCGCGGCAGCGCGTCGTTCTACGGCTCCAGGAGCCGCCTGAACATCGGCCTCAACACGGGGATCTGCGACAGCCTGCTCTACCCGCGGTGCTCGACGCGGACGTCGTACGTGTGCCACCCGGTGGGGTGCGGGTGCGGCGTGTGCCGACCCGTGCATCGAAGGCCGGTCGTGGTCTGCGACGATCCGTGGCCCGTGTACTCGACGTCGTACGCGTCGATCGTGACGGCGCCCGTGGTGACGCAGCCCGTGATCTACTCGCCCCCGGCGGTGGTGGTGCAGCCGGTGCAGGTCGCCGCGCCCCAACCGCCCGCCCCCGTGCCCGTCGACCCCACCACGCCCCTCGAGGCCGGGAAGGACGCCCTCCGCCGCGGCAACGCCGACCGCGCCGTCCGCTCGCTCAAGGAGCACCTGCGCGACCCGGCCCACGACCGCGACGGCGACTCGCAGCGGCTGCTGGCGCTCGCGCTCCTCAGCGCCAACCGCGCCGACGAGGCGGCCCTGATGATCCGCAAGGCCTACCGCACCGACGTGGGCCTGGTCGAACTGCCCTTCGACCCCGACCTCCTCGGCGACGACGACCGCAGGATCCGGGCCCTGACGGTGCGGGCGGTGGAGTTCGCCAACCGCGAGCGATCGGCCGAGGCGTGGCTCATGGTCGCGGTGCTCTTGCACGCCCAGGACCGCATCCCCCTGGCCCGGACGGTGGTGGAGCGGGCCATCGAGGCGGGCCTGGAGCGCCAGATCGGCGACCCGATGCTGGACGCGCTGGGGCGGTAGGCCCGATCGGACCTGGTGGCGTGAGTCGGAAGAACGCGCCCAAAGGCGCCGGCGGGCGCTGCGGCCGCCACGGGCGATCCGCCCGGCGGTCGCCCGTGCCGCCTTGCTCCCGACACCCGACCCGCACGGGTCATCGGGCGAAGCGCCCGATGACCCGTGACAGGAGACCTGCTCATAGATGGCACTCGACCACCGTGCCACGACTGTTCGGCTCGGCGAACAGTCGTGCTCTCCCCGCCGGCACGACTGTGCCCCGAGCGGCACGACTGTGCCCCGCCGGCACGACTGTGCCCAGAGCGGCACAGTCGTGGCACGCGACCACCGTGCCACGACTGTTCGGCTCGGCGAACAGTCGTGCTCTCCCCGCCGGCACGACTGTGCCCAGAGCGGCACAGTCGTGGCACGCGACCACCGTGCCACGACTGTTCGGCTCGGCGAACAGTCGTGCTCTTCCCGCCGGCACGACTGTGCCCCGCCGGCACGACTGTGCCCAGAGCGGCACAGTCGTGGCACGCGACCACCGTGCCACGACTGTTCGGCTCGGCGAACAGTCGTGCTCTCCCCGCCGGCACGACTGTGCCCCGAGCGGCACGACTGTGCCCCGCCGGCACGACTGTGCCCCGAGCGGCACAGTCGTGGCACGCGACCACCGTGCCACGACTGTTCGGCTCGGCGAACAGTCGTGCTCTTCCCGTCGGCACGACTGTGCCCCGCCGGCACGACTGTGCCCAGAGCGGCACAGTCGTGGCACCCGGGACGTATCCGTCCGCGGACTTCCGACACACGCCGCGAGCTCGCCATGCCGGCCGACCGCCGGTGGGCGTGGCTCGGGGTGAGGCCGCGGCCTATCCTTGCCTCCCCCAGCCGGGCGTCCGGCCGGGCACAACCGAGAACCGCAAGCACTACCGGGTCCGCCGCCCCGATTGGCCGGGGCGGACGATGGGGCCGGGTGGGAGGTGACGACCGGTGGCCAAGAAGGAAATCACGAACGTCTTCAAGGTCATGGCGCCCGGGGGGTCGGCGACGCCGGCCCCGCCGCTGGGACCCGTGCTGGGCTCCAAGGGCGTCAACCCGGGTCAGTTCATCCAGAAGTTCAACGCCGCCACCGCCCAGTTCAAGGGCAAGATCGTGCAGGCGGTGGTCACGGTCTGGAGCGACAAGAGCTTCGAGATCGAGATCAAGAGCTCGCCCGCGTCGGTCCTGATCAAGGAGGCGGCGGGGATCGAGACCGGGTCGGGCGTGCCCAACAAGAACAAGGTGGGCAAGATCACCAAGGCCCAGGTGAAGAAGATCGCCGAGGCCAAGGTCAAGGACCTCAACGCCGGCTCGGTCGAGGCGGCGATGCGGGTCATCGAAGGCACCGCCCGGTCCATGGGCGTGACGGTGGAGGGCTGACCCATGGCACGATTCATCGGCAAGCGCATGAGGGGCAACCTCAAGGAGGCCCCGAGGGAGTGGATGGAGGCCCCGGCGGCCATCTCCGCCCTCAAGAAGTTCAAGGCCCCCAAGTTCGACCAGACCGTCAACGTCTGCATCCTGCTGGGGCTCGACACCTCCAGCGAGCAGTCGATCCGCGGGTCGGTCGCCCTGCCCAAGGGGATCGGCAAGACCAAGCGCGTGATCGCCTTCTGCCAGAGCGACGTGGCCCCCAGGGCGACGGAGGCCGGGGCCGTCAAGGCCGGCGGGGAGGAGCTGGTCGCCGAGGTCGAGAAGGGCTGGCTGGACTTCGACGTCGCGGTCGCCAGCCCGGACATGATGCGCGTGGTGTCGCGCCTGGGCAAGGTGCTGGGCCCCAAGGGCCTGATGCCCAGCCCCAAGGCCGGCACGGTCACGACCAACGTGCCCGAGGCGGTGCGGGAGTACTCGGCGGGCAAGGTGGAGTACCGCTCGGACAAGGCGGGGAACGTGCACGCCGTCATCGGCAAGATGAGCTTCCCCGAGCAGAGCCTGGTCGAGAACCTCGAGCACTTCATCCACGCCATCGAGAAGGCCCGCCCCAGCAACGCCAAGGGGCAGTACGTCCGCAAGATCGTGGTGTCGGGGGCCATGACCCCGTCGGTGCAGGTGAAGTACTCGCCCGTGGTGGCGGCGGCGGCGGAGTGAGCGAACAAGCCGCGGGCCCCGCGCCCGCCGCGTTGAGGTGAACCGTGTCCAAGACCATCAAGACCATGATCATCCGGGACTACAAGGCCCGGCTGGCCCCCACGGGCGCCGCGATCAACGCCGACGCCATGGTGATCGGCATGCGCGGGCTCACCGGCATCCAGACCACCAAGCTGCGGAGCGACCTTGCCGGGAAGAAGATCCGCGTGGTCGTCGTCCGCAACGCCCTGGCCCGCGGCGTGATCAAGGGCACCCGCCTCGAACCCCTCACCGACCTGCTCAGCGGGTCGTCGGCGCTGGCCTACAGCACCACCGAGGAGGTCACGGCGGTCGAGATCGCCCGCGAACTGGTGAGCGCCCTCAAGGCCGCCCCCAAGCTCGAACTCAAGGGCGCCGTCCTCGATGGCACGCTCTTCTCCGGCAAGCAGGCCGTCGAGGAGCTCGCCAAGTTCCCCACGCGGGACGAGGCCCTGGCGAACCTGGTCGCGGCCCTGCTGGGGCCCGGCAAGAAGCTGTCGGCCCAGCTCAAGGGCCCGGGCGCCGCCTTGAGCGGCGTCCTCAAGACGATCGAAGACAAGCTGGAGAAGGGCGAGGCCGTCGGCAAGGCCTCCTGACGAATCAACCGAATCGCACGCCGGGACCCACCGGGTTTAATCGCCGATCGTGTCGGCGCCTCGCGGGCGAGCGTTGGGGGGGCCGAGAGCCTCCGGGAAAGGTGAATCATGTCCGAAGCAACCGTGAACGCGACGATCAAGGACCTGGGCGACAAGCTCAGCGGGCTGAGCCTCAAGGACGCCGTGGAGCTCAGCAAGTACCTCAAGGACGCCTACGGCATCGAGGCCGCGGCGGGCGGGGGCGTGATGATGGCGGCGGCGGCGGCCCCGGCGGCCAAGGCCGAGGAGAAGTCCTCGTTCGACGTCATCCTCAAGTCCGTCGACCCGGCCAAGAAGATCGGCGTCATCAAGGTGGTGCGCGAGATCACCCAGCTGGGCCTGGCCGAGGCCAAGGCGCTGGTCGAGGGCGCTCCCAAGCCCGTCAAGCAGGGCGTCGAGAAGGACGAGGCGGAGAAGCTCAAGAAGTCTCTCACCGACGCCGGGGCGACCATCGAGGTGCAGTAGGCCTCGCCGGTGGCGGGCCGACTCACCCCGGACCCCGACCCCAAGCCGTTTGCCAGCCCGCCCCGCCTCCGGGGCGGGCTCTTCTCGGCCGCATCTGTTAGGGTTTTTGAAGGTATGAGAAGATGAGGGTTCGGAGTCGGCGGGCTGAATCTGGGGCGGTCGGCATTTGCCTTGCAGGGCGCGGCCCCGGTATAGTTCCCGTTTGACGGTTGAAGCGGGCGCGACTGGGGAAGGTTCCTTCTTTGGACCAAACGGACATGCCGACTGCAGTCCGTCGCGGGTGAGCCCCGCGCGGCCGGCGGCGTGATCCCATCGGCGAGGACGACGATGGCAGCGATCAACGTGCGCGATTACTCCAAGCGTGGCGATGCGATCCCGGTCCCCGATCTGACCGAGCTCCAGCTGGCCGGGTACGAGCGGTTCCTCCAGTTGACGCGCGGGCCCGACGAGCGCGAGAAGGGCTTCGGCCTGGAGTCGCTCCTCCGCGAGGTCTTCCCGATCGAGAGCTACGACGGGACGATGTCGCTGGAGTACATCCACTACACGCTCGAGGAGCCGCGCTACACCCCCGACGAGTGCCGCGAGCTCCGCCTGACCTACGGCATGCCCTTCCGGGTCCGCGTCCGCCTCAAGCGCGAGGGCAAGGAGGACATGCCCGAGGAGGCCATCTTCCTGGGCGAGTTCCCCATCCTCATGGGCGGCGGGGAGTTCATCGTCAACGGCGCCGAGCGCGTCATCGTGAGCCAGCTCCACCGCTCCCCGGGCGTCGACTTCCAGATCGAGTCCAGCGAGGGCGACCGCCCCCTGCACTCGGCCCGCATCATCCCCGAGCGCGGCTCGTGGATCGAGCTGGAGGTGACCAAGAAGGACGTGCTGGCGATGAAGATCGACCAGTCCATGAAGCTCGCCGCCACGACGTTCCTGCGCTGCCTCGACGAGTCCGTCTCCACCACCGACGCCATCCTCAGCCTCTTCTACCACGTCGACGAGGTCAAGCCCGAGCAGGTCACCCCCGAGATGTGGGCCGCGCAGGCCATCGTCAACGCCCAGACCGGCGAGGAGCTGGTCGGGGTCGGGCGCCAGGTGGGGGACGCGGCGGCGTCGGTGAAGGACATGGGCGGGAAGAAGGTCCGCGTCATCCAGAACCCCGAGGACGTGCTCATCCTCAACACCCTGGCCGAGGAGAAGCTCGAGCAGTTCGCCGAGTTCGGGCAGAACGAGTACGAGCGGGCCCTCATCAAGGTCTACACCCGCCTCCGCCCCGGCAACCCGCCCCAGGTCGAGAAGGCCAAGCAGCTCTTCGCCGAGAAGTTCTTCGACGAGAACCGCTACCGCCTCGGGCGCGTGGGGCGCTTCCGCATCAACCGCAAGTTCGACCTCAACGTCCCCGAGGGGATGATGTTCCTCCGCAGCGAGGACTTCCTCAAGGTCGTGACGTACATCCTGGACCTGCGCTCCAACCGCCCCGACCCCAGGACCGGGCGCCCCATCGCGCAGGTGGACGACATCGACCACCTGGGCAACCGCCGGCTGCGCACGCTCGACGAGCTGGCGGTGGAGGAGCTCCGCAAGGGCTTCCTCAAGCTGCGGCGCACGGTCCAGGAGCGCATGAGCGTCAAGGCGCCCGACGAGATCGGCAAGATCGCGGACCTGGTGAACAGCAAGAGCATCTCCAGCGCCATCGACTTCTTCTTCGGGCGCAGCGAGCTCTCGCAGGTGGTGGACCAGACCAACCCGCTCTCCAGCCTCGTGCACGAGCGACGCCTCAGCGCCCTGGGGCCGGGCGGGCTCAACCGCAAGCGCGCGGGCTTCGAGGTCCGCGACGTGCACATCAGCCACTACGGGCGCATCTGCCCCATCGAGACGCCCGAGGGCACCAACATCGGGCTGATCGCCAGCCTGGGCATCTACGCCGGCGTGGACGAGTACGGCTTCGTGCGCACGCCCTACCGCGAGGTCAGGGACGGGTCGGCGGGCAGGGTGGTCCTGCTCCGCGCCGACGAGGAGATGCGCGCGGTGCTCGCCCCCGCCGACATCGTCGACCGCGAGGGGCGGCTCCGCAAGGGGCGCATGATGGCCCGGGTGAACGGCGAGCTCACCGAGGTCGACTCGGGCGAGATCCAGTTCATCGACATCTCCCCCAAGCAGATCGTGGGCATCTCCGCGGCCCTCATCCCCTTCCTCGAGCACGACGACGCCAACCGCGCCCTCATGGGCTCCAACATGCAGCGCCAGGCGGTGCCCCTGGTGAAGGTCGAGCCCCCCTGCGTGGCCACGGGCGTCGAGGTGCCCGTGGGGCACAACAGCGGCATGGTGGTCCGGGCCAAGAACGCCGGCGTCGTCACCTTCGTCGACAGCCAGCGGATCATCGTCGACAACTCGGACGAGTACGTGCTCCGCAAGTTCGTGGGCCTCAACGAGCGCACCTGCCTGAACCAGCGGGCCACGGTGAAGCTCGGGCAGAAGGTCGTCAAGGGCGAGATCCTCGCCGACGGCGCCAGCACGCGCTGGGGCGAGCTGGCGATCGGCAAGAACGCGCTCGTGGCGTTCAACACCTTCGACGGGTACAACTTCGAGGACGCGATCGTGATCAGCGAGCGGCTGGTCAAGGACGACGCGTTCACGAGCATCCACATCGACGCCTTCGACGTCGAGATCCGCGAGACCAAGCTGGGACGCGAGGAGTTCACGCGCGACATCCCCAACGTCAGCGAGAAGATGCTCCGCAACCTCGACGAGAGCGGGATCATCCGCATCGGGGCCCGCGTGGGCCCGGGCGACATCCTCGTCGGCAAGGTCAGCCCCAAGAGCAAGACCGAGCTCACCCCCGAGGAGAAGCTGCTGCACGCGATCTTCGGGCGGGCCGGCGAGGACGTCAAGAACGACTCGCTGGAGGTCCCGGCCGGGGTCGAGGGCGTCGTGATCGGCGCCCGCAAGTTCAGCCGACGCCTCCACATGAACGAGGAGCAGAAGAAGACGCTCAAGAAGGAGATCGCCGAGTACGAGTCGGCGATGGACCACAAGGCGATCGGGCTCTTCCGCCAGATGGTGCAGGCCATGAACGACGAGCTGGGGACGCACATGGTCGACCCCAACACGCGCCAGCGCGTCGGCGCCAGCGACATCACCGAGGTCATCCTCGAACAGATCCGCACCTTCGACATGAAGTGGGCCAAGGGGAGCAAGGAGGCCCGCGAGAGGGCCGAGGTCCTCTACAGGCAGTTCTGGCCCCGCGTGCGGGCCATCGACGCCGAGAAGCAGCGCAAGGTCGCCCACATGAAGCGGGGCGACGAGCTGCCCACGGGCGTGCTCGAGATGGTCAAGGTCTACCTGGCCACCAAGCGCACGCTCAGCGTGGGCGACAAGATGGCCGGACGCCACGGGAACAAGGGCGTCATCGCCCGCATCGTGCCCGAGGAGGACATGCCCTTCATGGAGGACGGCACGCCCGTGGACGTGCTGCTCAACCCCCTGGGCGTCCCCAGCCGCATGAACGTCGGGCAGATCCTCGAGACCCACCTGGGATGGGCCGCCCAGATCCTCGGGTTCCAGGCCATCACCCCCGTCTTCGACGGCGCCACCGAGGAGCAGGTCCACGGGGCGATCGAGGAGGCCAACCGGCACGTCGTGTCGAGGCTCGAACAGTTCGAGAAGACCGGCGCCTGGCCGCACCCGCGCGAGATCCTGGCGAAGATGCCCCGGGGCGGGAAGATCCAGCTCTTCGACGGGCGCACGGGCGAGCCCTTCGCGCAGAAGACCACGGTGGGCTACATGTACCTGCTCAAGCTCCACCACCTCGTGGACGACAAGATCCACGCCCGCGCCACCGGGCCCTACTCCCTCATCACCCAGCAGCCCCTGGGCGGCAAGAGCCGCACGGGCGGGCAGCGCTTCGGCGAGATGGAGGTCTGGGCCCTGGAGGCCTACGGCGCCGCCTACATCCTCCAGGAGCTCCTCACCGTCAAGAGCGACGACGTCGAGGGACGCACCAAGATCTACGAGAGCATGGTCAAGGGCACCAACAAGCTCGAGGCCGGCATGCCCGTCGCCTTCGACGTGCTCTGCAACGAGCTCAAGGGCCTGGGCCTGAACGTCTCGCTCGAGAAGAAGACCGCGGCGGGCGCCAGCCTGCTCTAGAACCCGCGCCCGCGCCGGGGACGGCGCGGGGGCGGGCACCGAACGACACCCTCCCCACGGGAGTGCGAGCACATGGCCGAGATGATCTATGACCGCGTGAACGACTACTCCGCCGTGAAGGTCACGCTGGCGTCGCCCAACGACATCCGCGCGTGGTCCTACGGCGAGGTGAAGAAGCCCGAGACCATCAACTACCGCACCTACCGCCCCGAGAAGGACGGGCTCTTCTGCGAGCGCGTCTTCGGGCCCGAGCGCGACTACGAGTGCGGGTGCGGCAAGTACCGCGGCACCAAGTTCAAGGGCATCATCTGCGACCGCTGCGGCGTGAAGGTCACGCACAGCCGCGTCCGCCGCAAGCGCATGGGGCACATCAACCTCGCCGCCCCCGTCGTCCACATCTGGTTCTTCAAGAGCGTCCCCAGCCGGCTGGGCACCCTCCTGGGCATGAAGACCAGCGACCTGGAGAAGGTCATCTACTACCAGGACTACGTGGTTGTCGACGCCGGCGACACCGAGCTCAAGCCCCACCAGGTGCTCACCGAGGACGAGCACCGCCGCTCCCAGGACCAGTACGGCAACGCCTTCAAGGCCCTCATGGGCGCCGACGCCATCCGCGAGCTCATCGAGAAGCTCGACCTCACGCAGCTGGCCGCCCGCATCCGCGACGAGCTCCGCGACACCAAGAGCAAGCAGAAGATCAAGGACCTGGCCAAGCGCCTCAAGCTCGTGGAGCAGATCCGCCAGAGCGAGAACGACGCGAGCTGGCTGGTGATGGACGTGATCCCCGTCATCCCGCCCGACCTGCGCCCCCTGGTCATGCTCGAGAGCGGCAACTTCGCGACCAGCGACCTCAACGACCTCTACCGCCGCATCATCAACCGCAACAACCGCCTCAAGAAGCTGATGGACCTCAACGCCCCCGAGGTCATCATCCGCAACGAGAAGCGGATGCTCCAGCAGGCCGTGGACGCCCTCTTCGACAACAACCGCTGCCGCCGGCCCGTCCTGGGCTCGTCCAACCGCCCGCTCAAGAGCCTCACCGACATGATCAAGGGCAAGCAGGGACGCTTCCGCGAGAACCTGCTGGGCAAGCGCGTCGACTACTCGGCCCGCTCGGTCGTGGTCGTGGGCCCCGAGATCAAGATCTGGCAGTGCGGGCTCCCCAAGAAGATCGCCCTGGAGCTCTACCAGCCCTTCATCATCCGCAAGCTCAAGGAGCACGGGCTGGCCGACACCATCAAGAGCGCCAAGCGCATGCTCGAACGCCGCGACCCCGCCGTCTGGGACATCCTCGAAGAGGTCATCTACCAGCACCCCGTCCTCCTCAACCGCGCCCCCACCCTCCACCGCATGGGCATCCAGGCCTTCGAGCCCGTGCTCGTCGAGGGCAACGCCATCCGCCTGCACCCCCTGGTCTGCACCGGCTTCAACGCCGACTTCGACGGCGACCAGATGGCCGTCCACCTCCCCCTCTCCGTCGAGGCCCAGGCCGAGGCCCACGTGCTCATGCTCAGCACGCACAACATCTTCTCGCCCGCCAACGGCAAGCCGATCATCTCGGCGTCGCAGGACATCGTCATGGGCGTCTATTTCATCACCTTCATGGCCGAGGACGCCCGCCAGGAGGCCGACCTGCCCGTCTTCCAGGGACGCATGGAGGCCCTGGCGGCCCTCCACTACGGCAAGATCAAGGTCCACGAGCGCATCGTCGTCCGCGTCGACGGGTTCGACGAGTTCGTCGAGAGCCAGGGCGGCGCCGTCAGGAAGATGCCCGCGCACGCGCGCCTCGTCACCACCGCGGGCCGCATCCTCTTCTCCGACACCCTCTCCCACGGCATGCCCTTCTACAACTGCGCCCTGGGCAAGAAGGGGTGCGCCCGCGTGATCGACGACTGCTACATGATGGCCGGACGCCCCGCCACCATCGACATCCTCGACCGCCTCAAGGAGATCGGGTTCAAGCAGTCCACGCTCGCCGGGCTCTCCTTCGGCGTGACCGACCTGCGCGTGCCCAAGGAGAAGCAGGGCCTGCTCGACGAGGCCCAGGCCCGCGTCAACCGCGTCGAGAAGAACTTCGAGCGCGGCATCATCACCGAGCGCGAACGCTACAACCAGCTCGTCGACATCTGGTCCCACTGCCGCGAGCAGGTCACCAAGAAGCTCGTCGACACCCTCAAGAGCGACCTCCGCGACGGCGACGGAAACCCCGCCGAGGAAGCCAGGGGCGGCAAGCCCTACCTCAACCCCGTCTACCTCATGAGCGACTCGGGCGCCCGCGGCAACGTGAGCCAGCTCATGCAGCTGGCGGGCATGCGCGGGCTCATGGCCAAGCCCTCGGGCGAGATCATCGAGACCCCCATCCGCGCCAACTTCCGCGAGGGGCTGTCGGTCCTCGAGTACTTCAGCTCCACCCACGGCGCCCGCAAGGGCCTCGCCGACACCGCCATCAAGACCGCCGACTCCGGCTACCTCACGCGCAAGCTCTGCGACGTCGCCCAGAGCGTGATCGTGGGCGAGCACGACTGCGGCAGCCGACGGGGCATTCTCAAGACCGCGATCTTCAAGGGAGAGCAGGTCGACGTGGCGCTGCGCACGCAGATCAAGGGGCGCATCAGCGTCAACGCGATCGTCAACCCCGTCACCGACGAGGTCCTGGTCCGCGAGAACGAGATGATCTCCGACGAGGCCGCCGTCAAGATCGAATCCCTCGGGATCGACTCGGTGATGGTCCGCTCACCGCTCACGAGCGAGAGTCGCACCGGCTGCTCGGTGCTGGACTACGGGATGGACATGTCGACGGGCAAGCTGGTCGAGCCGGGGCTGGCGGTGGGGATCATCGCGGCCCAGTCGATCGGCGAGCCGGGCACGCAGCTCACGATGCGCACGTTCCACACGGGCGGCATCGGGCAGCGCGGGCTCGCTCCGGAGTACCGGGCCGGCAATGCCGGCATTCTGGAAGCGCGCGATTGCAACCTGATTCCAGTGAAGGATGACGAGGGACGGGAAGTGCTTGTGGTCGTGCGGCGCAATGGCGAGATTGCCATTCTCGACGACAAGGGCAGGGAGCTGGAGAAGGCAAAGGTGCCGTATGGTGCCTTCCTCCTCGTCACGCCGGGCGATGCAGTCAAGAAAGGGCAGATCGTGGTCAAGTGGGATCGTCATCGCGATCCCATTCTGGCTGAGAAGGACGGCGTGGTGAAGTTCCAGGACATCGAGGTTGACAAGACGGTGATCGAGGAACTCGATCCGCGCGGCTTCAAGGTCTTCATCGTGCGACCGCACAAGGAGAAGGGCAAGAACCCGGCGATCCTCGTGCAGACGCCCGAAGGCGAGGTGTTGGACTACCACTTCCTTCCCGCCCGCGCGCGCATCGAGGTCAACGACGGGCAGGAGATCCAGGCAGGCCAGTTGATCGCTCGAACGTTGCGAGTCGAGAAATCGCAAGACATCGTCGGCGGACTCCCGCGTGTGACCGAGGTCTTCGAGGCTCGGAAGCCACGCGACCCTGCCGTGATCTCGGAGATCGGCGGCGTCGTCGAGCTTGATCGTGAGAAGAAGAGGAACAAGAACAAGGTGGTGGTGCGCGTCAAGTCCCCTTCAGGCATCGAGAAGGAGCACGAGGTCCCCGTGACCAAGCAGCTGCTTGTCCATGCCGGAGACGCGGTGCACGCCGGCGACGCGCTTTGCAGCGGTCCGATTGTCCCCCACGACATCCTCCGCATCAAGGGCGAGGAGGCCCTCTGGTCCTACATGCTCGACGAGGTCCAGAACGTCTACCGCGCCCAGGGCGTCGAGATCAACGACAAGCACATCGAGCTCATCCTCTCCCAGATGCTCCGCAAGGTGAAGGTCGAGAACCCGGGCGACACCGACTTCCTCCCGCAGGAGGTCGTCGACCGCTACACCTTCCGACAGAAGAACCGCGATGTCGAGACCATGGTCCGCATCACCGAGAGCGGCGGGACCGACCTCCCCCTCAACGCCCTGGTCCGCAAGCACGACATCAAGGAGGCCAACGCCAAGGCCGAGGCCGCCGGAAAGGACGGCGCCAAGGCCCGCAAGGCCCGACCCGCCAGCGGACGCACCCTCCTCCTGGGCATCACCAAGGCCGCCCTCTCCAGCGAGTCCTTCCTCTCCGGCGCCAGCTTC
Organism: Phycisphaerae bacterium; assembly: GCA_016873295.1. Lineage (GTDB taxonomy): Bacteria > Planctomycetota > Phycisphaerae > Phycisphaerales > UBA1924 > VGXM01. Next base: position 27,823 of record VGXM01000009.1, read on the forward strand.
CAGGAGAGCACCAAGGTCCTCACCGAGGCCTCCCTCCGCGGCGCCACCGACCGCCTCGTCGGCCTCAAGGAGAACGTCCTCCTCGGGCACCTCATCCCCGCCGGCACCGGCTTCCGCGCCTACCAGGACATCCGCGTCAAGCCCCTCGTCGAGCCCCCGCCCCAGGAGGAGTTCGACGGGGCCGAGTTCGACGCCGAGCAGGCCCCGGGCGTCGACGTCGCTCGCCTGCCGCAGGTCGAGGTCCGGGACGTCCTCACCGGGCAGACCGCCGGCGCGGGCGAGAACGGCTCGTCCACCTGACACGCCGGCGTCAGCGCTTCGGCCCCGCCGCGGGCTTGAACGCCAAGGGCTGGTCGGGCTGGCCCGTCCGCAGCGCCTCGCGGATGTACGGCACGCACAGACCGCATTGCTGCGCGCACCCCGTGCGGTCGCGGAGCTCGTCCAGGTCGAGCCGCTCGCGCCGCGCCAGCTCGATCAACTCGGCGAAACCCACGTTCCGGCAATTGCAGCGATCGACCGCCATCGGACCCCACACCGGACCGCGGCATTCCGGAGCGCAGGGCCCGTCCCTCGCCCCTACCGCCACCGCGACCAGTCAGGAACGTACCAGGGCCCGGGCGTCGAGTCCACGGAGCCGATCCGGACCCCGAAGTGCGTTGATTCCGCACCCACCGGCGCCATCGGCGCCGCCGACCCGTCCCCCCGGGCCGTGCCCGCGCGCCCCACGTGCCGGAACGCGGTCGTCGGGAACGGGTTGCTCGACCACGCCCCGCCCGAGTACAGCATCGGCGGATCCAGCAGCGCCGTGTTGATCGGCATCCCGCCCCACGCGAGCAGGGCATCGGCGAACACCAGCAACGCGCTCGGACGCTCCAGGTCCGCCAGCCGACGCCACGGGCGGAACCCGATCGACTCGCCCCACCCCGGCGTCTTGGCGGGCGAGAGGTAGTACCCGTTGTAGCCGTAGGTGGTGGTTGGGGAGCGGTGCGGCCCCTGCGGGCGGTACGTGCCCCACGCCTGCGAGGGGCACTCGAAGACCGCCCCCCGCCCCAGCGACGGCGCGTCGAGAAACGGCGCCAGGAACCCGCGGGCCGGATCCGGCGCCTGGGCCCGCGTCCCGTGCGATCCGAACCAGAAGATCTGCTCCCCATCGCCAATGTCTTCGATCGACCAGTAGGCCAGCGGCACCGCCATGTCGCGGTGCCCGCCGGCGTAGAGCGTCCACGCCGTGACCAGTTGCCGCAGGTTCGAGGCGCACCGCGTCGCCCGCGCCGCCTCGCGGGCCGCCGAGAGCGCCGGCAGCAGCAGCCCGACCAGCACCGCGACCACCGCGATCACCACCAGCACCTCGACCAGCGTGATTCCGCGCGGGCGACTCATGGGCGGTGCTCCGGCCTGCCCAGGCGCATGTCCGACCGCTCGTCGCGCCGCAGGCGCTCGCTGAGCGCGTCGGCGTCGCGGAGGTCCACCACGCCGTCGAGATTCACGTCGCGCGGGCCCGCCCCGGCGTGCCAGGCGTGCAGGTCGTCCACCGTAACCTCACCGTCGCCGTCCACGTCGCAACGCATGGGCGGCGGCCCGAAGACGTGCAGCCCCGTCGGCCCCACGCTGTACAGGTTCCGGTCCGCCAGCGACGCCGCGCCCCCAGCAAAGCCCGACGCCCCGCGCAGCCACGCGCCCCCCGCCAGCGCCCCCACGTCGATCGCGTGCAGGCGGGCCCCCGCCGCCGGCCCCGGCGAGCCCGCAGGCGACTCGCCCACGTACAGCGTGATCGCCCGCGTGCCCAGGTCGCCCGTCGCCAGGGCCGGCTGGTGGGCCCACCCGCCCATCGCCAGGAACTCGCCCGGGTCGCGCCGCCCGTTCTGGTTCAGGTCGTTCCACGTCGCGATCGACGAGTCCCAGGCCATCTGCCCTGTCGCCGAGAACACCTGCAGCGCGGGCACGGTGCCGTACCCCTGCACCCCCGTCGAGAGCGCGACCCGCCCGTCGGGCAGCGGCACGGGCGCCGAGGCCGTGCGGTTGCACGGCGCCGACCACGCCACCGCCCCCGTCAGCGCGTCGATCTTCAGCAGGTTCGCCGACTCGGTCCCGCCGAAGAACGCATAACTGGCGGCGTAGACGAACGCCCCCCCGGGGCCGTCCCGCACCGCCACGCCGCCGAAGAACGCCTCCTCGACCGGGTTCTCGACGGCCCAGAGCGGCCCGGCGCCGCCGCCGCCGATCGGGAACGCCAGCACGCGCCCCGGCCCCACCCCGAACTCGCCCGCCGTCGCCACGAACACCAGACCCAGCCTCCGCGAGTACGCCGGCGTGTTGCCGCTGGTCCCGCCCAGCGCCGCCCACCACACCACGTCGCCCGGCTGGTGCGGGTTGTCGCCCGCGTGGTACGGGTCGATGTTCACGCAGTAGAGCAGCCCCGACGCCCCCACGCCGTCGTAATCGGTGATCAGGCACCGGTCGCGCGGGCCCAGGTCGTCGGTCACCAGGGGCGAGGCGTTCACGATCGGTCGCGCCAGCGCCGTCTCCCACGCCGGCGCCCCAGTCCCCGCCTCCAGGCACACCAGCCGCGAGCCCGACGGCACGACCACGCGCCGGTTCCGCCGATCGAACGCGGGCGACGCCCACGACCCCAGCACAGGGGCGTCGATCGCGCCGGCCCAGCGCGGGGCGCCGGTCCGCCGATCGAACGCGAACAGCCGCCACGCCGGCTGCGCGTCGATCACGACCGAGCCGATCGCGAGCACGTCGTCGGGTGTCGCGATCGGCGTCGCCTGCCCGATGAACGTGATCGCCCGGCCCGCCGAGTCCCGCGAGAGCACCAGCGCCGGCATCGCGAGGTCGGCGTGCGCAAACAACCCATCCACCCGCGACGTGCGCTCCGCCCCCGCCGCGAACTGGGGCCACGACTCCTGCCCAAGCGCCGCCCCGGCGAGCCACGCCACGCCCAGCGCCCAGGCGCCGACGGGGTGGCACGCTCCTCGCCCCGGAGAAGCACGCGCATCGCCGGCGCCCGGCGCGATCGACCCGGGGCCATGCCCCCTCAGAGCAGGAAGCACGCCCCGGGTGATCCGCGCCAGTTGGAGCGTCGGGCGAGTCATCGCCGCCGCCTCGCCCCGACCGCCGCGAGCATGACCATCGCGAGCCCGCCCGCCGGCGCGGGCACGACCGCCACCGCGTCAATCTCGACCTTCAGGCTGGTGCCCGGGTCGCCGTCGTCCTCCACGCCGATGCGGACGTACCGCGCCGCCGAGAGCCCCGCGCGGGCCTGGTCGATGGGCGTGCCGCCGCCCGAGCCGTCGTAGAGCGCGAGGGCCTGCGCGTGCGTCAGCCCGGCGAACGCCCCGCGCGTCAGCCCCGGGTCCATCGGGCGCAGGAAGTCGCTCGCGACCAAGCCGGGCGACCCCTGGAACGGGTCGGCGTCGAGGTAGCCCACCGTGGGAAACAGCCCCTCGGTGAACACGCCCCACGCCACGAACGACACGCCGTCGGCCGACAGTTCCAGCCGCGCCTGCCCCAGCCCGAACATGGGCGCCCCCGCCCCGATCTGCCCCGCCGGGAACCCCACGTCGATGAACCCCGCGTTGCCGAAGACGACCAGGTCCACGCCGAAGCGGTTGCCGGGGCTGTCGAGCGCGGGGCGGTCCAGGCGCAGCGTCAGGTGCCCGCCCTCGCCGATCGAGACGATCTGGTCGCTCTCGAACGCCGGGTTGAACATCGAAACGACGCCGGGGAACCCCGAGCGCTTCCCCGTGAAGCGCGACGGCTCCCCCAACGCCGCCGCTGGGTCGGTGTAGCCCGGGGCCGCGGTCGAGCCCGGGTCGTACGACCGCACCTCCACCGCCCAGGGCGTCGACGCCCACGCCACGCCGACGGCGAACGGGACAGCCGGCACGCAGGCCAGGTTCGAGCGCATGAAGAACCCTCCCGGCCCCGTGTCGCGCGGGGCCGCTCGCGCCCGATGAGACACCGGGCGCCGGTCGCGGCGGCTCGCGGAAGGACGTCGGCGGGCGGGCCCATGGGCCACGGACCGGCCGACCCCTGGCCCATCCGGGCCCGCGAGGGTCGCCGAACTACGGCCCGTTCCCGCCACGCGGCGGGGAGCCGTACGTCGTCGGCAGGTCTTCCGGCTCGGGGCTCCGCGACACCGGCCTTCCCGACCGCCTCGGTCAGTGGCCCCGCGGGCCGCGGCGAACTCGCCACGGCCCCGGCTGCGGGTGTCGCGGATTCGCCCCTCACGGCGGCGCGTCCGCGGTGGATTTGCACCACGCTTCCCGTCTTCGCCCAGGCTCGTCGCCCGGGACCGACAACGACACCAATGTAGCGACCGCTCGCCCCCAGTCAAGCCGACCCCCGGGCCACGACCGTGCCGCCCCGGGCACGGCCGTCTCCACGGGAAGCACGACTGTCGCCCAAGACCCAGGCCGTCGTGGCAAGGTCTCGTCAGCGCCCGCGTCCCCTTGCCCTGTCGAGCCGACCTTCCACCCCCCGCACCGGGGCCTACAACCCGTCCTTGCCCCACGACTTGCCCTCCATCGCCCAGCGCCTCCCCCTCACAATGCTCCCGGACCGTCCCCGCCTCCGGCGGCTGCTCCGGGCCGTCGAACTGGCGGGCAAGGCCTCCAAGCCCGTCGACGAGCACGTGCGGCGCCTCGCCGACGCCGTCGAGCGCTCCGTCGCCGCCCGCGACCGCCGCGCCTCGCTCGTCCCGCGCCCCACCTATCCGCCCCTCCCCGTCGTCGAGGCCCGCGCCGAAGTCCTCCGCGCCATCGCCGACCACCAGGTCTGCGTGATCTGCGGCGAGACCGGCTCGGGCAAGACCACCCAGCTCCCCAAGCTCTGCCTCGAACTGGGGCGGGGCGTCGCGGGCCTGATCGGGCACACCCAGCCCCGCCGCATCGCCGCCCGCACCGTCGCCGCGCGCATCGCCGAGGAGCTGGGCGTCGAGCTGGGCCGCGAGGTCGGCTTCAAGGTCCGCTTCGGCGACCGCACGGGCGACCGCACGCTCATCAAGGTCATGACCGACGGCATCCTGCTCGCCGAGACCCAGGGCGACCCCCTCCTCGAGCGGTACGACACCATCATCATCGACGAGGCCCACGAGCGCAGCCTCAACATCGACTTCCTGCTGGGCTACCTGCGCACGCTCCTGCCACGCCGCCCGGACCTCAAGGTCATCGTCACCAGCGCCACCATCGACCCGCAGCGCTTCGCGGCCCATTTCGCCGCCGCCGGCGTGCCCGCCCCGATCGTCCTCGTCTCCGGGCGCACCTACCCCGTCGAGGTCCGCTACCGCCCCATCGCCGGCGACGACCCCGACGACCGCGAGCGCGACCAGCAGGCCGCCATCCTCGACGCCGTCGACGAGCTCTCCCGGGCCTCCATGCCGACCGGCGACATCCTCGTGTTCCTGGCCGGCGAGCGCGAGATCCGTCAGACCGCCGAGGCCCTCCGCAAGCACCACCCGCCCGCCACCGAGATCCTCCCCCTCTACGCCCGCCTGAGCGCCGCCGAGCAGATGCGCGTCTTCCAGCCCCACGCCGGGCGACGCATCGTCCTGGCCACCAACGTCGCCGAGACCTCGCTCACCGTCCCGGGCATCCGCTACGTGGTCGACCCCGGCACCGCCCGCGTCAGCCGCTACGCCCCCCGCACCCGCGTTCAGCGACTCCCCGTCGAGGCGATCTCCAAGGCCAGCGCCGACCAGCGCAAGGGCCGCTGCGGGCGCCTGTCCGACGGCGTGTGCGTCCGCCTCTACGACGAGAACGACTTCAAGGCCCGCCCCCCATTCACCGACCCCGAGATCCTCCGAACCAACCTCGCCAGCGTCATCCTCCAGATGAAGTCCCTCAACCTCGGACGCGTCGAGGACTTCCCCTTCATCGAGCCCCCAGACGAGCGCATGGTCCGCGACGGCTACGAGACGCTCCTCGAACTCGGCGCCCTCGACGACGCCAACGAGCTGACCCCCCTGGGGCGCGACCTGGCCCGCCTGCCCGTCGACGTGCGCGTGGGGCGGATGATCCTGGCGGGGCACGCCGAGGCCGCCCTCGCCGAGGCCCTGGTCATCGCCGCCGCCCTGAGCGTGCAGGACCCGCGCGAGCGCCCCTCCAGCGCCCAGGACCGCGCCGACCAGGCCCACGCCCTCTTCAAGGACGAGTCCAGCGACTTCCTCGGGCTCCTGCGCCTCTGGCGCGCCTGGCTCGACCGCGGCGAGCACCTCTCCTGGAACAGGCTCCGCCACTGGTGCCACGAGCACTTCCTCAGTTTCATGCGCATGCGCGAGTGGGAGGACGTCCACCGCCAGCTCCACGCCCTCGTCGCCGAGATGGGCTTCCACCCCAACACCACCCAGGCCGCCCCCGATCCGGTCCACCGCGCCGTCCTCACCGGGCTCCTCTCCAACGTCGCGACCCGGGGCGGCGAGACCTTCGACTACAAGGGCGCCCAGGGCAACAAGATCGCCCTGCACCCCTCCTCCGCCCTCTTCAAGAAGGGCCCCAGGTGGATCGTCGCCGCCGAGCTGGTCCACACCACGCGCCTCTACGCGCGCACGGTCGCGAAGATCCAGCCCGAGTGGATCGAGGAGCTCGCGGCCCACCTGGTCAAGCGCTCCTGGTCCGACCCGCACTGGGTCCGGGAATCGGGCACCGTCTGCGCCTTCGAGCGCGTCACGCTCTACGGGCTGGAGCTGGTCGCCCGCCGACGGGTCCAGCTCGGGCCCATCGACCCGGCCAGGAGCCGGGAGATCTTCATCCACCGCGCCCTGATGGAGGGCGAGTGGGCCCAGCCGGGCGACCCGGCGCCGGAGTTCCTGGCCCGGAACGTGCGCACGCAGGGCGAGGTGCGCGATCTGGAGGCCAAGGCACGCCGACGCGACATCATGGCCGACCAGGGCGCCCTCTACTCCTTCTACGACGCCCGCATCCCGCACGAGGTCTGCTCCTGCGCCGGGCTGGTCAGGTGGCTCAAGGGCGAAGGCCGGAAGCAGGCGCCCTCGCTCGTCCTCTCCGCCCGCGACCTCATGCGCCGCGAGGCGCCCGAGATCACGCCGGACGCCTACCCAGACGCCGTGGGCATCGGCGGCTCGCGCCTGGACCTGGCCTACGCCCTGGACCCGGGCGGCACGTCCGACGGCGTGACCATCCGCGTCCCCCTCGACGCCCTCCCCCAGCTCGACGCCGAGTTCTGCGAGTGGCTCGTGCCCGGGCTGGTCGGGGACAAGCTCGCCGCTCTCTTCCGCCTCATGCCCAAGGGCGTGCGCAAGGACCTGGAACCGATCCCCGCCTCCGCCCAGAAGATCGCCGACGCCCTGCCCTTCGGGCGGGGCTCGCTCTTGGACGCCGCGGCGGTCAAGGCCCGGGAACTGCTGGGCGTCACCATCCCCCGCGAGGCGTGGCAGCCCCGGGGCCTGCCCGACCACCTGCGCATGTCCGTCCTGCTCCTGGACGAGAAGGGGCAGGAACTGGCCCGCTCGCGCGACGTCGCCGAGTTGAAGGAGCGTTATGCGGCGCGCGCCCGCGGCGTCGTCGCCAGGGCCGGCCGATCCGCCTTCGACCGCGACGGGCTCACCGACTGGGACTTCGGCCCCCTCCCGGAGCGCGTCGAGATCGCCCGGGGCGACTACCGGCTCAACGCCTACCCCGCCATCGTCGACAAGGGCAGGACCGTCTCCCTGCGCCTCATGGACACGCCCGAGGAGGCGGCCCGGGAGACCCGGCGCGGCGTGCGCCGACTCTTCATCCTCAAGAGCGGGCCCGAGCTGGGCTACCAGGTCCGGGTCGTGCGCGACATGCCGGGCATGCGCCTGAAGTACTCGCCCCTGGGGAAACCCGAGGAGCTGGAGCGCCAGGTCGCCGAACTGGTCGCCGAGCGGGCCTACACCACGGACGGCGCGGTCGTGCGCACGCCCGAGGAGTTCGAGGAGCGCCTCAACGCCGGGTGGGGTCGCCTGCACAACGTCGCCCGGGAGGTCTCGGGGGTGGTGTCGGCGATCGTGAACGCGCGCTTCCAGCTCGACCTGCTGCTCCAGAAGCGCCCGCCCGTGCCCTGGGAGGGGGCGGTGCTCGAACTGCGGAACTGGGCGGCGTACCTGATGGCACCGGGGTTCCTGCTCTCCACGCCCTGGGACGCCCTGCGGCACTTCCCGCGGTACCTCTCGGCGGCCAAGGTGCGCTACGAGCGGCTGCGCACGGGGATCGACCGCGACAAGAAGGCGATGGGCGAACTGGCCCCGCTGTGGGGGCGCTACGCCCATTACGTGAACCACCAGGGGGGCGACCCCGAGCGCAACCCGCGGCTCAACGAGCACCGCTGGATGCTGGAGGAGTACCGGGTGCAGCTCTTCGCCCAGGAACTGGGCACCGCCCAGAAGGTGTCGCCCCAGCGCCTGGACGAGCACTGGGTGAAAGTGCTGTCCGGGGCAGGCTCCCCTTAGCGTGTCGGCGAGCCCTCCCGTGAGCCCGCGTCTTCTGTGCCCTTCGTCGCGCAACGGTCGGCGCGCCGCAGAGAGACACTCGGGCGGCCCGTGCGGCCGCTCGAGGCCCGTCCTGGCGCCGGCACGGGCGATCCGCAAGGCGGCTCGCCCGTGGCACCCGGCGTGCCACGACTGTTCGGCTCGGCGAACAGTCGTGCGTCCGTCGCCCGACACCGCGTCCCTCGCCGGACACGACTGTGCCCCGAGCGGCACAGTCGTGGCACCCGGCCTGTCCTACCCGATCGCGTGCCACGACTGTTCGGCTCGGCGAACAGTCGTGCGTCCCTCGCCCGACACTGCTTCCCTCAGCGGACACTGCGTCCCTCGCCGGACACGACTGTGCCCCGAGCGGCACAGTCGTGGCACCCGGCCTGTCCTACCCGATCGCGTGCCACGACTGTTCGGCTCGGCGAACAGTCGTGCGTCCCTCGCCCGACACTGCTTCCCTCAGCGGACACTGCGTCCCTCGCCGGACACGACTGTGCCCCGAGCGGCACAGTCGTGGCACCCGGCCTGTCCTACCCGATCGCGTGCCACGACTGTTCGGCTCGGCGAACAGTCGTGCGTCCCTCGCCCGACACTGCTTCCCTCAGCGGACACCGCGTCCCTCGCAGGACACGACTGTGCCCCGAGCGGCACAGTCGTGGCACCCGGCGCTTCGCCCGATGACCCGTGCGGCTGTTCGAGGCCGGTCCGGACGCCGGCACGGGCGATCCGCCGACGACATCTCCTTGGCGAGCGCCGGCACTCGTGTGCATGCCGCGTACACCAAGCTCGCCGACGGGAGGATGCGCTGCTTCGTGCATCGGGTCCAAACGGTCGATCCCTGAATCTGGGCAGGGTCCCGCCGGCGCCGGGGCGACACAGGCGAGGTGAGCTCCAGGGCCGGGCGATAGGCTTGCCGCGCTCCTGTCGTGGGGTGCAGGCGGGATGCCTGTTTCGCCCGTGGTCACTGGTCGCCAAAGGGGCCAACAGGCGCATGTGACCGGCGCGGCGGCAATTGGTATGATGCGCGCACTGGAAGGACCACACAGGAGGCCGCCCATGCCGCGCTGGATCACCGGGAGCCTGATCGTGATGACGGTGCTGAGCAACGCCCGGGCCTTGGGCAACGAGCCGTACCGAACGCCGCCGGCGGGGATCGTGCGCGTGCTGGAGGCGGCGCCGACGCCCATGGTGTCGATCGACCCGACGCGGAGCGTGATGCTGCTGGTGGACCGCGTCAATCTGCCGCCGATCGCCGACCTGGCCCGACCCATGCTGCGCCTTGCGGGGGAGCGCATCGACCCGTCGACCAACGGCCCGCACGGGCCGCGCCGGTTCTCCGGGTACACGATCAAGCGGCTCGCGGACGGCGCGGAGACGCGGGTCAAGCTGCCCGCCGACGCGGACGTGTCGATGCCGAGCTGGTCGCCCGACGGCACGCGCTTCGCATTCCAGGTCACCAAGCCCGACGGGATCGAGCTCTGGGTGGGGGACGCCACGACGGGCCAGGCCCGGGCGCTGACGGGCCCGAGGCTCAACGCCGTGGGTGGGGCCGCCGCCCGCTGGATGCCCGACTCGCAGCGGCTGCTCTGCCTGCTCGTGCCCGAGAAGCGGGGCCCGGCGCCGCAGGCGCCGAGCGCGCCCGCGGGGCCGGTGGTCCAGGAGTCGAGCGGGCTGGCCGCCCAGGTGCGGACGTACCAGGACCTGCTGGTCGACGTGCACTCCGAGGCGCTGTACGAGTACTACTCGACCTCGGTGCCGGCGGTGGTGGACGCCTCGACGGGGAAGGCGAGCGTGCTGGGGGCCCCGGGGTTGTACTCGCAGGTGTCGCCCTCGCCCGACGGTCGCTTCCTGCTGGTGACGCGCACGGTGCGTCCGTTCTCGTACGTGGTGCCCGCGGGGCTCTTCCCCGAGGTCGTCGAGGTCTGGGACGCGGCGACGGGGAAGGTGGTCAGGGAGCTGGCCCGGGTGCCCCTGCGCGAGGACATCCCGATCCAGGGCGTGCAGAAGGGCCCGCGCTCGCACCAGTGGCGCGACCTCCCCGGGCCGGCGGGCGGCGACGCCGGCAGCACCCTGGTCTGGGCGGAGGCCCTCGACGAGGGCGACCCGCGCAAGAAGGTGCCGCACCGCGACCGCCTCCTCATGCTCGACGCCCCTTTCACGGGCGAGGCCCGCGAGGTGATGAAGCTGGAGCACCGCTACCGGGGCATGCAGTGGACCGACGATCGCGGGTTCGCGTTCGTGAGCGAGTTCGACCGCGACCGGCGCTGGAGCCGCACGTGGCTGGCCAACATCGACTCGCCCACCGACGTCGCCCACCGCGTGATCTGGGACCTCTCGGTCAACGACCGCTACAACAACCCGGGCTCGCCCGTCACGCGGCGCCTGCCCAGCGGGCGCTCCGTGGTGCGCGTGACCGAGGGCACGATCCTGCTGTCGGGCCAGGGCGCGACGCCGGAGGGCGACCGCCCCTTCCTCGACCGCATGAACCTCGCGGACGGCTCGACGAAGCGCCTGTGGCGCTGCGAGGGCGAGAACCTGGAGAGCGTGGTGGACACGCTCCGCGACGACGGCTCGGTGTTCATCACCATGCACCAGTCGCCCAGCGACGTGCCCAACTACTACGTCCGCGACCTGGGCCTGGGCTCGCGCCGGGCCCTCACCGAGTTCACCGACCCCGTGCCGGAGCTGCGCCGGATCAGGAAGGAACTGGTGAAATACGAGCGTGACGACGGCGTGGAACTGTCGGCGACCATGTACACGCCGCCCGACTACGACGCCAAGCGCGACGGCCCGCTGCCCATGCTCGTCTGGGCCTACCCCCTGGAGTACAACGACCCGGCGACGGCGGGGCAGGTCAGCGGGTCACCCCACACCTTCACGCGCCTCGGGGGCTCGTCGCACCTGTTCCTGCTGCTGGCGGGGTACGCCGTCATGGACGGCGCCACCATGCCCGTGGTGGGCAGCCCGGAGAACATGAACGACACGTTCGTGGAGCAGGCGTCGGCGGCGGCCAAGGCGGCGATCGACAAGGCGGTGGAGATGGGCGTGGCCGACCGGCACCGCGTGGCGGTGGGGGGGCACAGTTACGGCGCCTTCATGACCGCCAACCTGCTGGCCCACACCGACCTCTTCCGGGGCGGGATCGCCCGCAGCGGGGCCTACAACCGCACCCTCACGCCCTTCGGGTTCCAGGGCGAACGAAGGACGTACTGGGAGGCCACCGACACCTACACGAAGCTGTCGCCCTTCACCGTTGCCAACAAGGTCAACGAGCCCATCCTGCTCATCCACGGCATGCTCGACTCCAACCCCGGCACCTTCCCGATCCAGTCCGAGCGCCTCTACGCTGCGATCAAGGGGCACGGCGGGACGGCCCGGTACGTGCAGCTCCCCTTCGAGGACCACGGGTACGCGGCCAAGGAATCGGTCATGCACGTGCTGGCCGAGATGGTCGCGTGGCTGGACCGTCACGTAAAGGGGGCGTCGACGGGCGAGCGCTAGTGGCGCGAGTCGGAAGAACGTGTACCAAGGCGCCGGCGGACGCCGCGGGTGCCACGGGCGAGCCGCCTTGCGGCTCGCCCGTGCCGGTGTCCGGACCGGCCTCGAACAGCCGCACGGGTCATCGGGCGAAGCGCCCGATGACCCGTGGCACCCGGAGCGCTCCGTCCACGGACTTCCGACTCTCTAGGCGCCCGCCGTCGCGGCGTGATGGACCATCAGGGAAGCGGAGAGGGAGGGATTCGAACCCTCGATGCAGTTGCCCGCATACGCGATTTCCAGTCGCGTTCCTTCAGCCACTCGGACACCTCTCCGACAGGGATGGCGAGTGTAGGGACGCGTGCTGGTGGGGTCACGCCCGGGCGTCGGAGCGGTCCTTGGCGGCGAGGGCGGGCCAGGCCGGGGTCGCGTGCCGGTCGACCAGGCGGACCCACGCCCAGTCCAGGGCCCGCACGCCCCAGTAGCCCGGGATCGCCACGCGGGCCGCGACGATGCCGATGGTGAGCCCGAGGGCCACGTCGGCCGGGTAGTGAGCCCCGGTCAGCACGCGGGCCAGCGCCACCACCGCGATGAGGAGGGAGGCAAGCGGCTTGAGCCGCGGGTACAGGGCGGCGAGGAAGAGCCCGGCCAGGGCCGCGAACGCCGCGTGCCGCGAGGGCATGGACGCGAGGGCGTACCCGGCGTCCCACCCGCTCCGCATGGCGAACCCGCCGCCCTCGGGCACGGGGTAGCTGCCGAAGAGGAAGGTGAAGGTGTATGGGTCGTCAAGGTTGGGCCTGGGCCTGCCGAGGATGGACTTGAGGAGCACGGTCGCCGCGAGGGTGACGATCGCCGCCGCCGCCCAGTCGAGCAGCCGTCGGCGCCGGCCCGGGTCGAGGAGCCAGATGGCGGCGGCGATGGCGAGGCTGACGGCCCCCTGCCCGAACTGCTGGAGGGCCTCGGCCTCGCGCCGCGCGTCGCCACGCAGCTCGACGGCGCTGGCCCAGCGTGACACCGCCGGGTCGATCGGCAGCAGCAGCAGCGTGATCACCACGCCCGCCAGGAGCGGCACGCCCCACGACCGCCGGCGCGGGTGGCCCGCCCAAGTCAGTACCGGCCCGAGCGGGTACGAGACGACGGCCCACGCGACGTGGGCCCAGCGAACCGGGGCCCATAGCCCGCGGTTATAGTCGCCCGCCCGCCGGAGTCGCTGGTTGAAAGACGCGGTGTCCCTCATCTTCGGAGCGGTCGATCACGACGAACTCGGCCCTCGTGGAGCGGGCGCCCGGCGGCGCGTCCTGGGCTGGAGCCGCGGGTGGATCGGCGGCGTGGCCCTCGTCCTGCTGTGCCTGGCAGTGTATCTCCCCGGGCTGGCGACGCTCCCCACGGTCGACCGCGACGAGGCCCGGTTCGCCCAGGCCAGCCGACAGATGGCCCAGGCCGGCGACGTGCGTGGCTGGGTCGTGCCCCGCGTGCAGGACCGCCCGAGGCTGAACAAGCCCCCCGGGATCTACTGGCTCCAGGCCGCCGCCGCCCGCGCCTGGGGCGACGCCGACCCGATCTGGGTGTACCGCGTGCCGTCGCTGCTGGCGGCGATCGTCGCCGTGCTGGCGACATGGCGCGCCGGGATCCGCCTCTTCGACCCTCGTGCGGCGTGGCTTGGCGCGGCGTTGCTGTCGATCTGCCCCCTCGTCGTCTGGGAGAGCCGCCAGGCCCGGGCCGACATGGCCCTGCTGGCGGCGACCGCGCTCGCGATGTGGATGGCCGCGGCCGTGCTCCGCGCTCCCGCGGGAGCCCGGCCCACCCTGGCTCGCCTTGGGCTCTGGGCCGCCGTCGCCGCCGGCGTGCTTATCAAGGGCCCCATCACGCCCATGGTCCTCGCCCTCGCCGCGATGCTCCTGGCGCTCACCGGCGGCGGATGGCGGGCCGTCACGCGCCTGGCCCCCGTCCGGGGCCTGGCCCTCGTCCTCCTCGCGATCGGCGCCTGGGTCGCGCTCGTCGCCCGAGAGATCGGCTGGGATGCCTACCTCGCCATCGTCCGCGACGAGGTCCTGGAACGAAGCGTCGCGGCCAAGGAAGGGCACGGGGGACCGCCCGGCTACCACCTCGTGCTGCTCGCCGTGCTCTTCTGGCCCGGGTCGATGCTCGCGCTCCACGGCGTGGGGCGGGCCTCCGCCAAGGCCTGGCCCGCGCTCCGGATCGCCCGCCCGCACCGGTGGTGGCGCGCGCTCCGATCCGGCCCGCCCGCCCGGTTGGGCGAGCGCTTCTGCCTGGCGTGGATCGTCCCGGCCTGGATCGTGTTCGAGTTGGTCAGCACCAAGCTCCCGCACTACACCCTGCCGACCTACCCCGCGATCGCGCTGCTGACGGCACGCGGCGCGCTCGCGATCGCCGCCGGGCCCAGGGTGGCCCTGGGACCCGCGTTCCGTGTCGGCGTCCTCGTCTGGGCGTTCATCGGCGTCGCCCTCGCCGCGACCCCCTCCATGCTCCCCTGGCTGCTCGGGCTGCCCGCCGAGACCTCGCTGGTCTGGCTCGGCTTCGCGATGACGCTCGTGTGCTGGCTGCTCGTGATCGCCGCGGCCCGCTCGGCGTTCTGCGTCGGGCTGCTGGGCCTGCCCCACGCCGGGCGCCGCCTCATCCGCGCTCACGCTCTGGGCCTTTCCGCCGCGGCGGTGCTCGCGGCGGGGCTGGTGGGCGGCGTGCTCCCGCGACTCGAGGGGCTCTGGGTCACCCGCCAGATCGCCCGCGTGATCGACCGGGCCGATCCACGGGGCCTTCGCCCCATCGCCGGCGTCGAGTACCACGAGGACAGCCTCATCTTCGAGACCGGCGGGCGCTTCCGCAGGCTCGGCCCCGCCGACCTCGACGCCTGGCTCGGCGCCAACCCCGACGGCATCGTGATCCTCACCGAATCGCTCGCCGATCGGCACCGGGAGTTGCAGCGACTCGAGCAGGTCGTGGGGCTCAACTACACCAAGGGAGCGCGCGTGCGCCTGTGGGTGTGCGCCCGCGTCGAGGCGGCGCCATGACCCCGGTCTCACCCACCGGGTTGCTGCTCATCGACAAGCCCGAGGGTCCCACGTCGATGGACGTCTGCCGCGCCGTCCGCCGCCGCCTCGTCGCCGCCGGCGCCCCCAGGCGCGTCAAGGTCGGGCACGCCGGCACGCTCGACCCGCTCGCCACCGGGCTGCTCGTCGTGCTCGTCGGCAAGGCGACGCGCCTGAGCGACCGCTACATGGCCGGCGAGAAGCGCTACCTCGCCGACGTCGACCTCTCGCGCACCTCCGCCACCGACGACCGCGAGGGGCCCGTGCGCGCTGTTGACGTCCCGTCGCCGCCCGCGCTCGATGCCGTCCGCGCCCTCCTGCCCCGGTTCGTGGGCACGATCCTCCAGGTCCCGCCCGCCTTCTCCGCCATCAAGGTTGAGGGCCGGCGCGCCTACCGCCTGGCCCGCAAGGACCGGGCCCCCACGCTGGCGCCGCGGCCCGTCGTCATCCACGCCATCGACGTCGTCGCCTACGCCTGGCCGCTGCTCCGCCTCGGCGTCCGCTGCGGCAAGGGCGTCTACATCCGCAGCCTTGCCCGCGATCTCGGGGCCGCCCTGGGCGTGGGCGGCATGCTCCAGGCCCTCCGCCGCACGCGCGTGGGCCCGTTCGAGCTCGAGCGCGCCACGCCCCTGGACGCGCTGCCGCCCCTCCTCACGGGGCACGATCTCCTCACCATCGACCCCGACGGGCACGCCCGGGCCGCGGGCGGGTGACGCTCTTCGCCCTGGCGTCACGCGAGCCACGCGCGAAGCGGGGCCCCGGGCCTGGCGGCCCACCACTCGATCCGATCCGCGCGCACGTCGAAACGCATCGCGGGCTCGTCGACGACGAGCGTGCCCACGCCAACGCCCGCCAGCAGGCCCGGCAAGTCGCAGCGGCGAGCCGCCAACACCGCCTCGCCCCGCCCCGAGCGCAGGACCAACCGCGTGACGCCCAGCTCGGCCAACGCCCCGGCCAGCGCGGCGGCACGCGCCTCGGCGCTCTCGCCGGGGACCAGCCCGCCCGACCCGCTCACGCCTCGTCCGCCCTTCCCGCCGGCACCGATACGTCGGGCAGCCCGCTCGCCGAGGGCATCCAGATGTCCGTCACCGCCTGGCTGTCCACCAGGCGGCGCAGCAGCAGGTAGAGCACCGTCGCCCCGCAGTAGTGCAGGCTCACCGCCAGCCCGCCCCAGAGCAGCACGACCAGGCTCTCCCACGCGCCCACGATCCACGCGGCGGTCCGGTCCGACCACCCCAGCCCCGCGCCCTCGCCCGCGATGATCTGCTTGAGACCCGCGCCGCCGAAGTACCCCGCCGCGAGCCCCGTCACCGCCAAGGTCGCCGCGACCGCCGCGTACGCCAGCGCCAGCACCACCGCTGCCTGCACGAGCAGGATCAGCCAGTAGAGCACGGCCCTGAGGGGTCGGCCCAGGCAGTACGCCAGGGAGCGCTGCACGCTGTCGATGGCGTCCGCCTCGTCGCACGCCACCGCCGCCGGCATCAGCGGGTGCCCCAGCCCCAGCCCCAGCAGCATGAGCACCAGCACGACGCCCACGAGCAGGGCCAGCCCGAAGAGCACCGCCCCGACGATGTTGAGCACGGGCAGCGAGAGCAGCGCCCACGACCCCGCCGCCAGCCCCAGCCCGATCGCCAGGATCGTCAGCAGCAGCCCCACC
This sequence comes from Phycisphaerae bacterium, assembly GCA_016873295.1. Lineage (GTDB taxonomy): Bacteria > Planctomycetota > Phycisphaerae > Phycisphaerales > UBA1924 > VGXM01. The sequence goes on from VGXM01000009.1 coordinate 44,465, forward strand.
GGCGCCATCACCAGGGCCCGCGCCGACGCCAGCGCGAAGGCCATCGACTCGACCCACGGGCGGAGCTGCCCCCGGCTGAACTCCACCGCGCAGGCCCGCGAGATGGCCCCGCCGAAGACCGGCAGCACCCCCAGCAGCAGCACCGCCGACACCACCGTCGAGACCGGGAAGAGCCCGAACAGCGCCGAGGGCGCCTCCGTGAACAGGCCCGCGAGGGCCCGCGACGCCTGCGACAGCGACCCGTCGCCGACGCCCTCGCCCACGCCCGACACGCCCCCCCCGATCAGCCGCCCCACCGCCGCGCTGAACCGCTCCGCCCCCGCGCCCCCCCCGGTCCACAGGTCCGGCAGGTGCACGATCAACCACCCCGCCAGGAACGCCGCGAACCCAAGCCCCCAGCGGTCGGGGCGCAGCGCCAGCTTCGGCACCCGCAGCAGCGAGGGCCACAGCAGGTCATCGGTCAGGTCCTCCAAGGTCGCGGGGCGGATCTGGACGCCGGCAGGTGATTGGCCCGAACCCATCGCGACCCCCAATCTGCTCGGGCGCGGCCCGCGCCCGCGGCACTACCATGGTAGCGAATCGCCGACCCGGCCCGCGCCACGGAGCACGCCTTGAGCACACTCGTCTCAACCATCAAGTGGGGCATCGGACTCACCACCTTCTTCGTGGTCGGGCCGATCGCCGGTCGGGCCACCGGGGCGCTGCGGTCTGCCAGCGGGTCGGCCGAGGTCTCCCTCCTGCGCTCCGATTCGCCCGCCCTGGGGCTCGCCGCCGGGCTCCTCGCCATCGCCATCGCCGCCGCGGTCGCGATCCTGGGCGCCCGCCTCCTCTCGACCCGCTTCGGGTTCGGCGTGGCCAGCCTCACGCTCGCCTGGGCCGCCTGGCGCACCGGGACCGTGCCCGGCGTCGTCCGCGACGCCGCCACCCACGGCTCGTCCGCCCGCGCCGTCATGATCTCCTTCGCTCTCGAAGCCCTGGTCGTCGGCGCCGCCGGGCTCCTGCTCGCCTGGGCCCTCTACCGCGTCGGGCGACCCTCCGAAGGCTTCAAGGACGCCACCCCCGCCAAGCCCGCCGGCGCCGTCGGGGTTCTCTCGTTGGCGACCCTCGCTGTGTTCGTCGCGGCGGTGGTGGGGGGCGCGGCCGGCGCCTGGTTCGTCGGGGTCGAGCCGCTCAAGGGTCAGGCGATCGCCGCCGCCGTCGCCGCCGGTATCGCCGCCGGGTTCGCCGCCGAGGGCGCCGCGACCGCCTTCAAACGATCCGCGCACCCCGTGCTCGTGATGGGGGCGATGGCGCTGCTGGGGGTTCTGTCCCCGCTGGCCGCCGCATTCCTGTACGGCACCCGCCTCGACGCCATGATCTACAGCGGGCGCATCCCCCCCTTCGCCGTCGCCTTGCCCCTGGACCACCTCGCCGGCACCCTCCTGGGCGTGCCCCTGGGCCTCACCTGGGCCCGCTCGCTCATGGAGAAGTCGGCGAGCGAGCTTCCCATCCCCGCCCGCGCCTGACCGAGGGTTGCCCCGCTCGACCGCGCGCCGACCGTCACGCGGCGCAAGTCCGGTCCACCGCCCGACCTACGATGGGGAGCTCACCCGGGAGACGCCAGTGCCCAAGGCTCGGTCCATGCCGGACGTCCAGGCGGCCCGCGACGCGCGCAACGTCGCCATCGATCGCGTCGGCGTCAAGGACGTGGTCTACCCGATCACCCTCCGCACGCCCGACGGGGGGGAGCAGTCCACCGTCGCCACCATCAACATGTACGTCGCCCTGCCGCACTACCGCAAGGGCACGCACATGAGCCGCTTCCTCGAGGTCTTGAACGACCACGCCTGCAAGCCCCTCACGCCCGACCGCATCCCCGCCCTCACCCAGGCCATCCGCGACAAGCTCGACGCCGAGGAGGCCCACTTCGCCGCCACCTTCACCTACTTCATCAACAAGCGGGCCCCCGTTACCGGGCAGCCCGGGCTCATGGACTACCGGGTCACCTTCGAGTGCTCTTCGAACGGCGAGGCGGAGTTCGTGATCGGGGTGCGCGCGCCCGCGACCAGCCTCTGCCCCTGCTCCAAGGAGATCTCCAGGTACGGGGCCCACAACCAGCGCTGCCACATCGAGGCCAAGGTGCGCACCAGCGCGCTCATGTGGATCGAGGACCTGGTCGCCCTGTGCGAGGGCGCCGCCAGCCACCCCGTCTACGCCGTCCTCAAGAGGCCCGACGAGAAGTTCGTCACCGAGCGCGCCTTCGAGAACCCCAAGTTCGTCGAGGACATCGTCCGCGACCTGGCCCTGGCCCTGGAGCGCGACGAGCGCGTGTCCTGGTACTCGGTCTCCAGCGAGAACTTCGAGTCCATCCACAGCCACAACGCCTACGCCCAGATCACGCGCCTGAAGCGCCCCGACTGAGCCCGCGATTCTGGCCCGTAAGGTCCGGCCCGCCCGATCCTTAGGATGGGCGGGGGCCCGAACGACGCCGGTGCGCGCACGGATCGGGATCACGCCGGAGGCGGAGCCGCGGGCATGGCCAGGATCCAGACCGATCGCACCCCGGGCGTCGCCGTGCTCCACCGGCGCCTCGTCCTCCTGCTGGCCCTGCTGGTGGGCCCGCTCGCCCTCCTGCTGGGGCCGCTCTTGAGGCTGACGACGGCGCGGGCGGCGTCGGCCCGTGCCGAGGCCGAGGCCAAGCTCGTCCGGCGCACCTGGCTCCCCACCGCCCGCGGTCGGATCCTCGACCGCAAGGGACGGGTGCTGGCCCAGGACCGCCCCAGCTACGACATCGCGATCGACTACCGCGTGCTCACGGGCGAGTGGATCGACGACCGCGCGCGCCGATTCGCGCGCTCGCTGAACCGCGCTCAGTGGGCCGAGTGGTCGCCCGACCAGCGCCAGGCCCTGGTCGCCCTTGTGCGCCCGGCGTACGAGGCCCACTGGCGCTCCGCGTGGCACGAGCTGGCCCGCCTCTGCGGGCAGAGCGTGGACGAGCTGGACGGGCGTCGAAGGGCGATCGTCGACTCGGTGCGCGCCCGGCGCGAGGCGGTGCTCGGCGCGCGACGCGAGGTCGAGCTGGCCGCGCTGCGCGAGCGGGGCGCCCAGCCCACGCCCGAGCAGTTGGCGTTGGTCGAGAAGCGGATCGGCGGGCCCATCAGCGAGGAGCAGTCCTCCCACGCGGTCGTGGAGCGCGCCCCGGATTCCGTCGCGCTGGCGTGCCTGGCCCTCGAGGGGGGCGAGACGATGCTGGAGCCCCTGGGCGGCACGTCCCAGGACGCGGTGCGGCTGGGCGGGGGCGAGGCCAGCCGCAGCAACCGCGCCGACCCGGCCGACACGATCCCGGGGCTGGCGGTGCGCGACGCGGGCGACCGGGACTACCCGCTCGACACGGTCCGCGTGCGCCTCGAACGCTCGACGCTCCCCTCGCCCGCGCGCCAGCCCGGGGCGGTTGACCTGTCGGTCGACGGCGTGGGGGCGCACGTCCTGGGCTGGATGCGCTCGCGGGTGTTCGCCGAGGACGTGGGGGCGCGGGCCGCGGCCCTGGAGCGCCTTCCGGGGCTGGCGGCGGAGGCCCGCGTGCGCACGGGCGACGGCGTGATCGACCGGGGCGAATACCGCGAGGGCGACCGCGTCGGGCACGTGGGGGTGGAGGGGGCGATGGAGGCGACGCTGCGCGGGCTCCGCGGCGTGCGCTCGACGTCGGTGGACACGGGCGAGGTGCGCACGATCGAGGCCCGCGTCGGCGCCGACGTGCGTCTCACGCTCGACGCGGCCCTGCAGGGTCGCGTGCAGGCGATCATGTCGCCCGACCTGGGGCTGGCGGTGACGCAGGTCTGGCACGGCGCGCCCAACGACCTGATGCCGGTGGGCACGGCCTTGAACGGTGCGGCGGTGGTGCTCGACATCGACTCGGGGGAACTGCTGGCGCTGGTCTCGACGCCGGCGCTCTCGCGCCGGGCCCTGCGCGACCAGCCCGAGATGGTGTTCGACGACACGCTGAACCTGCCGCTGATGAACCGCCCGACCGAGCGGGTGTACCCGCCGGGCTCGATTGTCAAGCCCCTGATCCTGTCGTGGGCGGCCCAGCGGGGGGCCTACCGCCCGGGTCAGACGATCGACTGCACGGGGCACCTGCTGCCCGAGCACGCCGACCGCCTGCGGTGCTGGATCTACAAGCGGGGCGGCGGGACCCACACGGCCCAACTGGGGCACGAGCTCACGGGCCCCGAGGGGATCATGGCGAGCTGCAACATCTTCTTCTTCACGATGGGGCGGCGGCTGGGGCCCGCGGGGATCGTGGAGGGGTACCGGGTCTTCGGCGTGGGCGAGTCGTGGGACCTCGGCGCCGGCGTCGAATCGCGCGGGCTGCTGGGCCTGGCCAGCGACGAAAGGGCCGCGGGCGTCTCGATGGGCGACGCCATCCAGATGGGGATCGGGCAGGGCCCGGTGGCGTGGACGCCCCTGCACGCGGCGGACGCGTACGCGACGCTGGCGAGGCACGGCACGCGAGTGCGCCCGTCGCTGATCGCGGGGCGGCGCGGGGCGGACCCCGCCCCGGTGCCGCTCCCGGCGTGGGCGGTGGACGAGGCGATGCGCGGTCTGGCGCTGGCGGTGAACGACTCGCGCGGCACGGGGCACCACCTGGTCATCGACGGGAAGCGCGAGCCCGTCTTCAACGCGCCGGGCGTGTCGATCTGGGGCAAGACGGGCACGGCGGCGGCGCGGCGCGCGGTCGCCACGCCCGACGGCGAGGGGCCCGAGGGCCCGGTCGTGGTGGACATGGACCACTCGTGGTTCGTGGTGCTGGTGGGGCGCGAGGGGGACCGCCCGCGCTACGCGGTGTCGGTGGTGATGGAGTACGCCGGGTCGGGGGGCAAGGTGTCGGGCCCGATCATCAACCAGATCGTGCACGCGTTGATCGCCGAGGGGTACCTGTAGTGCCGACGGAGATGGTGGGGAGCGTGATGGTGGAGAGGCACGCGGTGGCCCGCCCGGGGGGCAAGCCGCGCGCTCCGGGCAAGCGCCTGCGCCCGCTGAACGTCGCGTGGCTGTCGGTGCTGGCGGGGGTGGGGCTGTCGGTGGTGGGGGTGTACGGGATCGACGTGGCGGAGAGCGTGCAGGGCACGGGCGACCTGAGCGCGACGTCGCTCAAGCAACTCCTGTTCCTGGCGATCGGGCTCGGGGCCGGGGCGGTGGTGGCGGTGCCGCACTACCGGGTGTTCGGGCGGTTGAGCTGGCCGGCGTACGCGGGCCTGGTGGGGCTGCTGGTGTTCCTGCTGATCCCCTTCGTGCCGCTCTGGCTGGTGGAGCCGCAGAACGGGGCCCGGGCCTGGATCAACTTCGGGAGCTTCAACTTCCAACCCTCGGAGCTGGGGAAGGTGGTGTACGTGGCGGCTCTGGCGTGGTACCTGCGCTTCCGCAAGCACCACAGGCGCTTCACGGGGCTGCTGCCGCCGGCGATCATCACGGCGATCCCGGTCGGGCTCATCACGCTCCAGCCGGATCTGGGCACGGCGATGCTGTTCGTGCCCGCGCTCTTCGCCGTGCTGCTGGGGGCGGGGGCGCGGCTGCGGCACCTGGTGGTGGTGGTGCTGCTGTCGGCGGCGGCGGCGCCGGCGGCGTACCCGCTCCTCAAGCCCCACCAGCAGGCCCGCATCGACGGGCTGGTCAAGCAGTTCCAGGGCGACCGCTCCGCCGACCAGGACATCAACATGCAGAGCCGCGTGGCCCAGCGGCTGATCGCCGCCGGCGGCGCCCAGGGCGTGGGCGACGCCAAGAGCCGGGCCCTGGTCCGCTACAACGCCCTCCCCGAGCGCCACAACGACATGGTCTTCGCCGTGCTGGTCAACCGCTCCGGAGCGCTGGGGGGCGCGGCGATCGTGGGGGGGCTGCTCCTGTGGGTCGCCGGGGCCCTCCTCACCGCGGCGTTCACGCGCGACCCCTTCGGCCGCCTCCTCGTGATCGGGCTGGCGGGGATCGTCGCGGCCCAGGCCTTCGTCAACATCGGCATGAACCTGGGCGTCCTGCCCATCATCGGCGTCACGCTGCCGTTCGTCTCCTACGGCGGGTCGAGCCTCATCACCACGTGGATCATGACGGGGCTGGTCTTCGGCGTGGCCCTCCGCCCGCCCAAGCCGCCCGTGCGGGCGGCGTTCGATCACTTCGAGGAGGATGAGTGACGATCCGAACGTCGCGACGGACTCCGGCCGGTGACTGACACCGATCACCGCACAATCCCGCGCTCAGGCAGGGGCAGGCGCAGACGGTGCGGAGGTGGTCCGGCGTGAGGGTCTGCCACGCCTGCGCCCCGGCGTCGAGCAGGGGCCGGTAGTCGTCGTACACGCGGTTGCTCAGGAAGTGGCTCCGCGGGCACGCCCACGGCCGCTCCGCGGAGTTCAGCTCCGGCGCGCACGCCGGCAGCGGCAGGATCGTGATGTTCCCCGGCACGCGCAGGGCGCGGCTCGCGTGCCAACCCGCCCGGTCCATGATCAGCACCGCGTGCCCGCGTGGCCCCAGGCTCCGAGCCGGCGGGCCTTGTCGCCGTCGATGGCGGGCGTGCCCCAGCCCCGCGGCTTGGCGCGGAAGGCGTCGAGGCCGCCGACGCGGCAGGCGCAGGCCCCGCGTTGCACGAACGCGCGGCTCCGGCACAGGGCCGCGGCGACGTCCAGCGTCTTGCCGTTGAGCGCGTGGGGCACGCCGACCTCCACGTCGGCGCCCATCATCCCACGAACCCCCGCCGGGCGCCACCCCCAACACGCGCCGCTCGCGCGCATTCCGACGCGAATCCGCATGACTCGCCAGGCCTGCGTCATGCACACCGGCCGGAGGGCGGTCCCGCGCTCCCCTACTCTGGGGCGCGATGCAGGAGACGCCCAGACATGCCGGACCGCGGCGAGCGCCCCGGCCCGAGCTTCCGCCCCCGGGCCAACTGGCGCCGCTGACGCCCCCGCCCGGGTTCCTCGGCGCGGCCCGGGCCTACGGCATCGAGTTCGAGGCGGGCGAGGTCGAGGCGCTGGGGCTGTACCTGGCCCTGCTCTACAAGGGCAACGAGACCATGAACCTGACGGCGGTGCGCGAGCCGGAGCAGGCCTGGACGCGGCACGTACTCGATGCCCTCACGCTCGTGCCGCTGCTGGCGGAGTTGCCGGAGGGCTCGCGCGTGATCGACGTGGGGTCGGGGGGCGGCATCCCCGGCGTGCCCCTGGCGATCGTGCTGCCGAGCCTGGAGTTCACGCTGCTGGAGGCGACGGGCAAGAAGGCGGACTTTCTTTCGCAGGCCGTCGCCGCCCTTGGGCTGCGGAATGCGCGCGTGATCAACGACCGATCCGAGCGCCTGGCGCATGACCGCGGCGAGAAGTCGAGCGGGGCGAGCGGTCGCAGCGAACGCATCGGCGGGCACCGCGAGGCCTACGACGCCGCGGTCATCCGGGCCGTGGGCCGCCTGGCGGTGGCGGCGGAGCTCACGGTGCCCTTTGTCAAGCCGGGCGGGCGCGTGCTCATGATCAAGGGCGAGAGGGCCGACGAGGAACTGGCGGAGGCGGCGGGGGCCCTGGCGCTGCTCAAGGCGGTGCACGAGGGGACCGCGCAGACCCCGACGGGGCGGATCGTCGTGCTCGGGAAGCGCGCGGCGACGCCCAAGGTCTACCCGCGGGCCGACGGCGAGCCCTCGCGCGTGCCCCTGGGCGTGGCGCGGGGCAGGAAGTAGACGGGACCGCCCTCCGGGCGGTGTCGGTCTCCCCCGGCGCGGGGCGCCACGCTTGCGACAGGTCGATCCCGGGATTCGTCGCGGACTCGTCATCCCGGGGGGTTGGGGCGCGGGTCGCGCGGATCGAAAGGGGGATCCTGACCCGGGGGACACCGCCCGCTCCAACAATGGGGGGTGCTCGACCTGGTGCGCGACATCCTGTCCCCGGGCGGGGCGGTGGCGCGCCTGCTGGGCCCGGGGTTCGAGAGCCGATCGGAACAGGTCGACATGGCTCGGGGCGTGGGGCAGGCGATGGAGGCGCGCAGCCACCTGCTCGCCGAGGCGGGCACGGGCGTGGGCAAGAGCTTCGCGTACCTCGTGCCCGCGATGCTCCGCTGCCTGCTCCACGGCGAGACGGTCGTGGTCGCCACGCACACCATCGGCCTGCAGGAGCAGCTCATCGCCAAGGACATCCCGCTCCTGCGCGAGGCGGTCGAGGGGCACCTGGGCGAGCGGGGCCTGCTCGTCGAGGGGCGCGGGCTCAGGCCGGTGCTGGTCAAGGGGCGGGGGAACTACCTGAGCATCCGTCGCTTGAAGCTGGCCTCGTCGCGCCAGGACCGGCTGTTTGCCGACCCCGCCGCCAGGCGGAGCCTGCACGCCATCGAGGACTGGGCCTACCGGACGCGCGACGGCACGCTCTCGACGCTGCCGCAGTTGGAGCGTCCCGGCGTGTGGGACCGCGTGCAGTCCGACTCGGGCAACTGCATGGGCCGACGCTGCCCGACGCACGAGTCGTGCTTCTACCAGTCGGCGCGGCGAGCGATGGAGTCGGCCAACCTGCTCGTGTGCAACCACGCCCTCTTCTTCAGCGACATGGAGTTGCGGGCGGGCGAGGCCGGGTTCCTGCCCAGGTACGACCACGTCGTGCTCGACGAGGGTCACAACGCGGAGGACGTGGCGGCCCAGCAGTTCGGGCTGTCGCTCTCGGAGGGGCGCGTCTTCCACCTGCTCTCGACGCTGTACCAGCCGAGGCAGAACAAGGGGTACCTCGCCCAGCTCGGGCTGCTGGTGCGCGATGCGTCGGCGGTGGACCGGGCGGTCCATCTGGTGCTCCAGGCCGAGAGCGAGGCCCGGGCCTTCTTCGACGCCGTCGAGGAGGCCATGCGCGAGCGGGCCACGGGGCGCGTGCGTTCGGCGGGGCTGGTCGAGGACACGCTCTCGCCCATCATGAAGCGGTTGAGCCTGCAACTGGCGAGCCTCAAGGAATCGGTGGTGGGCGAGCCCGACGTCTTCGAGCTGAACGCCTATTCCATCCGGGCCGCGGAGGTCGCCGGCGAGTGCGAGGCGTGGCTGCTCCAGACCCAGGCGGGGAGCGCGTACTGGGTGGAGGGTGCGGCGGACGACGAGGACGCCCCCACGCGCTCGCGCCGACGCCTCACGCTCGCCAGCGCCCCGGTGGACGTCGCCCCCCTGCTCCGCGATCGGCTCTTCGGCGCGGGGTGCAGCGTCACGGTGACCAGCGCGACCATGGCGACGGCCAGCGCGGGCGAGCCCAAGGGGTTCGCGCACGCCGCCCGGCGGCTGGGGTGCGAGGGGGCCGGGACGTTGCTGCTGGGCAGCCCGTTCGACTTCGCCTCGCAGGTGGAGTTCTACGTCGACCTGTGTGCGCCCGACCCGCGCGACTCCAAGGCGGCCCGCCCCGGCGGCAACGGGTCGTTCCTCGACGCGCTCGCCCGGCGCGTGCTGCACCACGTGCGCGCGACCGACGGCGGGGCGTTCGTGCTCTTCACCAGCCTCCAGACGCTCGCGGGCGTGGCCGACCGGATCGCCGAGCCGCTGGAGGAGTGGGGCATGCCGCTGCTGGTGCAGGGCCGGAGCGGCTCGCGCGGGCAGATCCTGGAGCGCTTCCGGGCGCACGAACGCGGCGTCCTGCTGGGGGCCGTGTCGTTCTGGGAGGGCGTGGACGTGCGCGGGCGCACGCTGCGGAACGTCATCATCACCAAGCTGCCCTTCGAGCCCCCGGACCGGCCCTTGACGGAGGCCCGGGCCGAGCTGATCCGCGAGCGGGGCGGGAGCCCGTTCGCGGAGGACGCCCTGCCCCGGGCGGTGCTGCGGTTCAAACAGGGGTTCGGGCGGCTGGTGCGGTCGCACACGGACCACGGACGGGTGGTGGTGCTCGACGGGAGGCTGGTGCGGACGCACTACGGACGCGCGTTCCTGCGGGCCCTGCCGACGGGGGTGGAGCCGCGGGTGATCGAGCCGGACCCCCCGGACCCCCCGGACCCCCCGGACCCCCCGGACCCCCCGGACCCCGATCAGTCCCCGGAGTTGGGGCCGGTGGCGGCTTGACAACCGTACGGATTGCGAACATATTACATGTTTGGTTTTGGGTCGGATAGGCTTGTGCGTCGCCGGGATTTGCCCGGCGCAAAGGGAGCCTGGGCATGCTGGGACGGATCTTCAAGGCCTACGACATCCGCGGGACGTACCCGGATCTGCTCAACGACCAGATGGCGTGGCAGATCGGGTACGGGTGCTCGAAGTTCCTGCTGGCGGACGCGGCATCGGCGGGTGAAACCACGCCCATGATGAAGAACGTGGTGGTCGGGCGCGACATGCGGACCAGCAGCCCCACGCTCAGCAAGCAGGTGGTGCAGGGCATCGCGGACCACGGCGGGAACGTGATCGACATCGGGCTGGTCGACACGCCCATGGTCTACTTCGCGATCAACCACCTGGACTGCGCGGGCGGGGTGATGGTGACGGCGAGCCACAACCCGCCCCAGTACAACGGGTTCAAGGTGTCCAAGCGCCGGGCCAAGCCCGTGGGGGAGGCGACGGGGCTGGCGGACGTGCGCAAGTTCGCGGCCATGGTGGACAAGGCGACGCTGGTGCCGGCGTCTGGGCGGAGCGAGACGCGCGACCTGTGGGCGGCGTACACGAGGCACGTGCGCCACTTCCTGACCCTCAAGCGTCCGGTGAAGGTGGTGATCGACGCCAGCAACGGCATGGCGGGGACGATGGTGCCCAGGGTCTTCGGGCCGATCGGGACCCGGGGGGCCTCGGGCGTGCCGGGGCTGACCATCGTGCCGCTGAACTTCGACAACACCAAGGGCACGTTCGTGCACGAGCCCAACCCGCTGGTGGCCGCGAATCTCAGGCAACTGCAGGCGGCGGTGGTGGCGGAGGGGGCGGACCTGGGGATCTGCTTCGACGGGGACGCGGACCGCTGCGTGGTGGTGGACGAGAAGGGGCACGTGGTGGGGTGCGACCACCTGACGGCGCTGCTGGCGAAGTCCTTCCTGGGGCCGAGCCCGGGTTCGGCGGTGGTGTACGACCTGCGATCGACCAAGGCGGTGCCGGAGGAGGTCACGAAGGCGGGGGGCCGCCCCGTGCGGGGGCGGGTGGGGCACGTGTTCATGAAGGCGCTGATGGCCGAGCACGGGGCGGTGTTCGGGGGCGAGCTCTCCGGGCACTTCTACTTCCGCGACAACTACAACGCCGACTCGGGGGCGATCGCGATGGCGACGGTGCTGACGCTGCTCTCGTCGACCGCCAGGACGTTGGGCGAGCTGATCAGGCCCCTGGCGCGGTACGCGCAGTCGGGCGAGATCAACTTCCAGATCGAGGACAAGGACGCGGCCCTGAACGAGCTGCGGGGGATGTTCCCGGCGGGCCCGCAGCGGCAGGTGGACGACCTGGACGGGCTGACGATCGACGGGTTCGGGCGCGAGGGGTGGTGGTTCAACGTCCGCAAGAGCAACACCGAGCCCCTGCTGCGCCTGAACGCCGAGGCCAGGGACCGCAAGACATTGGACAGGCTGCTCGAGAAGATCAAGCCGAAGATGGGCAAGCAGGTCGACCACTGACGCATGACGCTCGACGAGTTCCTCCAGCACTGGTCGATTCTCGAGAACCCGTTCCGGGCGGAGGAGGCCCGGCGCGACGGCGTGCTGCTGCGGATGTCGGGGATGCCGGGCGGGGCGCCCGGGGGCGAGCCCGAGCGGCACCCGGAGGCGTTCCACTCGGACTTTGAGAAGATCCTGGGCGACCTGGCCAGCCCGTCGTCCTCGATCGTGTTCGGGGAGAAGGGGAGCGGGAAGACGGCGATCCGCCTGCAGATCGAGGAGCGGATCCGTCGGCACAACGCGGCCCACCCCGACGCCCGCGTTCTGCTCGTGGCGTATGACGACCTCAACGCGATCCTGGACCGGCTGCACCAGCGCTTGGCGGGGCGGACGCCCGCCGAGTCGCTGGCCCAGACGCGCACGGTGGACCACGTCGACGGGATCCTGCACGGGGTGGTGCCGCGGGTCGTGGACGCGATCCTCGAACGCCCCAACGACGCCCCGCTGGACCTGTCGGGTCGGGGCGGCTCGGCGCGGCGTCGGGCCCGGCGTGTGCCCCGCGCCCTGCGCGACGACCTGCTCCTGCTCCAGGCGGTCTACGACCGCCCCGACCGGGCGTCGCTGCGCACGGGGACGCTCCGGCGGCGGCTGGGCGTGTCGCTGCCCTGGCGGATCGCCGCGGGGCGCGTGCTGATGTGGCTGTACCCGTCGCTGCTGGCGGCGTTCGTGGCGTGGGCCCGCTTCTTCGGGCCGGAGAGCATGCGCGGGGCCCAGTGGATGAACTGGCTGGTCCTGGGGCTGTGCGGGCTGTACGTCCTGTTCGTCCTGCGGTTCATCGCGGTGGACTGGGCGTACCTGTTCCAGGTGGGGCGGCGGATCCGCAAGCAGGTGCGGGTGATCCCGCGGTCGCACCGCTCGTACGCCTTCAGCCTGAGGCAGCTCCGGTCGGCCCTGCGCGACCCCAGTTCCCTGCCGCTGACCGACTCGGACGAGCAGCGGTACGCGGCCCTGCGGCGGCTGCGCTGTGTGCTGGGCGGGTTCGGGTACACGGGCGTGACGGTCGTGGTCGACCGCGTGGACGAGCCGACGCTGATCGGGGGCGACCCGGACCGGATGCGGGCGGTGATCTGGCCCCTGCTCTCCAACAAGTTTTTGCAGCAGGACGGGCTGGGGATCAAGATGCTGCTGCCGACGGAGCTGCGGCACGCGATCCTGAAGGAGTCGAGCGCGTTCTTCCAGAGCGCGCGCCTGGACAAGCAGTGCCTGGTCGAGCGGCTGAGCTGGAGCGGGCCCACGCTCTATGACCTGTGCAACGCGCGGCTGGAGGCCTGCCGGGCCCCGGGCGTGCAGCCCGTCACGGTGCTGGACCTGTTCGGCGAGGAGGTCACGCGCCGCGAGCTGCTCGACGCCCTGGAGCAGTTGCACCAGCCGCGGGACGCCTTCAAGTTCCTGTACCGCTGCATGGCCGAGCACTGCGCCGCGGTGACGCGCGACAACCCGGACTTCCGGATCCCCCGCGCGGTGTTCGACCAGGTGCGCAAGCAGGAGATCGAGCGGGTGCAGCAGTTCTACCGCGGCATCCGCCCGGCGTGAGGGGTCGCGCGGGTTCCAGATGCCGTGCGAGCGTCGCGGGCCCTTCCTCGCCCCGCGGGGGCCTTCACGCTCGACCCGATCTTCGGCTCCGCCGCGCGCGTGTCATCGGGAGTCCGCATCAACTCCAGGGGCTCGAAGAACTCCAAGGTCGTGCTCGCGCGGCGTCTTCTCCCCGGCGGCGTGCCCCTTCGAGCTCTTCGAGCGCTTGGAGCAGACCCTCCGCTCTTCACGGCGAACTCCGCGGCCTTTGCGTTCGTCGGGATCAGAGAACGCGGAGGAACGCACGGGAGAGAGGCAGGGCAGGGTCAGGTGACGCGCGTGAGGCGGGCGTATTCGAGCACGAGGGTCTTGCGGCCGACGGTCTTGAACGCGATCACCGCTCGCCCCGTGGCCAGGTTGCCGGAGATCGACTCGACGATGCCGACGCCGAACTGGGGGTGCTTGACGCGGCTGCCGACGGGGTACTGGGCGCTGGCCTGGGGCTGGGTCGGGCCGCCGCGCCCGGGGCCGGCTTCGATCCAGGCCTGCTCGGCCTCGTGCGCGCGGTCGGAGGTGGCGAGGGCCTCGTGGGCCATCTCGTCGAGGAAGCGGCTGGGGATGGTGCGTTCGGGGATGCCGCGGAGCGTGCGGTAGCGGGCGCTGGTGATGAGCAGGCGGCGCATGGCCCGGGTGATGCCGACGAAGCACAGGCGGCGCTCTTCCTCCAGCATGGCGTCCGAGGCCTGGGAGCGGGCGTGGGGGAGCAAGCCCTCCTCCAGCCCGATCAGGGCGGCGGCGTGGAACTCCAGCCCCTTGGCCGCGTGCAGGGTCATGAGCGTGACGGCGCCCTGCGAGGGATCGATCGCGTCGGCGTCGGCGACGAGCGAGACGGATTCGAGGTAGGCCCGCAGGAGCGAGAGCAGCGGGGGGGCGGAGCCGTCGCCCGTCGCGGGATCGGCGGAGGCGTCGAACTCCTGCTCGAACTGGAGGGCGGAACTGACCAGCTCGGCGAGGTTGTCGAGGCGCTCCAGGTCGGTCTCGCTGTGGCTGGCCTTGGCCTGGCTGGCGTACATCGCTTCGAGCCCGGATTCCTTGATGACCCGCTCGACCAGGTCGGCCAGGGCCGTGGGCACCTGCCCGCCCAGGAACGTGCCCGCGCCGGTCCAGGCGTCGACCAGCGCGACGAACCTGGCGATCGAAGCCAGGGCCCTGGCGGAGAGCCCGTCGATCTGCGGGGCGCGGGAGAGCACGCCGAAGGTGGAAAGGCCCTGTCGCTCGGCGAACGCCTGCACGCGGGCGACGGAGGCGTCGCCGATGCCGCGGGTGGGGGTGTTGATGATGCGTTCGAGGGAGACCTCGTCGGCGGGGTTGGCGAGCAGTCGGAGGTAGGCCAGGGCGTTTCGGACCTCCTCGCGCTCGTAGAAGGCGGTGCCGCGGGCGATGACGTAGGGGATTCCGGCCTGGCGCATGGCCTCCTCCATGACGCGGCTGAGGGCATTGGAGCGGTAGAAGACGGCCATGTCGCGCCACGCCACGCCGTCCCGGGCCTTGCGGGCCTCGAACCATTCGGCGACCAGGGCGGCCTCGTGGCGTTCGTCGTGGCAGTGGACCAGCTCGATCTTCTCGCCGCCCTCGCGCCGGGTGAAGAGGTCCTTGTGCTTGCGTCGCTTGTTGTTCCGGATGAGCGAGTCGGCGGCGGCGAGGATGGGGGCGGTGGACCTGAAGTTCTCGCCCAGCGTGATGGTGGTGCACCCGGGGTAGTGCTCCTCGAACTCGAGGATGTTGGCGATGTCGGCGCCGCGCCAGCCGTAGATCGACTGGTCGGGATCGCCCACGACGCAGATGTTGGGGCCCTTTCCCGGCTCGCCCGCCAGGAGCGAGGCGATGACGAACTGGGCGTGGTTGGTGTCCTGGTACTCGTCGACGAGCAGGTAGTGCCATCGGCTCCGGCACTGCTCCCGCAGGGCCTCGGACGCCTTGAGCGACCGGGCGGTGAGCATGAGCAGGTCGTCGAAATCGACGGCGTTGGCGGCCCGCAGCCCCCGCTGGTAGCCCGTGTAGACCTTGGCGACCGTGCGCGAGTAGAAGTCGGCGGCGCGGGCGGCGTAGCCCTCGGCGTCGAGGAGCTCGTTCTTGGCCCCCGAGATCGCCGCCAGCACGCTGCGGGGCGGGAAGTTGCTGGTCGAGAGCTCGAGCCCCTCGATGACCTTCTTGCAGAGCTTGGACTGATCGTCGGCGTCGTAGATGGTGAACTCGGGCCTGACGCCGACGAGGTCCGGCTGGGCCGCCGCGAAGCGCCGCAGCAGGCGGGCGCAGAGCGAGTGGAAGGTGGTGACGGTGAGCCCGCGGAGGGCGCGGTCGTCGCCCGGGGTCTCGCCGCCCAGGAGGCGGTGGACGCGCTCGCGCATCTCGCCCGCGGCCTTGTTGGTGAAGGTGAGGGCGAGGATGGACCAGCCCGGCACGCCGCAGGAGACCAGGTAGGCGATTCGGCGGGTGATGACGCGGGTCTTGCCGCTGCCGGCGGCGGCCAGGACGAGGAGCGGGCCCTCCGTGTGACGCACGGCCTGGCGCTGGGGGTCGGTGAGGTCGTCGAGGAGGGTCTGCTGGTCGAGCATCCGTGCGTCGGCTCCGCCGAGGTGCGGCGTGGAGCGTAGGCCCCGGGGGGCTCAGGTGGGCCCCGGGCCGCGCTCCTCCTCGCCGGCGCCGTTGGGCCCGGTGGGGACGAACTCGGCCGGACCCCCGGCGGCGCGGGTCAGGAGCGTGACGCCCGCCGGGAGCAGTTGGGCGACGCGGGCCACCACGTCGCCCGCGACCGCCCGCGAGAGCACGGATCGGCGGGTCTTACCCATGATGAGCGTGTCGCACCCGAAGGTCACGGTGTAGTCGAGGATCTCGCCGGCGATGTCGGTGCTGATCACGTAGATGGGGACGAAGGGGATGCCGGCCTGCCCGGCCAGGAGCGACGCCGTGCCCAGCGATTCCTGGGCCTCCTTGTCCTCCTCGATCCGCGGCACGAGGGTGGCGTTGTAGTCCATGACGCGGAGGGTGCGCACGTAGAGGGCGAAGAGCGTGGCGCCCTGTCGGCGGGCCAGCTCGACCGCGAACTGGGCCTGGTCGCGCCCGCGGGCGGCGAGCATGATGCGGGGCCTGCGGGCGTCGAACTTGACGGGCCCGCGCTTGACCTCGGCCAGCCACCCCGTCGTGGGCTCGGGCAGCATCTCGGGCTCGCCCCGCCGGGCCAGGCGCAGCCCGGAGCGCGTGACCAGCACGGACGCGACCAACACGCCCGCGAACGCCGTCGCCCGGGGCTTGGTCAGGGCGATGGTGAGCGTGACGGCCAGGAGGAAGAGGCCCAGGGCCGCCATGACGGCCCGGTGCCGACGCGGGATCTCGAGCCCGCGGTTGGCCCCGGCGCACAGCACGGTCGTGGTCACGGCCCCGCACACGCCGATGACGTAGAGCTCGGCGAGGATCTGCACGTCGTGTTCGATGAGCAGGACGCCGGCGCACGCGACGAGGGAGACGACGAGCCCGATCCAGGGGACGCCCGAGTAGTTCAGGCGCGTCAGCCCCTTGGGCAGCTCGCGCTCGTGGGCCATGGCGTAGAGGACGGAGACCATGGCCATGACCGCGGTGTTGGCCGCCGAGAGCAGCAGGAGCCCGAAGACGACGGCGGAGACCTTGCCGAAGAGGTACCCCGCGCCCGCGCCGAGCCAGTGACGCCCGCTCTCGATCGCCAGGGCCTTCATGGCGGTGTCGCGGTAGGCGAGGACGTCGGCGGGGGCGGTGCCGGGCCTGAAGGCCGCGGCGTCGGGCGTGACCTTGTCGACCAGCCCCGGGATCCCCGCCAGGGCGACGCCGAAGAGCAGGTTCAGGGCCACGACCTCGATGAGGACGGGGGCGATGGTGCGCTTGCTCGTGCGCGCGACGGGCTGCTTCATCAGCCCGGTCATGTTGGCCACCGCCTCGATCCCCGCCATCGCCAGGCAGATCTTGGTGAAGATGACCCACGAGGCCCCGGGCGGCGGGAGGGCGTCCAGCGAGATCGTGCCCAGGCCCGCGGGGACGAAGGGCAGGCACGCCAGGGCCACCAGACCCGACACGACGAGGGCGGCGATGGCGATGACCAGCGCGAACCGCCCCGCGCTCCGCGCCCCCAGCCAGTTCACCACGCCGATGAGCGCCAGCGACGCCATCGAGAGCCCGAGCACCGTGCCGCGGGGGGCGCCGAAGTAGTGGAAAGCCTCGACCACCGAGATGGCGGCGGTCATGATGTACCCGCCCAGCAGGAGCGTGGAGCCCACCACCGCGAGCGTGGGGTTGATCTGGCGGGCCGCGGTGTACACGCCCCCACCGTCGGGGAAGCTGCGGCAGATGATCGTGTAGGCCCACGCGACCGCGATCATGACGAGCCCGATGCCGGCGAGGAAGAGCACCGAGCCGTGGGCGGCGAAGAAGAAGGCGAGCCCGAGGACGTAGAGTCGGCTGGTCCCCCAGTCGCCGTAGAGCAGCGGGCCCGCGTGCAGCCAGCTCAGATTGCGGGGCCGGTTCTCAGCGACCAGCATGGACGGGCGACCCGAGGATCGACAATCGGCGATCGCAATCCGGTCGGGTCATGGCGGACGGGAGCCCGCCTGGTGCCCGGACAGGCGGCGAGTATAGCGGTGGCCCCGTCAGGCGTGGGCGGGCAGGCGGGCCGGGGCCTGCCCGACCATCGCCACCAGCTCGTCGATCATCTTGCCGATGCCGGTGAAGACGTCGTAGGGCCCGGCGTCGCACATGTAGGCGGGCGTGCTGACGAGGCGGTTGTCGCGGTCGACGTAGGCCTCGGTCACGTGCTTGGGCACGTTGGTGGAGCCCATGCGCCTGATGGACTGGGCCGTGCCCTCGTCGCTCCCGATCGTGACCGTGCACCCCTCGCCCCCCATGGCGGTGCCCAGGAGTCGGGCCGCGATCACGGGCGCGATGCAGCACAGAGCGATCGGCTTGCGGTGGGCGTGGAAGGCGCTCACGACGCGGCGCACGTCCGGGTTGACGGTGCAGTCGGCGCCGTCCCTGGCGAACGTGCACAGGTTCTTGGCCGCCCCGAACCCGCCCGGGAAGACCAGGGCGTCGAACGCGTCGGCGTTGAGGGACGACACGGGCGCGATCTCGCCCCGGCTGATCCGCGCCGACTCCACCATCTGGTTCCGCGTCTCGTCGGTGGGCTTGCCTGTGGCGTGGTTGATGACGTCGGCCTGGGGCGCGTCGGGCGCGAAGCAGCGATACTCCACGCCGTGACGGTGCAGGTGGATGAGCACGCTCACCGACTCGTGCACCTCGCTTCCGTCGCCACGCCCGCAGCCGCTCAGAATCACGGCGATCTTCTTCCGGTTCATGGCTCGGCCTCCGTTCCGGTGTTCACGGGGGATCGTATGCGGGGGATCCCGATTCCGGCCGCGGCGGAGCGCGGCTTCAGGGGGCGGTGGGCAGAGGTCTTCGCCCCGATCCCTCCGGCTTCTCCCTGGCCGCGGGCGGGGGCGGCGCGTCGTTGAACCCGGCGTCCCGCGACTGGGCCGCGAGTTCTTCCGCGCGCTTCTGGGCCTCCGCGACCCGGGGATCGACGGGGGGCGGGCTCAGTGCGCCGGAGTTGATGGCGAAGATCGCGCCCGCGGCGAGGGCCAGCGCGATCGCGGCGCCGAGTTTCACCGCCCGCTTCCGCCGATCGTCCATGGAGCGCCGTTCCTTTCGATGTGAGGCGCCGGGGAGGCCGACGGGGCGTGAAAGGCCCCGCCTCGGGTCAGAAGTCGATGCCGCGGATGCCGTTCTGGGTCGCCCAGAAGTAGCCTGGAAGCTGCATGGTCCAGATGAAGCCCTGGGGCCGACCGTATTCGAGGTATCCGTTCATCTCGGCGTCGCCCGGGTTCCAGAGCCCGGCGGGGTGCCAGAGCTGTCCCTCGGCGGGCGTCCCGCCGCGCGGGCCCGTGTTGGCGATCACCTCCGACATGCGGATGGAGCGGGCGCTGCCGTCGCACAGGGCGATGAGGGGGACGGCCTGGGGGGTGTTCCACTGGGGCTGGAGGGGGTGGGTGTATTGCTTGGCCTCGAAGAGCAGCACCTTGCGCTGGGGGAAGAGCACGTCGGCCGAGGCGTGGGCCGCGATGAAGTACTGGTTGGCGGTGGTGCCGGGCGTGCGCATGCCGCCCACGAACCGCGACGCCTGCTGCCAGAAGACCGGCGGGTACCAGTACGACCCGGGGAAGATCCACTCGAAGTTGGTCTGGGCCGCCACGTTGTTCTGGAACCACAGTTGCAGGGCCCGGTCCGCGGGCGAGATCATCGACCTCGCCCGGCTGATGCGCTCGTCGTCGAACCAGAGCGTGTGGGCCAGCCAGTGGTAGCCGTAGCTCTCCGACCCGCTGGTGCTGTAGGGCGGGCCGTAGCACCACCCGTACTGGTTGATCCGCCCCGGGTACCACACCCACGGCTCCAGCCTCGTGCTGAAGGGGTTGATCAGCCGGTCCTTGTGGTCGTTCCAGTACATGGCGTGGAACTGCACGTTGTTGCGCAGGTTTCCGAGGCTCACCGCCTCCTGCCCGCTGCGCTTGGCCCTCCCCAGGGCCGGCAGCAGGATGCCGATGAGCAGCGCGATGATGGCGATGACGACCAGGAGTTCGATGAGCGTGAAGCCGCCGATCCTGCGTGGGCTTGTCATCGCTCCATCATACCAGAGGAGTTCCCGCCTTCGAGCCCCGGGCGGATCGGACCCGGGCGCCCCACCGCGCGCTGGCGCGTGGGGGGCCCGCCTGGCTACCTGGGGGGGGCCTGCACGGGCACCCGCCCGCTGCCCGGCTCGCGGACCGGGATGGTGTACGACTTGGACTCGTCGGGCATCACGGCGTCGACCGCCTGGACCGCCTTCTGCTCCGCCGGGGTGAGCGGGGGCGGCGAGGTGCCGCGGAACAGGATGAGGTACGCCGCCACCGCCAGGAGCACCGCCGAGAGCCCGGCCAACGCCAGCTTCCTGGGCGGCAGGTCGCGCGCCCACCGCAGGTCCCGGAGCGATTCCCTGAGCCGATAGAGGTCCAGAGCCATGGAGCGGACTCCCCGGTGCGGGCGTCAGCGGTTGATGTCGCGTCCCTTGACCCCGTCGCGGGTCGCCCAGAAGAAGGCGGGGTTGGCCACGGTGCCGTTCTCGCCGTTCTCGAACCCGTCGCGGCTCATGTCATACGCCGCGAACATGGAGGTGGGGATGTTGAAGCGCCCCGTGGGCGTGAGCGAGCGCTCGTTGGGAGGGGTGGACGACCCGGGGGTGGTGAGTTCGTACAGGGTGCGCATCCGGACGGCGTCGACGCTGCCGTCGACCGCGGCGAAGCGGGCCGTCGCCTCGGGGTTGTTCCACTGGGGTGGGTTCTCGGTGCGTCCGTTGGCGTCCAGGCGCCACTTCCGGCTGTAGTCGAAGCGCTCCCACAGCATCACCTTGGCGGAGGGGCTGATGACGGAGGCGTAGGTGTTGCGGCGGAGCAGGGCCTGGGCCGCGGGCAGGGCGGGGGTGCCCACGGGCTGCTCGTACCGGATCGAGTTGAACCAGCAGGCGGGCGAATAGACGTAGGACCCGTCCCAGATGTAGTCGCTGCGCGTGAAGGGGGGCTGAGGCACGAAGTTGTTGAAGCGCGTGACCACCGTGCGGTCGCCAGGGGCAAACTGCACCTTGTTCCCGAGGTCCTCCGGGTTGTTCCAGTGCATCATCAGGCTCGCCCAGTGGAAGCCGAACATCTCGGTGGAGCGCCCGCCGTCGGCGAAGATCCAGAACGCCCCGGGCTGGTGCGACACCTCGATGCCGTTCCAGGGCGGGGTGGGGTTGCCCACGGCCCGCTCGCCCGGCAGGAAGAACGGGTTCATGAGCTGGTCTCTCGACTGGCCCGCATACGCCGCCATCATCTGCGAGAGGCTCCGCAGGTTGGACAGGCTGACGGTGTTGTGGGCCGCCCGGCGGGCCTCGCCCAGCGCCGGCAGGAGGATGCCGATCAGGAGCGCGATGATCGCGATGACGACCAGGAGCTCGATCAGGGTGAAACCGCGCCGCGACGGGACGATTGCCGGCGTGTTCATGCGCACTCCTACGCCCGATGAGGCCCGGCGGATCTGCCGCGGGGGGTCAAAGCCCACCGTCCGCCCCGCCTGACACTCGCGGATCGGGGCGCCGCCCCGCCAACCCCGGCGGCCGGTTACTGCCCGGAGGGCGCGAGGTAGCGGTTGCCCTGCCGCTGACCCCGCTTCGGGTCCATCTCTTTGTCGTAGTTGGGGTTGTTCTCGGGGCCCGGGTCGGCGATCGGCGCGCCCGTCTCGGGCGAGACCGGGCCGGCGCGGCCATCGCCGAACAGTGACCTGGCGATCAGGACCACGCCCGTGCCGAGCGCCACGATCGCCACGAGCGCGATGATCTTCTTCTTTGGGTCGCCGCGGAGCGCCGCAAGAGTGTCGCTGATCAGTTCACTCATGGCGATCCTCGCTCAGGGCAGGCGCAGGTCGGGGAAGACCAGCGTGTAACTGTCGTTGGCGAACGACTGGGGCAGGTTGCCCGGGATCATGGTGACGTAGCGGCCCGAGCCGTCCATGAACCCGAGGACCGCCTTGTTGATGTCCCCGTACCCGTTGCGGTACTGGTATGCGGCGAAGGAGTTGTTGGTCACGAGGTCCATCGTCTCATCGCCGATCCAGACCATGCGCGAGGGCTGGAACGCGTCCGCGACCTTGAAGCGGAGGCACCCGAAGTTCCACCCGGGGGCGAACCCCAGGCGGTTGCGCAGCTCCTCGAACCACTTGAAGTTCGTGTGGTAGCTGGTGCCCACGTCGTTGTAGCTGGTCTGGCGGAAGTCCGGCTCGGGCCAGTTGCGCTGGTGGGTCGCCTGGTCCGACGGATCGCGGTAGACGAACATCTCGAGCGCCTTGCGGGCGGGGTCCTGCGGCGGCAGGGCCACCATGCCCGCCGGGGCGTCGGGCGTGAGGTCGGGGTACAGGTAGGGGTTCAGCGGGCGGTCGGCGGCCTCGATGTCGAACGCCCCGCCGTACGCGCCGGCCCAGAACGCGTTGGTGTTCTTGCCGCCGAAGGCCCAGGTGCAGGCGCCCGCGAGGGAGTTGCCCTGCATCTGGACGCTGCCGCGGGGCGTGTAGCTGAGCACCATGGGCAGGAAGCCCTTGAAATCCTCGCGGTACACCATCGCCGCCGTTGTGATCTGGCGGATGTTGCTCAGCGAGATCGCCTGGCGACCCGCGTTGCGGGCCCGCCCCAGCGCCGGCAGGAGGATGCCGATCAGGAGCGCGATGATCGCGATGACGACCAGGAGTTCGATCAGGGTGAAGCCCGCCTTGGTGTGCCGTCGGATCTGGTGCATGGTTCCCTTCTGGTTGAGCGTCTCCGGCCTCAACTCACAGCCGCCGAGCGACCGTCCGATCCAAGGGTCGTACGGGGTTCAGCGACCGTTCCTGCGCCGCCCAGAACGGGTCGACGCGCCTCGACATCGCTGCCGGATCGGCTCCGGCAGGCGCGCTGCCCCCGAGCGGGAGCCACGCATCCGTCCAGTATACGACGGCTCGTCCTCCAACGCTTCACCCAACTCGGCGCAACCTCGCAAACCAACTCGCGCGGATACCGAACACGTGCCGACCTCTGTGCGGTGCTGAAGGGCCAGCGGCGATCGAATCCGGTCAAGTTGCTCGGTTCGGCGGTCGATCCGCCGGGATGGGCGGTATGGTTGGCGTGCGACGGTCCGGGTAACCTGACTTTGACTCGCTTCCGACCCGGACGGAACCCTTCGCCCCCGGGATGGGGTATGTTCTCAAGGGGCACCGGAGGCGCCGCCTCCGTCCGCGCGACCGCGGGCGGCGTGATCGACCGATCCGACAGGACCGGATGAGCCAGACTTCGCGACAAACGGACCTTGCGGAGAGCACCGCCGCGGGCAAGCCCGAGGACACGGCGCCCCTGCCGTCGCAGACCTCGATCCCGACGGACGAGCAGGCGAGCCAGGCCGTCCAGGAGATGGCCAAGGGCGGGAGCAACATCGACACGGTGATCGGTCGCCTGGTGGTGGACCAGGGGTTGGCGACGGCGGAAGAAGTGCAGCACTGCCTGGTGCAGGCGCGGCAGACGGCGGAGGACGACAACCAGCGGTCGCTGGTGCACCTGCTGGTCCGGAACGACTACGTCACGAAGCGCCAGATGGCGCGGCTCAAGCAGATCGTCGAGGCGGAGCGTTCGGGGCAGAAGATCCCGGGGTACAAGGTCCTTGGCAAGCTCGGGGCGGGGGCGATGGCGTCGGTGTTCAAGGCCCGCCAGATGAGCCTCGACCGGACGGTGGCGATCAAGGTGCTGCCGCGGAAGTTCTCGAGCAACCCGCAGTTCATCGAGCGGTTCTACGCCGAGGGCCGGGCGGCGGCCCAGCTCAACCACCCCAACATCGTGCAGGCCTACGACGTGGGGAAGGCGGGGGATTACCACTACTTCGTGATGGAGTTCGTGGACGGTCGGACGGTGTACGACGACATCGTGAGGCACAGGCGTTACGCGGAGGCCGACGCGCTGGACATCGTGATCCAGATCGCCGAGGCCCTGCAGCACGCCCACCAGCGCGGGCTGATCCACCGCGACGTGAAGCCCAAGAACATCATGATCAACCAGCAGGGCATGGCCAAGCTGGCGGACATGGGTCTGGCCCGGGCCGTGAGCGACAAGGAGATGGCGGAGGCGGAGGCGGGCAAGGCCTTCGGCACGCCCTACTACATCTCGCCGGAGCAGATCCGGGGGGAGCTGACGATCGGGCCCCCGGCGGACATCTACAGCCTCGGGGCCACGCTGTATCACATGGTGACGGGGTCGGTGCCGTTCGACGGGAAGAACCCGTCGGCGGTGATGCACAAGCACCTGAAGGCGGACCTGGTGGCGCCGGACCACGTGAACCCCAAGCTGGGGGCTGGGATCTCGGAGGTCATCGAGATGATGATGGCCAAGGAGGCCCGACGCCGCTACCAGACCTGCGCCGACCTCCTGATCGACCTTCGGGCGGTGCGGTCCGGGAAGACGCCGACGATCGCGCACAGGGAGGCGCCGGCGGACGCGCTGGCGCAGCTGGCCCAGGCGGAGGCGGCCCAGCCCCTCCAGGCCGTCGCCCCCGCCCTGATCTCCACCGACTCGGGGGACGTGCTGCGGCAGTGGTGGTTCTGGACGCTCTCGGGGCTGCTGGTGCTGAGCGTGGGGTTCAACATCGCCCTGCTGGCGACGCGTCAATGACGGGAGCCGGGGGACCGATCCGGGCGCCGGGGTTGCTCGGCGCGGGCGGGCGGGTTAGGCTTTTGCCAAGGTGCGGGCCGACGCGGCTCCGGGCAAGTGTCCCGGCGGGCGGTGCGTGTGTGCACGAAGGGAGTGACGAACATCGCATTCGGGCGTTTTCAGCGTGAGTCGGGGATGCCGCAGCGCATCCGCGTGAACATGATGATCCGGATCACCCCGATCAGGCTGATCGGTCCGGAGAACGAGCAGATCGGCGTCGTGGAGACCTCCGAGGCCCTCCGCAGGGCGCAGGAGCTGGGGCTGGACCTCGTCGAGATCAGCCCCGACGCCCGCCCCCCGGTCTGCAAGATCATGGACTACGGCAAGTACAAGTACGAGATGAGCCTGGAGGCGCGGCAGCGGCGGGCGCACTCCAAGTCCAGCGAGCTCAAGGAAGTGCGCCTGGGGCGCTCGATCAAGATCGGCGACCACGACGTGAAGATCCGCGTGGACCAGAGCCGGCGCTTCCTGCTCGAGGGGCACAAGGTCATGGTCACGCAGCGCTTCCGCGGACGCGAGATCGCCCACAAGGACCTGGGCCTGGCCAAGCTCAAGGACGTCGCCGACGCCCTCGCCGACGTCGCCAAGGTCGAGCAGACGCCCCGATGGATGGGCAAGCAGGCCAGCATCATCCTCGCCCCCGACCGACCCAAGGTCGAGGCCTTCAAGCGCAAGATGGAGAAGGAAAAGGCGGAGAAGCTCGCCCGCGGCGAGAAGGTCGAGGAAGAGAAGCCCCTCGAGCAGGTCGAGGCCGAGGTCGCCGCACAGGCCCAGGACGACGCCGACGAGGATTGACCGCCTACTCGTCCTCGAAATACTCCGCGGCGGACAGCACGCCCTCCTCGGCGCCCGCGGCCTCTGCCTTGAGGCGGGCCTCGGCGCCGGGGTCCTCCCACGACTCGCCCGGCTTGCGCCCCCGCACCAGCAGCTTCACCGGCACCTCGTCGAACCCCATCCCCTCGCGGATCCGGTTCACCAGGTAGCGCCGGTAGTTGGGCGTGAACTGCTCCGGGCGGTTCACCACGATGGCGATGGTGGGCGGGTGCGTCGCCACCTGGGCCGCGTAGTAGAGCTTGGCGATCGTCCCCAGCTTGCTGGGCGGCCCGCGCCGGTCCAGGATCTCGCGGAGCAGGCGGTTGAGCCGGCCCGTCGTCACGCGCCGCCCGGCCTGCCCGTGCAGCTCGAAGGCCAGGTCGATCGTCTCGCGCACGTTCAGCCCGTCCTTGCCCGACATGAAGCTGATCGGCGCCAGGGCCATGCCCTTGAGCTCGTCCCGCAGGTAGGTCTCGTAGTCCTCGGGCGTGACCGGCTCGCCCTTGCGCCCCGGACGCCCCGAGGCGATGTCCCACTTGTTCACCACCAGCACCGCCGGCTTGTAGCTCCGGGCCGCCAACTGGGCCAGGTGCTCGTCCACCTGGCTGATCCTGGTGGTGGCGTCGAGGAGGAGCAGGACGACGTCGGCGCGGTGGATGGAGCGTTCCAGGCGGTCGAGGGCGTACCACTCCAGGGCCCCCCGCAGGCTCTTCTTGCGCCGCAGCCCCGCCGTGTCGATCGCCACCACGACGCGCCCGTCGTCCAGTTCGAGGCGGACGTCGACGGCGTCGCGGGTGGTGCCGGGGATCTCGCTGACGATCATCCGCTCCTCGCCGGCGAGCGTGTTGACCAGGGTGCTCTTGCCCGCGTTGCGCTTGCCGATGATGGCGATCTTGAGGTCGGCGCGGAGGTCCTTGCCCGTGTCCTGGGCCTGGGGCGTCAGCCCGTAGAGCGTGTCCACCAGGTCGCGGCGCATGTAGTTGTTCTTCGCCGAGCACATGAGCGGCTCGCCGAAGCCCAGGGCCGCAAGCTCGAGCGCGTGCGCCTCCCACTTGGGCCCGTCGACCTTGGTCGCCACGACGCGGATGGGGACGGAGGCGGCGGGCGTGCGGGCCTTGCCCTTCCCCTTGCGGGCGGGCTGGCGCTGGGTGTCGCCCAGCTCCTGCCGGCGGAGCATGCGGGCGATCTGCTCGTCGTGCGGGGTCAGCCCGCGCTGGGCGTCGACGCAGAAGAGCACCACGTCCGCCGTCGAGATCGCGTGCCTGATCTGGGCCTCGATGTCCCCCGTCAGCCGCGTGAGGTCGTGCCCGATCTCGTCGTACCGGGCCCCCTCGGCCACGTACACCCCGAACCCGCCCGTGTCGACCAGCTCGACGGTCTTGACCGGGCCCAGGCCGTCGGGCGGCGGCAGGTCGATGATGGCCGCGACCCGGTCGCGCGTCACGCCCGGCGTCGGGTCCACGATCGAGACCTTGGCCCCGGCGATCATGTTGAGCAGCGAACTCTTGCCGACGTTGGGTCGGCCCACAATGGCAATCCGCGGGATCGTCACGCGGGCATCGTAGGGTGCGCCCGCCTTGCCCCCCTCAGCGCGGGAACGGCACGAGCCCGCGCCGCAGCGACTCGATCTCCTCCGCCAGGCGCGTCAGGGCCCCGTCCGGCCCGTCGCGCATCAACTCGTCGTGCCCGATGGGCTCTCCGAACGCGACGGCGACCCGCCGCCGCCACAGCCGCGGCAGGAGCCTGGATCGCGGCCAGGCGTCGAAGCAACCCTCGACCGCGACGGGGACGACGGGACACCCGGTCCGCTTGATGAGGAGGGCGGTCCCCCGCGAGAAGGGCTGGAGCGAGCCGTCGGGCGTGCGCGACCCCTCGGGGAAGATCAGGACCGCGCCGCCGGCGTCGAGGCGGGCGATCAGGGCCCGGATCGCCGCCGCGTCGCTCTCCCCCTGGCGGATGGGGATGGAGTTGAGCGCGGCGAGGAGCCAGCCGAAGGGCTTGAACGAGAAGAGCCCGACCCGCGCGACGAACCACAGGGGCCGGTGGGCGGCGATGCCGATCAGGGGCCCGTCGAGGTGCGACTGGTGGTTGGCGACCAGCAGGACGCCGCCACGCGCCGGCACGCGGTGGGCCCCGAAGGCCCGGGCGCGGTAGACGATGGACGTGAGCAGGGCGACGGTCGCGCGGGCCAGGCGGTAGATCAGGCGCTGCAAAGGGCCGGGGTCGGGCGGAGGCGTCATGCCCTTGCCATCCGCTCCAGCACCAGGCGCTCCAGCGTGCCCACCACGCCCTCGAGCGAGAGCGACGTCGTGTCCACCACGATGGCGTCGCCCGGCTTGATCAGCGGGCCCTCGCGGCGCGTGCTGTCGGAGCGGTCGCGCTCGGTGATGTCGGCGAGGAGCGCGTCGGCGTCGGCGTCCAGCCCCGCCTCGCGCAACTGGTCGGCGCGTCGCCGGGCCCGCGTCGCCGGGGCCGCGTCCAGGTAGAACTTGACCGGGGCGGCGGGGAACACCACCGAGCCCTGGTCGCGCCCCTCGGTCACCAGGCGCGGGTGCTGGGCCGCGATCAACCGCTGCTTGCGCACCATGTGCCGGCGCAGGGCGGGGATGCCCGCGATGGGCGACACCACCGCCGTCACGTCGCCCCCGCGGATCCGCGACGACACGGACCGCCCGGAGGCGAGGATGTCGGGCGGGTCGGCGGACCAGTCAAAGTGCAGGTCGGCGTCAACGACGGCGGCGACCAGTTCCGCCGCGCGATCCACCCCCAGCCCGCGCTCGATGGCGACGACGGCGGCGGCCCGGTACATCGCCCCCGTGTCGAGGAAGTCCAGCCCCAGCCGCCGCGCCAGCAGGCGGGCCACCGACGACTTGCCCGTCCCCGCCGGGCCGTCGATCGTCACGATGATGGGCTTGTCGCTGGGGAGCAAGGGGTGGAGTGGTCGGCGGGGCGTGCGGACTTCGACGTGCGGCACGGCGCCGTGGGCCGTCCGGGTCGTCGTGCTGGAGGGCACCGCCGCCATGTCGCCGTGCTCCGCGGGCCGCGCTCGACCGAACGCGGCGGCCCGGTTTCAGTGTACCCCCCGCGCCCGCGCGACGGCTTACGCCTGCGCGTCGAGGATCCGCTGGATGGCCCGTCGGCTCTGGATCAGACCCGTCGTCGCGTCCCCCGAGCCCCGGTAGTCCAGCCCGATGCTCCCCTCGTACCCCACCGCCAGCACCGACTCCAGCAGCGGCGCCAGGTCGTAGGGGCGGTGGATGAGCGCGGGCTCCGGCTCGGGCTCCTCCTCGTCCTCCTCGGGCGCCAACGCCGCCAGCAGGTCCTCCGGCGACATCTCCTCGTCCAGGTCCTCGTCGTCAACGTCGGCGGGCTTGCCCTTGGCGGACGCCGCCTCGGGCTTGCTCTTGGGCCGCACGGGCGGCGGGGTCGGCTCGCCCTCCTCGAACTGGACCGTGTTGGCGACCAGGGCCGTGGCGTAGGGGGTCAGGCGGCGCAGGAACGCGCCGGGGTTCTTGTGCGTGAGCGCCGACTCGAAGTCGGGGCAGGTGCCGATGCGGAACCCGCCCACCTTCTTGATGATCTCGGTGACGCGGTCCGGGTCGTCGGTCAGGCCCGGGCCCGGGGCGATCAGCACGTTGACGTCGCGGGCGTCCGCCGCTTTCGCGACCTCCTTGAGGCGCGCCACCGCCGACTCCACCGCCGCGGGCGTCGCGCCCGCCTCGAGGCGCACGCTGATGGCCGCGGCCCCCAGCGCCGACGCCGCCTCCACCACCCGCGTCAGCCGCTCGACCGCGGCGTCGGCCTTGGCGGGGGTCGTGAGCACCGCAGGGGCGGTCTCCTGGAGCAGCAGCACGGCGCACCCGGCCTTGTCGGCCCGCTCGCGCATCTGCTCCAGGCGCTTCCGGTCCGCCCCCTTCAACAGCTCCGTCGAGAGGTACAGCCCGTGGACCCCGATCACGTCGCGTGCGAACCGCGGCAGCGAATCGAGCGACACCCCGCCCGGCGTGGACGAAAGGAGCTTGTCTCGCAGGCACGAGGCGTTGAGTGTCAGGAGCATGCGGGACCCGGGCGACGAGGCCGACCGCCCCCGGGGCGACCGGATAGTACCCGAACCTCGTGCCCCGCGACGCTCTACGCTCGAGCGTGACCCCCTTCCCGGTCATCGTCGGACCCACCGCTGGCGCCAAGTCCGCCCTCGCGCTCGCGCTGGCGCGGGACTGGCCCGGGGGCGGCGAGGTCGTCTCCGCCGACGCCCTCCAGGTCTACCGCGGCATGGACATCGGCACCGCCAAGCCCACCGGGGCGGAGCGGGCGGCGGTCCCGCACCACCTCATCGACCTGGTCGAGCCCGGGCAGCCCTTCAGCGTCGCCGACTGGCTCGTGCGCGCCGAGGCGGCGATCGCCGACATCCGCTCGCGCGGGCGGCTCCCCATCGTCGTCGGCGGCACGCACCTCTACGTCAAGATCCTCCTGGAGGGGATGTTCGAGGGCCCGCGGGCCGACGCCGAGCTCCGCGCGGAGTTCCTGGCGATGTCCCCCGAGGCGCTGCGGCGGGAACTGGAGCGGGTCGACCCCGCCGCCGCCACCCGCCTGCACCCCAACGACATCCGCCGCACCGTGCGCGCGCTGGAGGTCCACCGCCTCACCGGCGCGCCCATCTCGGCCCAGCAGTCGCAGTGGGACCGGGCCCGCCGACCCGACGCCGCGCTGATCGGGCTCGACTGGGCGAGCGGGGCGATCAACGCCCGCATCAACGCCCGCGTGCGCACGATGATGGAGCGGGGCCTGCTCGACGAGACCCGCTCGCTGCTGGCGCGGGGGGTGCTGACCGGGCAGGCGGCCGAGGCGCTGGGGTACAAGCAGCTGGTGCGCCACCTGGTCGGCGGCGAGCCGCTGGAGCAGGCCGTCGAGGCGATCAAGATCGAGACCCGGCGGTTGGCCAAGAACCAGCGGACGTGGCTGCGGCGCTTGCGGGCGGTGCCGGGGGGGCTGTGGATCGACGCCGGGGGCGTCCCGGAGGCGGATTGGCCCGGCCTGGTGCTGCGGCACCTCGGGACGGCGGCGGGGCGGGCGTAGGATACCGACCGGACCCCGAACCGCTTGACTCGTCGGCGGGCGGTCGCTTTCCTTGGGTCCTTGTCTCTGGTGCGTGCCCGGGTCTGGGCGCGCCGAGTCACGAACCCGATGGCCAAGAAGGCGGCGAGCAAGTCCAAGGAGAAGCCCGCCGCGGCGGGCGGGGGCGGAGCGCGCGGTCGGGGCCCGGGGAGGCGATCGGCGGGGCTTGGGTACGTGGCCGGGTCGGCCAAGGGCAAGAGCCTGGTGATCGTCGAGTCGCCCAGCAAGGCCAGGACGATCAACAAGTACCTGGGGCCGGAGTACGTGGTGCTCGCGAGCATCGGGCACGTGCGCGACCTGCCCAACCGCAATCCCAAGGGCGTGAAGGACCCGGTGCCGGGCGTCGACGTGGCCAACCGCTTCGAGCCGACGTACCAGGTGCTGCCGGGCAAGGAGAAGGTGGTCGAGGACCTCAAGCGTGCGGCCAAGGACGTGCGGTCGACGGGGGGCGAGGTGTGGTTCGCGACGGACCTTGACCGCGAGGGCGAGGCGATCGCCTGGCACCTGGCCCAGGAGCTGGGGATCGAGCCGGGGCGGGCCAAGCGGGTGATCTTCCCGGCGATCACCAAGAGCGAGATCGAGCGGGCCTTCAGGAAGCCGCACCCGATCGACCAGGACCGGGTGAACGCGCAGCAGGCGCGTCGGATCCTGGACCGGATCGTGGGGTACCAGGTCTCGCCGCTCCTGTGGAAGAAGGTGGCGCGGGGGCTGTCGGCGGGCCGCGTGCAGAGCGTGGCGGTGCGGCTGGTGGTGGAGCGCGAGCGCGAGATCCGGGCCTTCGTGCCCTCGGAGTTCTGGGCGGTCCGCGGCGAGTTCACGCCCGATCTGTCGGCCGCCCCGGGGCTGTCGGAGCGGTGGGCGAAGGTGCTCGGGCAGCGCGATGAGAAGGGCGCCGCGCCCACGCTCAAGGCGCAGAACGCGTGGTTGGCGGAGCACGGCGGGTTCGCGGCCGACCTGGTCGAGGTGGGGGGCGAGGCGTTCGACCTGTCGGCGTCGGTGCGCGACGGCGAGCCCGAGGACCTCTCGGAGCGCATCGGGAGGATCGCGCGCCTGGCGGGGATCGGCGGGCCCGAGGTCACGGTCCGCGAGGATCCTGAGGGCAAGGGCCCGGCCCGGTTCGTGCGCACGGCGACGGGGCGGGTGGATTCCGCGACGCCCTACCGCGTGAGCGCGATCGAGACCAGGCGCACGGCGTCGCGCCCGCCGGCGCCCTTTATCACGAGCACGCTGCAGCAGGCGGCCAGTTCGCGCCTGGGGTTCGGGGCCCAGCGGACCATGCGTGCGGCCCAGGCGCTGTACGAGGGCGTGGAGATCCCGGGCGAGGGGCCGGTCGGCCTGATCACCTACATGCGCACGGACTCGACCAACCTGTCGGGCGAGGCCGTCGACATGGCGCGGGCGTTCATCGGGCGGCAGTTCGGCGAGCGCTACCTGCCCGCGAGCCCCAACGTCTATTCGAGCAGCAACAAGGCGGCCCAGGAGGCGCACGAGGCGATCCGTCCGACGGACGTGGCCCTCACGCCCTCGAAGGTGCGGCGGGCGCTCTCGGAGGACCAGTTCCGCCTGTACACGCTGATCTGGGAGCGGTTCGTGGCGGGCCAGATGACGCCGGCGGAGTGGGATTCGACGGCGGTGTCGATCACGGGCGGGGCGGACCCCAAGACGCCCCTGACGTTCCGGGCGACGGGGCGGAGGCTGGCGTTCGACGGGTTCTACAGGGTCGTGGGCGTGCCCGGGGCCGACGACATCCAGACTCTGCCGGCGGTGCGGGAGGGGGCGCGGGTCGCGGCGTTCGGCGTCGAGCCCCAGCAGAAGTTCACGGGCCCGCCGGCTCGCTACAGCGAGGCGAGCCTGATCAAGACGCTGGAGTCGGAGGGGATCGGTCGCCCGAGCACGTACGCGTCGATCATCTCGGTGATCCAGGAGCGCGGGTACGTCGAGCAGCTGCAGCGGCGCTTCTACGCCACGGACCTGGGCGAGGTGGTGACGGACAAGCTGCTCGAGGCTTTCGACGACATCATCCAGGTGGGGTACACGCGCGAGATGGAGGCGCAACTGGACAAGGTCGAGGAGGACCACCTCGATTGGGTGGACATGCTCAAGCGCTTCTACGTGCCCTTCGCCAAGGACCTGGCCAAGGCCGAGAAGCTGATGCAGCACGCCAAGGCGGAGACGACGCCGGCGCCGCCCGAGTACACGTGCCCGGAGTGCGAGAAGGCGGGTCGCGGGGCCTCGCCGCTGGTGTACCGCTTCGGGAAGAACGGGCGCTTCCTGTCCTGCTCGCTGTACCCGGAGTGCCGCTACGCCAGCCCGGTGGACCGCGAAGGCAGGCCGCGGCCGGCGGCGGCGACGGTGAACGTGGCGTGCGTGAAGTGCGGCGGGCCCATGACCAAGCGCACGGGGCGGTTCGGCGACTTCCTCGGGTGCTCGCGCTACGGCGACAAGGAGAACCCCTGCGACGGGATCCTGAACATCGACCGCAAGGGGAAGGTGACGGCCCCCAGCCCGCCGCCCCTGGTGACCGAGTTGAAGTGCCCGACGTGCGAGGCGCCGCTGAACCTGAGGTCGGGCCTGCGCGGGCCGTGGCTGGGGTGCTCGCGCTTCCCCCAATGCCGGGGGCGGGGCAAGTGGGCGGACCTGCCCGAGGCCCAGCGGGCCGAACTGGAGAAGGCCCTGGAGGCGCACGCGAAGGCCAATCCGGTCGCGATCGTGCGGACCCTGGACGGCAAGGCGCTGACGGACGCGTCGGGCAGGCCGCTGGCGACGGCGCCGACGGCGGCGGCGCTGGCGGGCGAGAGCGGCGAGCCCGAAACGCTGGAGAGCGTCGCGGAGGAGCTCGGTGTCTGACGGGCCCCGGGCGCACGCCCGGGGCCCGGCGGCCCGCGGACCCCACGCTCGCGCGTGGGGCTGGGCGGGCGCGGGTCGTCTGCCATTTCGGCAGGCGCGTCGGGCCTCGCGTTGAGGCGAGCGGGGTCGTGGGAGCGTGCGGGGCGGTCCGGGCCCACGGGCGCGGCGTCGCGGGGCGGTCGGCTGGCACCGAGGTTGCAACGATGGGGTGAGGAGCCCGGCGTCCGTGCCCGGGTGGGGAGGAACCGCGCATGTCCAAGATCATCGGCATCGACCTGGGCACCACCAACTCCGTCGTTTCGATCATGGAGGGTGGGCAGCCCAAGGTCCTGATCAACAGTTCCGGCTCGCGGATCACGCCCTCGGTGGTCGGGTTCACCGACAAGGGCGAGCGCCTGGTGGGGCAGCCCGCCAAGCACCAGCAGGTGACGAACCCGAAGAACACGATCTTCTCGATCAAGCGGTTCATGGGTCGGCGTCACGCGGAGGTGTCGGCGAGGGCGGCGGCGGGCTACGGCAAGTCCGGGGACGAGGAGAGCAAGGTGCCCTACGCGGTCACCGGGGCTCCCGAGGAGTTCGTCAAGGTCAAGGTGAACCAGGGCGAGTTCACGCCGCAGCAGATCTCCGCCTTCATCCTCCAGGACCTCAAGAAGACGGCGGAGGACTACCTGGGCGAGAAGGTCGAGCGGGCGGTGATCACGGTGCCGGCGTACTTCAACGACGCCCAGCGCCAGGCCACCAAGGACGCGGGCGAGGTCGCGGGGCTGAAGGTCGAGCGGATCATCAACGAGCCGACGGCGGCGGCCCTGGCCTACGGGATGGACAAGAAGGCCAAGAACCAGAAGATCGCGGTCTTCGACCTGGGCGGCGGCACGTTCGACGTGTCGATCCTCGACATCGGCGACGGGGTCTTCGAGGTGCTCTCGACCAACGGCGACACGCACCTGGGCGGCGACGACTGGGACCAGA
Source organism: Phycisphaerae bacterium (assembly GCA_016873295.1). Classification (GTDB taxonomy): domain Bacteria; phylum Planctomycetota; class Phycisphaerae; order Phycisphaerales; family UBA1924; genus VGXM01. The sequence goes on from VGXM01000009.1 coordinate 78,603, forward strand.
AGCTCATCGACCACGTCGCCGAGGAGTTCCGGCGCAAGGAGGGGATCGACCTGCGCAAGGACTCGATGGCCCTGCAGCGCCTGAAGGAGGCGTGCGAGAAGGCCAAGTGCGAGCTGTCGACGATGCAGGAGACGACGATCAACCTGCCCTTCATCACCGCGGACCAGGCGGGGCCCAAGCACCTGCAGGTGTCGGTGACGCGGGCCAGGTTCGAGTCGCTGTGCGCCGACCTGTTCGAGCGCCTCAAGCAGCCCTGCCTCTCGGCCCTGAAGGACGCGCAGCTGGACGCGTCCAAGGTGGACGAGGTCGTGCTCGTGGGCGGATCGACGCGCACGCCCAGGGTGCAGCAGATCGCCAGGGAGATCTTCGGGCGCGAGCCCAACAGGAGCGTGAACCCGGACGAGGTGGTGGCGATCGGGGCCGCCATCCAGGGGGGCGTGCTCACGGGGGCCGTCAAGGACATCCTGCTGCTCGACGTCACGCCGCTCTCCCTGGGCGTGGAGACGCTGGGCGGCGTGATGACGGTGCTCATCGCGCGGAACACGACGATCCCGACGTCGAAGAAGGAGGTCTTCTCGACGGCGGCGGACGGGCAGACGTCGGTGACGATCAAGGTCTACCAGGGCGAGCGGCAGATGGCGGGGGACAACCGCCTGCTCGGGCAGTTCGACCTGACCGGGATCGCGCCGGCGCCGCGCGGGGCCCCGCAGATCGAGGTCGAGTTCTCGCTGGACGCCAACGGCATCCTGACGGTGGTCGCCACCGACAAGGGCACGGGCAAGAAGGCGGACATCAAGATCACCAACTCGGGCGGCATCCCCAAGGACGAGATCGAGCGCATGAAGCGCGACGCCGAAGCCCACGCCGACGAGGACAAGAAGCGCCGCGAGGTCGCCGACCTCAAGAACCGGGCCGACCAGGCCCTCTTCCAGACCCGCAAGGCCCTTGAGGAGCACGGCGGAAAGGTGGGGCAGGACGTGCGGGCCAAGGTCGAGAGCGCGCTGTCGAACCTGGAGTCGGCCGCCCGGGGCGACGAGCCCGCCGCGATCACCGCGGCCCTGGCCGAGCTCGAAAAGGCGAGCATGGAGCTGGGCAAGATCGTCTACGAGGAGGCGGCGAAGAAGCAGACGCCCGGGCCCGAGACGGCGGGGACCGCGGCGGGCGAGCCCAAGAAGGACGACGTCATCGACGCCGAGTACAAGGTGAAGGAGGAGTAGCCTCCGGAGCGATCGCCTGATCGACGAGCCCCCGGCGCAAGCCGGGGGTTTGTTGCGCGCGGGAGAAGCGGCGCCGCCCACGGGCCGGGGGCCGGTCCCACGGGCGCGAGGGCTACGCTCAGCCCCGATGCCCGCGCCCGACGCCGCCGCGCCGACGACCGACCCCAGCGAGGGACGGCGACCGACGCACGTGCACCTTGTGCCGGCCCACGTCGAGCCCGAGGCCCTGCGCGGCGGCGTGGTGGTGATGATCGACAACCTGCGCGCAAGCGTGACGATCGCGGCGGCGCTGGCGGCGGGGGCCGCCCGCGTCATCCCCACGCTCACCGTCGAGGAGGCGCTGGCGGGGCGGGGCGGCGGGGCCCTGCTGGGGGGCGAGCGCGGGGGCGTGCTCATCCCCGGCTTTGACCTGGACAACTCGCCCGCGAGTTACACGCCCGAGCGGGTCGCCGGGCGCGAGGTCGTCTTCACCACCACCAACGGCACGGCGGCGCTGCGGCACGCGGGCCTCGCCGACCGCGTCCTCGTCGGGTCGATGGCCAACCTGTCGGCGCTGTGCGCGGCGGTGGCGGCGGACGAGCGACCGGTGCACCTGCTCTGCGCGGGCACGGGAGGACGGGTCAGTCTCGACGACTGCCTGCCCGCGGGCGCGATGGTCGAGCGGCTCGTCGGGATGGGGCGGATGCTCGCGCCGGACGACGCGGGGCGGCTGTGTCTGGCGGCGTGGCGGGGACGCCTTGCCTTGCGCGAAGGGCTGCGGGGGCTCATGAGGGAGTCGCGCGGCGGGCGGAACCTGGTGCGGATCGGCCTCGGGGCGGACGTCGAGTTCTGCTCGCTCCCGGACACGATCCCGGTCGTGCCCGCGTTCGACGCGGGCGACGGGGCCATCACGCTGATCCCCTGACGCCGCGGGGCTATCGCCTGCCGGTCTGGTCGCGGAAGTGGATCTCGCCGGACTCGACGCCCCAGTCGTTGCCCAGGAACCCGCAGGCGACGATGGCGCCCTCGCCGCGCGTGAACAGGTCGGGGCGGACGACGACGACCTCGGGGACGCCCACGCCCGAGACGAAGAGGGGGAGGCGTTCGAGCGTTCGGGCGCCGGGGAGGTCGGTGCCGGCGATGACGCCGACGGGCCCGCCGTCGCGCCCGCGTTGGACCGCGAGCACGCCCGCCGAGCCGGTGATCTCGCGCGAGCCGAGGGAAACCACTCCGCGGCGCACGCGGACCTGGGCGTCGGGGAGCACCGCGGCCCAGGCGAGGTTGGTGTCCTCGCCGCCGTAGAGCATGCTGACGATCGGCGGGTCCTGCATCGCCAGGTAGGCGCGGTCGGAGAGGACGCGCGCGGAGCCGTTGCCCCGGACCCACCACTGCTCGGCGTCGTAGCGGGCGTGGGCGAGGGCCTGGGCGGACTCTTCGGGCGACCCGCCCGTGCCGTACACAAAGACGAAGCCCGCGTAGGCATCGACGAACGAGCCGGGGGGGATGGGCGCGATGGGCGGGCCCTGCTCCCAGCGCCCGCCGAGGCGGTGGATCACGATCGGCCCGGCGGCGTCGAGCGTGACGTCCTGCCCGTCGAGCGTGAGCGACAGCCCGCGCTCGCCTCGGAGGTCGGGGGAGAGCGTCATGGCGCGCACGTTGTCGGTGGTCCCGCGGACGCGGCGCGAGGCCGGGTCGAAGTCGAGCACGAGCCGCGAGGGGCGGAGGCGCCGCTCCTGGGCCACGACGCCGGCCCAGTGGCACTCGCCCGACACCGCCGGGTTGGACGTGACGAAGTCGACCAGGCGCACCTCGCCCGGCCGGGGCAGGCGGCGTGCGGCGAAGAAGTCGAAGATGGGCGGGAAGTCGACGCAGGCGGCGCCGGCGTGGTCCTTCCACCGGCCCGAGTCCCACCAGTGCCCGGCGCCGGGCTCCTCGTGCGTCCGCCAATCGCGGTGGAACACGCCGAGCACCTCGCCCATGCGTCGGGCCTCGCCGACGGGGACGTTGTCGTCCGCGTCGCCGTGGAGAATGAACACCCCCATCGACGCGAGGTTGGAGACATGGGCGAGCGTGTCGCTGGTGCACGCGGCCCGGCGGAGCATGAGGCGGATCGGGTCCTGGTCGCCCCGGTCCGGCGCGTCGCCGCGGGCCTCGGCGTAGGACTCGAAGCTGATCCATCCCGCGCTGGGCGCCACCGCCGCGAAGCGGTCGGGGAAGAGCGTCGCGAGCTGCCACGACCCGTGCCCGCCCATCGAGTGCCCGGTCAGGTAGGTTCGCGAGGGGTCGGGCCTGAACCGGTGGGCCGCGGCCTGGAGGACGCTCAAGGCGTCCTCGCGCCCGAAGCTCTCCCAATCGAAGCCAAAGGGGCGGCGGTTCGTCGGGCAGACGATCCACAGCCCGGGCTTGCGTGCGTAACTGTCGGCCTGGCCCGTCGCCTCGACGCTGGCGCCGTGGAGCGAGAGCACCATCCCGGGCGGCTCTTCCCCCAGCGGGGGGACGACGGCGTAATACTGCACGCTTCCGTCGAGTGTCGAGTGGTAGACGACGCGGCGCGACTGGTCGGGGCGGCGGACGCGCAGGGCGAGCTTCGCGATGTCCTCGCCCTCCAGCCCCGGCACGCGGGCCCGCAGTTCGACGCCGGCCGTGTCGCCCGTCGCCGGGAGCGTGCCGGGGAGGGTGAGGGCGGGCTTGGTGGTTGCGAGGGGCTCGAGGGTCAGGTCGCGGACGAACCGCCAATCGCCCGCGCCCTCGGCGCGGGCCTCGACGCGGACGGTTTGGCGCTCGATCGTGCAGTTGCGGAGCACGATCCCGGCCCAGACCGGCGTGACGTCGTCGCCTTCGAGCAGGTCGGGGAGCGTGGTGTCGCGGGCGTCGAGCTCGACGGGGGCGCGGGGCTCGCGCAGCACGGCTCGGAATGGGGCCCGCCCGCCCATGGCCACGAGCAGCGGCGTGACGCCCGCGCGGAGGCGGACGGGGACGCTGACGGCGCCGCCCGCGTAGGGGTCGCCCATCCGGGGCTCGCCGTCGACGTAGATCATCGCGTGGGCGAGGGCGTCGAGCACCGCGACGCGCTGGCGCGGGCTGGTCACCTCGAAGTAGCCGTAGCCGGAGCGCCCCAGGGCGGCGTCGAACCACCCATGGTCGTCGGCGGATCCCACGGTCCAGGTGCGATCACCGCCCGCGACGGCGTCGCCGGCCGCCGGGGCCCTGAAGGCGCCGGACGCGACGGACTGGGCGATCGGGTCGAACCGAACCAGGTCGCGCCCGGCTCGCACCACGCGATCGACAAAGAGGCCCCTGGTGAGCGTGATGGGCGGGTCCTGCCCGGCGAGCGCGGGCGGCGCGAGAGAGAGGAGAAGGCACGCGAGAGCGGGGTGGCGCATGGTGGATGATTCGCCGGTCAGGGCCGGCCCGGGAGCGTGTGCAGGAACTCGCACAGTGACCGGGCGGCGGCGGCGCGGTGGCTGAGCCGGTTCTTTTCGTCGGGGGGCAGTTCGGCGCTGGTGAGGCGGAAGTCGGGCGCGACGAGGAAGAGGGGGTCGTACCCGAAGCCGTGGGGCCCGCGGGGCACGTCGCCGCGCAGCCCGACGCGGCCTTCGAAGGCGCCGCGGAAGAAGCGTGGTGTGTCCGGGGGACCGGCCCGCGGCCGGTGTCGCCGGGCCTGGGAGTGGGGCCACGCCAGGGCCATGACGCACACGAACCGGGCCGTGCGCTGGTCGGGGGGGACTCCGTCGAGGTCGCGGAGGAGGCGCTCGTTGTTGAGGCGGTCGCGCTCGGGGCGGGAGAGGCCGGTCTCCACGCCGTCGGTCGAGTAGTGGCTGGAGATCACGCCCGGTCGGCCGGCGAGGGCGTCGACCTCGAGGCCCGAGTCGTCGGCCAGGCACGGGAGCCCGGTGGCGTCGGCGTAGGCGCGGGCCTTGATCGCGGCGTTGGCCTCGAACGTGCGGCCCGTCTCGGCGGGCTCGGGGAAGGGCCCGCCCGGGACCTCCGCGAGCGAGAGGAGCTCGACGCGGTCGGCCACGCCCTCGCGGGCCAGGATGGCGCGGAGTTCCTCCAGCTTGTGCGGGTTCCCCGTCGCGAGCACGAACCGCATGCCCAGTGGTAGGCGGTTGGACCGCGGGCGGACGCCGTGCTTCAGTTAGGCCCATGGGTCACCCGGACGTCCACGAATCCGCGGCGGCGGCGCTGGAGCGAGCGTCGGCGGACGTGCGCGGGCTCCACGCCCTGGTCGGGTTCGACGGGTTCATCGACGCGATCATCGAGGTCGTGGACCGTCGGCGTTCGATGGGGCCGGGCGACTACGAGCGTGTGCGCACGATCGCGGGGTTCGCGGAGCGCGTCGCCGGGGCCGCCGGGCGGAGCACGAACCTGGAGATGGTCGTGACCGAGGAGCGGTTCGGCGGCAACGGGCCGCTGATGGCGGCGGGGCTGGCGAGGCTGGGCATGCCCACGACGTTCGTGGGCGCGGTGGGGATGGAGGAGAACCCGGCCCAGCTCCACCCGCTCTACGGCGAGCTGGCCCGGCGGTGCGCCCGCGTCGTGCCCATCGCCCCGCCCGCCCACACAGACGCCCTCGAGTTCGACGACGGCAAGCTCATGCTGGGGCGCCCCGCCAACGTGCAGCGGGTGACGTGGGGCGCGATCAAGGACCGCATGGGGCTGGGCGCGATCGTCGATCTGGTCGACCGCTCGGCCCTGATCGGGATCGTCAACTGGGTGATGATGGCGGGGGTGGAGGGGATCTGGGACGGGCTGTGCGACGAGGTGCTGCCGATCGTGACGGCGCGGCCCCGGCGCGTCTACATCGACCTGTGCGACCCGGCCAAGCGCACGGACGCGGACCTGCGCGGGGCCCTGGCGCACCTGGCGCGGATGAACGGGCTGGCGCCGGTGACGCTGGGGCTCAATCTCGCCGAGGGCGAGAGGCTGGCGGGGGCGCTGGGGCTGGCGCGGTTCGAGGCGCGGGGTGAGGCGGTGCGCTCGGCGGCGGAGGCGATCCGCGGCGCCTGCGGGCTGGACTGCGTGGTGATCCACCCGCGGGAGGGCGCGGCGGCGGCGGACGCCGACGGCTCGGCGTGGGTCGACGGGCCCTTCACCCCGACGCCCAGGCTCTCCACCGGCGCCGGCGACCACTTCAACGCGGGGTTCGCGCTGGCGCAGGTGCTCCGCATGGGGCTGGGCGAGTGCCTGGCGGTGGGGGCGGCGACGAGCGGGGCCTACGTGCGCGACGCGGCGTCGCCCGACGTGGCGCGTGTGCTCGGGATGCTGCGGCAGCCAGCCCCCCGGGGAGGGCGGTAGGGCTAGAGTGAGACGATGTCCGCCGAATGCCTGAGAGCGCTGGGGTTGTGGGACGAACCGCGCGTGCTGGAGCCGGGGAAGGCGGGCGCGGGCGATCCCGGGGTGATCGTCAGCGAGAACCCCGCGACGGGGCGGGCGATCGCGGCGGTGCGGCTGGACGACGCGGCGTCGTACGACGCGTGCGTCGCCGGGGCCCGCGAGGCGTTCCTGAAGTGGCGCGAGGTGCCGGCGCCGGTGCGCGGGCAGGTCGTGCGGGCGATCGGCGACGAGGTCCGTCGGCTCAAGACGCCCCTGGGCGAACTGGTCACGCTCGAGGTCGGCAAGATCCGGCAGGAGGGGCTGGGCGAGGTCCAGGAGTCGATCGACATCGCCGACTTCGCGGTGGGGCTCTCGCGCCAGCTCTACGGGCTGACGATGCCCAGCGAGCGCCCCTGCCACCGCATGTTCGAGCAGTGGCTGCCCCTGGGGCCCGTGGGCGTCATCAGCGCCTTCAACTTCCCCAACGCGGTGTGGGCGTGGAACGCGATGCTGGCGGCGGTGTGCGGCGACACGGTGGTGTGGAAGCCCAGCCTGCTGGCCCCGCTCACGGCGATCGCCGGCAACCGCATCGCCGACCGCGTCGCCACGCAGATGGGGCACCCGGGCGTCTTCCGCCTCGTGATCGGCGCCGACGACGCGGTGGGCGAGCGCATGGTCGCGGACCGGCGTCTGCCCCTGATCTCGGCGACGGGCTCGTGCCGCATGGGTCGGCGCGTGGGGCAGGTGGTGGCGGGGCGGCTGGGGCGGTGCCTGCTGGAACTGGGCGGCAACAACGCCGTGATCGTCGACCGTTCGGCGGACCTGGACCTGGCGGCGCGGGCGATCCTGTTCGCGGCGGTGGGCACCGCGGGCCAGCGCTGCACCACGACGCGGCGGCTGATCGTCCACGAGTCGGTGGTGGAGCAGTTGCTGCCCAGGCTGGTGGGGGCGTACAAGCAGATCCGCATCGGCGACCCCATGGACGAGCGGAACCTGGTGGGCCCGCTGATCAACGCCCGGGCCGTGGACGCGTTCCTGGCGGCGGTGGCGACGGCCCGGGAGCAGGGCGGGCGGGTGGTCATCGGGGGCGACCGCGTGCGCGTGCCGGGGCTGGACGGCAACTTCGTCGAGCCCACCATCGTGCGGGCCCCGCCGGACAGGGGGCTGCCCATCGCCCACGAGGAGACCTTCGCGCCGATCCTCTACGTCTTCACGTTCAAGGAGGTCGAGCAGGCGGTGCGGATGAACAACGACGTGGACCAGGGGCTGTCGTCGGCGATCTTCACGGACAGCGTGCGGTCGGCGGAGCGGTTCCTCGCGCCCGCCGGGTCGGACTGCGGCATCGCCAACGTGAACATCGGGACCAGCGGCGCCGAGATCGGCGGGGCCTTCGGGGGCGAGAAGGACACGGGGGGCGGACGGGAATCGGGCTCGGACTCGTGGAAGGCCTATATGCGGCGTCAGACGTGCACCGTCAACTACGGGGCCCATCTGGCGCTGGCCCAGGGGATCAACTTTGGCTGAACCCACGACCTCCAAGGCGGGCCCGGAGGCCCCCGTCCGCGACGCCCTCGCCGAGGCCGCCGTCGCCGGCGTGGCGTCGGGCATGACGATCGGGATCGGCATGGGGCGGGCGCCGTCGCGGGCCCTGGCGGCCCTGGCGGCCCGCGTCCGCGACGAGAAGCTGGACGTGGTGTGCTTCGGCACGAGCACGGCCGCCGACGCCCAGGCCCTCGACCTGGGCCTGAAGGTCGAGTCGTTCAGCGGTCAGACGTCGCTGGACGTGCTCTTCGACGGCGCCGACGAGGTGGACGGGCACCTGCGGATGCTCAAGGGGCAGCACGGGGCGATCGCGCGCCAGCGGATCCTGGCCCACGCGGCCCGTCGCGCGGTGTACCTGGTGAACGAGTCCAAGATCGTGCAGCGCCTGGGCACGCGGAACACGCTGCCGATCTGCATCTTCGAGTTCGGGCTGACGTGGATCCGGGAGGAGCTGCGGAAGATCGGGCTCTCGGGCGTGGTGCGGCGCACGCTGGAAGGCCAGCCCTTCCGCACCGAGCACTCGCACCTGGTGCTCGACGTGTCGCTGAGCGAGCAGCACCGGCCCGACGAGGTGGCGACGTTCCTCGACCGCTGCGTCGGGGTCATCGAGCACGGGCTCTTCCTGACCGAGGCCCACGAGGTGCTGGTCGAGAGCGCCGACGGGCGCGTGCGGCGCATGTCCCGCGACCGGGTCGTGTGAGGTCTACTCCGGCGACCGGCGCGAGCGCTTGATCTCGCCGCGCCGCTTCTTGCTCGACAGGCGCCGTTCCTTCGATCCGCGCGTGGGCCTGGTCCGTCGGCGCGTCTTGGGCCTGACCATCGCGGCGACGAGGAGCTCGCGGAGGCGGGCCAGGCAGTCGTCGCGGTTGCGTTCCTGCGTCCGCTCGCGCCCGCCGGAGATCACCAGGTCGCCCGCGTCGGTGACCCGGTGCCCCGCGGCGTGCCGGAGCCGCTCGACCGCCTCGGGGTGGAGGGGCAGGTCGGCCAGGGCGATGCGCAGGACGCAGCGCGTGGCCCGCTTGTTGACGTTCTGCCCGCCCGGCCCGGTGCTGGTGGTGAACGTGAACGACAGCGCCTGCTCGGGGACGGTGACGCCCGGGGCCAGTTCGACGCCTCCCATGGGTCACTGCCCCTGGGCCATGCTGAAGCCCTTGACGCCGTCGAACGTGCGCAGGAGTTCGTAGCTGCACACGGTGAAGGACTCGGCGACGCGGTCCATGAGGGCGACGCAGCGGGACTGCCCGAAGGTGCCGGGCACGACGCCGTCTCGCAGCTCGAAGCGCACGCGGTAGTAGTCGACGCACTCGGTGTAGACGCTGCCGGTGGGCCAGACCATCGTGCCGCGGTTGGAGATGAGGCTCAGCTTGAAGGGCGTGTCGGCGCAGGCGCGGGCCATCTCCTCGGCCAGGGCGGCGGCGGAGAGGGGCGTGTCGAGATAGATGTCGCAGCCCACGACGTGGGTCACGACGTTCTTGAAGGTCCGGATGACGCGCTGCCCGGAGGGGCGCTCGCCGCGCTCCAGGCGGGCCTGGCCCCTGGGCGGGACGGCCACGGGGGGCACCGTCCCGGGGGTCTTGCCCAGGCGCTCGACGACGGCGTCGGCGAACGCCATGGTGCCCGCCGCGGGCCTGTTCCGATCGCCGAAGTCGCCCGTGCGCACGCCCGATTCCAGCGTGGCGAGCAGGGCGTTGTCGATGGTGGCGGCCTCGTGGAGCAGGCCCACGTGGCGCAGGAGCATGACCGAGGAGAGCAGCAGCGAGGTGGGGTTGGCGATGCCCTGCCCGGCGATGTCGGGGGCGGTGCCGTGGACGGCCTCGAAGATGGAGACGTGGGTGCCGATGTTGGCGCTGGGCGCGAACCCCAGCCCGCCCACGAGCCCGGCGCACAGGTCGCTGACGATGTCGCCCTGAAGGTTGGGCAGGACGATCATGCGGTACTGCTGCGGGCGGACCACCAGGTTCATGCACAGGGCGTCGACGATGACGTCCGCCGGTTCGATCTCCGGGAAGTCCCGGGCCGCCGCCCGGAAGCGATCCAGGAAGAGCCCGTCGGTCATCTTCATGATGTTGGCCTTGTGCCCGCAGTGGACCCTGGCGATGCCCAGGCGCCGGGCCGTCTGGAAGGCGAAGCGCGCCACCTGCTCGGACCCGGGGGCGGAGATCAGGCGCTTGCACTGGATCATGTCGTTGGTCAGGCGGTGCTCCACCCCGCCGTAGGTATCCTCGACGTTCTCGCGGACGATCGACATGTCGATCCGCAGCCCGGCCTTGCTGTAGACGGTCTCGACGCCCGGGAGCGTGCGGAAGACGCGGAAGTTGGCGAAGGCGGAGAAGAGCTTGCGGAGCGTGACGTTGATGGACTTGCCGCCCCCGCCCTTGGGCGTCTCCATCGGGCCCTTGAGGACCAGCCCGCAGTCCTCGATGGCGCGGATGGCGGCGTCGGAGATCCCGCGCGTGTTCCCCTTCTCGAACTCGGACTTGCCGATGTCGACGCGGACGAACTCGAGGCTGTCCAGGGCGCCGGCGGCCTTGAGGATCGCGAGGGCGGCGTCGGTGATCTCGGGGCCGATGCCGTCGCCCGGCGCCAGCGCGATCGTCAGTTTCGCCATGGGAGCGGTCTCCGAAGGGGGTCAAGCGTAGGGGCTCGGGGGTGCGCTCCCGGTCACGGGCGGGGCGCGGTGGCGCGGGCCAGGCGGTCGACGATCGCGTCCCAGAGGGCCCCGTCGCGGTTCTTGCGCTCGGGCGCGACGATCGCGATGAGCCCCGGGTTCATGTCATCGGCTCGGCGCAGGGCCGCGTACAGCCCCGCCGCGTACTCCCGCGCCTCCGCCGGCAGCACGACCGTGCGCACGCCCGGGTGAGACCGGGTATCAACGACGACGATGGCGTCCGCCGACCGCTCCGCGAGCAACGCCGGCACTGCCTCGCGGGCGACCAGGCGCGCGGGGGCGTGCGGGGCGTAGTGGGTCGGGAGCTGTCCCGGGCTGGGAACCGGGGCCTCGTCGGCGGGCGCGGGCCCGATGTCCACGATGCGCCCCAGGCAATGGGCGATCTGCTCGGGCGTGACCAGCCCCAGGCGCAGGACGCGGGGCGTCGGGGACAGGAGCGACACCACCGTGCTCTCGATGCCGCCCTGGCAGGGCCCGCCGTCGAGCACCAGCACGTCGCCCCCGTCGAACTCGCGCCGGACGTGCTCGGCGGTGGTGGGGGAGACGTGCCCGGAGCGGTTGGCGCTGGGGCCGACGATGGGCGTGTCCGCCGCGTCAATCAGGGCCAGCGTGAGTGGGTGTAGGGGCGAGCGGAGGGCGACGGCGGGGAGGCCTGCGGTGACGATCGAAGGCAGGTCCGGGGCCTTGGGGACCACGAGCGAGAGCGGGCCGGGCCAGAACGACCGGGCGAGTCTGTCGGCGCGGGCGGGCCAGTCCGCCGCGACCCGCCGCGCCATCGACGACCCCGAGACGTGCACGATGAGCGGGTTGGTGGCGGGGCGGCCCTTCAGCGCGAACACCTTCGCGACCGCATCCTCGTTGAAGGCGTCGGCGCCCAGCCCGTACACCGTCTCGGTGGGGAACGCCACCACGCCGCCCGCCTTCAGGCGGGCGATGGCCTGCGCGATCTCCTCGGGCCCGCTCGACACGCGCCAGCGTAGCCGGGTTCAGCGGCGGAGGGCCCGCGCCAGCAGCAACAGCACGAGCGTGCCGCCCGGCATCCCCGCGATGACCCCCACGCGGAGCCAGAACAAGGTGCCCGGGTCGAGCTCGCGGACCAGGGGCGTCGCCTGGGCCGTGGCGCTGCGGGCGATCAGGCGCTCCTGCCCCGTCAGCCACGCCAGCCCCGCTTCGAGCAGTTCGAGGTTGCCGGGGAAGACGTCGACGGTGCGCCCGTCGATGGTCGCGGACTGGCGGATGACGGGGTCGACGAGCCAGGCGTTGGTGCCGACGGCGATCAGGCGCTGCTCGCCGCCGTCGGGCAAGGGGCGCGACGCGGCGACGATGACGGGGTAGGCGTCCAGGCGCGTGTCGCGCCCTTGGTCGAAGCGGGGCGGGTCGCGCATGAGGGGGCGCTGGGCGGCGGGGGTCTGCCACACCCGGAGCCACTGCGATTCGCCCCAGGCCCGCTCCGACGCCGCGAGGCTCGCGATCACCGAGTGCGACGCGGCGGTCGGGCCCGGCGCCGCGGCGATCGCCACGGGCCAGACCAGGGCCGTCGCCAGGTTGGCCACGGCGCCGCTGATCGGGTGCTCGCCGGCGGCGGGCCGGACGGCGAACTCCGTGCGGATGGCCCGCCCCTGCGGCGTCTGCTCCTCCTCGACGATCGGCGCCCCCGTGTGGGCCTCCAGCCCGAAGCGCGAGAGCACCGCGACCGTCGGATCGGGCTGACCCGTGCCCGGGAGGATCGACGGGTTCATCGACAGGATGACCGGGTCCCCGCGTTCGGCGACGAGGGCGAGCGCGGCCCCGAGCATGCCCGCCCGGACGGCGCCCGTCGGCTCGCCCCCCGGGCCCGTGCCCGCGGCCGAGTCGGGCGCGATCGAGACGTAGACCACGGGCCGCCGACCGCCGGGGTTCAGGTCCGACAGCGCCGGCGCCGCGTCGGGGCTCTGGAGCACGCGCCACTCGGCCAGGTCCATGCCGCGGAGGCGCAGGCGATCCTGCACCGCGCCGAAGAGGGGCAGGACCGACCCGCGTTCGGCGTGGGTGAGTACGAGGATCGGGCGGTGGGGGGTGTCGAGCGATGCCAGGGCCGTCGCCAGCAGTTCCTCGGCGCGTCGCCGGACGTCGGCGCGGGCCAGCCCCGCCGCGTCCAGCCACTCGCCCGGCGGGAACAGCTCCGTGGGCTCGATGCCCGCGATCGCCCCGCCCCGTGCTCCGTTCTCAGTGGGACCGGCCTCAGGCCGGCCCCACCGGGGGTCGGGCTCGGCCACGATCAGGACGCACGACCCGGCCTGCAGCGCCCCGACGACGCGCTCGATCTCGAGCGGCGCGGCCCGTCGGACGGGGTCCAGCGCCACCGCCGAGGCGTCGCGGGCCTGCCGCACCAGAGTCTCGAGGGCGCGGGCCGATTGGCGCACGCCCTCGGCGACCGAGGGCGAGAGCCGCGACAGGTCGCGCGACAACCCGTCGAGGCGCGACAGCGCCTGGTCCGCGGGGGGCAGCAGGGCGTCGCGGGCTTCGCCCAGCCGGGGCAGGGCCGACCCGGCGACCTGGGCCGCCAGGCGCTCCTGCGATTGAGCGATCGCGCCGCGGAGCTCGCGGGCGACCAGGCGGGCCTCGGTACCGCGCGATTCGAGGTATCGGCGGAGGTCCATCGCGGCGTCGTCGGTGCCGGTGGCGGCCTCGCGCAGGGCCGCCAGCGACGGCGCGACCGTGCTCTCGAGGGCCGACGCCAGGGCCGACACCGCGTCCGACGCGGCCCTCAGTTGGCCCGTGCGCCGGTCGATCGGCCCCTTCCACGCCGACGCCAGGCCGCGCACGACGCCCTTGAACTCGGGGAGGCCGGCGGGCGATCCCACGTCGATCATGGCGGTCGAGACTCGGGGATGGGCCCGCCGGACCTGGTCGAGCACGTCCTCGACGCGCTGGCGGGCCCGGGGATCGACCGTCGAGAAGTCGGTCGCGATCACGATGCGCACGGGGCGGTCGATGGAGGCGAGGATGGCGCGGGTGCGGGGCGCGAGGCGGTGCTCGCCCGTCGCCGTCACGTCGATCCGCACGCCCAGGCGCGGCGCCAGCGCATTGACGAGGACCACCGAGGCCAACGACGCGCCGGCGACGGCCAGCGCCGCCAGGCCCAGGCGCGTGCGGGGGGCGCTCATCGCCACCTCCGCGACTCGATCGCCAGGGCCGACAGCACCACGAACAGGGCCGACAGCGACAGGAAGAAGACCGCGTGCGACAGGTCGATCACGCCCTTGGCCAGGTCGGCGATCCGCGGCCCGAGGGCGACGGCGAAGAGCGCGGGGCGGACCGGTCCCGGGGCCCACGCCGCCCCCGCCGGGGCCGCGAGCAGCGCCAGGAACAGGAACATCGTGCCCAGGTACGCCAGCGTCTGGCTCGACGTGAGCGACGAGAAGAAGAGCCCGGCGGCCAGGTACAGCAACCCCGTGAGCAGCAGCGTGACGTACCCGGCGACGATGGGACCCGGGTCGGGGGCGGGGTCGGCCACCGCGAAGAGCACGCCGACGTACACCAGCGTCGGCGCGAGCATCGCCGACAGGAACAGGGCCCCGCCCAGGTACTTGCCCAGGGCGACGGCCCAGTCGCTCACCGGCGCGGTGAGGAGGGGCTCGATGGTGCCGGAGCGCAGCTCCTCGCTCATCAGGCGCATCGAGACCGCGGGAACCACGGGCAGCAGCAGCCACCCCGACACCCCGAAGAAGGCCCGCAGGCTCGCCGGTCCGCCCGGGTCGAGCACGACGAGGCCGAAGACCAGCCCCGAGATCAGCAGGTAGAGCGCCGTGACGATCCACCCCGCCGGCAGTCGGAACATGGCCAGGAACTCGCGCGAGGCGATGGAGAGGGCGGCGCTCACGCCCGGCGCTCCGTGTCGCCGCTCTCCACCCCGGCGATCAGCCCGTGGAAGACACGCTCGAGCGAGGTCCGCTCCCGCGTCAGCTCGGTGACGACCAGTGCCCGGTCGGCGGCCCACCGCCCCAGGGCCTCGCGCAGGTCCGGGGCGCCGCGGTCGCCCGTGATGCTCCAGGCGCTGCGCCCCGGGGCGCCCGCCGCGGCGCCCCCACG